>CANNIA010000024.1 GCA_947504705.1 Paracoccaceae bacterium
CTGGCCCGGGTCGAGGCGTTGAAGCCGAAGCTGATCCCCGATGGCGTCACGATCACCGTGACCCGCGACTATGGTGAGACGGCGAATGAGAAGGCCAATGAACTGCTGTTCCACCTGGGCCTTGCGACCGTTTCGATCATCATTTTGGTCTTCTTTGCCATCGGCTGGCGCGAGGCTTCGGTAGTGGCAATCGTCATCCCGGTCACAATCCTGCTGACGCTCTTTGCCGCCTGGGTAATGGGCTACACGCTGAACCGGGTGTCGCTGTTCGCGCTGATCTTCAGCATCGGCATTCTGGTCGATGACGCCATTGTCGTGATCGAGAATATCGACCGCCACTGGGGTCTGGACCGCAAGAAATCGCGGATGCAGGCGGCGATTGATGCGGTGGCCGAGGTCGGGAACCCCACCATCGTTGCGACTTTGACGGTGGTGGCAGCGCTGTTGCCGATGCTGTTCGTCAGCGGCTTGATGGGGCCTTATATGTCGCCCATTCCGGCCAATGCCTCGGCGGCGATGATCTTTTCCTTCTTCGTGGCGGTGATCATCACGCCTTGGCTGATGGTCAAGATAGCGGGCCGTGCTGATATGCATGACCACGCGGGCGACGATGTGCATGGTGGACACCACGGCGGATGGTTGGAGAAGGCCTATTCAGCGGTTGCGCGGCCCTTGCTGGCCACCAAACGGCGCAGCCTGACCTTTCTGCTGGTCACGGCGGCCCTGTCGTTCGGCTCACTGGCGGCGCTTTACACGCGGGATGTGACGGTCAAGCTGCTACCTTTTGACAACAAGTCGGAACTGTCGGTCGTCATCGACCTGCCCGAAGGGTCGTCGGTCGAGGCCACGGATCGGGTGGCGCGGGATGTGGCCGATGTGGTGATGGGCTTGCCTGAAGTGACCAGCGCCCAGACCTATGCCGGAACGCCTGCACCGTTCAACTTCAACGGCTTGGTGCGGCATTACTATCTGCGCAGCGAACCGCAGTTGGGCGAGGTGGCGATCAACCTGACCGGCAAGGGCGACCGCGACCGGGCGAGCCATGACATCGCGCTGGATTTGCGGGAGCGGTTGGCTGCATTGCCGGTTCCGGCAGGCACCAGCCTGAAGGTCGTGGAACCGCCGCCCGGGCCCCCGGTGATCGCGACCCTGTTGGCCGAGGTTTACGGGCCGGACGCCGCCACACGTCGGGCGGCGGCGGCGAAGATCCGCGAGGCGTTTGAGGCGGTGCCCTTCCTTGTCGATGTGGATGACAGCTTTGGGATGCAAGCAAGGCGGCTACGCGCGACGATCTCCACCGATGATTTGGAATTCTTCGGCGTGCAGGAACAGGACGTGTTCGACACGCTTGCTTTGCTGAACGGCGGGCAGACGGTTGGCTATTCGCACCGGGGCGAGGGCCGTTTGCCGATCCCCTTGGTCGTGGAACGCGACAAGGCCGACCGGGTCATGGACGAACGTTTCTTGACCACACCGATCCCCGCTAACGCCCTGCCCGGCGCGCGGGGGGTGGTGGAGTTGGGCGATGTGATCAAGGTCAGCGAAGAGGCCGCCAGTTTCCCGATCTTTCGCCACAATGGCCGCGACGCCGAGATGGTCACCGCCGAACTGGCCGGGGACTTCGAGGCACCGCTTTACGGCATGCTCGCCGTATCCGACCAGATCGAGGCGATGGACTGGCCTGCGGGGATGAAGCCCAAGATTTCACTACATGGCCAGCCTGCGGATGAAAGCAAGGTCACCCTGCTGTGGGACGGCGAGTGGGAAGTGACTTATGTCACCTTCCGCGACATGGGGGCGGCGTTCGGTATCGCCCTGCTGGGCATCTACATCCTTGTCGTGGCGCAGTTCGGCTCGTTCAAGCTGCCATTGGTCATCCTGACGCCGATCCCGCTGACCTTCCTTGGCATCATGCTGGGACATTGGCTGTTCAACGCGCCGTTTTCGGCCACCAGCATGATCGGGTTCATTGCACTGGCCGGGATCATTGTGCGGAACTCGATCCTGCTGGTGGACTTCATCCGCCATGGGCAGGGGCCGATCACCGTGGACCTTTTGATCGAGGCCGGGGCGATCCGGTTCAAGCCGATCCTTCTGACCGCCATCGCCGCCATGATCGGCGCGGTGGTGATCCTGGCGGACCCGATCTTCCAGGGTCTCGCGATCTCGCTGCTCTTTGGTCTGCTGAGTTCGACCCTGCTGACCGTTCTTGTCATCCCGGCCATCTACCGCGTGTTGCGGACCTGACCGGCACTTCGCGTCCACCATAAGGAGACTGAAATGGCACATGTCGTAGTTCTCGGCGCCGGACTTGGGGGGGCCATCATGGCCTATGAGCTGAAGGATCAGCTGCGGCCGGAAGACAAGGTGACAGTGGTCACCAAGGACCCGAAATATCACTTCGTGCCGTCGAACCCGTGGATTGCGGTAGGTTGGCGCGGACGGGAGGATATCACGGTCGACCTTGCGCCCACGATGGCGAAGAAGGGGATCGGGTTCATTCCCGTTGCGGCCGAACGTCTGCACCCCGAGGAAAACCGGATCGCCTTGGTTGATGGGCAGTCGGTGGCCTATGACTATCTGGTGATCGCGACCGGGCCGGAATTGGCCTTTGACGAGATCCCCGGTTTGGGGCCGAACGGCTATACCCAATCGATTTGCCACATCGACCATGCCGAGACGGCGAAGACGGTGTTTGACAAGCTGCTGGCAAACCCCGGCCCGGTGGTCATCGGGGCGGCGCAGGGGGCAAGTTGCTTTGGCCCGGCCTACGAGTTCCTGTTCATTCTGGAAACCGCGCTGCGCAAGGCCAAGATCCGCGACAAGGTGCCGATGACCTTTGTGACGCCCGAACCCTATATCGGCCATCTGGGCCTTGATGGAGTGGGCGACACAAAGGGGCTGCTGGAAAGCCAGATGCGCGAAAAGCACATCAAGTGGATGACCAATACCCGGGTGAGACGGGTCGAAGACGGCCATATGTTCGTGGAAGAAGTGGGCGAGGACGGGGTTGCGAAGCCCGAAAAGGACCTACCATTTGCGTTTTCGATGATGCTGCCGGCCTTCCGGGGCATCAAGCCCGTCGCCGGGATCGAGGGCCTGTCGAACCCGCGCGGGTTCACCATCGTCGACAAGCACCAGCAGAACCCGAAGTTCAAGAATATCTTCGCGGTAGGTGTCTGTGTCGCGATCCCGCCAATGGGGCCGACCCCGGTGCCTTGCGGTGTGCCGAAGACCGGCTTCATGATCGAATCGATGGTCACAGCCACCGCCCACAACATTGGCGCCTTGGTGCGCGGCAAAAAACCGGACAGCGTCGGCACCTGGAACGCGGTCTGTCTGGCCGATTTTGGCGACGGGGGCATTGCCTTTGTGGCCCAGCCGCAGATCCCGCCGCGCAATGTCAACTGGTCGTCCAGCGGCAAATGGGTGCATCTGGCCAAGGTCGGGTTCGAGAAGTACTTCCTGCGCAAGCTGCGCAAAGGGCAGTCCGAGCCGTTCTACGAAAGCCTCGCGCTGAAAGCGCTGGGGATCGACAAACTGAAGCAAACCACCAAAGGATGAGGTCCTGAAATGTCAATTGATCGTGCTGTTCTGCGTTTTGCCGGGGTGATGGTGCTTCTCAGCGTCGTGCTGACGGCCTATGTTTCGCCCCTGTTCATCTGGTTTTCCGTCTTTATTGGCGCGAACCTGATCCAGTCCTCGTTCACCGGCTTCTGCCCGGCTGCGACGGTGTTCAAGAAGCTTGGGGCGACGAAGGGGTGCGCCTTCGAATAGGAGCGGATGATGGCAGCGGTTCTTGAAGGGTTTGGCGGCACCGCCGAACAGGCGGCCCGGGCGGTAGCGCTGCTGAAGTCGCTGTCGCATGAGGGGCGACTGCAGATCCTTTGCCTTCTGGTCGATGGGGATATGAACGTCACCCAACTGGCCGAGGCGCTGGGGGTCATTCCAGTCAGCGTCTCGCAACAGCTGATGCGGCTGCGGGCTGAAGGCATCGTCCAGACCCGGCGCGAGGGGAAGAGCGTGATTTATCACCTGGCGCGTGAGGAAGTGACCGCCATCGTCACCGCGCTGCGCGACACGTTTTGCAAGAAGGCCTGACCGGCCTTATGGCCCCGCATCGCCCAGATCATCCGAAAGCGCGCGAAGCTTCGGGAGATGGCAGATCACGGCATTTCCGTCCCGACGGATCGCGCCGTCAGCGGATAGGTCCTGCAGTGCGTTGTTGACGCGTGAGCGGGTTGCCCCAAGGACAGCGGCAAGGTCGGACTGGTTCAGGCCCAGATCAAGGCGCACTTCGGTTCCACCGTCCTGCGCGCCTTTCTGGCGGGCTGCCATCAGCAGATAGCGCACCAACCGACCTTGCAGGTCATAAAGCGCGATGGATTCCATCTGGAAGGTCGCACGGCGCAGATGGCCGCAGATGTGCCGGGCAATGGCCAGCGGCAGATCGGCGCGCTTTTCGGCCACCTGCAGGAACTTGTCACGCGACAGGATGACGGCCGTGGTCGCCTCGGTCGCCATTGCGTCGGTGGAACGCGGCTCGCCATCCAGCAGCGCCAATTCCCCCAGAACCTCACCCTTGCCAAGCGAGGTCAGAACCAACTCGCGCCCTTGCGGAGTGGTGACCGAAAGCTTGATTCGACCCGAGACAATGGCAAGCATCCGGTCTTCGCGGTCGCCACGCTGAAAGATCACTTGGCCCCCCGTCCAGCGCTTAAGGAACCCGATGCGGGCCAGCTCGGCGCGGGTTTCCAGCGCAAGTCCCGCAAAAACGGGGAACCGCGAAAACGTCTCTGCAGTAACTGGTTCAGCGATCATGTGGGACTGTCACTGCCGCAAATGGAAATCGGGCTCATCCGCAAGGTCTAGCGACTGGGCCGCGATCAAACAAGCTTAGGCTGTGCCGCGGAGCACAGCTGGAACCCGACACCTACGCTAATGTGGTTAAGACAATCTGAAGGGAAAAGCAGCAACAGCCGCGGCCCTTCAGGCCAGAGGGAAGGCCAGACCCCTTTGCACGACGAGGCAGGACTTGGACTGCGCATGCAATTTCTTCGCATGCGATTGTAAATTTCAGGGGGTGTATTGGTGGTGGCATTCTCCGGCACAGCTTTTGCCGGAAAGTTGGCTTCATGACTTAGTCGGGCTCCGCGCGGTTATGCTCCCCATTATCCGCGCGGGGCCCGCCCTTTCATGATCGGGCTTTTCCAGCCAGACGGCCTTATGCGCCTGACATCAATTCGTCGCGCGTGCGCCGGACCCAATCCGCCCAGATCCCCTCGCCCTCCGCTTCGGCCCGGGCCACCGCGTCTTGTGCAAGCTTTCGTGCCGCGTCGGTCTCTCCACGGGCGGCAAGCGCCTTGGCTTGGGCCGAGGCATAGATCGGCCAGCCAAGCTGAATACCAATTGCCTCTGCCACTGGCATAAGCTGCGCCAGACCTGCTTCGCCAATGGCGGCATGGCCCTGCCAGATGGCATCCATGCTTTTCCAAAGCTGGCCGATCACGGTCCAGAACACATGGCCCTGCGCCTCGGCATAGCCAAGCCCGGCGGCAAGATGCGTCTCGAACGCAGCGCGGTCGCCCATCAGGCAGAAGGCTTGGGCGGCAAAGACATGCACCCACGGGAGTTGCAGACGCGCGCCGATCCGGTCGATCTGCGCCAGTGCTGCAGCCAAAGCCGCCTCGCCCTTGTCCTTGCGGCCCAGAAGGATGTTGATGTGGCATTCGGCCGACAGGACCGAGACCAAGGGGTCGGCACCCAGAAGATAAAAGAGCTGGCCATGTTGGGCCGGATCATAAACCGATTCCAGCTCTGCCGCCGCAAGAAGGGCGTCTTCGAGTTTCCCCGAATACATCAGATGTGCGGTCTTGTTGGTCAGGTACAGGATCTGCTCTTCGGACGATGCCGGGTCCGCCACGCGCTGCATTGTCGCCAGAAGATCGGCGCTTTCGCGCATCCTGCCGCCGATCACCGTCTTGGCGAAGATGCCATAAAGCGCATACATCCGCGCCCGGCTGCCTGCGTTCAGCCGCGTCACGCTGGCATCCAGTTCGTCATAGGCTTTGGCGACCTCGGGGTGGGCAAAACCAAAGCGCTGGACCTTGGTCGCACCCAAAAGCGTCTGCGCCTGGATCAGGGCGTCGCTGGCTGCCTTGTCAGGGTCAGGGATAGCCGAAAGGACGGCAAGCGCCTGTTCCAGATAGGTCGAGGCGGAGTCGAAACTGGCACTGCCGAGGAATTTTACGCCAGCCGCCATGCAGGGACCGATCGCTTCGGCCATGGCATCGGCCTGCAGGTAGTGGTCGGCGACAAGTTCGGGGAAGGCTGCCGCGTCAGCGGGGTGATGATCCTGCAGAACGCGGGCAAACTGGCCGTGCAGCTGCCGGCGGCGGCGTGCGGGCAGCATGTTGTAGGCGCAATCGCGCATCAGGATATGGTGGAAGCCGAAGCCGTCCGGTTCGGGTTCAAGGATGCCAAGCCGGATCAGTTCGGCCCCATGCTGTTCCAGATCAGTGCTGTCCTCAGTGAGGTGTTTGAGGTGATCCAGCCGGAAGTTCCGCCCGATGACGGCAGCGGTCTGCACGGTTTCCTTCAGCGGCCCAAGCTCTTCCAGAAGGTGCTGGATCGTCGCTTCGATGGTTGGCGGAGGTAGTGCTGCCCCATCTTTTGAGGGGCTGATCCGTTCTGCCCGCGCAAGGGCGCGCAGGAACAGGGGATTGCCGCCCGCAACTTCAACCAGCCGCGCCTCGACCGCAGCGGCAAAGCCGTCCTGCACCTCGGCCCGCAGGACCTGACGCGAGGCATCCGGTGACAGGGCGGGCACCTGGATCGGCTCGATCCCTTCGGCTTTGGCATAATCCATGGCTTCCGGCGTCGGGCGCGACAGGATGATGACGCGACCGGCAACCTCTGGCCCCGCTTTCATCAGCCGCCCGATCACTTCCCGCGTGTCGGCATCGCACCAGTGGAAGTCATCGAAGAACATAAGCGACAGTGGGTCGGCCAGACGGTTCGACAGAAGGGCAACCGCCGCCTCGATCCGGTTCTGGCGGCGAAGTTGCAGCGAAAGTTCCGGATGGGGGATCGACATCCGCGCCGGGTCCAGGATCTCGGCCAGGGCGTCATGCAGGTTCGGGGTCAGGGTGACCCCACGCTCAGTAAGCTGATCCGCGATGCTTGACTGACCGGACAAAAACCCGCGCAGCCATTCACTGATCGGCAAGAGGGGCGAGCGGGTAAGGTTGCTTCGCGCGCTGAGCGGCACGGTCGCGCGGCCTTGCCCGGCCTGCGAGGTCAACGCCTGCGCTAGCGCCGATTTCCCGATCCCGGCTGGCCCCACCAGCATCATCCGCCGCTGATCGCCGTTCAACACGTCCCAGATCAGCGTGTCGCGTTCCCAAAGCCGCGCGGCACCATGGTCGGGGCGGGTGACGTTGAAGCCGCCGATTTCATGCACAATGGTTTCGGACGAGGTGCCCTTGAACTGGACGTTTCGCGTTTCCGTTACGTCTAGCTGGGCCAGACGGCTGATGAAACTGGCGAAGCGGTCGGACACCATGACTTTGCCCGGCACCGCCTCGGCCTCGACCCTTGCGGCGATGTTGAGGTCAAGGCCGGAAAGCTGCGGGCGTCCGTCTTCGGCAGCCCCTACCCGGCACAGGAAAGTTCCGGCGTGCAAGCCAGCGCGCGCAACACAGCCGGGAAGGTCTTTCTGCACCGTCTCAACAAGTGCAAGCGCGCAGCCGAGGCCGGTCAGGGCTGCATCCTCCGGTCCCTCGTCAATGCCGAACGCGGCCAAGACCCCGTCGCCGTAATGCTGGACAACCCGCCCCCGGAAGGCGGCAAAGACCTTTGAGGTCAGCGCATGAAAGGTTTGCAGCGTGGCATCGTAATCCTCAAGCCCCAGCCGTTCGGCCATTTCGGTCGATGCGACGAGATCGACGAAGCAGATCGTCAGAATCCGGCGTTCGGCCTTGTCGCCAAACCCTGCCACTGCCGGAGCTGTCACCTTCACTTCCCCCCAAGGAATTCCCGCGCTTTGGCGGCTTGTCTTATCCGCATGCTATCAAGCGGATTTGTCAGGGACCATGAACACCATATCCGGAAGGCACCTGGCAATACCTGAGTTGACATGGGCAAAAGCGGACCAAAGTCGCGGTCAGCCGCCGCAAAGCCGCCGGGGCTTGGATCCGTGACCTTGACGCGGCCGTGGACCGGGGCGATCCAGGCCTTGTCAAGCTGCAGATCGAAGGCGTTGTAGAGAAGGCCAAAGCTTCGGCTTTCCGTGACAAAGGCGGTGCCCAGCATCTTGGCAACCGCCCCCATGGCCGGATGTCCGGCAAGGCTGACCATTTCGTCGGTCTGCTGAAACTGGGCGTCGATGGACAGGCCTTCGGGAGTGGATCCGGTAAAGGACGCCTCTTCCCAGTCCATCGAGGCCCGGGATTTGTTCATTGCATAGAAGATCTTGCCCGCCATGATCGCTGCGGCATTGTCGACATAAAGCTTGCGGGGATAAAGGAACGGCGCAGGTCCTCCTTCATCCGTGCGGCAGTCGGGGATGGCGAAGGTCGCCTCGTTATAGGGGGCCATCGACAGGAAACCGGGGACGAAGGACCCCCGCACGTCGCGATAGCGGCAAAAGGACATGCCGACGGGGTGCATGCCCGGCGGGACCATCGGGGAATGGCCCAGCACCACGCCCTTTGGCAAAAGCTTTGCCACCTCGCGGCGCGGCATGGCGTAGAAGACAAACCAGCCCGTCATCTCTCCCCGCGCGAAGAAGCCTGTCAGGGGCCAGCTTGCGCCGGTGACCGAAGGCGTCTTGAAGGCTGCGGTGTCGGTCAGCGCGCCATCATCCTCCAGATCCGTGGCGCCCAGGTTCGGCAGTTCGACGCCCGCAAGCGCGCTGGCCGCCGCAATGCCCGACATCGTGGCCCCTTCGACGCAGCCCGCGTTCATCCCCGAGCGCGTCCAGTCCCCGGCAAGAACAAGGTTGTAAAACCCGCTCTCGCCGGGGGCGAGGCGGTGGTAAAGGCTGCCGGTGACCGACAGGACATAGCGTTCCGAGCCGGTCATGTTGACCCTCAGATATTGGTCCTCCAGCCCGCCCTGATGGAAGGGAACCGGGTCGGCTTTGGGCCAGATCGCAGGCAGGTCTTTTCGTATCCAGTCGCGCACTTCTTTGGCGAAGCGGTCCTGCGTCTGACCATCAGGCGCGGGCGAGCAGAAATAGGCGATGGATTTTGGCCCCTTGCCTTTCCAATCCTCGACCGGGATCAGATGGCTCATGTCGGCCACGGTATCCAAGGGCTCGGCAAAGCCGGTCAGGACGGTACGCAAGGGGCTGGTCGGAATGGCCTCGGGGCTGTTGTGTTTTGCGACCTCGGCATCCCAGCCCAGATCGGCAAAGCTTTTGTCCAGCCAGAACTGCGCGGCTTGGGTGCCGACGGTTCGGATCGACTTCAGCATCTGGTCCCAGCGTGGCGAGGCGGTGGCGAGGTCCTTGGTCATGTAACCAAGCGAGCCGTGCGAGGCGCCAAGCAGCACCTTGTCGAAATCCTCGCCCAGTTTCAGCACCACAGGCTCGCGCTTGAACGGGCCAGCTTCAGATTCGAAATTCACCCCCGATGCGCGCAGCTTTTCGCCATCAACCAGTTGGTCCCAGTCAGGCTCGGACGGCCAGCAGGGTAAGCCTTTCACCTCGCGCAGGGGGTGGTAATCGCCCTTGATCACCTCGGCCTGACGGGTCATCTCCACCGCGCCGATGTCGGTCCCGGCTTCGGTCAGGCGCAGCGCGCTGACGGCATGGAAAAAGCGGAACTTGACCCCGATCTTTTCCAGCACCTGATAATAGGGTGCAAAGATCGTGTCGCCCATTCCGGCCTGCATCTTTTGAAAGATCGCACCGGCATAGGTGAAGATCAGCCGCCCCATCGCGCGGGCGGCCGTTCCTGCGCCCATGTTCTGGCGGTGGATGTTTCCGGCAGAAAACCCAAAGACAAAGTCATAGCAGCCCCGGACCAGCACCGAAGCCAGCGCGGCCTCGCTTGCCCCGTTTGCCCGCAGCCAGTCGGAGAATTCCCACTGGTCCAGCACGTCATAGCCATGGGTGAAGGCGTCCGAGGCCGCCATACCATGCGCATAGGCCAGCCCAAGGTCGGCCAGCATCAGGATCCGCCGCTGCGCATCATCCTGCACTGCGGCGGGTGTCATCCGGGCATGCACCGCCGCTTGCAGATCGGCAATCAGATCGGCTAGAAGCGAGCGTTGCGACGGCAGATGCAGCCGCGCGTTCTGGTTCAGCCCAGTGACGCCCGCGCGCAGCCGTTCACCTGCTCCACGTAGGCCTTGGGTTTCGGGCGAGGCATCGTCAAGCTCATGCCGGGCGATGAATTCCAGCACAATCGCAACGCCGCGCAGGAACATCTGAAACGGGCCGGGCACTTCGGTAGCGGTCCCCGGCACCTGATCATTGCCGGGCAGGTTGATGACCCAAGGCCGCCAATCCACCCCCGACCCGACCGGGCGAGGCACATCTTCAGAAAGGAAGAGGTGGTGAAGGGGCTGGAATGCCTGCTCGATCGTCGCCAACGGCGCGTCGAGTTTGCGCAAACCTAGGCGCTGCAACTCGCCGTAACAGTGGCGCAGATTGCGGAAGGCGTTTTCATAGAACCCGCCCCAGACATGCAGCCCGTGCTCTTCAATCCGCTGGCCATGCGCCGCGTTGCGCCCGCTGGCCCCCTTGCCGCCCAGCCGCCAGCCCAGTTGGTAGACCGTTATGTCAAAGCGATCCTGCCAGTCAGGCAGGCGCGTCAGCGCATAAAGAGCAGTGATGGTACCGACGCCGCCACCAATCGCCAGAATCCGCGCCTTCTTAGTCGGTGCCATCCAAATTCCTCGTTGAAAATGCTTGCAACCAATGCGCCCATTTCAGGGCGTAGTTCATTGATTGCCCAGTCAACCGGCAATTGAAATCTGGAATGCAGCATTTTTAAGGAGGGGTCGGGACAGGAATTCGCAGCCTGCAGACGAAGCAAGCCGCATGCGGCTTACCTACCAGCGGATATGCGATGGCCAGACATAGACCTCGTCGGGATCGGCAAGCGTTGGCGTGGCAAGGGCCATAGCGCGACGGCGAAGCTCGACCGAGACCGCGTCACGATCCAGAAGCCGCAACTCCTCGGCCCGGATCGGGGCGCCGATGGAGATGTCAATCGGCCTGTTGATGCGGCGGCAGGTTTCGCGGAAGACCAGCGCGATTCGCAAGGGATAGGACAGGTGGCTGGCAATCTGGAACAGGCGCGAATTCTGGCCCGAGAAATTCAGCGGCAAAGTTGTCACGCCCGGAATGGTTGCCAGCCGACCGACAAAGGGATGCCAGGCCGAATCGACAGCCCGCCCGCGCACCGGCTTGTTGGCCGTGGCCACGCTGCCCGCCGGAAAGATCGCCACGGTCTGACCCTGCGCCAACAGCTCGACCGCGCGGCGACGGGTTTCGCCCGTGATGCGCCGGGCCTCGGGCGTGCCCGAGAAATCGACCGGCAAAAGGTGGGGATCAACTTCGGGTACCCGGCACAACAGGCTGTTCGTCATGATCCGAACATTGCCACGCAGGCGCATCGCGAGATGGCCAATGGTCAGCCCGTCAACCACGCCAAACGGGTGGTTTGCGACCAACAGGAGGCCACCGGTTTCAGGCACCTTGGCCAGATTCTCGGCCCCCGAGCGGATTCTTGGGCGGATTCCCAGCTTGCGAAGGGCTGCATCAAACACCGGCTCACCGGGGCGTTTGTCGCAGATCACCCAGTCGAGATAGAGCCGCTTCAGCTTGGGTTGCCCGCTTATCACCTCGACCGTGCGGATGATGCCGCGGCGAAGGCGCGACTGGCCGGGGTGCGAATAGGTGAACCTCACGTCCGGCGAGATCGGCGGCTGGTCGAAGTTGACAACCGACCCGGGCAGGCCAAGATCGATGGAAAAGTCGCCAAAGGTTTGCGGGCTGGGCTGATGGGTCATGTGCGGGCGTCTCGGTCAGGGCAGGATTGCCGGGCAGTTTGCCAAATCCCGATGACAGCCCCGCGACGCCACGGTTACGGATTTACGACAGCGGTTTTACAGGTTTTGCTCAGCCCCATTTGCCCAGCAGCAGGTTTAGTGTCACGACCTCGACCGGGCGTTCGCGCGCGATCAGACCCGCGACCCATTCGCAGGAAGCGGCGTTGAAGACCGCGCCCCTGCCCCGCCGATATTCCGCCATGCAGCCGTTGCCGCGGCTGGCGAGGCTAAGGGTTTCGGGTGTGATCTCGCCATAGACGGTCTTGGCAACCTCTTCGGCATCCAGCGAGCCGATGAAGTGGTCCTCGTCATGCCGACCGGTGGAATGGGACAGCGTGGTTGCAAGGGACAGGCCGACAATCGTCAGATCGCCCACCAGCCCGGTGCCTTCAGCCGGATAGGGCAAGCCCTTGCGGGTTTCATAGTCGATCCCGTCGACCTCATAGCCGAAAATCTTGGAAGCGGCCCCCAGCACATCGCCATAGCCAAGCCCGGTACCCTGCATCACCCAATGGTCCGGGCGATAGATGGTGAAGCCCCCTGCCCCATGCGCGGCACAACGGCTCCAGCCGGCATAAACGCCCATGGAACCGGTCAGCCCCATCGTGGCAACGCCGGGACGCGCAGCGCGCGGATGGTCCCAATAGCTGGTGATCCGGTCGGTCTGGGCCAGCGGGTCTTCCGCCTCGGCGCGGGCCTTGTGGCAGGTCTGGGTCAGAAGGTCGGGCGAGAGGCGCGTCTGCCAGAAGAAATTGCCGCCGAACCGCGCCAGTTCGCCGCCCCGGTCAAGCCAAGCGTCCAGATGGTCGCGCATCTCCCAGGTCCAGTATTCGTCATGGCCGACAATCACCGCACGGGGGTAGCCGTCCAGACAGTTGGGGTCGGCGTGCAGGTCGTGCTGGGTGAAATATTCCAGCGCGATCCCTTGCCCCTCACACCAAAGGGCAAAGGGCCGTTCAAACGCCGCCCAGCCGGAGGAGGCGTATTTTTTTGAAATCCTGTTGGCCCGCGCATAGTCCATATGCGGATAGGCGGGGCGGGATAAGAGGGGCGAGGCATGGGGAATGCGCGGGGCATCCTCGGGCCAACGCACGAAACCCGTGGCCCAGGGGCGCTGCAAGCTTACTTCGGCAGAAAAATCGCCCCCCGTCGGCCCGCAGAGCCCCTGATAGTGGTTCGACCCGCCCCAGTCGTTGTAGGCACACCAGGTTCCGGTCGCGAGGACGATAGCCAGCTTCGCCGCCGGGTGCGTCGGTTTGAGGACGAACATTCCATGCGAGCTGTGACCGTCGATCGTCAGCGTGACAGCATAGACGCCGCTAATCCATTCCGCCGGGATCACGGTTTCAAAGGCCACGGGCCAGTCGCAACCTTTCACCGAGCAATCCGCAGGCGTCGGGGCAAAGCGGGTGGCGATCTCGTTCAGCAGCACGGTCTTGGGCGCGATGCCGTCCCTCTCGATCCGCACCTGCGCCTTTTGGGCTGATGACATCGCATGCAGCCGCAGGGTCTGGCCGGGCGCATAGCTCAAGCCGTCGGTATAGCCCCAGACCTGGGCGCGCGTGGGGTCGTTTGAGGCCATTTCATAGTAATGCCCGGTGACCGGATCGCCGTCGTCATAGGGACCCGCCACGAAGAAGCTCTGCATTCCTGTTCCCCTTGCCCTGTCCAGTGAGTTTCCCGCCCCGCTGATCAGATTGCAACAGGCGTCCTCCTTGAAAAGCCGGGAAAGCTGTGCCTCTCTTACCCAAGGGCTTTGGGGGAAATCCATGCAGATCGGGGATGTGTCGTTCTGGTATGCCGATATCGGCCTGCCCCAGCGCCGCGCGGCACTGGCCGGGGATACTGTGGCGGATGTGGCCATCATCGGCGCAGGCTATACCGGGCTTTGGACGGCCTATTACCTGAAGAAAGCCGATCCCGGGCTGAATGTGCTGGTGATCGAAAAGGAATTCGCAGGCTTTGGCGCTTCGGGCCGGAATGGCGGCTGGTTGACCGGTGGCTTTGCCTGGAACCACCAGCGCTATCTGGAAACCTCGACCGAGGCCGGGGTGCGCGGCATGGTCGCGGCGATGAATACCACGGTCGATGAAGTGATCCGTGTAGCCGAGGCGGAAGGCATCGACGCCGATTTCCGCCGCACGGATGAGCTGATGGTCGCCACCCTGCCCGCCCAGCTTGGCCGGTTGAAGGACGAAGTCGCCCATCGCCGCCACTGGGGCGAGGAAGACCGGGTCTTCGAGATCGGCACCGATGAACTTGCCAAGCGCATCCGCATTCCTGGCGCGCTGGGGGCGATGGTGGTGACCAATGTCGCCCGCGTCCAACCCGCAAAATTGGTGGGCGGGCTGGCGGCTGCGGTCGAACGGCTTGGCGTGCGGATTGTCGAGGGGACCACGGTCACCGGCTTTGAAGAGGGCCTTGTGCGAACCGATAAAGGCAGTGTCCGCGCGCCCCGCATCTTGCGCTGTACCGAAGGCTTTACGGCGGGCCTGCCGGGGCTGAAACGCGAATGGCTGCCGCTGAATTCTGCCCAGATCGCGACCGAACCCTTGTCGCCCGAGGTCTGGGACCAGATCGGCTGGAACGGCCACGAAATCCTTGGCGACTTCGCCAATGCCTATTGCTATTGCCAGCGCACCCGCGAAGGCCGCATCACTGTTGGCGCACGCGGGGTGCCTTATCTTTACGGCTCGAATCTTGACACCAACGGCGCGCCGGATGCCGAAACGATCCGCAGACTGACGGCGATCCTGCACAAGCATTTCCCGGCGGCGGCCTCGGCGAAGATCGACCACGCCTGGTGCGGCGTGCTTGGCGTGCCGCGCGACTGGTGCGCGACCGTGGGTCTTGACCCGGCGACCGGTATCGGCTGGGCAGGCGGCTATGTCGGCGTCGGCGTCTCGACCTCGAACCTTGCGGGGCGGACGCTGGCCGATCTGGCGCTTGACCGGACGACCGAACTCACAGCCCTGCCTTGGGTCAACCGCCGTGTCCGGCAGTGGGAGCGTGAACCCTTCCGCTGGCTGGGGGTGACAGGGATGTATGCGCTTTTGAACGCAGCTGACCGTCAAGAAGCCCGACCCGGTGCCGGGCCGTCGCGGCTGGCGGCCCTTGGCAACTGGCTGACCGGGCGCGGATAAAGGACCAAACTTGGCCGCCATTCCCGGCGCAACGCCCACCACCCCTACTGTGGTGCATTTTCTTCACACTTTGGCAGGTTCGCCTGTTGAAGGGCGAAGGCCAAGCGGTCATGCTGCTCCTGCCCGCTGCGCGTCCGGATGATCCGGGTCACGCCAGCCTTGCAGCGGCCACCGGAATGGAAACCGACGTGACAGAAACGAACAACCCGGCGGAAGATGGCGCGGCGCATCCGGACCACTCCGACGGGCGGACAGCGCCTGAACTGGCCAGCGAGGAGCTTAAACCCGGCACCCTGCTGCTGGATGGCCAGTACGAGATTCTGCGCTTCCTCAATTCGGGCGGCTTCGGCATCACTTATCTGGCGCGGGATTCGCTGGACCGGCTGGCTGTGATCAAGGAATGCTTTCCAAATGCGATCTGCCACCGGGTCGAGACCATGGTGAAAACCCGGTCGCGCAAGCATGCCGCCGAGTTTGAGACCACCTTGCAAACCTTCGTCGACGAAGCCCGCAGCCTGTCCCGGCTGGCGCATCCCAGTGTGGTCGGCGTGCATCAGGTCTTCGAAGACAACGGCACAGCCTATACCGTGATGGATTTCATCGACGGGCCAGACCTTCACCACATCATAGATGCGACCGAAGGCGCGTTTTCACCGGCCGAAACCGTGGTGATCCTGTTGCACCTCTTGCGCGCGGTCGAGTTCATTCACCAGGCCGGAATCCTGCACCGGGACATTTCGCCCGACAACATCCTGATCGATCCGGCGGGAAAACCCGTGCTGATCGACTTTGGTGCCGCAAGTGAGCCGATGATCCCCGGCAGCCGTATCCTTACCGAACGGCTGGTGATCAAGGACGGCTACTCCCCGCAGGAGCTTTACCTGATCGGGGCCGAGCAGACCCCGGCGAGCGACCTTTATGCGCTGGCGGCGACGTTTTACCACGTGATCTCGGGCGCGGCCCCGCCGCCAAGCCAACGGCGGTTGGCAGCGCTGGCAGTCGGTGCGCCCGACCCTTGCACGCCGCTTTCTCGGCGTTTCGGGGGCTATCCGCCCGGGTTCCTTGAGGCGATTGATGCCGCGATGCGGGTCTTGCAGCGGGACCGGCTGCAGAGCGCGACGGAATGGATCGCGCTGGTTCAGCGCGGCCTGACGCGGTGAAGCCCGGTACGATTGGCCGACACGTTCCGGCTTAGGGGCTATTTTACCGCCTTACAGGCCAAGCGTCTTGAACACCTTGGGCAATTCCTCGGGCAGGTCTTCGGCAATCAGCCCCGGCCCGAACGAAAGCGCGCATTCGACATGCAGCCAGGCCCCGGTGCAGGCCGCGTCAAAGGGGCTGAAGCCACGGGCCAGAAGCCCGGTGATGAAGCCTGCAAGCACGTCGCCCGACCCTGCGGTGGCAAGCCAAGGGGCGGCCCGGTCGAAGTGGGCGGAGTTGATGGCACAGCGACCGCCGGGGTCGGCGATCACCGTGTCCGGGCCTTTGTAAAGGACGGTGCAGCCTGCACGGGCGGCAGCCTCTCGTGTGGCGTCAACCTTGGAATAGGCGGGGCCTTTGGTGGCCGGTTCGGCCAGCTTTGCCGCGATGTCGGGGAAGAGGCGGGCGAACTCTCCGGCATGGGGGGTGAGGATGCATCGGTCATGGAGGGCGGCGAAGAGGTCGGGGTGTCGGGACAGGATGGTGAGGGCGTCGGCGTCGAGGACGATGTTGCGGGGGGAAAGCCGGTCTGAAGCCCGGCCTACATCGGCGCCCGTAGGCCGGGCTTCAGACCGGCATTTGAGCGCCACCGCCACCAGCTCCCTGCCCCGTGCATCGAGGCCCAACCCCGGCCCGATGCAAACCGCATTGATCCGCGAGTCCGCCAGCGCCTCCTCCAGCATCAGCCCATCCGCCACCCCCCGCAGCATCACCGCATCCAGCCGCGCGGCGTTCTCGGGGATCGCATCCGGCGGACACCCCACCGTCACCACCCCCGCCCCGATCCGCAAAGCCCCCCGCGCCGAAAGCCGCGCCGCCCCGCCGCGACCGGATGGGCCGGAGAGGATCAGGGCATGGCCGTGGGAGTATTTGTGGCCCTCCCGCTTGCGAAGTCGTCCGGGTCCGTTCAACCCGGTTGTCAGAACGTCCTTCAACGTTCGTGGTATCTCGTTAGTGTATTCAAGGACAGAAACTCGACCGCGATTCAGTGTCGGAAGACCGATGTCGACAACTTTAAGCTTCTCAGATGAATCTAACCCTGCGGCAATCAGATGCCCTACCTTGGCGCGGTGGAATGTAACCGGAAGCTCGCAACTCCGTTGCGCATCGCTTTCTCCAGGCTCTTTAATCCATCGGCCTGAATCAGCGTCTATGCCGGAAAGAATGTCTATTGCGACCACAGGCCACTTCTGGAACGTAGCGCCCAACAAGAGTTTGGCTTCAGCATCGAGTGGCCTTGCAAGGCCAATGCCAAACAGTGCGTCCACCCAAATGTCGACATCTTGATTGCGCACTTCAGGGATCATGCTGGCTGGGGTGATCTCCCCCATCCCCCGCCACCGCTCATAATTCACCCGCGCGTCCGGCGGCAGCCTCGAAGGGTCGCCGTAGAGAAAGACCTCCACCTCCCAGCCCCACTCCTGCAAAAGCCGCGCGACCACGAACCCGTCGCCGCCGTTGTTGCCGGGGCCACACAGGACCACCGCCCGGTGCGAGGTGGCAGCCAACTCCGGCCATTCCTCGAAGATCGCCTCGACCACGCCCCGCCCGGCGCGTTCCATCAGTTCGAGGCCGGTCACCTCGCCACTGGCAATCGCCGCCTGTTCGATGGCCCGCATCTGGGCGGCGGTCAGGAGTTCGGTCATCTCGCACGGCCCCTCTTATGGCCCCAAGTTATCAAAATGCCCACCCAGCGGGCGCATTGCACAAAAATTAGGCAACGGCCAAGGAATCCCCAGCCAGAAGCCCCTGCGGCAACCCTGTCACATTGTTCCGGCACAAGGGAAGTGGTGAGACGAAGCGTAGACGAATCCGGGGGAGTCGGCCCATGAAGAAAGTCGAAGCGATCATCAAGCCGTTCAAGCTGGACGAGGTGAAGGAAGCGCTTCAGGAAGCCGGGATCCAGGGCCTGTCGGTCACCGAGGTCAAGGGTTTCGGCCGCCAGAAGGGCCACACGGAACTTTACCGGGGCGCCGAATATGTTGTCGACTTCCTGCCCAAGGTGAAGATCGAGGTCGTGCTGACCGACGACATGGTCGATACCGCCGTGCAGGCGATCATCTCGGCCGCGCGCACCGACAAGATCGGCGACGGCAAGATCTTCGTCACCCCCGTCGAACAAGCCATCCGCATCCGCACCGGTGAGACCGGCGACGATGCCATCTGAGCACCGAAAAGCGAAACGCCATGGCCAAAGACAAACCCAAAACGAAACCCGATAAACCGAAAGGCAGCATGATGAGCGCCGTTGCAAAGGCTCTGAAACTGATCAAGGACGAAGAGGTCGAGTACGTCGACATTCGTTTTACCGACCCCAAGGGCAAGCTTCAGCACGTGACGCTGGTCAGCGACCTTGTGGACGAGGATTTCTTCGAGGAAGGCTTCATGTTCGATGGTTCATCCATCGCGGGCTGGAAGTCGATCGACCAGTCCGACATGAAGCTGATGCCCGACGCGGCCTCGGTCTATCTTGACCCGTTCTATGCGGAAAAGACCCTGTGCGTGCATTGCAACGTGGTCGAACCCGATACGGGTGAGGCTTACAGCCGCTGCCCGCGCCAGATCGCGCTGAAGGCGGAAGCTTACCTCAAATCCTCGGGCGTGGGCGATGCGTTCTATTGCGGGCCGGAAGCCGAATTCTTCCTGTTCGACGACGTGCGCTACTCGGTCACCCCGCGCAAGGTAGCCTATGAGATCGACGCCGAAGCGGCAGCCTGGAACACCGACACCGTGACTGAAGGCGGCAACTACGGCCACCGCGCGGGCCACAAGGGCGGCTATTTTCCGGTCAACCCGATTGACGAAGCCCAGGACATCCGGGGCGAGATGCTGTCCACGATGAAGCGGATGGGCATCAAGGTCGACAAGCACCACCACGAGGTCGCGACCTGCCAGCATGAACTTGGGATGATCTTCGGCGGTCTGGTCGAACAGGCCGACAACATCCAGAAGTACAAATACGTGATCCACAACGTGGCCCACGCCTACGGCAAGACCGTCACCTTCATGCCAAAGCCGATGAAGGGCGACAACGGCTCGGGGATGCACGTCAACATGTCGATCTGGAAGGGCGGCAAGCCCTTGTTCGCAGGCGACAAGTATGCTGACCTCAGCCAGGAGGCGCTGTACTTCATCGGCGGCATCCTGAAACATGCCAAGGCGCTGAACGCGATCACCAACCCGGCGACCAACAGCTACAAGCGCCTGATCCCCGGCTTTGAAGCCCCGGTCCTGCGCGCCTATTCGGCCCGCAACCGGTCAGGCTGCGTCCGCATTCCGTGGACGGAAAGCCCGAAAGCCAAGCGTGTCGAGGCCCGTTTCCCCGATCCGTCGGCGAACCCCTATCTTTGCTTTTCGGCCCTGCTCATGGCCGGCCTTGACGGCATCCGCAACAAGATCGACCCCGGCCCGGCTTCGGACAAGGATCTTTACGACCTGCCGCCCGAAGAGCTGGCCGAAATCCCGACCGTCTGCGGCTCGCTTCGCGAAGCGCTGGAAGAGCTGGAAAAGGACATGGACTTCCTGCTGGCCGGTGACGTCTTCACCCGCGACCAGCTGGAAAGCTACATGGGTCTGAAGTGGGAAGAGGTTTACGCCTACGAGCATACGCCGCACCCGATCGAATATCAGATGTACTATTCCTGCTAAGGGGAAGGTGGGCAGACTGCCCACCCTTTGAAACACGAAAGGCCGCCTTCGGGCGGCCTTTCTTCTTGGGCTACCACTCGGAAAGTCCTGATCCATTCGGGGGGTGCCGGATGTGGCAGAGCCGGATGACCCGCAGGATAAACTCACGTCACATCAAGAGAAGAATGACGATGAGCACCGAAACCAACAAGAAGCTGTCCCGCAGCATTCAGGAGTGCCACGACCGGGACGGGCTTTATGCAATGATGGCGGTGATGTCGCCTGACCTTACCGCCACTGCAAACCGCGGCGGCGCGATGAACCGCGCGCAATTCGATAGCATGATGCGGATGATCTCGGCCTCGTTCTCGAATGGCCGTCACATCTTTGAAAGCCAGGTCGCCGACGGTGACTGGGTCGCCGCGCGCATGACCTGGACGGCGCTGCAGACAGGGATTTCAGCGGCCCCCTCCCAGCAATCGGCCCGTCAGCATCGCGACGTCGGTCTATGACCGCTTCAGTGATGGCAAGATCGTCGAACATCATGCGTTGTTCGGCGCCATGGCAATGATGACGCAGAACGGCGCTATCCCGGTCGCGGGCTAGAGCGGTTCAGGCTTTCACGGAAGCAAATGCATCGGGAAACGCGTTCGAGCGAATGCGAGAGGCAGCGTCTTCCGATCCCATGTAAACTTGAACCGCATTAAGCACCGGATCAACAGCGGCGTGCCATGGCCTATCACCGGGGTCTTGTAGCACCGGCGCTGTCGGCTCAGGCGCGGCTTTTGGCGGCGGCAAATGCTTGGTGCGCCTTGACCGAGGCGCGTCCGCACCGCCCGAAAATGACCGATGCCGAAGCGGCGATCGAGCCTTCGGCGCAGGCCAAGCCGAGGCTCCTTGACCGCAGAGCTGTGGATGTCGTGCTGACCGTCGCCGGGCAAAAGGGCAGCCGTACCCGCCGCGCTGCGTCCGCGGCCCTGTCGGACCGCGAGATCGAAGTGCTGCGCCTTCTTGCGCGCCAGCAGACCAATGCAGCCATCGCCGGTCAGCTTGGCCTGTCCCACAAGACGGTCGAACGCCACGCTACCCATATCTACGACAAGCTGGGTGTCACAACCCGGGCCGGAGCCGCAATCCATGCCTTGGAGACTGGCCTTTTGTGACCAACCAGCCTGCGGCACTGCGCCCAGACCCTAAAACCTAGTCAAGACCTGCCGTCCTACGGCGGCCTGCAGGGCATGAGATTGCCATCGCTAGTAAGCCAGATTAAGGTCCGCCGAGCAACAAGTGCGAGTTTCCATCATGACCAGTGACCGCAGACGCAACCAGGATTCCGACGGTCGCCCGAAGAT
The DNA here is from genome assembly GCA_947504705.1 of Paracoccaceae bacterium. Taxonomy (GTDB): domain Bacteria; phylum Pseudomonadota; class Alphaproteobacteria; order Rhodobacterales; family Rhodobacteraceae; genus Tabrizicola. Next base: position 21,386 of record CANNIA010000024.1, read on the forward strand.
CTGGGCTACTGGCAGCCAGCGCCCGCCGTTCGATATCCGCGCCCTTGGCCGGGCCAGCCTTTTCCATGCCCGCTGTGGAGCTGCAGTTCTGTTTGCCGCCTTTGCGCGTTGGGTTAAGCGGATCGCGCTGAACGTCCGCGACGGCGCGGGCCGCATCCCCGAAGCGAAGCTCGGCCGGGTGGCCCCCTATGTGCCCTCACACCTTCGCGTCGCGATGTGGATCAAGAACTGCGCCGCGGTTCAGGCCCATGCCAGTGCCACCGCCGACCCCGATGCCCCGCGCGGCAATGCCCTTGTGGCCGAGGTCGAGGCGCATCTATGGCCACTGACCGAAACCGCTGCCGAACCACCGCCTCCCGGCCAGGCCGCGTCGACGGCGATCCAGATCACTGGCTATCTTTGGGGCTTGGCAGGCTCTGTCACCCTGCTGCCCTATGGTCTGATCCGCGCGCTTATGAGTTTTGCCAAGGGCCAGGACCTGCGCAAGATTGGGCGCGAAGACTGATCAGGCCAGCGCCCGGGTCACGAAAGCCAGCACATCGGCGCGAACATCGCCTGTCTCGAACGCCTCGCCCCCATGGCCGGCACCGGGCACAAGTTCGTAGTCGATGGCAGATTTCGGGCCGGCCGCCAGCCATGCCTCACGCAGGCGTTTGGCCTGCAGGTCTGGCACCATCACATCGGCATCACCATGCCGGATCAGGATCGGCGGCAAAGGCTCGCGCAGGTTGTCAAGCTTGGCCAAGGGGCTTGCCGCCCGCGCTTCCTCGGGCCGATCCCCGACAGCAAAACCCAGAAGCCGGCTTTCGGAACTTTCCGGCTCATTCGCCGGGCCGCGTCCGGGGTTGCGGCCCAGCGTGGCAAGATCGGCATCAAGGGTCGAAAAATCCATCGGGCCGTAAAGACTGACCACGCCCTTGGGCGAAAGTCCGACCTCGACAAGGCTTAACGCCACCGTGACCGCCAGATAGGCACCCGCGCCCTTCCCCATGATTGCCATGCGCGTCGGATCAAGGCCCAGTGCAGCCCCTTCGCGCTGCAGATGGATGATCGCGTCAAGTGCATCATCTGCCTGCGCGGGCCACTGCGCCTCGCCAGACAGCCTTGTGTTGACGCGGACCACCGCGATACCGGCAGCCAGAAGTTCAGGCCAAACCGCGATATCCGTCTTGTCGCCCGCCGCGAAATCACCGTCATGGAAGCAGACCAGGATCGACTTTGCCGACAGACCGCGCGGATAGTGAATGTCCAGCGTCCGGGACGGGCCCTTGCCATAGGCAATCTCGGTTCCCTGCGGGCTGCGCCAACGCCACAGCGCAACCCCACCGGCTGCGGCAACCAGACCACCAAGCAACAGGGTTCTGCGGATCAGTCCTGACATGGGTTTTCCTTGTGCATTTCGCTGGCGACCCTAGCCCCCCGCACGGCGAAGGCAACTCCCCGACGGGGGAATGAGTGGACTAGCGCCGGAGCACGTGCGCATAGGTCCAGATTCCCCGCGACAGAGCCAAGAAACCCGCTACTGTAGGGTCCAGAGGGTGCACGAACAGCGCCCCCGCACTGGCGGCCGGATGAGCGGGCCGTTCGGTTTCGCGTCCCGCCCCCGCCCTGGCCGCCCCGGCCCATGGGAGGGAAGAAATGAGCCACGCACATCACGGCATCCGATGCGCAGCACTGGTTGGCGCATGGTAGCGGCAAGACCACGCTGTTCGAAGCCCTGCTTCATGCCGCCGGAACCACCGACCGGCGCGGCACGGTGAAGGACCGCAGCACTGTAGGCGACGCCGCCCCCGAAGCGCGGGCGCGCGGCATTTCGACCGAGCTTTCCGGCGCATTTTGCCGCTTCATGGACGAAGATTGGACCTTGATCGACTGCCCCGGCTCGGTCGAGCTTCTGTCGGATACCCGCGCGGCTCTGATGGTGGCCGATCTTGCCGTGGTCGTGGCCGAGCCCTTTCCGGAACGGGCGCTGGCGCTGTCGCCCCTGCTGCGGTTCCTTGACGACCGGCGGATCCCGCATCTGATCTTCATCAACCGGATGGACGCCCCCGAAGCCCATGTCCGGTCCACCCTGCAGGCCTTGCAGTCGGTGTCCGACCGCCCGCTCGCCTTGCGCAAAATCCCCCTGCGCGATGACAAGGGCCAGGTCACCGGCCTGATCGACCTGGTGTCGGAACGCGCCTGGAAATGGAACCCGGCGCAGCCTGCCGACCTGATTCCGCTGCCCGAAGCCATGCGCGCCGACGAAGGCGCTGCCCGCGCCGCGATGGTTGAAGCGATGGCCGATTTCGACGATGCGATCCTGGAGCAGGTCTTGTCCGACATGACCCCGGCGCCGGATCAGGTCTATACCTCGTTGGCGCGCGAGCTGCAGGAAGACCTGCTGGTCCCGGTCCTGTTCGGCGCGGCGGAACATGAAAACGGCGTCCGGCGGCTGTGGAAGGCTCTGCGCCACGATTGCCCCAGCCCCGAGACGACCCTTGCACGGCTGGCCCTGCCCCCAGGCACCCCCATGGCGCAGGTCGTGAAATGCTTTCAGGCCGGACAGGCCGGGCGATCAGCCCTGGCCCGCATCTGGCGGGGCGAGATCAAGGACGGCCTGACGCTGGGTCCTGACCGGGTGGGGTCGGTCTCCTCTCCATTCGGGCGCAAGTTCACGCCCAAGGGCAGCGGCAAGGCAGGCGAAGTCTTGGTCCTTGGCCGGATGGCGCAAGTAAGGGCCGGGGATATAATGATCGGGGATGCCACTCACCGCCCCGCCGACTGGCCCGAGGTCCCCGCCCCCTTGGTCTCCCTCGCAATCCGGGCCGCGAACCCGAGCGACGAGGCGAAGCTTTCTACCGCCATATCCCGCCTGATCGACGAAGACCCGACCCTGTCGATGACCTTCCAGGCCGAGACGGCGGAGACGCTCCTCCAAGGTCAGGGTGAAATCCACTTGGCCATCGCACTTTCGCGGCTGAAGTCGGACTCCGGCCTGACAGTCAAGACCGCCAGGCCGACCGTGACCTATTGCGAGACGATCAGCAAACCGGCTAACCACCATTCCCGCCACAAGAAGCAATCCGGCGGGCATGGGGAATTCGCCGACATCCACATCGAAATTGCTCCGCGCGCACGGGGTGAGGGTTTCCATTTCACTGACCGGATCACCGGCGGGGTGGTGCCGAAGCAATACATCCCGGCGGTGCAAAAAGGCGTTGAAACCGCGCTCGCGCGCGGCCCTCTGGGCTTTCCCGTTGTCGATGTGTCCGTCACCCTCTTCGACGGCAGCTATCACAACGTCGACAGTTCCGACTTCGCCTTCCAGAAGGCCGGAGCCAAGGCGATGCAGGAAGCCCTGCCCGGCTGCGCGCCTGTGCTGCTGGAGCCGGTGATGGAGGTCATCGTCTCGGTCCCCTCGGAATTCACGCCCCGCGCCCAGCGCATCGTCACCTCGCGCCGGGGCCAACTTCTGGGCTTTGATACCAAGGCGGGCTGGAAGGCCTGGGACGAAGTGCAGGCGCTGATCCCGGCAGGGGAGTTGGACGGGATGATCACCGAACTGCGCTCGCAGACCTTGGGCGTCGGCTTCTATACGGCCGGGTTCGACCATCTGGACCCGCTGGCCGGTCGCGACGCCGATCAAGTGATTGCGGCGCGGGCGGCGGCGCTTAGAATCTGATCCGCAAGGCGTCAATGGCCAGAGCGGCAGCGCCCTGGCACCTGCCATGACCCAAGGGCGACATTTCCCGTCGCCTTCCGGCGCGCCTGTCCGGCCCGCCCCATGCAGCCTGACCCGATCAGGGAGGCCCAGATGACCGACTTTCACCGCGACCGCCGAAAGATCGACCCCAGCCGCGAAGACCGCTTGGGCGATGGAACCCCGAACGACAATGACCGGGTGGAAATCGGACCAACCCAGCTAGCGTTCCGTGAATGGGAAGCGTCGGGTCTGACCCCACCCAATCTGGACCGGATGCGCGAATACCGCTGGAAGCGGCTTACTGCGGCGCTGGTGGCGCGTGACATTGGCGGCCTGTTGATGTTCGATCCCCTGAACATCCGCTATGCCACCGACACCACCAACATGCAGCTTTGGAACAGCCACAACCCGTTTCGCGCCCTGCTTCTGTGTGCGGACGGCCATATGGTGATCTGGGAATACAAGCAGGCACCCTTCCTTGTCACCTTCAACCCGCTGGTCAAGGAGCTGCGCTCGGGCGCGTCGTTCTTTTATTCGATCACCGGCGACAAGGGGGATGAGGCTGCCACCTCGTTTGCCAATCAGGTTGATGAGGTGATGCGCGCCCATGCCGGGACCAACCGCCGCCTTGCTGTCGACAAGATCATGGTCGCGGGCCTGCGGGCACTGGAACGCAAGGGCTTTACCGTTCTGGAAGGCGAAGAGGTCACCGAACGCACCCGCGCGATCAAGGGCCCCGATGACATCCTGGCAATGCGCTGCGCCCATGACGCTTGCGAAAAGGCGATTGCGGAAATGGAGGTATTCACCCGCGCCGAAGTCCCGAAGGGCGGCGTTTCCGAAAACGACATCTGGGCCGAACTGCACAAAGGCAACATCCGGCGCGGCGGGGAATGGATCGAGACCCGGCTTCTTGCTTCGGGTCCGCGCACCAATCCTTGGTTTCAGGAATGCGGCCCTCGCATCGTGCAGAACAACGAAATCGTCGCCTTCGACACCGACCTGATCGGCGCTTATGGCATCTGCATCGACATAAGCCGCAGCTGGTGGGTCGGCGATGCCCGGCCCTCGAACGCGATGGTTTCGGCGATGAATCACGGGCTTGACCACATACGCGACCACAAGTCGCGCCTGAAGCCCGGCGTCACCATCCGAGAGCTGACGCATGGCGGCCACAAGCTGGAAGACCAGTATTGGAAGCAGAAATACTCCTGCAAGATGCACGGTGTCGGGCTTTGCGACGAATGGCCCTTCGTGCCCTATTCCGACGGCTGGGTCGATGGCGCGATGGAGCACGCGCTGGAACCGGGCATGACGCTGTGCGTCGAGGCCTTGATCAGCCCCGAGGGCGGCGACTTCTCGATCAAGCTGGAAGATCAGGTTCTGATTACCGAAACAGGCTGTGAGAACCTGACCAAGTATCCGTTCGATCCCCGGCTGCTGGGACAAATGTGAAACCCCTGCTAGGCAAATGCTTCGCCTATGTTTGTGCTGGATTTCGCCTCAATTCAGCCTTCGCAACCGTCTTACGTCTCAATCTTTGGGTCTGAGTCCGAAGGAAAGGAAAGACAGATGAAATTCCGGAATGGTGCCATTCTCGCGGTCACAATTCTTGCTGCAACTGCGCAAAGCTCTGCCGCCCTCGACTGGTCTGCTGAGGTTTACGGCGGGATCAGCAACGAACGTGACGAAGACTATGACGGAAAATCCTATCCTGTGGACCAGGGCAATACCTACGGCGTTGGCATCTATGCCGATGGTTTGATACCTGGTTTCACGGTTGGCGTTGACCTAATGAGCACCAGCGCTTTGTGGACCGGCTATACCGACGAATCTGTCGAATCGATCAGCCTGATGGCAGTCGTTCGCAAGGACTTCGCCATCGGGCAATCGCTGGAAGCCTATGCCTCGGGTGGGCTCGGGGCCATTCGAGTCAATTATCTTTACCTGGGCGAAGACTTTGCAGGCGTCGTTGCTGGCGGACAGCTTGCCGTCGGCCTGCGCCACAGTGTCGGGGCAAACGCAAGCATCTTCGGAGAAGTGAAATACCAAACAGCCTTCAAGGACGCCGATATTAGTGCGACGGAAACGCAAGGCTACCACAGCACCAACATTCTGGTGGGCTTTAAGCTCGGCTTCTGACCGAGCCTTTGGAAAGGCTGCCGCTTTGCTAACGCGCCTGCGGATCGAGGTTTGAGCATTGGTCGGCAGGCGTAGCCGAAGTCGGCGCGACGGTTCTCGGGATCTACCTTGCCCGTTCTGCGTCCGCTGCCGGGGCATCATCACCGACACCAATCGAGATTTCGTATTTCAGGAAGGCGCGGTCGCGGAACGGAATGGCTTCGCGGTATTCTCTGCTTTTGAACACGGAATCCACCGCCTCGCGGTCGGGGTACTCCACGATTACTGCCATCTGGGCCGGACGATTGCCTACAATCGGCTCAATCAGGGTGAACCGTTTGACGATCCGTGCCCGGGCACGTTCCAGAAGCGGGGTGGTGATGCGGAAGTATTCACCCAGAGCCTGAGGTTCGCTTTCATTGATCGAAAGCAGCGCAATCACTGTAACAGCCACGCGGACCTCCGAAGAAAACGTTTCACCCTCACGAAAAAGACATGATCCAAGGGAAAACAAAAGCCCAGATTGCAAGCGGTTTCATAATTCTCATCCGCTGTGACTTTTTGGCACCGCTCAAAGATCGACCAACGCCAGCACCCCTAGGTGATCCGACCCGAATGCCCCGCGAAGTTCGGTCCGCCCGCCAGCCGGAGCAAAGACATGGTCGATCGCCAGCCGAGGCCAGGGCTCAAAGCCGGTATAGGTGCCCAATGTCGGCCCGGCTGCCACGGTCCTTGTCACTGCGGCAAGCGACTTTACCCCACTGGCCCAGACCACCATGTTGAAATCGCCCCCCATGATCACCGGGCCTTCCAGCCTGGCAAGGACCGGAATCAACATGTCGACATGATCGGCCTGCTGATAGGGCCAAGGCCAGTGCAGATGGACCGAGACGACCCAGAACGTCTCTTTCCCATCCGTGACCTGCATCGCCGCAAGACCGGGCGCACAGAAACCCGTGCCCTCGACCATCGGCAGCCGGCTGGCCACTGCATCGCCCCCGATCTTGCTGCCAGGGCAGACTTGCTGCGAAGGATAGCTGTCCTTCAGGTTCGCCAGCATCACGAGATTGGGCTCGGACACCTCTTGCAGCGTGATCGCAACCGGGTTTGCCGCGCGGATATCGGCCTCCAGCGCAGCAAGCGCATCATTCCGAAACAGCATGTTCTTCTGATAGATCAATATCCGCCCCGGCGGCCCGGCAATCGAATAGGCCAAAAACAGCTGCAACCCGCAGATCATCGCAAACAGCGTGGCTCCGAACGAGGCCATCTGCATCCCCGCCATGCTGGCCAGCACCGCCGTCAGCAGCACTGCCATCACCGCCAATGGTCGCGCGACAGCCAGGGAATCGCCCAAGGGGTGCAGCCAGCCAAGGTATCCCCCGGCCAAAGACAGGATCGCCAGCGTCACCAGCGTTCCCGCCGAGTTTCGCCAAAAGTGGTTTTCCGTTCCCAACGCCGCCCCTTCCGATGCCAATGGCTCAATTCCCAAGCTGCTCAAGGCCCGATGACTGCGGCATAAATGTGGAACGCTGCCGCCCATTTGTCGGCCCGCGCCAAGTCTTGCACCCTCGCCCCTTGCGGCGTAAGGGGTCGCAAGTTCCCCTTTCGCAGCTTTACCCCGAGGTCCAAGATGATCCCGCGCTATTCCCGCCCCGACATGGTTGCGATCTGGTCCCCCGAGACCCGTTTCAAGATCTGGTTCGAAATCGAGGCCCATGCCTGCGACGCTCAGGCCGCCTTGGGCGTGATCCCGAAAGCCAATGCCGAGGCCGTCTGGCGCGCCAAGGATGCCGAATTCAACGTCGCCCGGATTGATGAGATCGAGGCCGTCACCAAGCACGATGTCATCGCCTTTCTGACCCATCTGGCCGAAATCATCGGCAATGACGAAGCGCGCTTTGTCCATCAGGGCATGACCTCATCCGACGTGCTGGACACCACGCTGAACATCCAGCTGGTCCGCGCCGCCGATCTCCTTCTCAAGGGCCTTGACCGGGTGCTGGCCGCGCTGAAGTCCCGCGCCCATGAACACAAGGATACGGTCCGCATCGGCCGCAGCCACGGCATCCATGCCGAACCCACGACGATGGGCCTGACCTTCGCCCGCTTCTATGCCGAAATGTCGCGCAACCGCGCCCGCCTTCTGAACGCCCGCGCCGAAGTGGCGACCGGAGCCATCTCAGGCGCAGTGGGCACCTTCGCCAACATCGACCCGGCGGTCGAAGAGCATGTCTGCAAGATGCTGGGCCTCACGCCCGAGCCGATCTCCACCCAAGTCATCCCCCGCGACCGCCATGCGATGTTCTTCGCGACCCTCGGCGTCATCGCCTCCAGCATCGAAAACGTCGCCATCGAAATCCGCCACATGCAGCGGACCGAGGTGCTTGAGGCCGAGGAGTTCTTTTCCCCCGGCCAAAAGGGCTCCAGCGCGATGCCGCACAAGCGCAACCCGGTGCTGACCGAGAACCTGACCGGCCTTGCCCGGCTGGTGCGCATGGCCGTGGTCCCCGCGCTGGAAAACGTGGCGCTTTGGCATGAACGCGACATCAGCCATTCCTCGGTTGAACGCGCCATCGGCCCCGATGCCACGATCACGCTCGATTTCGCGCTGCACCGTCTGGCGGGCGTGGTGGAAAAGCTGGTGATCTACCCCGACAACATGCTGAAGAACATGACCAAATTCAAAGGCTTGATCATGTCACAACGCGTGCTTCTGGCCCTCACGCAGGCCGGTGTCAGCCGTGAAGACAGCTATCGCCTTGTGCAAAGGAACGCGATGAAGGTCTGGGAAAAGGGCGCCGATTTCAAGACCGAGCTTCTCGCCGACCCCGAAGTGACCGCCGCCCTGTCGCCCGCGGAAATCGAGGAAAAGTTCGACCTTGGCTATCATACCAAACACGTCGACACGATCTTCGCCCGGGTCTTTGGCGCTTAAGCCCACCCCTACCCCCGCGACGTAATGACGCAAGCGTGATCAGTCGTGTCCCGCTTGCCGACAATTTTCTGGTTTCGACGTGCCCGAGTCGTGTTAGTTTTTTGAAAACTCAACCTGTGAGGTATGTCATGCGTCTTCTTCTTATCACCGCAATCGCCCTGTTCCCGCAATTCAGCTACGCCAACGGCAGTGGCGGTGGCAGCAGTGGCGGTGGCAGCAGTGGCAGTGGCGGCGACGACGAACCGCCGAAGGTGACCCAGACCAGTGAAGACTGCAAGGCAGGCGAAGTCTGGGATGAAAAGACCGAGGCCTGCCTGGAATCCTCCGGCAGCCTTCTGACCGATGACCAGCGCTATATGGCTGTGCGCGAACTGGCCTATGCCGGTCGCCCTGCCGATGCCAAGCTGATCCTTGACACCATGACCGAAGGCAAGACCGCCCGCGTCATGACCTACGAAGGCTTCCTTCTGCGCAAGATGGGCTTCGTCGAGGAAGGCATTGCCGCCTATGAAGAGGCGCTGGCCATCGACCCGGCCAACATCCTTGCCCGCAACTACTACGGCCAGCTTCTGGTCGAGATGGACGAGATCGAACTTGCCCAGGCCCAGCTTGACGAAATCCGCGCCTATGGCGGGGCTGGCACATGGTCGGAACGCTCGCTTGCCAATGCGATTGCCACGGGAGTTACCTACAACTTCTAAAAACGGGGGGATGAATGAAAGTTCTCGTGACGTTTTCGGTGCTGGCCCTGTCTGTCTTGCCAAGCCTTGCTTTGGCCGACTGCCGGGGTCATCCCCTTGACCAGACAGCCGCCAGCTGCCTGCCAAGCATGATCTGGGACGATGCGCAGGGCCGCTGCGTCCCGCAGCCGACCAGCTAAAACGGTTCCGGTCTTCACGGAGGAATCGAGCATCGGAATTCGAATCCTCTTGGTTTGAATTCTGAGTGCATCGGGCCCTGAACCGCTCAAAGATCAAGCTGCCGTTAACCCGCGACTGCGAAGCTTCTCGAAACCCGAATCGATGAGGTTTCGATGTCCCAGGAAATGGTCCCCCTCGCCCGGATATTCCCGGACCGCCGGGCCATGGCGATTTCCCCCACCACCACTGTCCGCCCCGGCCTGACCCCGCGCCAGAAGGCCGCCGTGATTGTGCGGCATCTTCTGTCCGATGGCGCGACCCTGCCCATTGCCACGCTTCCCGAACACATGCAGGCCGCCCTTGCCGAACAGATGGGCAAGATGCGGCTGATCGACCGGGTCACGCTGGATGCCGTGGTCAACGAATTCCTGTCCGAGCTTGAAGCGGTCGGCCTCGCCTTTTCCGGCGGCATCGAAGGGGCCCTGTTGATGATGGATGGCCACATTTCGCAATCGGCCGCCTCGCGCATTCGCCGCCTCGCCTCAACCTCCTCAAAGGTCGACCCGTGGGAGCGGATCACCGCCCTGCCCGTCGACCGGCTTTTGCCGATCCTGACGGATGAGGCGGTCGAGGTCGGCGCTGTGATGCTGTCGAAGCTGCCTGTCCAAAAGGCGGCGGAGTTGCTGGGCCGCCTGCCCGGCGAACGGGCGCGGCGCATTGCCTATGCCGTCTCGCTGACCGGCAACACCGAACCCGAAACCGTGCGCCGAATCGGGGCAGCCCTCTTGGCCGAACTTGACAACCAACCCATCCGCGCGTTCGAGGCGGGCCCTGTGGAACGGGTCGGCGCGATCCTGAACGTCTCACCCTCACTGACCCGCGATGATGTGCTGGAGGGTCTGGAAAACGAAGATGCCGCCTTTGCCGCCGAAGTGCGCCGCGCGATCTTTACCTTTGTCCACATCCCCGCGCGCCTGTCGCCCCGCGACGCGCCCAAGATCACCCGCATCGTCGATCAGCCGATCCTGGTCACCGCACTTGCCGCTGCGCAAGGCAAGCCTGACCTTCAAGAAGCCGCCGAATTCATCCTGGACAACATCTCGCAACGCCTGGCCCAGAGCCTGCGTGAGGAAATCCCCGCCCGTGGCAAAGTCAAGGACAAGGACGGGGAAGAGGCGATGAACGCCATCATCCTGGCGATCCGCCAAATGGAGGGGGCCGGGGAAATCACGCTCGTCCAGCCCGAGGGCGACTGACCCCGCCCGGCAACCACTTGCGGGGGGCAGGTCAAGTGCCTAGAACCGCCCGATGTCCACTGCAAAGCCCTCTCAGGTCACACGCGGCATCGCGCTGATGATCCTTGCGGTCCTGCTGTTCAGCACCATGGACGCGGTCGCCAAGGGGCTGATCCAGCGCTATCCGGCACCACAGGTGATCTGGACCCGGTTCTTCGGTCAGCTTCTTTTGGTCCTGCTGCTTCTTGGCCCCGGAATTGGCCGCGGTTTTGGTCGGGGGCGGCTGCCCAGCCTTGGCACCGTGCTGCGCACCCGCTTTCCCGTGCTGCATTTCTGGCGCTCGGCCTCGCAACTTGGCGCGACCTCGTTCTTCTTCTTGTCCTTGCCGCATGTGGGCCTTGCCGAAGCGACGGCGATTGCCGACACCAACCCGGTGCTGATCACCCTGGGGGCGGCGCTTTTCCTGGGCGAAAAACTTGGCCCGCGCCGTGTAGCGGGGGTCATGGTCGCCCTGATCGGCGCGCTGATCGTGATCCGACCGGGGGCAGGCATCTTCACCTGGTGGGCGCTGATGCCAATCGGCTGCGCTGCATCCTATGCCACCAGCGCGCTGCTGACCCGAAAGATCGGTGCGCAGGAAAGCGTCTGGGCCTCTATGATCTACGCCGCCCTTTTCGGCACCATCGTTGCCGGGGCCACCCTTCCCTTCGTCTGGGAACCCGTTGCCGGGGCCGACATTTGGCTTTTTGTCCTAATCGGCTGCCTTGGTACCGGGGCGCAACTTTGCATCATCCGCAGCTTTTCCATCACCGAGGCTGGGATCGTCGCCCCCTTCTCTTATCTCGGGATCATCTTCGCCACCTTCTGGGGCGCTGTGCTTTACAACCAATGGCCCGACCACTGGACCGTGATCGGTGCCCTTGTGATCGTGGGGGCCGGGCTTTATGTCTGGCATCGCGAGAACCGGGCGACACCCGCCCCTTAGGCAGCGTTCAAGGATGTCGTCCCCAGGCGAAGACCGCCCCCCCTTCCGACTTGACCACTTCCTGGTGAACCTCGGCTTGCGCGGGCTGATCGGGCTTGCGCTCTGCCTGCCGTATCGGCTGCGGCTGGCCTTCATCGGATGGCTGATGCGCCGGGTGATCGGGCCAATGGCTGGCTATTCCGTTCGGGCGCGCGAAAACCTTGACTGGGTCTGGCCTGACCTGCCCATGGTCGAACGCGAGCGCATTGTCACCGAAGTGCTGGATAATTCGGGCCGCACCTTGATCGAGAATTATTCCACGCGCGCCTTCCTGGCTCGGGCGGCCAGGATAGAACCGGAAGGACCGGGCTATGCGGTACTGCAGGCCGCGCGTGATGCCCGGCGCCCGGTGATCCTGATCTCGGGCCATTTCGGCAATTACGAAGCAGCCCGGGCATCGCTTGTTGCCCGCGGCTTTTCGATTGGTGGGCTTTATCGCAACCTCTCGAACAGGTACTTCAACGCGCATTACGTCGGCACGATGCAGGCCTTCGGTGGGCCAGTCTTTCCGCAGGGCCGGGCCGGGACGGCTGGTTTTGTCCGACACTTGAAGGCCGGAGGGCAGTTGGTCCTTCTGTTCGATCAGGATGTGCCCGGGGCGCCGTCCCTGCCCTTTCTTGGCCATCCAGCCCGCACCGCGCCTTCGGCGGCCGAACTGGCCCTACGGCTCGATGCATTGCTGATCCCGTTCTACGCGACCCGCCAACCAGATGGTCTTGGGTTTCGGGTCGAACTTGAAGCCCCAGTGCCGCCCGGCACGGCTGAAGAGATGATGCTTGCCGTCACCCGCTCGCTGGAAGCGCGGGTCAAAGCGCATCCCGGTCAGTGGTTCTGGGTGCATCGCCGCTGGAAAGGCCAAGGCAACGGCCTCTGGTCACGCCGGGAAAAACGCCTGAAGCCGCCTTCGGATCAACCCTAATCGACCCGCGCCGCCGCCAGTATCAGGGCAGGCCCCTCGCTTTGGATGATCACTGCCCCCAGCAAATTGCCCTCATATGGGGCGGTCACTTCCAGCGGCATCGTGCCATCCCAATCGTCCAGCCGCTGCCAGGAGGTCACGATATTCGTATAGGTGATCGTTTTGCCCTCATTCTCGCCGCGCTCGATCGTCACCGTCTCTTCCGGCTCATAACGAACAAGCTGTACCCGCACTGGCTCGGTAAGCGGAGGGTCGGCCACAGCCCGGATCACCAGCGTATTGCCCTCGCGCGTGACGACAAGCTGCACTGGCGTTACAGCATCAAGATGTTCGCGGAGCCGCTCGGCGGTTTCTTGCGGGGCAAAGCCCTCGATTCGGTCATGCCCGCTGACAATCAGCTGAGGCGTATAAATCGTCCGCGACCCCACCGCCTTGGCATAGGCGCGCTGGCGATCGGTAAACTTCGCTTGGGCGAAGCTGTCCGCCCAGCCGATGTAATCCCAATAATCCACATGCAAAGCCAAAGGCAGGATCCTGGGATCCGAGGCCAACATAGCGATGAACTCATCCGCCGGGGGGCAGGACGAACAGCCCTGCGAAGTGTAAAGCTCGACCACCACGACCGGCTCGGCCTGCACGGCCCCCGGGGTTGCAAGCCAAAGCCCGCAAATGGCGCTGACGATATGTCGCATCCTGGTATCCTGAACCCCTGTTCCCATTTCGTTATAGGGATGGTGACACTCACATGCCAATCAAGGATTTGCGATGGGCCCGCGATCTGTCATGAAACGACCCAAACACGCCGCCCAAAGGGGCTGGATATTCGGCATACAATTGCATACAATGGCAACAACCGCCTGCCGTAAGGAGCCATAACAATGACCGTCACTGTCGGACATGACCAAAGCCGCACCCGCAAAAGCCTGATTGCCGGGGGCCAGACCGTCAGCTATTACTCGATCCCGGCGGCCGAAGCGGCTGGTCTGGGCGAATTCTCGCGCCTGCCCGCGTCGCTGAAGGTCGTCCTTGAAAACATGCTCCGCTTCGAAGACGGCAAGACCGTCACCGTCGATGACATCAAAGCCTTCTCCACCTGGGGCAAGCAAAACGGCCAGAACCCGATCGAGATCGCTTATCGCCCGGCCCGCGTCCTGATGCAGGATTTCACCGGCGTCCCCGCGGTCGTCGACCTTGCCGCGATGCGCGACGGCATCCTTGGCCTGAAAGGCTCGGCCGCCAAGATCAACCCCTTGGTCCCGGTTGACCTGGTCATCGACCATTCCGTGATGATCGACGAATTCGGCCACCCCCGCGCCTTCCAGATGAACGTCGACCGCGAGTATGAGCGGAACATGGAGCGGTATGTCTTCCTGAAATGGGGCCAGAAAGCCTTCAACAACTTCCGCGTCGTGCCCCCCGGCACCGGCATCTGCCATCAGGTGAACCTCGAATACCTCGCCCAAACCGTCTGGACCGACAAAGACCAGAACGGCCAGCCCGTCGCCTATCCTGACACCCTTGTCGGCACCGACAGCCACACCACCATGGTCAACGGCCTTGCCGTCCTTGGCTGGGGCGTCGGCGGGATCGAGGCCGAGGCGGCAATGCTGGGCCAGCCCGTTTCCATGCTGATCCCCGAAGTCGTGGGCTTCAAACTGACCGGAGCGATGACCGAAGGCACCACCGCGACCGACCTCGTCCTCAAGGTCGTCCAGATGCTCCGAAAGCACGGCGTTGTGAACAAGTTCGTCGAATTCTACGGCCCCGGCCTTGACCACCTGCCGCTGGCCGACCGCGCCACCATCGCCAACATGGCCCCCGAATACGGCGCCACCTGCGGCTTCTTCCCGATTGACGATGAAACCTTGCGCTACATGCACATGACCGGCCGGGATGAGGCCCGCATTGCCCTGGTCGAAGCCTATGCCAAGGCGAACGGCATGTGGCGCGGCCCGGACTACAACCCGATCTACACAAGCACCCTGCAACTGGATATGGGAGAGATCGTCCCCGCCATCTCCGGCCCCAAGCGCCCGCAGGATTACCTCGCCCTGACCGATGCCAAAGCCAGCTTCGCCAAAGAGATGGACTCCAGCTTCAAGCGCCCGCAGGGCATGGAAGTCGCCGTCGACGGGCAGGATTACAAGCTTTCCTCCGGCAAGGTCGTGATCGCTTCGATCACCTCCTGCACCAACACCTCCAACCCCTATGTGCTGATCGGCGCTGGCCTTGTCGCCCGCAAAGCTCGCGCTTTGGGTCTTGACCGGAAGCCCTGGGTCAAAACCTCGCTTGCCCCCGGAAGCCAAGTCGTCAGCGAATACCTGAACGCCGCCGGTCTGCAGGAAGACCTTGATGCCGTCGGCTTCAACCTTGTCGGCTATGGTTGCACCACCTGCATCGGCAACTCTGGCCCGCTGCAGCCGGAAATCTCCAAGGCGATCAACGAAGGCGACCTTGTCGCCGCCGCCGTCCTCTCGGGCAACCGCAACTTCGAAGGCCGCATCAGCCCGGACGTACGCGCGAACTACCTCGCCAGCCCGCCCTTGGTCGTCGCCTATGCGCTGGCCGGGGACATGAACATCGACCTCACGACCGAACCCTTGGGCACCTCCAAAGACGGCAAGCCGGTCTATCTGAAAGACATCTGGCCGACGAACAAGGAAATTGCCGACATCGTCCACGCGGTCGTGACGCGCGAAGCCTTCCAGAAGAAGTACGCCGATGTCTTCAAAGGCGACGCCAAATGGCAGGCGGTGAAGGTGACGGATTCCGAGGTCTACGATTGGCCACCGACCTCGACCTACATCCAGAACCCGCCCTACTTCCAAGGTATGTCCAAGTCGGCTGGCGTGATCAGGAACGTCACCGGCGCGCGGGTGCTGGCCCTTTTGGGCGACATGATCACCACCGATCACATCAGCCCGGCAGGTTCATTCAAAGCATCAACTCCGGCTGGCAAGTATCTGACCGAACGGCAGGTTCCGGTTTCCGAGTTCAACAGCTATGGCGCCCGTCGCGGCAACCATGAGGTGATGATGCGCGGCACCTTCGCCAACATCCGCATCAAGAACGAGATGCTTGAGGCGGTTGAAGGCGGTTATACCAAAGGCCCGGACGGCGCGCAGACCTCGATCTACGACGCCTCGATGGCCTATCAGGCTGAGGGTACGCCCTTGGTGATCTTCGGCGGCATCGAATACGGCGCAGGCTCCAGCCGCGACTGGGCCGCCAAGGGCACCGCCCTTCTGGGCGTCAAGGCGGTGATTGCTGAAAGCTTTGAGCGCATCCACCGCTCCAACCTCGTCGGCATGGGCGTCATCCCTTTCGAGTTCATGCCCGGTGAGACGCGCAAGACCCTCGGCCTGAAGGGCGACGAGGTGATCTCGATCGAGGGGCTGGAGGGCGATCTGAAACCGCTCAGCGCGGTGCCCTGCACCATCCAGTATGCCGATGGGAGTGTGCGGACAATCCAGATCAAGTGCCGGATCGATACCGCCATCGAGATCGACTATGTCAAGAATGGCGGCGTGCTGCACTATGTGCTGCGCGATCTAGCAGCGTCCTGATATTCGAAACGGATTGTTTCCAAATGCAAAGGCCCGGCACGTCCGGGCCTTCAGCATTTCTCAAGGGTCCATGGCCAAGACTTGCTGCACACCCCAAGCCAGAAGGTCACCCCATGGATCCCCGTTTCCCCAAGCTGCGCTCGCAGAGCGACATCGACGCTATGGTCGCATCCCAGACCAGAAACCCAATCCTGTCGCGCAACCCGATGCTGCGTGCCGCCTATTCCGCGCTGACTAACGTCCTGCCCGGCCGAAAACCACAGTCCCGTCACCCGTAGGGTGGGCCATCCTGCAGGCATTGGGCCTGCACGGTTGGCCCACCTCCCTCATGTTAAAAAAGGGTAAACGACCACGCGCAAGCCGTTGATATGGATTAAATTTCCAAAAACGCCCACCGTGGACACTACTCCTGCCCAGCCAGCGCCTTCTCCAGCTCCGGCACGAACCGGGTCTCGTAATCGGTGCCCACCAGCGGCCCCACGAACCTGAAAAGCACCGTCCCGTCGCCCGCGATGATGAAGGTCTCTGGTGGGGCCGTGACCCCCCAGTTGATCGCCCCCCGCATCGTCGGGTCCGACGCGACCCCGATGAACGGATTGCCCTCCTCAGTCAGGTAAGCCACCGCCTTTTCATCGTCATCGCGGATATTGACCCCCCCGACGCGCACCCCCTTGGCCGCCATCTCTTTCAACACCGGATGCTCGGCCCGGCAAGGCGGGCACCAGGTCGCCCAGAAATTGACGACCGTCACCTTCCCGGTCCGAAGGTCGGCATCCGTCAGCGCCGGGATCCCGGCAATCGAGGTCGTCGGCAATGCCGGGGCAAGTTTCCCGACGAAGACCGACCGCAGCTCGCCCGGATTCTCTCGTTCCATGCCAAAGTAGAACAGCCCCGCCAACCCCAGAAACAGAACAGGAGGCAGCAGCATCACCCATCTAGCCATCATTCTTCCCCTGCCGAGCTTCAACCTCGGCCAGCTCCCGCTTCATCCGTGCCGACTGCCACAGCGACAGCCCGACCAGCGCCGCCAGCAGTACTGCTGTCACCGCATAGGAACCCAGCACCGCGAAAGCGTATTTCCCCAGATCCGGCATCACGCCACCCTCTCCCGCGCCAGCAATGCCTTCAGCCGCCGGGCGCGAATCTCGGTCCGGGTGCGCAAGAGGACCATGGTCAGAAACAACAGAACGAACCCCGCGATGCAGATTACCAAGGGGATCCAGAACACGTCCGACACGTTCTCTTTCTTGTCCAACGACAGCGACGCCCCCTGATGCAGCCCCTGATTCCAGAACAGCACCGCATAGCGCGACAAACCCGCGAAGACCGATCCGACCAGGCACAGGATCGAGGTCAGGTCCGCCGCCGTATCCGGGTCCTCGATCGCCGACCAAAGCGCCATGTAGCCAAAGTAAAACAGGGTCAGTATCAGGAACGAGGTTAGCCGGGGATCCCAGGCCCACCACGTCCCCCACATCGGCTGGCCCCACAGCGCCCCGGTCACCAAGGCGATCAGAGTGAAGGTCAGCCCAACCGGGGCCGCCGCCTTGGCCGCCAAAGCCGACACATGATGGCGGCGGACAATCCAGATCAGCGAGGTGACCAGCATCATCCCCCAAGCGTTGATCGCCATCATGGCAGCGGGCACGTGGATATAGATGATCTTGACGGTCGAGCCCTGCTTGAAATCGTCAGGCGTGAAGAGGAAGCCCCAAGTCAAGCCCACGACAAGGCAGATCAAGGTCAGGCCCAGCACCCAGGGCAAGGCCCAGGCCGAGGTCTGCATGAATTTCTTCGGATTTGCATATTCCCAGATCGACATGGGCAAGGCCTATCCTTTTCGCCGCCTGCGCTCAACACACCATCGCGCGAGAGACTAGCGCAAATTGACGCGGATCGCCGCCGCCGCCGCGAACGGCAGGAGCGCGACCGCCCCCAAGCTGATCGCGGCCAATAGAGCAAGCGGTGTCGCCAGCGCCATTGCTTCAGAGCCCCGACGGATCACCTCGGCCCCGAAGATCAGCGTCGGCACGTAAAGCGGCAGGACCAGAAGGCTGAGCAGAAGCCCGCCCCGTCGCAGGCCCACTGTCAGCGCAGCACCAAAGGCTCCGATGACCGACAGCGCTGGGGTGCCCAGCAGCAGACTAACAACCAGCCACACATAGCCCGCCTGCGGCAGGTTCAGAAACAGGGCCAAAATCGGCGCAACCAAAGTCAGTGGCAGACCCGTCACCAGCCAATGCGCCAGCGCCTTTGCGACCACCACCGCCTCCAGCGGAATGGGGGCCGTGGCCAGAAGGTCCAGTGAGCCATCCTCATGATCCAGCGCAAACAGCCGGTCGAGCGAAAGAAGGCAGGACAAAAGCGCCCCAACCCAAAGGATCCCCGGCGCGATCCGCGCCAGAACCCCACCTTCCGGACCGACACCCAGTGGCACCAGCACCGCCAACAGGAAGAAGAAAGCGAGCCCCAGGCCAAACCCGCCCCCAGCCCGCATGGCCAGACGAAGGTCGCGGATCAATAGCGTCTTCATCCCTTGCCCCCCAACTTCTTCCGGGCCCGCAGCTTCCTCTTGGCCAGATACTCCCGCCGGAGGCATCCGCCGGCACCGCCTGAGATCGGCGTCATGCGAAGGCCTCGTCGAAACCGTCACGCGCTATCAACCTTGCGCGGTGCGGCTCAAGGTCTAGAACTTCGGCTTCGGGCAGGCCAAGGTCAACATGGGTGGCAATCATGGCCAAGCCGCCATCCGCAAGGTGCTGCCGAACCACACCGGCAAAAAGTGCGACTGAAGCCACATCCAGACTGACGGTCGGCTCATCCAAAAGCCAGACCGGCCGCCCGGTGACCAAAAGCCGGGCAAGGCCAAGGCGGCGCTTTTGACCGGCCGAAAGCTCGCCCGCGCGGCGGTGAGCCAGGGCCTCCAAATCCAGCGATTGCAAGGCCAAGTCCATCCCCGGACCACCATAGATCTCGGCCCAGAAACGCAGGTTTTCGGCCACGGTCAAAGTGGATTTCAACCCGTCGACATGAGCGGCATAGGCGACGCTGTCGGCGGGCAGGTCATATGACCCGGCTGCCGGAGGCTGCAATCCGGCAAGGGTGCGCAGAAGCGTTGTCTTGCCCGAGCCGTTTGGCCCGCGCAATATCAGCGCCCGCCCCGGCGACAGGGAAAGGGTCAGGCCCTGCAGGACCGTGACCCCCCCGCGTGCTACAGCCAGATTGTTCAGCACCAGTTGCATGACCAAGGCCTAACCGATCCGGGCGGGCAGGTCCACCGGACCCGCCCATGCCTTGACCGCACCGGGGGGTGCGGGGCCAAATTTCTTACTTAAGGATTATGACCCGTCCTATAGCACCGCGTCGACCGACCGCTTCAGGCGCGCGACGGTTGCTTCGACATCCTTCAGTTTGTCCAGCCCGAACAGGCCCAGCCGGAAGGTGCGGAACTCTGGCCCCTCGCCAACCTGCAGCGGCACACCGGCCGCGATCTGCACGCCCTCGGCCCGGAACTTGGACCCGTTCTGGACATCGGGATCGGTGGTGTAGCTGACCACAACGCCGGGAGCCTGAAAGCCTTCGGCTGCGACCGAGGGCACGCCTTTGGCCGCCAACATCGCGCGAACCGCCCGCCCCAGCGCCCATTGTGCGGCCTTGGCTGCCTCGAAGCCCATCGCCTTCGTCTCGGCCATGGCATCGCGGAAGCCGACCAGTGCGTCGGTCGGCATCGTGGCGTGATAGGCATGGCCACCCTTTTCATAGGCCTCCATAATCGCGCGCCATTTCTTCAGGTCCATCGCGAAGGAGTTCGAGGTGGTCTCGGCCAGCCGCGCCTCAGCCGCCGGCGACATCACCACGATCCCGGCTGAGGGAGAGGCGGACCAGCCCTTTTGCGGGGCAGAAATCAGCACATCAACCCCGGTCGCAGCCATGTCGACCCAGATGCAGCCAGAGGCGATGCAGTCCAGCACCATCAAAGCGCCGACCTCGTGCGCGACGGCGGCGAGCTTGGTCACATAGTCATCGGGCAGAATGATGCCGGACGAGGTTTCGACATGCGGCGCGAAGACTGCATCGGGGCGGAGTTCGCGGATCTTGGCGACCACCTCGTCAATCGGCGGCGGGGCATAGGGCGAGCGGGCGTCGTTGCCCGATTGCCGCGCCATCACCACATGGGTTTCCGCCGCAAAGCCGCCCATGTCGAAAATCTGGGTCCAGCGGTAGCTGAACCAGCCGTTGCGCACGATCAGCGCGCGGCCACGCCCGAACTGGCGGGCCACCGCCTCCATCGCATAGGTCCCGCCACCGGGGACCAAAGCGACGGCCGAGCCGTTGTAGACTTCGTTCAAAATTGACGAGATGTCGCGCATAACCCCCTGGAACCGGGCAGACATATGGTTCAGGCTACGGTCGGTGAAGACGACCGAGAATTCTTCCAGCCCCTCGGGGTCGATATGTCTGTGCAATCCGGGCATCTTCAGGTCCTTTCAGAGATTTTGTGGCGGGCACGGGCCAGCCAGTCGGGATTGATCTCGACACCCCAGCCGGGGGCATCGGTTACTGTGGCATGGCCGCCGTCGATCCGGTAGGGATCATTCAGGAACAGGCCGTCCTGCCAGGGGTAGTAGTCCAGGCCTTCGATGTTGAACTCCAGATACTTGCCGGGGTTCGGGATCGCGCGCAGAAGGTGCATTGTGCACATTGTGACAAGGCCCTGGTTCGCGGCGTGGGGTGTGATTGGCAGGCCAGCTTTCTCGCCCATCCGGCAGACTTCCAGCGTGCGATAAATGCCGCCCAAGTACATGATATCGGGCTGCAAAATGTCGACGGCCTTGTGTTCGATGGCCAGCTGCCATGCGGTCAGCTCACAATCCTGCTCACCGCCTGCGACGTCGATAGAAAGGGCCGCGCGGACCTGCGCCGTCTGGTCAACCTCCCAATAGGGGCACGGTTCTTCGAAATGTCCGATGCCGCTGTCTTCCAGCATACGACCGACAGCGATGGCTTTAGCTGGGGAATAGCAGGAATTTCCATCAACCAGCTTGTCGATCCCGTCGCCAAGCGCTTTTGCGACAACGGGAATAACGGCTTCGGTCCGCCCCGGCCATTCATCCTGATCGCGGCCGACTTCCGCCCCCACACGCCACTTGAAGGCGTCAAAGCCGAAGTCATCCCGCAGCTTCACAAAGCGTGCGGCTTCGTCCTGGGGAGTGATGTCCCGCTTCATGCTGCTGGCATAGGCGCGGATCTTGCCGGGGCTGCCGCCCAGAAGCGATACCACCGGCTTGCCCGCGAACTTGCCTTTCAGGTCCCAGACTGCGGTATCCAAGCCCGCTTGCGCCCGACGCAGGTAGCTGCCGGGGAACTTGTGCTCGCGCTCGAAATTGCGGCGCAGGGTGTCTTCAAGGTCGGCGACCTGCGTTCCAAGCGCATGCGGGGCGACCTGACGGTGAAAGACATCGGCGGTGAAATCCGCGTAGTAGGTCGAGGTCTGGCCCCAGCCCACATCGCCGGTATCCGCCGTGACCTTTACAAAGCAGACAAAAGCGTTGTCGAAGGTTTCCAGTTTCGCGATCTTCATCGGCTTTCTCCCTGCAGCTCATCGGCCCTGACGGGCCTTTTCGCTGGACGCAGCGAAGATAGCCGTCAGGCTTGATGAGCGGACCCTATCTGCACCGAATCAGTCTTTCATGACCGAAACCGGCACTCCGATGGGTCCGGGGCGACGCTCTTCGGTCAAAAGCACGTTCGCCTCGACGTTCCCCACCCCCGGCAGCGTCATGATCCGGCGGCGCAGGACGCGTTCGAAATCGGCGATGTCGCGGGCCACGACCCGCAGGCGATAGTCGAAAAGGCCCAGCACATGCTGCACCACCTGCACCTCGGGGATCGCCTGAACTGCGCGCTCAAAATCCTCAAGGCTGACGCGGCCCTTGGTCGCCAGCTTCACGCCCAGAAAGACCGTGACGCCAAAGCCAAGCTTTTCCCGGTCGACATCGACCCGGAGGCCGCCCAGCACCCCGGCCTCCTCCAGCCGCTTCACCCGGCGCCAGGCCGCAGGTTGCGACAGACCCAGTCGGCGGCCCAGTTCACCCGCCGACAGAGTTCCCTCCGCAGACAGCGCCTGCAGGATCGCGCGGTCGGTATCGTCAAGATCAATCACAGCGGAAGCCCCCCAGCTTCCTTGATGGTGGCCACCAGCATCAGCGCCTCGACCTCGGCGATATGGGGCAGCGTCAGGATCTGGTCGCGGTAGATCCGGGTCCAGTGGCCCATGTCGCGGGCGATGGCATTCAAGCGCACGTCCACCCGACCAAGGAAGGTTTCGATGGAGGTCACCTCGGGCACCTCACGGGCCGCCCCAATGAATTCGTCAAAGGCGCGGGGGTTGGTCTTGTCGAGGGTAAAGCGAAGCGAGACCTCGACGGCATATCCCAAGGCCCGCCAGTCGATCACCGCCGTTTCGGCCCGGATCACCCCGCCCTCCCGCAACCGGTCGAGCCTGCGCCAGAGAGTGGCGGGCGTCACTCCGGCCCGGTCTGCCAGAACCACGCGATCCAACCCCGGCTCGGCCAGCCAGTGCCGCAGGATCCGGCGGTCGGTGTCGTCGATCTGCATGATTTTTTCACAATATGTTTATTCAGAGCATCATTATTTGCACATCTGGCTATTGGCGTCAAAGATTGCACGGTATGCAG
Organism: Paracoccaceae bacterium; assembly: GCA_947504705.1. GTDB lineage: Bacteria > Pseudomonadota > Alphaproteobacteria > Rhodobacterales > Rhodobacteraceae > Tabrizicola. The sequence goes on from CANNIA010000024.1 coordinate 44,432, forward strand.
CTCGAAAACCCCTATTGTCACGCTATCAACCCCTAAAGGAGAGGCAAAATGCGCGTTTACTACGACCGTGACTGCGACGTGAACCTGATCAAGGACAAAAAGGTCGCCATCCTCGGCTATGGCTCCCAAGGCCACGCCCACGCGCTGAACCTGCGCGATTCGGGTGCGAAGAACCTTGTCGTGGCACTCCGCGAAGGCTCGCCTTCCGCCAAGAAGGCCGAAGGCGAAGGCCTGAAGGTCATGGGCATCGCCGAGGCCGCCAAATGGGCCGACCTGATCATGTTCACCATGCCCGACGAGCTGCAGGCGGACACCTACCGCAAATACGTCCACGACAACATCCGCGAAGGGGCTGCGATTGCCTTTGCCCACGGTCTGAACATCCACTTCGGCCTGATCGAGGCGAAAAAGGGCGTCGACATCATCATGATGGCCCCCAAGGGCCCCGGCCACACCGTGCGTGGCGAATACACCAAGGGCGGCGGCGTGCCTTGCCTTGTGGCCGTGCACAATGACGCAACCGGCAAGGCAATGGAAATCGGTCTTTCATATTGCAGCGCCATCGGCGGCGGGCGGTCGGGCATCATCGAGACCAACTTCCGTCAGGAATGCGAAACCGATCTGTTCGGTGAGCAGGCAGTGCTGTGTGGCGGTCTGGTCGAACTGATCCGCATGGGCTTTGAAACCCTGGTCGAAGCGGGCTACGAGCCGGAAATGGCCTATTTCGAATGCCTGCACGAAGTGAAGCTGATCGTCGACCTGATCTATGAAGGCGGCATTGCCAACATGGACTACTCGATCTCGAACACCGCCGAATATGGCCAGTATGTCAGCGGCCCGCGCATCCTGCCTTACGTCGAGACCAAGGCCCGGATGAAGGCGGTCCTGTCCGACATCCAGTCGGGCAAGTTCGTGCGCGACTTCATGCTGGAAAACGCCGTTGGCCAGCCGACGATCAAGGCCTCGCGCCGGTCGAACGACGAGCACCAGATCGAACTGGTCGGCAAGAAACTCCGCGACATGATGCCGTGGATTTCCAAGGGCAAGATGGTCGACAAAGCGCGGAACTGACCTGCCGCTACAGGAACTGGAATGGGCGCCTTCTGGCGCCCTTTTCTTTTGATCGGGCGATGGGATCGGTAAGCGCTTCCTTGCGGCGGTTAGACTTCGGCCGGGCAGCTCTTGCAGCCCTCGATCTCTGCAAGGGTATGTGACCAGGATTCCTCCAGAAGAACCAAGTGGCGCGTTGCCGCGTCAATCTGGCCAGCCCGGTAGTCGCGCTCGAGCAACTGGAGATGTCGGCGGAACCGGGATGCCCCAAGCACGCTTGCCGATCCGGCCAGCTTATGCACAGCGTCGGCACGAACTGAATCGGTTTCGGCGGCCCAGTTTTGCGAAGACACGCGCTGAATAAGCTCCTCCGCCTCGTTTCTGAAGCTGTCAAAGAGGCCAAGCGCTGCTTCGCGACCAAGGCTGGCAACGAGGTTTGCGAAGGTTTCGGGTATGGCGGATTCCTCGGCCGAGGTCAAAACGTACTTGCCCGGCATTGTGGCCGACAGAGCAGCGCGAAGCGCCGCCGAGGACAAAGGCTTGATCAGGGTAGTGGTAATGCCAGCCTCACGGAACCGTTCCGCGTCTTCGGGAAATGCATGCGCCGTTAGTGCGAAGATCGGCGTGTTCCGGTTCGGTCCAAGACTTTCCCGGATCAGGCTGGTTGCAGTAACGCCGTCCAGTTCCGGCATGCTGATATCCATCAAGATAACGTCGAACGGTTGAATGCCTGCGAGGCGAACACCTTCGCGACCATCGTGTGCCTCAAGCACTGAATGCCCATCCCTGATCAGCATTTCCCGCGCAACAAGCCGGTTGATATGATTGTCTTCTACTAGCAGCACGCGCATCGGCCTGACCTGGTGCTGGAGTCCTTTGGAATCGGGCTTATCGGATCTAAGCTCCAGGTCGATCGCTTCTTCTTCGACGACAGGACCTATGGGCAAGCGAACCCAGAAAAGGCTGCCCTCGCCCGGTTCGCTGTCGACGCCGATTTCGCCGCCCATCGCCTGTACCAGCCTGCGAGAGATCGCCAGCCCAAGTCCTGATCCCTCTGCCGTGCGGCTGTAGCTTGCGTCAAGCGTCCGGAATTCTTCGAAAATCCGCTCGAGGTTTTCATGGGCAATTCCGATCCCAGTGTCGATAACGCGAAATTCGACTAGATCTGCACCCGGAATCGTATCGCATTCGACCAGGATCTCGCCGTTGCGGGTAAATTTGTTGGCATTGCCGATCAGGTTCAGGATCACCTGACGCAGACGAAGGGGATCGAGAAAGATGCGGCCTGGCGCGGCATCAGTGTGGCATTTGATCCGGTTGCCACTGGCCTTGAGCGCATGCCGCTGGCTTTCCACCAGTTCCCGCAGCAAATCCGAAGGATCGACGTTGAGCGGAAAGAGATCAATCCGCCCAGCTTCGGCCCGGGCCATGGTGAGAACCCCGTTTACATGGTGCAGCAAAAGTCTGGCCGAAGTCTTTATCGCCGCGACGAAGCGGGCCTGGTGAGCCCTAGACTTTTCAGCCTCAAGAAGCTCGATCGCGCCAAGGATGCCGTTCAACGGGGTCCGCATCTCATGGCTCATCGTCGTCAGAAATTCGGCCTTTGCCTGCTTGCCTTCAAGGGCCCGGTCACGGGCCTCGATAAGCTCTTGCTCGAATTTGACACGGTCGGAAATGTCGCGGATGAAACCCACAAAAAATTCGCTGCCATCAAGAATCGCTGAAGCCAGCGACATTTCGACCGGGAAAACAGTCCCGTCCTTGTGCAACGCTTCCAATTGAACCAGGCCCCTGCCCACTACGTTTTTCTCTCCGCTTTGGCGAACTCGCTCCATGCCGACCACATGGGCCGGGCGCAGATGGGCCGGAACGATCAGGTCGATGCCGTGACCGATCGCCGCGGATTTGTCATGGCCGAAAAGGTGTTCGGCGGCACCGTTATAATCGATGATCAGGCCGTCGCGATTTGCGGTTATGATCCCATCCAGTGAGGTCGCAATCACGGTCTGAAGTCGGCTTCGCGCGACTTCTGTCCCGCGTTCGGACTGGGTGATCCGGTGAAACAACGCGACCAGCATTGCGATAACGGCCAGCAGGACAAGAGCCAGAATCCAGGCCAGAAGGCCGATTCCGCCCAAGGCCAAAGCAATACTTTGACGCTCGACTTCCACCTCGGCAGCATGCAGCCGCACGCCCAAAAGAGCGACTTCACGCCCAATCGGCATTAGCTTTTCAACATCCGCTTCGATTTCGGGCAAATGTGCGAACAAGGCGCTGTCCGGGCCGTCAAACATAGCGGTATACTTGTCCAGAAACGCATTCAGCCTCAGCAGATCTTCAGCTGTCCGAACATCCTTCCGGATGGCTGCAAATTGCTGGCCCTCAGCGATCAGGCGAATGCGGCTGTAAAAGATATCAAAGCGCAGTCGAATTTTGGCTAAGCTCGCAGCGTTGTCGGCCAAGGCCTTTTGGGCGAGTACCGCGCGGAGGGTTTTCTGCAGCAGCAGAAGTTCAAGCTCGGTCTGCCCAATAGTCCATTGGAGGTTGTCAACACTGACCACCGCAAGATTTTCGAGTTCGCCACGGACATTTTTGGCCAGAAAAGCAATCGTGGCCATGCAAAGCATTGACCCGATCACTGCCGCCGAAAGCGCGCTGAAAGAAAAGCCGCCAATGAGACGAAAAATCCGCCCTGTCTTTCCGTGATCTTGGTCCATGCTTTTGATACCAGACGCACTCTGCCGATCAGTTGGCATTTACGTCAACCCGTATAAGTTGCCAGATGCTGCGGGAATAGCTGACCTCGGACTGGTAGTCCTTGTTCAGATCGTAGGGATAGACGATCCACAGCGGGCCCTTTTCCCGAACGGACATCGGGCTGCCGTTCTGAAGATAGGCAATGATCGGGCCGTCTTCGACCGCGTCAGACACAGGGACCTCGACGGCGTAGTCGTTGACTGCCACAGCGTTGAGCGTTCCTTCAGTCACGCCAAGCGCTTCGGCAAGACGATAAAGCGGAACGCCGGTGAAGGTCTGAACGCCATCGGTCCAAGGTGTTGTGGTCTCAAAGCTGACCTCGCCCAGCGATTTCAGCATCTCGACATCGAACTCTGCGTTGGCACTCTGGTTCGTCGAAAAGATATCCCCGGTTACAGTCAGGACGACCTGACCAGTCGGCATGGACAGCGTTTCAGCCTTGACGATAGGCGCAGCGAACGTAGCAAGCGCTGCGGATGCCAGAATAGCGGATGCCAGAATACTACTAGGAACTGCGAGCACGTTTCTACCTCATTGCATCAATTTAGGAAGCAACCGTTGCACGCCCAGGTCGCAAGGTCACCCACGCAAAGGAATATGTGACTATCCTTTAGCATAGCTTTTCGGTGCATTTGCCCGGGTATGCCCTTCGGTTGGCAACGCGACACCAGAGAGAATAGCACATAGGCAATACCATAGACGTTCCGTCGCGATAGGCGGACTGTTCCGAAGCCTAGTGGAGAAGATCCTATGCAATCGCTTAGCCTGCCGCGAGTGCGCCCGTTGACAGCGGCTTCCGAAGTCCCCAAGATTCATGGCATGCGTGTGCTTATTGCCGATGACCATGATCTTGTGCGTGAGGCGCTTGCGTCATTCCTGCAAAATCAGGGCGTTGTTGAAGTGGTGACCGTGCCGACGCTTGATGATGCGGTAAAGGCAGCGGACGAAACGGGCAGTTTCGACCTGGTGCTTCTGGACTACAACATGCCGGGCATGAACGGCCTTGAAGGCCTTGCGAAGATGATTGCGGCAAACGATCGCCGTCCGGTTGCGATCCTTTCTGGAAGCACCTCGCGCGGGCTGGGTGAACAGGTGGTCCGCGCCGGGGCCGCAGGTTTTGTTCCCAAGACCATGTCGTCCCGCTGGATGGTCAGCGCCGTGCACTTCATGGCCGCCGGTGGGATCTATGCCCCGTTCAATTTCATGCAGAAAGCTGAAACCGGTCCCCACAACCTTAGCCAACGGGAAACCGAAGTTCTGCGCGGTTTGTGCGAGGGAAAGTCGAACAAGGAAATCGCCCGGGATCTGGACCTGCAGGAAGTGACGATCAAACTGCATGTCAAGACACTTAGCCGGAAGCTGAATGCCCGGAACAGAACCCACGCCGCGATGCTCGCGCGGGAACTGAACCTGATCTGATCCCCATAACACTTCGTGAAGATCGGCCCCATTCGTTCGGGTCCCTCCTTCATGCTGGACACCCGAAGCCCATAGCGCATGCCAAAGCCAATTGCCTTACATCCTGATGTTGTCAGCACCGAAGAAAGTTCCGGGCTGCGGCTATTGCTGGTCTCTTTGGCCGCCACCGTGATGTTCCACGGCGGTTTGTTACCCTTTACCCACGGCAACACCTACGACGCCTATATCCGCATGTTCTTTGCTGACCACTACCACCGCAACTGGTTCGACCCATGGGAACCGCGCTGGTATACTGGCTTTTCGGTAACGTCCTACCCGCCGGGCACGCATATGGCGATGGCCGCGCTTATGTCGATCATGCCGGTACGCGCCGCGTTCGTGCTGGTTCAGTTGGGCGGGCTGATGCTTCTGGTGACGGGCGTCTTCCGTTTCGCCCTGCTTTGGGTTCCGCCACGCGCAGCGGGATATGCGGCTCTGGCTGCGGTGCTTGCTTCGTCCATCTCGGAAACGGTCCACCTTTTTGGCCAGCTTCCGACAATCTGTTCATTGGGCATCTTTCTGAACGGCCTGCCCTATGTCTATCGCTGGATCGTCTTTGGCGGCTGGCGGAGTTGCGGCGCGGCAATTGTCTTTTCTGCAGCTACGACGGCGGCACATCACGTCACGACCATTTTTGGGGGGGTGCTATTCATCCTGCCGCTTGGCCTTCATGCGCTGACGGCCGTCGCAAGCCGCGCACCGAAGGCTCCGACGCGACTGCGCCGCGCCTTGCGACTGGTGCCGCCCCTATTGCGGGGCGGGGTTCTGGCCGTGCTGATGGTCGGGGCCATCGTCCTTACCGTTTTTCCCTATTGGTACTGGTCGGTCACTGATCCGATAACTCAGGTCGCCATCCCACACGGCAGCCGTGAAAGCTTTATCCATCGGCTGGACCTCGGGCTCGTGTTCTTCGCAATCCCCTGGGGAGTGGCGATCCTGTTCCTGCCCTATGCAATCTACAAGACGGCCACCACGCGGTTGTGGCCATTGGGCCTGTCGCTTATCCTTTGCACCCTGCTTGGCACCGGCGGTACCACCCCCCTGCCGCGCAAGATTCTGGGCGGTGCATTTGATATCCTGACACTCGACCGCTTCACCTTTTGGGCGACGATCCTGATCTTGCCCTTTCTGGGGCTGATGTTCGACGGGCTCTTGCATGGCCGGGCCCGGTTGATTGTGTCCGAGACCCTTGGAAAGGGCGTGCACAGGGTTTTGGTCGGTGGCATCTTCGGGTCGATGACGCTGATGGCCGTCTTGCCCGCCGTCCTTCCTCAACTTCAGCCGACCCAGCCCGACTTCGTCGATCCGGCCCCGATCGTGCAGTTCATGACCGAAGACAATCACTCGAACTGGCGTTACCTGACGCTGGGACTGGGCGACCAGTTTGCCTACATGTCCTCACAGACCGAGGCGCTGTCGGTCGACGGGAATTATCACTCGGCGCGCAGGTTGCCCGATCTTATGCGGTTCTCGGTCGAACGGCTGGAGAATGCAAAATACCTTGGTGTTCCAGGCCTTGGCTCGTTGCGGCAGTTTCTGGTCAACGCCGAGAAGTACAATCTGAAGTACATCTTCTCCAACGACGCATTCTACGATCCACTGCTCTATTTCACAGGTTGGACGCGGCTGAACCGTCTGGGAAACGGAATTGTGGTGTGGGAAAAGCCGGATATCCCGCCCCTGCCCAAGGTTCTGCCCCGGCGCGACATTCCGGCACTGCATGCGCTGATGTGGGGGGTTCTTCCGCCCATGGCCCTGCTTTCGGCGGCTGCGATTTTCCTCATCGCGGCCCTGCGGCGCATGTTCGGAATGCGTCCCGGCGAATTCAGGCCGGTGATCCCGGCCCCGCTCCGGTTTGACAATCCCCGGCGGGTAAGGCGGACTCTGTTGGGTCTGGCGCTGGTTTCCATTCTGGCCAGCGTCGCGCTTGGCACCATGGTAAGCTATCGGTTGTCACGCCCGCTGACGGCGGAAGAGGTGATTACGGCCTATTTTTCGGACATAGATTTTCGTCGCCACGAATCCGCATTCCAGAAGCTTGATCCGGAAACCCGCGGCCGGTTCGAGGATGTCCAATTCGTCTGGCGCTGGACCGGGGGGCTTATCGCCTCATACGGCAAACTGACGGATCTGCGCATCACTCCGCTGCGTACCGAAGGTAAGATCGCGGACTATGCCGTCGAGCTTGACTGGCTGACGCCGCTTGACTTGCGCGAGCAGCACCTGACAATCCGCACAGTAAGCCGTGATGGCCAATGGTATATCGCCCCGACCGCACTTCGTCCTGTACAGGCACCAGTGCTTTTGCAGCGACAAGAGACGCTGGAGTTCAACGTCGTCGGCAGGCGCCAGCCCCGGCCGGAAACCGACCTTTACCGCGACCGGCTTGACCGGCCTCGCATCGCCGTCGGCGGGGCTAGGCTGGTGCTGCACGACAATCGCTATGCCGTGATCGGAGAAGTAAGCGACCCCGATGCCGCCCCTGCACACGTAACGCTGAACGCCGAGCTTTTCGGGGCGGCGGCCTCGCTTGGGATGCAATCCGCAGGAACTGTCAGCCCCTATCGGCTGCTTCCAGCCGAGACGGCAGGTTTTCGTATCGACTTTGAGGGCGTGCTGTCTCTGCAGGATGCGCGCCTTGATGGGGAATATGACCCCACGCTGTTCGTACCACCGGAATTCGACGAGGCTCCGAAACGGGCCGAGGTCGCAGCGAGGGCGCTGGTGACGGGCACGGACCTGTACCGCGGCGTCTCGTTGAACGACATTCGGACAGAAGTCGCGCATGGGGCAGTGGTCCTGACCGGACTTGCCGTCAACACCGGCACGGACACCGCCAGTGTCGTCGCGTTGAATGTCCTTCTTTATGGGCCTGACGGTCGGCCCCTGTGGGTCGATACCGGGTTTGTAGAGACGAACATCTATCCCGGACAAAGCGCCCCCTTCCGGCTGATTTTGCCGCTTGGGTCCGAAATCACTGTCGTGTCCGAGGTGGGTTCAACGGAAATCACCACCAACCGGCGCGCGCAGGCGGAAGGGCTTTCCAGCCCCTTGGCGGATGTCGGAACGATCCCCCTAAACCCGGCTACAGGCTACCGAAGCCTTCGCCTTCTTGCGACGAGCATGACCCATGACCCGCTGTTCTGACCTTTGCCTTCTGACCGCACTTGTCCTTGCCCCCCCGGCCTTTGGCCAAGGGCTGGTTTCGGATGCTTTCGGGCTTTTCGATCCGGAGACCGATACAGTCGGGCGCGCGGAATGGTCGGGGCAACAGGGTGCCTCGACGTTGATCGCCCCGCAAGACGCTGACCAGATCCTCATCTATGCCGGCCCGAAAAGCCTGGTCGCCGGGGTCGATTCCGGGCAGGTCTGTGCGATCCTGATCGACCGTCACGGCAACATGGTGGTCGATGGCACACCGGTCAGTTTGACCATCGATGGCAAAACTGTCGATGTCAAAAGCCATGCCGGGCTTGCGACACTGGTTTTCAAGCCCGCGCCAGTGGCCGCCGAAGTCCTGCTGGGGGCGGCTTCAGGTACGCTGCAAAGCGCTCGCGCTGTGCTTGGTGTCGTGGCAGATGTCAGGTCGGTCTCATCCAGTCTCGAAGGGCCCCTGCCCGTAGTACCGTCCGAGACGGCTCTGTTGCACAAATCCTGTGAGGGATTCATCTTGTGAATCCAGTGTGGTAGCTGGACGGCATGAGCAAACCTACACCCCCTGCTTACAAGACCAGGAACTGGCCCGCCTACAATGAAGCGCTGAAGCGCCGTGGCTCGCTGAC
>CANNIA010000025.1 GCA_947504705.1 Paracoccaceae bacterium
CCTCGCGCCCCATGCCTGCGACTCTGGCCTCTCGCGCGGCAAACGCCGCATCTGGGGCGGACGCGCCGACGCCCGCCGCGCCCTCTACATCGCCGCGTTTATCGCCAGCCGATACGACCCCGCCATCAAAGCCTTCCGCGCCAGACTGCAAGCCACAGGAAAACCCCTAAAGCTCGTCCTAACAGCCTGCGCAAGAAAGCTCCTCACCATCCTCAATGCAATGCTCCGGGACGGACGAGATTATGCAAAACGACCAGCGTGAAAGACAGTTGCTACGAACTCAAAAATCCACCGCCAGCCCCTTCTTCTCCCAGTCGCCATAGCGCACGGGTTCGGGGCCGTCGCGGCCTCCCAGTTCTTTCGGCAGGGGGGCTGCGGCGAGGGCCACCTTGCGGCGGGCTTCGGCTTCGGCAAGGGCGCGTTGGGCGGCGGGGGGGAGATCGGTCTGGGTCATGCCGGTTTCCTTGTGCGGATGCTTCAGGTGATATAGGCGGCGCTTTGGCGGAACAAGGGTTCTGGCATGGCTTGGGGGATGGCGATGGCCGAAGGTGTGGCAGCGCGGGCGGTGGCGGTGGAAATCCTGACCGGGATCCTGGGCGAGGGCCGGATGCTGGAGGAGGTGCAGGATCTGGACCTGCCCCCGGCGGACCGGGCGCGGGCGTTGCGGTTGGCGGCCTCGGTGCTGCGCTGGGTGGAGCCGGTGGACAAGGTCTTGGACCGGCATCTGCGGAAGTCGCCTCCCCTTGCGGTGCGCAACGTGCTGCGGCTGGCGGTGGTGGAGCGCGCGCTGGGGGCCCCGGCGCATGGCGTGGTGAATGCGGCGGTGGAGATTGTGCGGGTAAGCAAACGGACGGCGCATCTGGCGGGGCTGGTGAATGCTGTCTTGCGGGCTTTGCCCGAGGCGGATGTGTTGGGCGGTTTGCCTGCGCAAAAGCTGCCGCGCTGGCTGCGTCAACCGTTGGTGCATGGCTGGGGCCGTGAGGTGGTGACGGCAATCGAGGCGGTGCAGGCCGGGGAGCCTCCGCTGGACCTGACGCTGCGCCCCGGTTTCCCCGCCCCGGACGGGGAGCTTTTGCCGACTGGCAGCTTGCGCCTGACTGGGGCGGGGCAGGTCTCGACCCTGCCGGGCTATGCGACGGGCGGCTGGTGGGTGCAAGACGCCGCCGCTGCGATGCCGGCGCGGATGCTTGGGGCGAGAGCAGGGGAGAGGGTGTTGGACCTGTGCGCCGCCCCCGGTGGCAAGACGCTGCAACTGGCCGCTGCCGGGGCCGAGGTGGTGGCGCTGGATATCTCTGGCCCCCGGATGGCGCGGCTGGAGGCGAACCTTGCGCGCACGGGGTTGCAGGCAACGCTGGTGGTCGCCGATGCCTTGCAATGGCAGCCCGATGCTCCGTTTGACGCGATCCTGCTGGACGCGCCCTGTTCGGCCACCGGCACGATCCGGCGGCATCCGGACCTGCCCTTCGTCAAGGATGGCAGCGAGGTGGCTGGCCTTGCCACCCTGCAGGCCGCGCTGATCGACCGGGCTTTGGGATGGCTGAAACCCGGCGGGCGGCTGGTCTTTGCGACCTGCTCGCTGCTGGCCGAGGAGGGCGAGGCGCAGCTTGTCGCGGCGCTGGCGCGCCACCCGGGGTTGACGGAGGAACGCCCGGCGCTGGCGGGGGTCGAGGAGGCTTGGTGGACGCCGGAAGGTGGCTTGCGCCTGCGCCCGGATTACTGGGCCGAGAAGGGCGGGATGGACGGGTTCTTCATGGCGCGGTTGCGCAAAAAGTAGATCGGCGGGGCCCAAAATTCTTGGGGCAAGCCTGCCAACCGTAGCTTAGACCGGAATGTTGTCGATCAACCTGACGCCGTCGATCCAGGCTGCCGCCAGCATCCGGCGCGGGCGGCGGGGGTCGTCCGAGGGCATCAGCGTCTCGGCATCCCGAAGTTCGATATACTCCACCCGCTCGAACCCCGCCTCGCGCATCGCTTCTGCCGCCTCGCGGATCGCCATCCGGTCGGCATGGCCCGCGCGAATGTCATCCGCCGCCGCCGTGATTGCCGCATAAAGGACCGGAGCTTTGGCCCGCCCCGCAACCGTCAGCCGCACGTTGCGCGACGACATCGCCAGCCCGTCACCTTCGCGGATCGTTTCGCAGCCGACGACATCGACCGGCACGTTCAGATCCCGCACCAGCCGGAGGACGACCTGCAACTGCTGCCAGTCCTTCTGGCCGAAATAGCCCTTGTCGGCCATCGACATGCCGAAAAGCTTGGTCACCACCGTTGCCACACCGTCAAAGTGGCCGGGCCGCATGTGGCCTTCCAGGGGCTGCGCCACGCCGGCCATGCTGACTGTGGTGATAAAGCCCTCGGGGTAGACCTCCTCAACCAGCGGGGCAAAGATCGCATCGACCGGCACCGTGGCCAGCAAGGCCGCGTCCGCCGCTTCGCTGCGGGGGTATTTCTTCAGGTCTTCGGGGTTGTTGAACTGCTTGGGGTTCACGAAGATCGTGGTGATCACCCGGTCGCATTCCGCCCGCGCCCGCCGCGCCAATGACAGGTGGCCGTCATGCAGGGCACCCATGGTCGGGACCACGCCGATGGTTTCCCCCTTCGCCCGCCAGCTACGGGCCAAGGCGCGGAGGTCGGCGACTGTCCGAACCACTGGGGTCATGGCTTGTCCTTTAACGGCAGCACATCCGGGAACGAATGCTCAGCCGCCGGAAACGCGCGAGACCGCACATCGGCCGCATAGGCCGCAATCGCCTCATCCGCCGCTTGCCCAAGTTCGGCATAGCGTTTCACGAACTTCGGCCGGAACTCGGTGAAAAGCCCCAGCATGTCATCGACCACCAGCACCTGCCCATCACAGCGCACGCCTGCCCCAATTCCAATCGTCGGGATCGTCAGCGCTTGAGTGATCCGCCCCGCCAACCCCTCGGGCACCTTCTCCAGCACGACCGAGAACGCCCCGGCGTCCTCGACCGCGCGGGCGTCGGCCATGACCTTTTCCGCCTCTTCCGCTCGGCCCACGACTTTGTAGCCGCCCAAGGTGTTCACCGATTGCGGCGTTAGACCCACATGCGCCATCACCGGCACGCCACGGGCCGTCAGAAACGCAATCGTTTCGGCCATATGAACGCCGCCCTCCAGCTTGACCGCCGGGGCACCGGTTTCCGCCATAAGCCGCGACGCATTGCGGAACGCCTGTTGCGGCCCTTCCTCATACGACCCGAAGGGCATGTCGATCACCGGCATCGCCTTTTCGGCACCCCGGACCACCGCGCGACCGTGCAGGATCATCATCTCCATCGTCACGCCCAGGGTCGAGGGAAGGCCGTGGATCACCATCCCAACCGAATCCCCGACCAAGACGATGTCGCAATGCCGATCCACCATCCGCGCGACGGGCGTCGAATAGGCCGTCAGCACCACGATGGGGGTGGTTCCCTTGCGGGCTCGGATATCGGGGGGAAGGACGGGCCGAACAGGGGACGTCGCACTCATCGCTTGCCTCCGCAGGCGGGCCAGAATCTTTGGCTCCGATCTGCCTGTAATATGGGCACAACAGTTTGCCCCCTGCAACAAAATTGCGCCGCAGCGCAGCAAGCACCGGACTTGACGGCAGCGCGCCCAATCGGGCCAATGGCCAAAACCGAAAGGAAGCACCATGTCTCTGCTGCAACGCCTGTCCCGTGACGGCATCACCCCGGAAATCAGCCGCCCCGACCCCGCCAAGGTGGTGCAGGGCGACCCCGTCCACACGACTTGGAACCTGGAAGAGCGGGACGGGCTTTATTCCGGCCTTTGGCAGACCACGCCCGGCGCTTGGCGGGTGTCTTACGCGGAATGGGAATATGTTCACATCCATTCCGGCCATTCGATCCTGAAAGGCGAGGATGGGTCTGTCACCCACCTGCGGGCAGGTGACAGCTATCTGATCCGGCCCGGTTTTGCGGGCATCTGGGAGGCGGTCGAGACCACGCTCAAGGACTACGTCATCCGGACGTAGCGGCGTCCGAGGTTCCCGCTGTCACCGCAGCAGCTTCGGCTTCCGGTAAAGGGCAATCCTTGGCCGCAATGCCCTGCTTTTCGCAGGCAGCCAGCCGCTTCTTGTCGGCCTTCTCGGCAGCAAGGCGCTTTTTCTCTTCGTAGGCCGCGATGGTTTCCAGATCCTTTTCCATCTTGGCCCGGTTTTCCGGCGTGTCCGGAACCACATGCTCCCAGGCATCGATAATGCGCGGGCCTTCCGCCTTGAGGCTCTCGGCCTCGGTACGGACCTTCACCCGCGCCCCGGTGTTCACGCGGCTGTAAAGGTCGATGACGTCCTGATTGAACAGCCGGATGCAGCCCGCGCTTGACGTGTGCCCGATCGAGGCGGTTTCGCGTGTGCCGTGGATACGGAACATCGAATCCTTGCCGTTGCGGTAAAGATACATCGCGCGTGCGCCCAAGGGGTTGATCAGCCCGCCCGGCAGACCAGCGGCATAGTCGGCATAAAGGTCGGGCCGGGTGCGGATCATGTTGGCGGTGGGCTGCCAATGGGGCCATTCTTCCTTGCGCCCGATCACGCCATTGCCCCGGAACGAGGTGCCTTCGCGGCCAACGGCGATCGGATAGCGGATCGCCCGCCCGCCTTCGAGCACGAGGTAGAGCTTGCGCACGTAGGTATCGACGACGATCGTCCCCGGTTTCTCGTCTCCGGCATAGTCAACTTCGGCGCGCCGATTGTCGCCATGCACATGCAGCGGTGGAACCGGCTGAATGAAGAACTCTCCGTCCTGCATGCCTTCATAGCCCGCAACAGGCGCGGATTGCTGAGGCGTCGTTACACAGGCGGAAAGCAGCGGAAGGGCAAGGATCGCAAGGATCCGGGCAAATGTAGCAGACAATTGCATACTCGGGGTTGGTGGCAGTTGGGCCAAGCTTCGGCCACGCGCTGACCGGCCCGTCAAGCACTAAATTGCAGGAATATCCGAATCTTCGCTGCCAATGCTGGCTTGTTGCAAGATTCCAGCCGGAATCCCCAACCGCAGCCCCGGACCAGCGATTTCAGAGAAAGATGTCAGCAAGCAAGCCCAAGGCAGGATTCGGGCCGGGAGCTTCACCCCTGGCCCGCATTTCTTAGCCAACCACGTTGAACGCAGGCCCATAGGGGTAATGCGTGATATCTTCGGGCTCGTCTTCCGTCACGATGAAGATGTCATGCTCACGATACCCGCCCGCCCCCGGCATCCCTTCGGGGATCGTCAGCATCGGTTCCATCGAGATCACCATGCCCGGCTCCAGCACCGTATCGATATCCTCACGCAACTCCAGCGCCGCCTCGCGGCCATAGTAGTGCGACAGGATCCCGAAGCTGTGGCCATAGCCGAAGGTCCGGTATTGCAGCATCTGCCGTTCGGCCAGGAATTCGTTGATCTTCATCGTGATCTCGGCACAGGTCGCACCGGGGCGCAGTAGTTTCATCCCGAATTCATGGCTGTCGATGTTGGTCTGCCAGACCCGCATGCTGGCATCGTCCACCTCGCCCACGAAAAGCGTCCGCTCCAGCGCCGTATAGTAACCGCTGATCATCGGAAAGCAGTTGAGGCTGAGGATATCGCCCTGCTGCAGCTTCCGGTTCGTCACCGGGTTATGCGCGCCATCGGTGTTGATCCCCGATTGGAACCAGACCCAGGTGTCGCGGTATTCCGCATCCGGGAAACGCTTGGCAATCTCGCGCTCCATCGCGTCACGGCCCGCAATCGACACCTCAAGCTCGGTCGCGCCAACCTTGATCGCCTCGCGGATCGCATAGCCGCCGACGTCAGCCACGTTCGAGCCATGCTTGATCATCACCAGTTCCGCCGGGGATTTCCGCATCCGCTGCTGCATCGTCGCCGGGGCAATATCGACACCGCGCTTCGGTTTCAGGAACGTGTTCAGCTTCTCCGACCGTTCCATCGTCAGATGGTCCGCCTCGCAGCCGATGACCTTGCCCACGCCGGTCACCGAAGCCACCGCCCGCCACATGTTGTCGCGCTGCCAGTCGGTATAGGTGATGTTGTCATCAATCGACCGCCGCCAGGGCTGACCCGCGTCGATCCCGGCCGAGATCGTCACGCATTCGGTCTTGGTCACCACACAGGCATAGGGCCGCCCGAACGAGCAATAGAGAAACCCCGAATAATAGGCGACGTTGTGCATCGAGGTCAGGACAACCGCGTCCACCTCATGCGCGACCATGATCTCGCGCAGACCCTTCAGGCGATCATGGTATTCCTGATCGGCAAAGGGCAGCGTGTCTTTCTTGCCGCCATTGTGAAAGCGGTACATTTCCGGACGGTTCAGGGACATTTCCAGACCTCATTGCATGGGGGCCTGGCTGAAGACCAAGGACCCCGAAAGGTCCCGGCGTACAGGACGGAAGCGGAAAACGGCCCGCAAGCGTCGGGGTGAAAACCCCTGTGGCGACGCCATCGCCACGGCTCACGGCTTTTTTGCGCCCTTGCGACAAATTGCGCAAGTCGTTTTGTGACCCTTGTGCCTCGCCGCTTCGACCCCATGTAACGACAAGAAACATGGCAAGGAGGACTGCATGCGCTGCCCGGTAGACAACGAGACTTTGGTGATGGCTGATCGTGGAGGGGTCGAGATCGACTATTGCCCGAAATGCCGGGGCGTCTGGCTGGACCGGGGAGAGCTGGACAAGATCATTGAGCGTGCAGCCACTGCGGCACCCGCCCCCGCCGCGGTGACCCCGCCGCCCGCCCCGCAGGCAGCTGCCCCCGCCTACCGACCCGAGCCGCGCACCCAGTACCGTGACGACGATCGTCCCCGCTACAAGGACGACGACGACGACGACTATCGCCACGGCACCAAGAAGAAAAAGCGCGAAAGCTTCCTGGGAGAGCTTTTCGACTTCTAGGTTTGGTCAAACGGAGTTTTTGAAAACTCCGGGCCGGAGCCTTCAAAGGCTCCGGTTCGATTTCTTCAAAGAAATCGGCCCTCAGACCGACCGCGTAACCCCGCCATCAACCCGGATGTTCTGCCCGGTGATATAGCCCGCGCCCTCTGACACCAGAAACGCCGCCGTCGCGGCAATTTCCTCGACCCGGCCATAGCGCCCCATCGGGATGCGCGCCTTGAACACGTCTTTCTCCGGCAGGCTGTCGATAAAGCCGGGGAGGAGGTTGTTGATCCGGATCCCCTTGGCCGCATACTGGTCAGCGTAAAGCTTGACGAAGGCCGCCAACCCCGCCCGCGCCACACCGCTGGTCGGGAAGGCCGGGTCGGGTTCAAACGTCGCGAAGGTGGTGATGTTCAGGATCGCGCCCTTGCCCTGCGCCTCCATGATCGGCGTGACGGCGCGGATCGGGCGCACGGCGGACAGGAAATAGATGTCGATCCCCTGATGCCAACCTTCATCGGTGATCTCGACCAAGGGCGCGCGCGGCCCGTGGCCGGCGCTGTTCACCAAGACGTCGATCCGGCCCCATTTGGCCATGATCGCATCGACCAGCCGCTGCACATCCTCGTTCGACTGGTTTGACCCGGTCACCCCGATGCCGCCCAGTGCCTCGGCCAGCGCCTGCCCCTTGCCCGAGGAGGACAGGATCCCCACCGCATAGCCATCGGCCGCCAGTTTCCGGGCAACGCCTGCGCCCATGCCCGAACCGCCCGCCGTGATCATCGCAACCTTTTGCATCGCCTACTCCTCTGGCTTAGGCTGAGCTTCGTGCCATGCCCAGTCCAGCCCCGCAAGCCCACCCCCCGCAAGGATCGCCATGCGCCCCGGACCAAGAAACTTGATCACCGATGTCGCTGGCCTTCGGGTGGGCAATGCCGATGACGCGCGCCTGCGCTCAGGCGTCACCGTGCTGACCGCCGACCGGCCCTTTGTGGCTTCGGTTCATGTGATGGGCGGCGCGCCGGGGACACGGGAAACCGATCTCCTCGCTCCCGACACGCTGGTGCAAGAGGTGGACGCGATCTTCCTTTCGGGCGGTTCGGCCTTCGGCCTTGATGCCGGCACCGGTGTCATGGCGGGCCTGCGCGCCATGGGTCGCGGCTACGCCGTCGGCCCCGCCCGCGTGCCCATCGTGCCGGGGGCCATTGTCTTTGACCTGCTGAACGGCGGCCAGAAGGATTGGACTGACAGCCCTTATCCCGCTCTTGGCCGCGCGGCCCTTGAAACCGCGAGTACCGATTTCCTCTTGGGAACCGTCGGCGCTGGTTTCGGTGCCCTCACCGGCAGTCTGAAAGGCGGGCTAGGTTCCGCCTCCTGCATCCTCCCCTCGGGCATCATTGTAAGCGCATTGGTCGTGGTCAACGCGCTGGGTCAGGCGACCGTGGGTGACGCCCCCCATTTCTGGGCCGCCCCATGGGAGGAAGGCTCCGAGTTCGGCGGCCTCGGCCCCGCCCCGCGCACCCCGCATGACGCCCCCTTGCCCCGCAAGCGGATGGGCGAAGCCACCACCATCGCCATCGTCGCCACCGACGCCACCTTGACCAAAACGCAGGCCCATCGCATGGCCGTGGCCGCGCATGACGGCATGGCCCGGGCTTTGGCGCCATCGCATACACCGCTGGACGGCGACCTTGTGTTCAGCGTCGCCACCGGGGAAAAGCCCATGGCCGACCCCCTGACCGACACGTTCCTGATCGGCCACGCCGCCGCCACCTGCCTTGCCCGCGCCATCGCAAGGGCGGTCTATCTGGCGCGATCAGAGCCGGGTGACCTGCAACACAGTTGGCAGTCCCGCTTCGGGCGCTGACCCGGCCAAGGAAGGCCCGCCAGACCCAGACAATTCGACTAAAACTGTGCTTCCTCTTGGCGCAAATACTCACTTGCGCCGCTGGCTAGAGGGTAAACGCCCGGTAAATGCGCACGGCCAAGTGCTTGAAATCAAAGGACAGGGCAAACCGGCCCTGCGTGGTCACTCCCACCGCTTCAGCGCATCCTCGTCGGCTTCCTTTGCCGCGACCCACGCATCTCCCCCGGCCCGGATTTCCCGCTTCCAGAACGGTGCCCTGGACTTCAGATAGTCCATCAGAAACTCCGCCGCCGCGAAAGCATCCATCCGATGCAGGGCCGCCGTGGCGACCATCATGATCGCCTCCCCCGGCTTCAAGGCCCCATGCCGGTGGATCACCAAGGCATCCTTCAGCGACCACCGGTCCACCGCCTGCCCGACGATCCCGAGGATCGCCTTTTCGGTCATGCCGGGGTAATGCTCGATCTCCATCCCGGACAGGTCGCCGCCCTCATCCCGGACCAGCCCGGCAAAGCTGACCACCGCCCCGGCCCCCCGGACCCCGGACGTGAACGCCGTAACCTCAGCCCCGACATCAAAGGGCGCGGACTGGACCGCGACCCGCATCTCAGCCTCCCGTCATCGGCGGAAAGAACGCAACCTCGCGGACCCCGGCAAGGGGGGCATCGAAGGACGAGAGCTCCTGATCCAAGGCCACTTTCAGGGCCGAGATATCGGCGAAAGCGGCGGCATAGCGGGGCTCCCGGGCGCGGAGTTCATCGACCAGATCGGCAACCGTGGTGGCCCCGGTTTCCAGCTTTTCACGCGGCAGCCCGATCCGTTCCCGGACCCAGGCAAAATAGAGGACCTCGATCATTGGTCGTCCCGAAGGTAGGGCAGTGACTTGGCGAAATACTCCCAGCCGGTGACCGCCGTAAGCAGGGCTGCAAGCCACAAAAGCCAGATCCCGGCAAGGTTCGCATACGAGGCGCAGTCCCCCTTGCCGCAGGCCCGGATCGGATCGGCAAGTCCGGCAGATACCGCGTCGGCATATTGTTCAGGTGTCATCCCCTGCATGGCCACGCCGTTGAGATATTCCAACCCGGTGCCCAGAAACAGGGTCGCGATTGCCAGCATCTGCAGAGTGGTCTTCCACTTGGCCAGCTTGGTGACCTTCAAAAGCCCGGTCTTCGCCCCAAGATACTCCCTGAGCCCCCCCACGAAAACTTCGCGGAACACGATCACCGTCGCAGGCAGGATCAGCCAAGGATTCATCCCGTTGTAGCCAGTGATGACCATCAGCGCGATCAGGACCATGGCCTTGTCGGCGATCGGGTCCAGCATGGCTCCGAATTTAGATTCCTGCTTCCAGAGCCGGGCGAGGTAGCCGTCGAACCAGTCCGTCACGGCCGCACCGACGAATAGGGTCAGGGCGAACCAGTCAGCCCAGGGGCGATGGAAGTACAGGAACATGATCGCGACCCCGGGGGCGGCGAGGAGGCGGAGGAAGGTCAGGGTGTTGGGGATCGTCCATTTCATGAGGGAATTGGTAGACGATGGGGGAAGGCGGGGGAAGGGGATTCATTGCAAAGGGGCCACTCATTGCGCCATTGCGGACGCGCTTCGCTGCAAGTGCAAGGAGCGACTGGAGGGACGGGAGGAGCGGTGTGCCGAAGATGCGTTCGCGGCGTTAGATCGAGCGGTTGGGACGTTCTGGGCCGTCTTTTTTTGTCTTCCATTTGTCTTCCGTCCGTCTTCCACGACGCACGACGCAGGAATGCGTTAACCCAGTGGCGCGAATCGGGGTTGGCAGGGTTTGAAAGTGAGCGCCTGCGGCGCGAGGGGCTTTTGTCTCGCCTCTGGCCTGTCGGCCAACCGGCTCGGGTCAAGGGCGCGCCGCGCGGGGATATTTGGAGAAGAGAAAGCCGAGGAGTCAGGCTTTGGCCGAGAAGAAATCGGCGATGGTTTTGGCCGTGGCATCGGAAATTCCGCTTACGGCTTGGAGGTCTGCCAGTCCGGCGCGGGCCACGGCCTTGGCGCTGCCGAAGTGTTGCAGGAGGGCGCGTTTCCTTGTGGCACCGATGCCGGGGATGTCGTCGAGGGGGGTCAGGCTGACAGCCTTGGCCCGCTTTGCCCGATGGGCGCCGATGGCCCAGCGGTGGGCCTCATCCCGCAGGCGCTGGATGAAGTAGAGGACGGGGTCGTTGCGTTGCAGAGCGAAGGGACGGGTGCCGGGGCGGTGGAATTCCTCCTTGCCCGCATCGCGGTCGATGCCTTTGGCGACGCCGATCATGGCGATGTCATCCACACCGAGTTCGGACATGATCCCGGCCACAGCCGACACTTGCCCCGCTCCGCCGTCGATCAGCAGAAGGTCGGGCCACATGTCCGACTTCCGCTCGGGGTCTTCCTTCAGCAGGCGTTCAAACCGGCGGGTCAGGACTTCCTTCATCATGCCGAAGTCGTCGGAATTCGCTCCGGCCTCGGACTTGATGTTGTACTTGCGGTATTGCGATTTCAGGAAGCCTTCCGCCCCGGCCACGATCATGCCACCCACGGCATTGGTGCCTTGAATATGCGAGTTGTCGTAGACCTCGATCCTTTGCGGTGAGGCGTCAAGGTCGAAGGCTTCGGCGAGGCCGGTCAGCAGTTTGTTCTGCGTGGTCGATTCCGCCATCCGTCGGGCGAGGCTTTCGCGGGCGTTCCTTGCAGCGTTTTCCAGCAGTTCGGCCTTTTCGCCGCGCTGGGGAATGGCGAGTTCCACCTTGCGACCGGCGCGGATGGCCAAGGCTTCGGCCACGAGGTCGGGGTTTTCGACGGGATGCGAAAGCAGGATCAGCCGGGGCGGGTCCTTGTCGTCGTAGAACTGGGTGAGGAAGGCCTCCATGATTTCGGGCTCTTCCGCGCCTGCGCCGGTCTTGGGGTAGAAGTCGCGGTTGCCCCAGGACTGGTTGGCGCGGATGAAAAAGACCTGAACGCAGGCTTGGCCGTGGTCTAGGTGCAGCGCGACCACATCCGCCTCGGCCACGTTTGCTGGGTTGATGCCTTGGGTTTGCTGGACCTGGGTCAGCGCTTTGATCCGGTCGCGCAGGGCGGCGGCGCGCTCGAATTCCATCGCCTCGGAGGCTTGGGCCATGGCCCTCGCCAGATCGGCCTGAACCGAGGTGGTCTTGCCTTCCAGAAAGCGCGTGGCGTCGGCGACGAGGGTCGCATAGCCCTGCTGGCTGATCTTTTCGACGCAAGGGGCCGAGCAGCGTTTGATCTGGTATTGCAGGCAGGGGCGGGTGCGGGACTCAAACATGCTGTCCGAGCAGTTGCGGAGGAGGAACACCTTCTGCAGTTGGTTCAGGGTGCGGTTGACAGCGCCTGCCGATGCGAAGGGGCCGAAATAGGCACCCTTTTCGGACTTCTTGCCGCGGTGCTTCTTGATCTGCGGGAACGGGTGTTCGGCGGAAATAAGGATGTTGGGGAAGCTTTTATCGTCGCGCAGCAGCACGTTGTAGCGCGGCTTCAGCTGCTTGATCAGGTTCTGTTCAAGCAGCAGCGCCTCAAGTTCCGTGCGCGTGGTCAGGAACATCATCGAGGCGGTCTCATGGATCATCCGGGCGATGCGGCCGGAATGGCCCGATGGGCGGGCGTAGTTCGACACGCGCGCCTTCAGGTTCCGCGCTTTGCCCACATAAAGCACTTCGGAGGTCGCATTCAGCATCCGGTAGACGCCGGGCGAGCCGTCGAGCGTGCGAAGGTAATCCTGGATCACCTCATGTCCGGTGCGGGGTTTTTCGGTCATGGCCTTCGGTCTGTCGATTCTATCTTAGGGGCAGCACGGAAGCGGGGGGTCTGGCAAGAGGAATCCTGTCCACGGTTTCTGGGGATAACTCTGCGGAGAAGATTTCGGGAGTGTGTAATTTCCCTTGTTTTCTGACGGTTTCGTAAAGATGCCTATTTTTTAGGCATATATCTAACCCATTGATATATAATGAAAGAATTTCATCCACATCGCAAATCCCTGATTTCTATGGTGAATTGTGACGGAGGTGTGACAGACACAGCGGCCGACCAGAGAAAGTGGACAACTACAGGTGCAGTAACGCCCGAACCCTATTCAGTGCCAAGGATATCTGGCGTTTTCCAGGCCAGCCGCTGGCCGCCGTCGACCGCGATGAACTGGCCCGTAACCCCCGGACTGTCGAGGAAAAAACCCAAGGCGGCGGTGATGTCTTGGGGGTTCGCACCCCGGCCAAGCACGGTCGCGGCACGCTGGCGGCGGAAGTGTTCGGGGCTTTGGCGGGTGCCGATCAGGGTCGGCCCGGGACCGATGGCATTGACGCGGATATGGGGGGCAAGGCCTTGGGCTGCGGTCTGGGTCAGCGCCCAAAGGCCCATCTTGGCGATGGTATAGGTCGAAAACTCGGGCGTCAGCTTCTGGATGCGCTGGTCGATCATGTTGACGATCAGGCCTTGGGCGAGGGGCTCTCCGGCCTCGTCGGTCGTGGCGGGGGGGCACTGGCGGGCGAAGGCTTGGGTCAGGACGTAGGGCGCGCGAAGGTTCGATTCGATGTGGCGGTCCCAGCTTTGGCGGGTAGCGGTGTCGATCCGATCGTATTCGAAGATCGAGGCGTTGTTGACCAGGACGGTCAGCGGACCAAGCGCGGCGGTGGCGGCGGGGATCAGGGCCTGAACCTGCGCCTCATCAAGCAGGTCGGCGTGGAAGGTCTGGGCGCGTCGGCCCAGGGCGCGGATTTCGGCGGCGGCGGTTTCGGCTTCGTCTTGGGAGCTGGCGTAGTGGATCGCGACGTCATGCCCCCGCTTGGCAAGGTACAGAGCCATCTCGCGGCCAAGGCGTTTGCCGGCGCCGGTGACCAGCGCCGTCACGCGCGCTTGCCTTTGCAGTCGCAGGGTTTGCTGCCGATCTGCGGGCGGCCGCAGCGTTTGCATTTCGCGCCGGGCTTTGGCGGCTGCATGATACGCGGCAGGGCGGAGGGGAAGAACGCCCGGCCGATCAGGGCGATCAGCACCATGAAGCATAGGAAAATGATAATTATCTTGACCGGCATCTAAAGCCCATACCGCGCCCAGATCGCGCGGTCCTCGATTGCACCCAGGGTCTCATCGACCAGCGAAAGGCCAAAGCGCTGCAAGAGGCTGCGCTTGCGGCCCAGCGGCAGAAGCCTGACCTTGGCACCGTAAAGCGCTTTCAGCTTGGGCACCATATGGGCGATGCCATCGGCGAGGCCCAAAGCGATCGCCTGTTCGCCCACCCAGATATCGGCGTTGAAGAGGTCGGCGGTTTCGTCCAGCCGTTTGCCCCGGCTTGCCTTGACCTGCGCGATGAAGGCCTGATGGATCGGGGTTTGCAGCGCCTTCAGCCGATCAACATCCTCGGGCTTCTGCGGCAGGAAGGGGTCGGCGAAGCTTTTCGACTTGCCCGCCGTCACCACCCGCCGTTCAACCCCTTGGCGGGCCATCAGCTCGGGGAAGCCGAAGCTGGCAAAGATCACCCCGATGGAGCCCACGATCGAACTTGCATCCACCCAGATGTCATCCGCCGCCGTCGCCAGCCAATAGCCGCCGGAGGCCGCGACATCCTCGACAAAGGCATGGACCGGGACTTTCTTCTCCTCGGCCAGCCGCCGAATGCGCGCCGCGATCAGCGACGACTGAACCGCCGACCCGCCGGGGGAGTTGATCAGCAAAGCCACCGCCGCAGGCTTCATCCTGAAGGCCTTGTCGATCAGCGGGGCGAGGGTTTCGTCATTCAGCCCTCGGCTGCCCGCGTCAATGACGCCGGAAAGCCGGATCACCGGGACATAGGCGGGCTTTGGCAGGAAGGGGATGAAACGGCGCATGGGAGAGAGGTAAGGCTTTGGGGCCTTGCGGGCAAGGGTAGGGCTTGCGGGTGGCGGCAGGGCGCGGCAGGGTTTGCGAATGATCGACAAGCTGGAAATGTTCATCGCCTTGGCCAAGGAACGGCATTTCGGCCGCGCGGCGGAGGTGTGCGGGGTGACCCAGCCGTCGCTGTCGTCAGCCATCCGGCAGCTTGAGGACCAGCTTGGCGTCCAGTTGGTGTTTCGCGGCAGCCGGTTTCAGGGCCTGACGCCCGAAGGTCAGCGGGTCCTTGACCGCGCGCTCGGCATTGTCGGCGATGTGCGCGCCTTGAAGGATGAAATGCGGGTCGTCCGAACCGGGTTGTCGGGAAACCTGCGGCTTGGGGTCATTCCGACGGCCTTGCCGATGGTGGCCGACCTGACCGGCCCCTTTACCCAAAAGCATCCCAATGTCCGCGTCTCGATCCTGTCGCGCACGAGTGTTGAAATCCTGACCGGGATCGAAGCTTTGGATCTTGAGGCCGGGATCACCTATCTGGACAACGAACCCCTGGGCCGAGTGTCGCAGGTCCCGCTTTACACCGAATTCTACCGGTTGCTGATCGCGCCGGGGTCAGAACTGGCCGGGCGGCGGCAGGTCAGTTGGGGGGAATTGGCGACGATGCCTTTGTGCCTTCTGACCTCGGACATGCAGAACCGGCGGATCGTGAACCAGCACTTGGGCGAGGCGGGGGTGGCGGCGACGCCGATGATCGAGTCGAACTCGACCGTCGCGCTGGTCGCCCATGTGCTGACCGGGCGTTGGGCGTCGGTCGTACCGAAACGGCTGGCCGATATGTTCGTGATGGACGGGCGGCTGTTGTCGATCCCGATTGTCGAACCCGAGGCGGAACATACCGTCGGCCTGATCGCCGCCCGCCGCGATCCGCAGACGCCGGTCTTGCAAGCCCTGGTGGATGAGGCGGTTCGGCTGTTTTGATAGCTTACATCTATCGTTTGACGGTATATCGATATTGAACAGGCTATCAAACGGCGTATACCAAGGCATGCCAGCCAGAGGTTGCCCGCATGCTTGATTCTGACGCCCAAACTGACCGGATTGCCGAGATCCTTGATGCCCACCTTGGGCTTGAGGGGCCACTGCTCCCGATCCTCCATGCCATTCAGCACGCGTTCGGCTATGTGCCCGACAGCGCGATCCCTCAAATCGCGGCGGCGCTGACGATTTCCAAGGCCGAAGTGCATGGGGTGATCAGCTTCTACCACGACTTCCGCGACAAGCCTGCCGGGCGGCATGTGATCAAGATTTGCCGGGCCGAGGCCTGTCAGGCCGCCTTCGGCAATTCGGTCGCGGATCGGGCCAAGCAGAAGCTGGGCATTGATTGGCACGAGACGACCCCCGATGGCGCGGTCACGCTGGAGCCGGTGTTCTGCCTTGGCCTCTGCGCCTGCGGTCCGGCCGCGATGATCGACGGCAAGCTGGTGGGCATGCTGACGCCGAAGTCGGTCGAAAAGCTGATCGACGAGGTGGTGAAATGAGGATCTGGCTGCCCCTGGACAGTTTCGCCCAAGCGATGG
Source organism: Paracoccaceae bacterium (assembly GCA_947504705.1). Classification (GTDB taxonomy): domain Bacteria; phylum Pseudomonadota; class Alphaproteobacteria; order Rhodobacterales; family Rhodobacteraceae; genus Tabrizicola. The sequence continues at coordinate 16,130 of CANNIA010000025.1, forward strand.
GCGGTGAGGAAGTTGCGGCGGCTATTGTGGTCGAGGCCAAGGCGCGTGGGGTTCAGTTGCAGCTGACCCGCAACGGTAGCCGTGGCATGGCCTGGCTGGAACCGCTGGCCGAGATTGAGGTTGGCGGTGTCCGGCATGGCTTTGGGCCGATGACGCTGGCGGATGTGTCCGGGTTGTTCGGTGACCTTGCCGCGCATCCAAAGGCGCTGGGTCCGGTTGAAGAACTGGACTGGATGAAGGGGCAGACCCGTCTGACCTTTGCCCGCGTCGGGGTGATCGATCCCCTGTCGCTGGAGGAATACCGCGCGCATGGTGGCTTGGTCGGGCTGGACCGGGCCAAGGCGATGACCAAGGCGCAGATCGTGGCCGAGGTGACCGACAGCGGTCTGCGCGGTCGCGGTGGCGCGGGCTTCCCGACCGGGATCAAGTGGAAAACGGTGTCTGAGGCGGCGGGCGAACAGAAGTATATCGTCTGCAACGCGGATGAGGGCGATAGCGCCACATTCGCCGACCGGATGCTGATGGAAGGCGACCCCTTTACCCTGATCGAAGGCATGGCGATTGCCGGGTTGGCCTGCGGGGCGACCAAGGGATATGTGTACATCCGTTCGGAATACCCGGTTGCGATCCGGGTGATGAACGACGCCGTGCTTGTGGCGCGCGAAGCCGGGGTGCTTGGGCCGCAGTTTGACATGGAGATCCGGGTCGGTGCCGGGGCCTATGTCTGCGGCGAAGAAACCGCCCTGCTGAACTCGCTGGAAGGTAAGCGCGGTGTGGTTCGTGCCAAGCCGCCACTGCCTGCGCTGCAGGGGTTCATGGGGCGGCCGACGGTTGTTAACAATGTGATTTCGCTGGCTTCCGTGCCGGTGATCATGGCCAAGGGGGCAGCACACTACAAAGACTTCGGGCTTGGCCGTTCGCGCGGTACGATCCCGCTGCAGATCGCAGGAAACGTCAAGTTCGGCGGGCTTTACGAATGCGCGTTCGGTTTGACGCTGGGCGAGATCGTCGACAAGATCGCAGGTGGCTGTTTCACCGGGCGCCCGGTCAAGGCGGTGCAGGTTGGCGGTCCGCTGGGCGCCTATTTCCCGCGCGCTTTGTTTGACACGCCCTTCGGTTATGAGGAATTCGCGGCCAAGGACGGGCTGATCGGCCATGCGGGCCTTACACTGTTCGATGACAGCACCGACATGCTGGCCATGGCCCGCTTTGCGATGGAATTCTGCGCCATTGAAAGCTGTGGCAAGTGTACGCCGTGCCGGATCGGCTCGACCCGTGGCGTGGAAACGCTGGACCGTTTGGCGCGGGGCGATGCCAGCGCCATGCCGATCCTGACCGATCTTTGCAACACGATGAAACTGGGCTCGCTGTGCGCGCTTGGCGGGTTCACGCCTTATCCGGTGATGTCCGCCATCACCCATTTCCCGGATGACTTCGCCCGCTCGAAGGAGGCCGCCGAATGACCGGATCGGTGAAGGGGCCCGCCTCTTACTTTCCGTCAATCGAAAAGACCTATGGCCAGCCGATCGGCCATTGGTTCGACCAGATCAAAGACAAGCTTGACCTGCCGCATATGCAGATCGTTGCCTTCCTGAAGGAAACTCACGCCACGGGCCACGGCCACGCCAATGCCATCGTCGGCCATCAGCTTGCCAAAAAGAAAGGTGCCTGAGATGAAAGACTTCATCATCCCCGACCGCGATTTCGGGACGCCTGCTGCCAAAAGCAAACAAATGGTCACATTGACCATCGACGGCTTTGACGTGACAGTTCCGGAAGGCACCAGCATCATGCGTGCGGCGGCCGAGGCGGGCATTCAGGTGCCGAAGCTTTGCGCGACCGACAGCGTCGAGGCCTTCGGGTCGTGCCGGTTGTGTCTGGTGGAGATCGAAGGCCGCAACGGCACCCCGGCCTCTTGCACCACTCCGGTTGCCCCGGGCCTGAAGGTCCACACCCAGAATGCCAAGCTGAAGCAGCTTCGCCGTGGGGTGATGGAATTGTACATCTCGGACCACCCGCTGGACTGCCTGACCTGCAGCGCGAATGGCGACTGCGAATTGCAGGATATGGCCGGGGCCGTGGGTCTGCGCGACGTGCGTTATGACGCTGTCGATACCCATTTCAAGGTCAAGAACACCAGCGGCGAAGCGAACCCGCTGTATATCCCGCGCGACGACAGCAACCCCTATTTCAGCTATGACCCGCAGAAATGTATCGTTTGTTCTCGGTGTGTTAGGGCCTGCGAGGAAGTGCAGGGCACCTTCGCGCTGACCATCGAGGGCCGGGGTTTTGACAGCCGGGTTTCGTTCGGGGCCAAGACCGACAACGCGCTGGCCAGCGATTGCGTCAGCTGCGGTGCCTGCGTGCAGGCTTGCCCGACCGCGACGCTGCAGGAAAAGTCGATCATCAACATCGGCACGCCTTCGCACGCCGTGATCACCACTTGCGCCTATTGCGGCGTTGGCTGCCAGTTCAAGGCCGAAATGCGCGGCGATGAGCTGGTGCGGATGACGCCCTACAAGCATGGCAAGGCCAACCGGGGCCATTCCTGCGTCAAGGGTCGCTTCGCCTATGGCTATGCCAGCCATCAGGACCGCATCCTGAAACCGATGATCCGCGACAACATCGCCGACCCGTGGAAAGAGGTTTCCTGGGCCGAGGCAATGGAATTCGCGGCCAACCGGATGAAGGGCCTGCAACAGAAGTATGGCCGTCAATCGGTGGGGGTGATCACCTCCTCGCGCTGCACCAACGAAGAGGCCTATCTGGTTCAGAAGCTGACCCGTGGCGTGTTCATGAACAACAATACGGATACCTGCGCGCGGGTTTGCCATTCGCCCACCGGTTATGGCCTTGGCCAGACCTTTGGCACCTCTGCGGGCACTCAGGACTTTGATTCCGTCGAGGAAGCCGATGTCATCATGGTGATCGGCGCCAACCCGCATGCCGGACACCCGGTCTTTGCCAGCCGGATGAAGAAGCGGCTGCGCAAGGGCGCGAAGCTGATTGTCGTCGACCCGCGCCGGACGGAAACGGTGGAGGGCCCGCATTACAAGGCGTCGCATCACCTGGCGCTGACCCCGGGCACCAACGTCGCGGTCGTTTCGGCCATCGCGCATGTGATCGTGACCGAGAAGCTGTATAATGAAACGTTCATTCGGGAACGTTGCGACTGGGACGAATTCCAGGACTATGCCGAGTTCATTTCGGCCCCGAACCACTCACCCGAGGCGGTTCAGATGGTCACCGGCGTCCCGGCTGAAGAAATCCGCAAGGCGGCCCGGCTTTATGCCACCGGCGGCAATGGGGCGATTTATTACGGGCTGGGCGTGACGGAACACTCCCAAGGGTCCACGACCGTGATCGGCATCGCGAATCTTGCCATGCTGACCGGCAATATCGGCCGGCGCGGTGTGGGCGTGAACCCGCTGCGCGGCCAGAACAACGTGCAGGGTTCGTGCGATATGGGCTCGTTCCCGCATGAACTGCCGGGCTACCGTCATGTGAAGAGCCCGGAAGTGCGGGCGATCTATGAAAACCTCTGGGGCGTGAAGATCGACCCGGAACCCGGCCTGCGCATCCCGAACATGCTGGATGCCGCCGTCGAGGGCACGTTCAAGGGCCTGTACTGCCAGGGTGAGGACATCCTGCAATCCGACCCCGACACCAAGCATGTCGCGGCAGGTCTGGCGGCGATGGAATGCGTGATCGTCCATGACCTGTTCCTGAACGAGACGGCGAACTACGCGCATGTGTTCTTCCCCGGCTCCAGCTTTCTGGAAAAGGACGGCACCTTCACCAACGCCGAACGCCGGATCAACATGGTCCGCAAAGTGATGGCGCCGAAGCAGGGGCTTGCCGACTGGGAAGTGACCCAGATGTTTGCCCAAGCAATGGGGGCGAACTGGAATTACACGCATCCCTCGCAGATCATGGAAGAAATCGCCATGACGACGCCAAGCTTTGCGGGAGTCAGCTATGAGAAGATCGAGACGATGGGCTCGGTGCAGTGGCCCTGCAACGAGAAGGCCCCGGAAGGCACGCCCTTGATGCATATCGACGGCTTCGTGCGCGGCAAGGGCAAGTTCATCCGCACCGAATATGTGGCCACGGACGAAAAGACCGGCCCGCGCTTCCCGCTGCTGCTGACGACGGGACGGATCCTGTCGCAGTATAACGTGGGGGCCCAGACCCGGCGGACGGCGAACGTGGTCTGGCATTCCGAAGACGTGCTGGAGATCAACCCGCATGATGCCGAAAATCGCGGGATCAAGGATGGCGATTGGGTGCGGCTGGCCTCACGCTCCGGCGACACGACGCTGCGGGCGACGATCACCGACCGGGTTGCGGCAGGCGTGGTCTATACGACCTTCCACCACCCGGACACGCAGGCCAACGTGATCACCACCGACTTCAGTGACTGGGCGACGAACTGCCCGGAATACAAGGTGACAGCGGTGCAGATTTCACCGTCGAACGGCCCGTCGGAGTGGCAGGAAGAATACAACGCGCAAGCCGCGATGTCGCGCCGGATTCTGGCGGCCGAATGAAGGGCGCGCGGGCCACTCCCCGGTTGGCTTTCGGTTCCTCGGTTTCTCCGGGGGATCGGATTCTGCCCGAGGAAATGGCCGTCGCGCTTTCGTTCAATGGAACCACGCAAGCCGTGATGATGGCGACGCCTGCGGACCTTGAGGACTTTGGCTATGGCTTTGCCCTGACCGAGGGGATCGCCCAGCCGGACGAGGTGCTGTCGGTCGAGGTGGAAGCCCTGCCCAAGGGCTGCGATTTGCAGATCTGGTTGAAACCGGAGGCCGAGGCGCGGCTTTCGGCGCGGCGGCGGGTGATGTCCGGGCCGGTGGGTTGCGGGCTTTGCGGGCTCGATTCGATTGATCAGGCGCTGCGGGAGGTGCCGGTGGTTGCGCCCTCCAGTTTCCGGATGACGCCCGCGCAGGTGATGGCGGCTGTCGCGGCCCTGCCGGGCGAGCAGAGGCTGCATGACGCGACCCGCGCGGCCCATTGTGCGGCGTTCTGGAACGGGCGGATCGTGTTGGCGCGTGAGGATGTCGGGCGGCACAATGCCTTGGACAAGTTGGTGGGCGGGATGCTCCGGCAGGGGATCGCGGCGCAGGGGGTGGTGGTGCTGACCAGCCGGGTTTCGACGGATATGGTCCAGAAGGTTGCGATGCTGGGGGCACCGATGATCATCGCGGTCTCGGCCCCGACGGCGGAGGCGGTGGAGTTGGCGGAGCGCGCCGGAATCACGCTTATCGCTCTTGCAAGACCCGACCGGTTCGAGGTCTTTTCCCATTCAGACAGATTGACGGAGGGTGCCCATGTCGGCTGACAAGATCACGCGCATGGCGAATGATATCGCGAAGTTCATGGAATCGAAGCCGCCTGCCGAGGGGATGACGCTGCTCGCCTCGCATATCAACGACTTCTGGGAACCCCGGATGAGACGGCAGTTGTTCGAGCGGATCGACGCGGGCGGGGCCGAGCTGCGGCCCTTGGTGATGGATGCCAAGGGGCTGATCCGGCGGCCTGCGGCTGAGCAGGCAGCTTGATCTGTCCACGGCGGACGTTTGAACCGATTTGAATGATTTCAACCGCTTGCGCGTGGACGTTCAGGAAATCTTAAGGACTGGTTTGAGCCGATCCTAGGGCACCCAACCCCTCCCCCACCGGGCGGCGGCGGGTGATGGACGACGGGTTTGGCAGCGGAATTTTCGAAAATTCCGGACCGGAGCCTTCGAAGGCTCCGTCACGATTTCTTCGAAGAAATCGCCTATTCCTTCAATACCGCCGCCAAATGCGCGCCATAGCTTGACTTGGCGAAGACCTTCGCCCGGTTCCCAAGACCTTCGTGGTCGATCCAACCGTGACGGAAGGCGATTTCATCGGGTGAACCGACCTGCATCCCTTGCCGATCCTGCAAGGTGCGCACGAAATTCCCGGCCTCCAAGAGGCTTCCGGGCGTGCCGGTATCGAGCCAGGCAAAGCCCCGGCCCATGCGTTCAACCTGCAGCGAACCTTCGGCGCGGTAATGTTCGAGGACATCAACAATTTCCAGCTCGCCGCGCGGCGAAGGTTTGATCCGTGCCGCAACCTCAGGCGCGCGACCGTCAAGGAAGTATAGCCCGGTGATGGCAAAACTGGAGGGCGGAACCTTGGGCTTTTCCACCAGAGCGGTCACTCGGCCATCGGCATCAAAAGCCGCGACGCCATAGCGTTCGGGATCGGAGACATGGTAGCCGAAGACCGTACCGCCCGTGGTCTGATCATTGGCGCGGGCAAGGATCTCGGGCAGGCCGTGGCCAAAAAAGATGTTGTCGCCCAGCACCATGGCCGAGGGGGCGCCGTTCAGGAAATCACGGGTCAGAAGATAGGCCTGCGCAAGGCCCTCGGGTCTTTCCTGGATGACCCAGGTGAAGCTGACGCCCCACTGGCTGCCGTCACCCAGAAGGCGCTGAAACTGCGGTTGATCCTCAGGCGTGGTGATGATCGCGATTTCGCGGATACCCGAAAGCATCAGCACCGAGATCGGGTAATAGACCATCGGCTTGTCATAGATCGGCAAAAGCTGCTTTGAGGTGCCAAGCGTGATCGGCCAAAGCCGGGATCCGGTGCCCCCGGCGAGGAGGATGCCTTTGCGTTTGCTAGCTGCCATTACCGTAACCTCAAAGACTGCGACCTATGGCAACTGCATAAGTGCAGATTGCCCGAATTGTCTTGCATAAAGCTCAATGTCCGCCTGGTACAGGCAACTGACGCGCTGGTAGAGATCGGCGTCGAAGAACCGCTCGTAGGCCGGGACCTTCATTTCGGTCTTCAGCTTGCGAAGGGCCCGCGTGCCGGTGCGACCAAAGAAGCCGTCGCGGATACGGTCCCTTTCATGGTTTCCGTGATTTGTGATCGCGCGCGTGTCATGCACCGCAAAGCCGACCTTGGCCTGCAGCGTGGCTATGAAGTTGTCCGTGTCTTCAAGGCAAAAGACATCATCATAGCTTTGGTAGACCAGGAAATCGACTTGCGGTCGCCAATGCACGTCCAGCAGCAGCGCGCCGGGGGTTTCCAGCATGGCGACAAAATCGGCAAAAGTGATGGACCCCAGCAAGGCAGGGCTGGCTGTGACTGATCCTCTCAAATGCTTGCGTAACCACTCTCCTATCCGGCCAGTCAGGCGCATGCGATGTGCAAGGGCGTGCGCTTGCAATTGCGACGCCTGCGAATGCCCTTCGACAATCCAGTGCAGGAAGCAGCTGACAAGCCGACGAAACGGGCAACGCAGAACGACAAAGGTATAGTCGGCTGTCCGCAGCTCGCGAAGGGTTGGTCGGAAACTTGGGTTGTTTTCGTGGATCCATTCCAGATTGTCGGGGCCGTCGATCACCTGGTTGTCCAGCGCGGCGCTGTAGCGCAGGGACGTGCAGCCATTCTTCGGGATGAACGTGAATACCGCGTTCCTGGCGTAAAGCGACATGGCGTGATCGGCCGCAAATTGATGGGCGGCATTCATGCCCAAAGGACCGAACGACCCCTGCGCGTGGCGCAGAAATCTTAAAGACATTTCATTCATCCATTTCCATTCGAAAGGGTCCGGTCAGGATGCAGGATTTCCTGCACCATGCCAGCCAGACCCTCGGACCAATCCGGTCGGTCAATGCCCAGATAGACGCGGAGGCTTGTACAATCCAGGCGCGAATTCTGCGGGCGCCGGGCGGGGGTGGGATAAGCCGAAGTCGCAATATCGTTGATCCGGCAGGCAATCCCAGCTTCGGCCATGATCGCCCGGGCGAAATCGGCCCAGCTGGTGTCGGGGGTGCCCGAGAAATGGTGGGTGCCGCCTTGTCTACCCGCCCGCAATGCCTTGGCCGCAGTGATCAATGCCTGTGCGATGGCGGCGGCTGGGGTGGGGCCGCCGATTTGGTCGGCGACGACGTTCAGAACGTCACGCTCGCGCCCGAGCCGCAGCATGGTTTTCACGAAATTCGCGCCATGGGCCGAGACGACCCAGCTTGTTCGCAGGATCAGGTGGGTGCCACCCGCGGCGCGGACGCCCTCTTCTCCGGCGAGTTTCGAGCGGCCATAGGCGTTCAAGGGGGCGGTCGGGTGATCGGGGGTGAAGGGCTGCTCACCCTGCCCGTCGAAGACGTAGTCGGTGGAGATATGGAGGAACGGCACGCCTTTCGCCGCAGCGGCGCGGGCCATGGCGGCGGGGGCGGTGCCGTTGACCACGGTGGCGGCGGGTTCCTCGGTCTCGGCCTTGTCGACGGCGGTCCAGGCGGCGGCGTTGATCACGGCGTCGGCGTTGGCCTGCGCGATGGCCGAGGCGCAGGCGGCGGCGTCCATCAGGTCAGCCTGATCGCGGCCAAGGAAGGTCGCCCCGGGGGCGATCCGGGCAAGTTCGCGGGCGACCTGACCGGTCTTGCCGAAGACAAGGAGTTTCATGGCTTGCCCAGCCTTTCACCCACGCCCTGTCGGGTCAGCAGGGGCCGCCACCAGGCTTCGTTGTCAAGGTACCAGCGGACGGTGCGGCGCAGGCCTTCCTCGACAGTGACCGAGGGCCGCCAGCCCAACTCTGCGCGGATTCGGCTGGGGTCGATGGCATAGCGGGCGTCGTGGCCGGGGCGGTCGGTGACGAAGGTGATCTGATCGGCGTAGGGGGTGGGTTTGGGGGCCATCTCGTCCAGAAGGGCGCAGATGGTGCGGACAAGGTCGATGTTGCGCCGTTCATTCTCGCCGCCGATGTTGTAGCTGCGGCCGAGGGTGCCCTTTTCAAGGACGAGAAGGAGCGCGTCGGCGTGATCCTCGACATAAAGCCAATCGCGGATGTTTTCACCTGTGCCGTAGACCGGGATCGGGCGGCCATGAAGGGCGTTCAGGATGGTGACCGGGATCAGCTTTTCGGGAAAGTGATAGGGGCCGTAGTTGTTGGAGCAGTTGGTCAGGACGGTGGGCAAGCCGTAGGTTTCAGCCCATGCGCGGACCAGATGGTCAGAGGCGGCCTTGGAGGCGGAATAGGGGCTGCGGGGGTCGTAAGGCGTGGTTTCGGTGAACTGGCCTTCTGGTCCCAGCGAGCCGAAGACTTCGTCGGTGGAGATATGATGGAAGCGGAAGGCTTCAGGCTTACCCTTGCGGGTCCAGTGGGCGCGGGCGGCCTCCAGCATGTTGAAGGTGCCGGTGATGTTGGTTTCAATGAAATCGGCGGGCCCGTCGATGGAGCGGTCGACATGGCTTTCGGCGGCAAGGTGCATCACGGCGTCGGGGGCATGGGTCGCGAAGATGCGGTCAAGGGCGGCGCGGTCGCGGATGTCGGCTTGCTCAAAGCTGTAAAGGTTCGAGTTTGAGACCGAGGCCACGTTCGCGGCATTCGCGGCATAGGTCATGGCGTCAAGGTTCACCACCTCATGCCCGCGCGCGACCGCCAGCCGCACCACGGCAGAGCCGATGAAGCCCGCGCCGCCGGTAATCAGCAGCTTCATGCCTGCCCCCAGCGGAAGGGGCTTTGGACATCCGCCAAGAGCGGGGCTTTGGCGTCCTTGTCGGAAAGGATCGGGGCAGGGGTGCCCCAGTCGATGCCGATCTGGGGGTCGTCCCAGCGGATAGCGCCGTCATGGTCGGGGCTGTAGAAATTGGTGCATTTGTACTGCACCTCGGTGTCTTCGGTGAGGGTGAGAAAGCCGTGCAGGAAGCCTTTGGGCACCAGAAGCTGGCAGCCGTTCTGGGCCGAAAGCTCGACCGCCACCCATTTTGCGAAGGTGGGAGAGCCTGCGCGGAAATCCACGACCACATCCAGGATCGCGCCGCGCGTGCAGCGGACCAGCTTGTCCTGCGCCTTGGGGGGCGATTGGTAGTGCAAACCGCGCAGCGTGCCTTTGGCTGCGGAAAAGGAGTGGTTGTCCTGAACCCATGGCAGATCAAGGCCCGCCTCGGCCATGCGGGCGGCGTTCCAGGTTTCAGTGAACCAGCCGCGTGCATCGCCAAAGCGCCGGGGGGTCAGCACGAAAACTTCGGGAAGTTGGGTTGGTTCGATCTGCATTGCGGCCTTCCTGACATCTGCCCGAAGGTGAACCAGAACGGGCATGATTTTGCAAACGCGGTTTTCGGACAAGGCGGTGGTGCGAAGCCCCTGTTCCCCGCGACAGGTTCTGCTATTTGTCGCCGCGGGGGAATGGGGGGAAGACCATGACGCATCTTTGGGTAAGGGCCGAGCAGCGGCCAAACGAAGAGCGCGTCGGGTTGACGCCCGAAGGGGCCGCGACGCTGGTGAAGGCGGGGATCCGGGTCTCGGTCGAGGTCTCATCCGTCCGGGCGATCCCGATTGACGGCTACCGGGCGGCGGGCTGCGAGATCGTGGGCGAGAACCTTTGGCCCAAGGCTCCGTCCGATGCGATCATCTTCGGGCTGAAGGAGTTGCCTGAGGACGGGACGCCCCTGACCCATCGCCACATCATGTTCGGCCATGCCTACAAGGGCCAACCTGCGGGACGGGAGCTTTTGAAGCGGTTCAAGGCCGGGGGCGGGGCGCTGTATGATCTGGAATATCTGGTGGATGAAACAGGTCGCCGGGTCGCGGCTTTTGGCTATTGGGCGGGTTATGCCGGGGCGGCTCTCAGCTTGAAATGCTGGGCGGCGCAGCAGCGGGGCGGAATTGCTGGGCCGGTGCGGAAAGTGCCGTCGAAGGCGGCTTTGCTGGACCAGTTGGGGGTGGAGCTTGCCGGGTTGTCGCGGCCCCGAGCGATCATCATCGGGGCCTTGGGGCGGGTCGGAACGGGTGCTGCGGACCTTTGCACGGCGATGGGGGTCGCGGTCACCCGTTGGGATCTGGCGGAAACCGCAAGCGGTGGGCCATTCCCGGAAGTGCTGGAGCATGAGATTTTCCTGAACTGCATCCTAGCGCGGCCCGGCTGCCCGGTCTTTGTGCCAGCTTCGGCCAAGACGGATGCGCGGAAGCTGACGGTGATTGGCGATATTGCCTGCGACCCGACCTCGGATTTCTCACCCGTTAAGGTGTATGACCGGGCCACGGATTGGGACGCCCCGGCATTGCGGGTGCATGACGCGCCACCGTTGGATGTGACGGCGATCGACAATTTGCCCAGCCTGATGCCAGTGGAAAGCTCGCAGGATTACGCGGCGCAGTTGTTGCCGTCGCTGGGGACGCTGACGGCGCTGGACCGGGGGGTCTGGGGTCGGGCAAAGTCAGAGTTTGACCGGCATGTCGCTGGGGTTTGAGAAAAAACGGATCAACCTGCGCCGGAAATTCCTTACTTAAGGAACTTGGCAAAAATCTTACTTAAGATTTTTGGTCGCGCGGAGGAAAGGGAGAGAGAACATGACAATCCATTGGTGCGGCACGGGCCTGTCGTCGATTCCCGGCCTGCGGCGGCTGATCGAGGCGGGGCATCCAGTCACGGTCTGGAACCGGACGGTTGCCAAAGCGCAAGCGGAAGTTGGCGATCTGACCAAGGATATCCGGCCTTTCAGCCTTGAGGCGCTGGCCGCCGCGTTGAAGCCCGGCGACATTGCGGTGTCGATGCTGCCGGCCGATCAGCATGTCGCGATTGCCAAAACTTGCCTTGAAAAGGGCGCGCATTTCGCCTCGTCTTCCTACATCGCGCCGGAAATGCGGGCGCTGGATCAGGCGTTCCGCGAGGCTGGGCTGGTGTCGATCAACGAGGTCGGGCTGGACCCCGGCATCGACCATCTGATGGCGCATGATCTTGTGGCGCGGTATCGGGCGTCCAAGGCTTATGACCCGGAAAACGTGCTGAGCTTCACCTCTTACTGCGGCGGGGTGCCGAAGATCGCCAATGCGTTTCGTTATAAATTCAGCTGGGCCCCGGCGGGGGTGCTGAAGGCGCTGCGCTCACCTTCGCGCAGTTTGCGGAACTTCTCGGAACTGCGGATTTCGCGGCCTTGGGATGCGGTCACGCCTTATTCTGCGCCCCTGCCGGTGCCCGAGAGCTTTGAGGTTTATCCGAACCGCGACAGCTATCCCTTTATGGAGGAGTACCGGTTCGAATCCGATTGGAAAGTCCGTGACTTCGTGCGCGGCACGATCCGGTTGAACGGCTGGGCCGATGCCTGGATGCCGGTCTTCCGCGAGATTGAGGGGCTGGAGGGCAAACCCTTGGCCGAGGTCGATGCGGCGCTGAACGCGCGGGCGGCGGCGCTGTTGCAGGACAACTCGTATGCGCCGGGCGAGCCGGACCGGGTGATCCTGTTCGTGTCGCTCAAGGCCGAGCGCGAAGGCAAGCCGGTGTTCCATGAAACTTGGGCGATGGATGCCTGGGGCGATGTGCGCGGCACGGCCATGGCGCGGCTGGTGTCGATCCCGGTGTCGCAGGCCATTGAAAGTGTGCTGAACCGCGAGATTGCGGCAGGCGTCCACGGGGCCCCGCATGAGCCGCGGGTGCTGCAGCGCTGGCTGGAGGCGGTCAACGGATTGGCGCAGTATATGGCGCGGATCGATCATTTGGCCTGATCAGGCGTTTCGGCTTTGACGTGACAGGACGCTGACTTTCGCGCTATGATTGCGTCGACGATCCGGGGCAACCGGACGCGTGAGGCAGAAGTGGCAGGTTCGGGCAAGGTGCGGGAACGGTTCGGCTGGTGGGCCAATTGGCGGGCGCAGGCTGCGGCGCGTCGGGCGCGGCCTGCCAAGGGCTTTGTCTCGCAACCGGAACCCCGGTCGATGGGCAGCTATGCGCGCGGCAAGCAGATCATGGCTGGGACCGTCATGCTGGCCGGAATTCTGGTCGAAGCGCCGGGCAAGGCCATCTGGGACATTCCTGCCCCCGACCCCGAGTTTCGCGCCGAAGCGCAGGGGTTTGCCTGGCTGGATGATCTGGCCGCCTTTGATACCGCCGAAGCGCGAAAACGGGCTCAAGCCTGGACCTGGGACTGGATTGCGCGCTTTGGCACGGGACGGGGACCGGGCTGGTCGCCTGACCTGATCGGGCGGCGGATCATCCGCTGGGTGCATCACGCGACCTTCTTGATGTCGGGGCGCAACAAGGCCGAGACGGAAGTCTTCTACCGCTCTATCGCCCGGCAATCGGCGTTTCTGGCGCGGCGCTGGAAGTCCGCTGCCCCCGGTCTGCCCAGGATCGAGGCGCTGACCGGGCTGGTCTATGCCGGGCTGTCGCTGGTCGGCGCGCAGGGGCTGGTTGGACCGGCGTCGCACGCGCTGACGCAGGCCTGCATGAGCGAGGTGGATGATGCAGGCGGCATCGCCTCGCGCAATCCCGAAGAGTTGCTGGAGGTGCTGACCCTGCTGACCTGGGCAGCAAGTGCGATGACGGATGCGGGAAAGGCGGTTCCGCAGGCAATTTTCTCGGCGATCACCCGAATAGCACCTGGGCTGCGGGTGCTGCGGCATGCGGATGGCTCGCTGGCGCGGTTTCAGGGCGGCGACGGTGGGGCAGAGGGGCGGCTGGATCAGGCGCTGGCAATCTCGGCTGTCCGGCGGGGGCCTACGCCGGCGATGGCGATGGGGTTTGCCCGGCTTTCGGGGGGGAGAACCTCGGTGATCGTCGATGCAGCGCGTCCGCCGGGTGGCGTTGCGAGCCGGATTGCCCATGCCTCGACCTCGGCCTTTCAACTGACATCGGGCAGGCGGCCGCTGATTGTAAGCTGCGGGGCCGGAACCGGCTTTGGTCAATCCTGGCGGCAGGCAGCGCGGGCGACGCAGTCGCATTCGGTGCTCGCGATGGAGGGGCATTCTTCGTCCGCCTTCAAGGCGGGGAGCCTTGATCTTGTCCGAGCGGCCAAGGTTTCAGCGGCGCGGGTGACGCCGGGGACTGAAGGCACCGACATTTACGTTTCGCATGACGGCTGGCTTGCAAGCTATGGGCTGATGGCGGGGCGCAGCCTGACGCTTAGCCATGATGGGCGGCGGTTGTCGGGGGTTGATACCTTGATGGCGGAAACGCCCGACGTGCGGAAGCGGTTTCAGGATCTAATGACCGCGACCGCGATGGCGGGGGCACCTTTTACGATTCATTTCCACCTCCACCCCGATGTTGATGCCACGCTGGACATGGCGGGCAGCGCCGTTTCGCTTGCCTTGCGCAGCGGAGAAATCTGGGTGCTGCGGCATTCGGGCCCGTTGGCAATGGCGATTAAACCGTCGTTCTATCTGGAAAAGGGCCGATTGAACCCGCGTCCTTGCAAGCAGGTGGTGCTGCGCGGCCATGCGCGGGGGTTCGAAACCCGGATAGGCTGGACCTTGGCGAAAGCAAAGGATACTCCGCTGGCCATCCGGGATCTGGACTTTGCGGATCCAGAGGTAACGACCTGACCCTGCCTTCTGGCCGGGAAGGGCCACAAAAGACAGGATGAAGGGATGCCAAACCTTGTTCCCATCGGCCGGGCGCTGATCTCGGTTTCCGACAAGACCGGGCTTCTGGACTTGGCCCGAGCATTGGGTGCGTTGGGGGTCGAGCTGATTTCCACGGGCGGCACCAGCGCAATGCTGCGGCAGGCGGGGCTTGCGGTTCGGGATGTCGCGGATGTGACCGGATTCCCCGAGATGATGGACGGGCGGGTCAAGACGCTGCACCCGAATGTGCATGGCGGGCTTTTGGCGCTGCGGGATGATGACGAGCATTTGCTGGCCATGGCCGCGCATGGGATTGAACCGATCGACCTGTTGATCGTGAACCTTTACCCGTTCGAGGAAACCGTGGCCAAGGGCGCGGACCACGCAACCTGCATCGAGAATATCGACATTGGCGGCCCGGCGATGATCCGGGCGGCGGCGAAGAACCACCGGTTTGTAACCGTTGTGACTGATCCTGCCGATTATGCTGCGCTGCTGGGCCAGTTGCGTGCCCATGATGGCGCGACGACGATGGGGTTCCGCCAGAAGCTGGCGCTGACGGCCTATTCCCGGACTGCGGCCTATGACACGGCGGTCTCAACCTGGTTGGCGGCAGAGATTGCGGAACCGGCCCCCCGCTGTCGCAGCTTTGCCGGGAAGCTGGCGCAGACCCTGCGCTATGGCGAAAATCCGCATCAGTCGGCGGCTTTCTATGTTGATGGCTCGCGCCGTCCCGGCGTAGCGACTGCGCGGCAGTGGCAGGGCAAAGAGCTAAGCTACAACAACATCAACGACACCGATGCGGCGTTCGAGTTGATGGCGGAGTTCGCGGGTGATGCACCTGCCTGCGCGATCATCAAGCATGCCAACCCCTGCGGTGTGGCACGGGCTGGGACGCTGACCGAGGCGTATTTGCGGGCCTATCAGTGCGATCAGACTTCGGCTTTCGGCGGGATCGTGGCACTGAATCAGGTGCTGGATGCAGCCACGGCGGAAGAGATCGTGAAGATATTTACCGAGGTCGTCATTGCCCCCGATGCTACGGATGAGGCGAAGGCGATCTTTGCGGGCAAGAAGAACCTGCGGCTGCTGACGACAGGGGCTTTGCCGGATGCAAAGGCCAAGGGGCTGGCTTTCAAGCAGGTGGCGGGCGGGTTCCTGGTGCAAGACCGGGATTCGGGCCATGTGTTGGCTTCGGACCTGAAGGTGGTGACCAAGCGCGCGCCATCGCCCGAGGAACTGCGCGACCTGATGTTTGCCTGGACCGTGGCCAAGCATGTGAAATCGAATGCCATCGTCTATGTGAAAGATGGGGCGACCGTTGGTGTGGGGGCGGGCCAGATGAGCCGCGTCGATTCGACCCGCATTGCCGCGCGGAAGGCCGAGGACATGGCCGAGGCTTTGGGCTTGCCCGCACCCTTGACCAAAGGCTCGGTCGTGGCGTCGGATGCGTTCTTTCCTTTCGCCGACGGGTTGATCACCGCCGCCGAGGCCGGGGCAACCGCGATCATCCAGCCGGGAGGATCCATGAGAGACGACGACGTGATTGCAGCAGCCGATGAGCGTGGCCTGGCCATGGTCTTCACCGGCCAACGGCATTTCCGGCACTGACATGCGGCTGTTCTGGATCATCGCCGCCGTCGCCTTCGGGCTGGATCAGCTGTCGAAATACGGCGTGCTTTACGGGTTGGACCTGTTGAGCGTTGGGGAATACGACGTTTTCCCGCCCTACCTTGTGTTCCGGATGCAGTGGAACTTTGGCATCAACTTCGGCTTGCTTCAGGGCGGGACGGACTTGGGGCGCTGGCTTTTGATCGCCTTGGCGCTGGTCATCAGCGGTTGGGTGATCTGGTGGATGCGGCGCGAGCGGGGGAACCGCAAGGCGCTTATCGGTGGCGGGTTGCTGCTGGGCGGGGCCCTGGGCAACGTGATCGACCGCTTCGTTTTTGGCGGGGTAGCCGATTTTCTGAACATGTCGTGCTGCGGCATCGAGAACCCCTATGCCTTCAACGTGGCCGATATCGCGATCTTTGTGGGTGCGCTTGGCCTAGTGGTCTTTGCGGGGGGCGATACGAAGCCGGGAAAACCAACCCGCTCAAAGCGCTAAAGACCCCGTGACGACAGGAACGCTTTAGGCTAAGACGGGGGCAAGCACGGTGCGGAGGCTAAGAATGCAGGCAGCAAAGGGCAGAGCGATCATCGCGATTGCGACGATGATGACGCTTGCTTCGTGCGGCGGCGATGGGATGCCCCATCTGATGAACCTGCATTCGGGCCAGGGTCCGGACGAATTTGCAATTGTTCCGCCAAAACCGCTTTCCATGCCGGAAAGCCTTGCCGATCTGCCAGAACCGACGCCAAACGGCGCGAATCGCACAGATGCCACGCCGCTTGACGATGCGGCGATTGCGCTTGGCGGCAAGCCGCAGGCAAGTGGCGGGATTCCGGCGGGTGATTCTGCACTTTACGCCCATGCCGCGCGCTTTGGGGTCGAGGCGGGGATTCGCACCACGCTGGCGTCTGAGGACCTTGAATGGCGGCGCGACAATAACGGGCGCATTCTTGAAAAGCTTCTGAACGTGAACGTGTACTACAAGGCCTACACGAAGCAGCGTCTCGACCAGCAGGCCGAGCTTCGGTTCTGGCGCAAGAAGGGCGTCAAGACGCCGTCGGCCCCGCCGCCCCAGGATGGCGAATAGTCACAACTGCGTGCCGGGCGCGTGCCGAGGGATTGACCCGGCGGCGCAGGGCTGACCATCTGGTCTTCTGACATTGGAGAGACTGATGCCCCAAAGCTTTGGCTTTCGTGCTGCCTTCTGCGCGGCGCTTGCCCTGATCGCAGGCCCTTTCACCCCCGCCTTGGCCGAACCGGTGACGAGTTTCACCCTAGACAACGGGTTGAACGTCGTCGTGATCGAAGATCATCGCGCGCCGGTCGTGGTGCAGATGATCTGGTACCAGGTGGGTGCGGCGGATGAACCGCGCGGCCATTCGGGCATCGCGCATTTTCTTGAGCATCTGATGTTCAAGGGCACCGACAAGGTTGGTCCCAACGAATTCTCGGCGACCGTCGAGGCGCAGGGCGGTGACGACAACGCCTTCACCAACTGGGACTACACCGCCTATTTCCAGCATATCAGCGCCGACCGGCTGGATATGGTGATGGAGCTTGAAGCCGACAGGATGCGAAACCTGCGGCTGACCGAGGACGATGTGGCAACCGAGCGCGAGGTCATTCTGGAAGAACGCGCGCAGCGGACCGATTCGGACCCAGGCTCGCTGTTGACCGAACAGATGCGCGCCGCGCAGTACATGAACCACCCCTATGGCATTCCGATCATCGGCTGGCGACACGAGATGGCGGCGCTAAGCCGCGAGGATGCGCTGTCCTACTACCAGCGATTTTATGCGCCCAACAACGCGACGCTGGTGATTGCGGGCGATGTGACGCCGGATCAGGTGAGGGCGCTGGCCGAAAAATTCTATGGCCCGATCGCGCCCACCCCCGATCTGCCCCCGCGCGACCGCCCGCAGGAACCCCCGCAACTGGCCGAACGTAGGCTTACCATGGCGGATGAGCGGGTGTCGGAACCCTATCTGTTCCGCACCTATCTGGCGCCAGAGCGTAATTCCGGTGACCAGAAGGAAGCTGCCGCACTGACCGTGCTGGCCCATCTTTTGGGCGGGGATGGGCAAACCTCGGTTCTGGCGCGGGCCTTGCAGTTCGACAGTCAGGTCGCGGTCTACAGCACGGCTTATTACGACGGGACCTCGATCGATACCGGTAGTTTCGGTCTGGTTCTGGTGCCATCGGCGGGCGTGTCGCTGCAGGACGCCGAAGTTGCGATGGACAAGGTGATTGCCGAGTTCCTGAAGACCGGCCCCGACCCGGCGGCGCTGGAGCGGATCCGGATGCAGGTACGAGCTGCGGAAATCTATGACCGCGACGACATTTTCGCGCTGGCCAACCGCTATGGTGAAGAGCTGAGCGTGGGCCTGACAACCGACGATATCGAAAGCTGGGATGAGGCTTTGGGGGCGGTGACGGCCGAGGATGTGATGGCGGCAGCGGAAAACGTCTTTGATCGCAAGAACGCGGTCACGGGGTGGCTGGTGCAACCCGGTTCGGAAGAGGGGGCGGCAGAATGATCCGCGCGTTTTGTTTTGTGGCGGCAGTCACCCTGACCGGGTTTGGCCTTCCAGCCCGGGCTGAATTGCAGATTCAACAGGTCACCTCGCCCGGTGGGATCAAGGCCTGGCTGGTCGAAGATCACAACATCCCCTTCACGGCGCTGGAAATCCAGTTCCGGGGCGGGACCTCGCTGGACGCGCCCGGAAAACGTGGATCGGTGAACCTGATGACCGCGCTGATCGAGGAAGGCGCGGGCGATCTGGACAGCCGCGGCTTTGCCGAAGCGCGTGACGGTCTGGCGGCCGATTTCAGCTTTGACAGCTATGATGATGGGGTCGGGGTCTCGGCCCGGTTCCTGACGGAAAACCGCGGTGCGGCCATTGATCTTCTGCACGAGGCGCTGGTTCACCCCCGTTTTGACCAGGATGCCGTGGACCGGGTGCGCGAACAGGTTCTGTCGAACCTGCGATCAGACGAGAAGAACCCCGATGCCATTGCCTCGGATGCGTTCAATGCGCAGGCATTTGGAACGCATCCCTATGGCTCGGTCGGTGATGGGACGATCGAGACGGTCACGGCCCTGACCCGCGATGACATCATTGCCGCCCATGCCGGCGCGCTGGCGCGGGATCGGGTCTATGTGGCGGCATCGGGCGACATCACGGCAGCAGAGCTTGGGCTTTTGCTTGACCGGCTGTTGGGTGATCTGCCGGCGACCGGCGCGCCGCTGCCGGGCAAGGCTGACTGGCTGATGCCTGCGGGGGTGACGGTGACGCAGTTCCCCTCGCCCCAGTCGACGGTGCTGTTTGGTCAGGAGGGTATTCCGCGCGAGGACCCAGATTTCTTCGCGGCCTATATCCTGAACGAAGCCCTTGGCGGCGGGCGCTTTACCGCGCGGTTGATGTCCGAGATCCGGGAAAAACGCGGCCTGACCTATGGCATCGGCACCTATCTGGTGAACATGGATTACAGCGATCTTCTGATGGGTCAGTTCTCGGCCTCGAATGAGAAGGTGGCCGAGGCGATCATGGTTCTGCAGGCCGAATGGACCAAGGCCGCGACCGAGGGGATTACTCAGGAAGAGCTGGACGCAACCAAGACCTATATGACCGGGTCCTACCCCTTGCGGTTCAACGGCAATGGCCCGATTGCCAGCATCCTTGTGGGCATGCAGATGGATGGAATGCCCATCGACTATGCCGTGACCCGCAATGCCAAGATCGAGGCGGTGACGCTGGAGGATATCCGCCGGGTGGCTGCACGGCTGTTCAAGCCCGACGCCCTGCATTTCGTGGTCGTCGGCCAGCCCGAGGGTCTTTGAACTCTCGGGCACTGCCCGGCGATGCCCTGTCTTGGTTTCTGCGGCGCGGGTCGGTCAGAACCTTTCGGCGCGCAAAACCTCGGCATCGGTGACCCCGATCACGCCAATGTGGCGGTCAACCACGGCAAAGGCCGCCTCTAGCAACGCATCCAGCCGTTCGGGCCGGATCAGACAGACCACAGCCACCATGCCGCTGCGCCCGACCTGGCCTTCGCGCGTCCAGCGGCCTGACCGTCCCGATCCGCCAAGGACCGGCAGCACGGTAAAGCCGGTCACCCCCGCCTTTTCCAGCGCGGCGGTCAGGCGGCTTTCCATCGGCGCTTCGATGATGATCTCGACCCGCTTTGCCTTGTGCATTTGCATGGTTCAGCCTCCCAGCGCCTTGGCCACAGCCACCCAGGCCGGGATGCCGATGATCAGATTGAAGGGGAAAGTCACCCCCAGCGACAAAGTCAGATAGACTGATGGATTGGCTTCGGGCAGCGCCACCCGCATCGCGGCGGGCACGGCGATGTAACTGGCCGACCCCGCCAGCACCATCATCAACGCCACCCCGCCGGTCGACAGGCCCAAGGCCAAGCCGGTGGCAAGGCCCAGACCCGCGCCAATGACGGGCATCAGGATGCCGAACAGAAGCACCCCGGCGGTCATCACCCCCTTGGCACTTCGCATGCCCCGGCCAGCAACAAGGCCCATGTCTAGCAGAAACAGGCAAAGCACCCCTTGGAACGGCGACACGATAAAGGATTCGATCCGCGCCATGCCGGGTTGACCCGTGACAAGCCCGATCAGGAAGGCCCCGACCAAAAGGACGATAGACCCGTTCAACAGGATTTCCCGCCAAAGGTCGCCGTCCATCTTCTCGGCCCGCCCGCCAAAGCGGCTGGCGAGGTAGAGCGCCGAGATGATCGCCGGGGCCTCCATCGCAGCGGCGACGGCGACCATATAGCCCTCGGCCACCAGCCCCGCGGCTTGCACGACGGATGAGCCGGTCACGAAAGTGACGATGGAGATGGACCCATAATGCGCGGCCACGGCAGCGGCGTCGGTGACGGAGAGACGCGTCATCGTTTTCAAAAGCGCATAGGCCACGAAGGGGATCGCGAAGGACAAGGCCACCCCGGCCAGAAGCGCCGCGATCAGGCGGGCATCCAGCCCGTGATCGGCGACGGCGACCCCGCCCTTGAAGCCGATGGCGAAGAGCAGGTAGATCGACATGCCCTTGGCCACGGCCTCGGGGATCGTCAGCTCACTGCGGGCAAGGGCGGCGAAAAGCCCCAGCGCAAAGCACAGGATCATTGGTGTCAGCAGGTTCGCCCCGGCCAGCGTCAGGATATCTTGCATATGTCCCCCGTTTCGAGGCCATTTAGATTGCGCGGCGCAAAACGCAACCCCGGCGCGGCAAAATCCCGTTTCGTTCTTCCCCGACTCAGGGGGGGCTGCTAAGGATAGGGGCATGACGGTTCACACCCCCAAGATAACGGGCAGCGAAGGCCGCCCGGTAATCCGGCAACTGGATGAGGCCGCGATCAACCGGATTGCAGCGGGCGAGGTGGTGGAACGGCCGGCTTCGGCGGTCAAGGAACTGGTCGAGAACGCCTTGGATGCCGGTGCCGGGCGGGTGCAGATCGACATCGCCGATGGCGGCAAGACCCTGATCCGGGTGACGGATGACGGCTGCGGCATGACGCCGGATGACCTGCCGTTGGCCCTGACGCGCCATGCCACCTCCAAGATCGACGGGTCGGATTTGCTGGATATCCGGTCCTTCGGGTTCCGGGGCGAGGCGTTGCCCTCGCTGGGTTCGGTTGGCCGTCTGACCATCACCTCACGGGTCGAAGGGCTACCGGGCGCGATGATCACCTGCGAAGGCAGTCGCCTCACGCCCGTGCGCCCGGCTGCGCTGACCCGGGGCACGGTGGTCGAACTCCGCGATCTTTTCTTCGCCACCCCGGCGCGGCTGAAATTCCTGCGCACGGACCGGGCGGAGTTGCAGGCGGTGACTGAAGTGATCCGCCGTCTGGCAATGGCCGAACCGCAGGTCGGGTTCACCCTGCGCGACGTGACCGGGGGCGAGAGCCGGCTTCTGTTCCGCGCCGATCCGCAGTCGGGCGACCTTTTTGACGCACTGCAGGGCCGTCTGGCCTCGGTGATAGGGCGGGACTTCACCGAAAACGCCCTCAGGATCGACGCCGAACGCGACGGGCTGCGCCTGCAGGGCTATGCCGCGCTGCCGACCTATTCGCGGGGGTCCTCGGCGCAGCAGTATCTCTTCGTGAACGGTCGCCCCGTCTTGGACCGGATGCTGTACGGCGCGCTCCGCGCCGCCTATTTCGACGTCCTCTCCCGCGACCGCCACCCTGCCGCCGTCCTGAACCTGATCGCCGATCCGCAGCGCGTGGATGTGAACGTGCATCCCGCCAAGGCCGAGGTGAGGTTCCGCGAACCCGATGCTGCCCGCAGCCTTATCATCACCGCGCTGAAATCCGCGTTGACCGGGGCGGGGCATCGGGCATCTTCCACTGTGGGTGCGGCGACGCTGGGCGCATTCCGTCCGGTCTATCAAATGGACCGACCCAGCCAGAAAAGCCTTTCCCGCGCCTTTGCCTTCCAATCGCCGCAAGGCTTTGCCGAGGCCCCGCAAGCGCCCGTTTTCCCAAGCGAAGAGCGCGCGCCCGCGAGCGATGAGCGGCTAGAGGCGCATCCGCTCGGGGCCGCCCGGGCACAACTTCATGAGAACTACATCGTCGCCCAGACCGCGACCGGCATCGTCATCGTTGACCAGCATGCTGCACACGAACGGCTGGTCTATGAACGCCTGAAACGGCAGATGCATGAGTCCGGCATCCGGTCACAGGCCCTTCTGATCCCCGAAGTCGTCGAGCTTTCCCCCACCGATGCCGCGCGCCTGCTGGACGCCGCCCCGGCGCTTGCGCAGATCGGCCTGTCCATCGAAGCCTTCGGTGGCAATGCCGTCGCGATTCGCGAAACCCCTGCCGTGCTGGGCCCGGTGAACGGTGAGGCACTGCTTCGCGACATCCTGGACGAACTTACCGAAGCTGGGGACAGCCAGTTGGTTCAGGCCAAGATCGATGCGATCCTGTCGCGCATGGCCTGCCACGGCTCGGTCCGCTCGGGCCGTCAGATGCGGCCCGAAGAAATGAACGCCCTGCTGCGCGAGATGGAGGCGACGCCCTTGTCGGGCCAGTGCAACCACGGGCGGCCGACCTATGTGGAACTATCCCTCCACGACATTGAACGGTTGTTTGGCCGAAGATGATCACGCTCTTTGGCCAGACCTACCAGTGGAACGACCCCGAAGTGCTGCTTTTGGGCGGTCTCGCCTTGGGCCTTCTCCTCCTCCTGATCCTCATCCTGCGCAGCGTCAGCCGGTCGGCCACTGCCGCCGAGCCCCTGATGCGCGAAATCACCTGGCTTTCCAGCCGCATGCAGCAACTGGGGGACGGGCAGCAGCAACTGGCCGGGGGCCTTCACCACGTGTCCGAAGCGCAGGCCGTCAGCCAGACCGCCATGCTGCAGGTGATGGAACAGCGCCTGGCCGAAGTGCAGCGCAACATGACCGAGGCGCTGCATGGCACCTCGACCCGCACGGCGCGCAGTCTGGGCGAATTGCAGACAAGGTTGGAGACGATCGACAAGGCCCAGGCCAATATCGAGAAGCTGTCGGGCAATGTCCTTTCCCTGCAGGACATCCTCTCCAACAAGCAGACACGCGGCGCTTTTGGCGAAATCCAGCTGCATGACATAGTGCAGAAGGCCCTGCCGAAGGACGCCTACACAATGCAGGCGACGCTTAGTAACGGCAAGCGCGCCGATTGCCTGATCCACCTGCCAAACCCCCCCGGCCCCATCGTCATCGACGCCAAGTTCCCGCTGGAGGCCTATGAGGCGATCCGCCGCGCCGATACTCCGCGCGGGGTGAGCGAGGCGGCCGCCCAGATGCGCACCGCTGTTCGCGCCCATATCCGGGCGATTGCCGAGAAGTATATCCTTGAGGGTGAAACGGCGGATGGGGCACTGATGTTCCTGCCTTCAGAAGCGGTCTATGGCGAACTCCATTCCAACTTCCCCGAACTGGTGCGCGAGGGGTTCGCGGTGAAGGTCTGGATCGTCTCGCCGACGACCTGCATGGCCACGCTGAACACGATGCGGGCCGTGTTGAAGGACGCAAGAATGCGCGAACAGGCGGGGGCGATCCGCAAGGAACTGGCGCTGCTTTACGGCGATGTGGAACGGCTGTCCGAGCGCGTTGGCAATCTTGACCGCCATTTCGGGCAGGCCGCGAAGGATATCGAAGAGATCAAGATTTCCTCCGACAAGGCCGGTAAACGCGCCCGCCGTCTGGATAATTTCGACTTCGAGGAACTGGCCCCAGAGGTTGCCCCTACCGACCCCGCCAAGGTCATCGGACCCGCAGCTGCAGAATGACCAAGATGATCCATCTGACTCAAGCCGACTATACGATCCAGCCCTGGAAGAACGGCCTTGGGACCACAACAGAGCTTTGGCGGCTGGAGCGGGATGGTCAGCTGCTGGTCCGGCTCTCCCGTGCTGCGGTGGTCGAGGATGGCCCTTTCTCGCTTTTCCCTGGCATCGAGCGGAACCTGACGGTTCTCTCTGGCCCCGGCTTCCGTCTGTCGGGCGGGGGCCGTGATTTCCGCTGCGAACCGCTGGTGCCGATAGCCTTTCCCGGCGATGTGGCCGTGATGGCCGCCGAAACCCAAGACCAGCAGTCTGACGATTTCAACGTGATGACCGCGCAGCATCTGCCCGTTCCCGAAGTCAGGATCGCCCGGAACGAGGCTCTTCCAGCCAAGGGCAGGCTTGCGCTTTACGCGCTGGGGCCGACCTTAGTGAATGACCTGGCCATGGCGCAGGGTGACCTGATCCTGACAGATGGCGCCGCGACCCTGTCCGGTGAGGCATCAGTAATCGCGGTGCGCCTGTTCGGGTTGTAAGGCATAGGTCGGTCGAAAGCCCGGCACCCCGATTTTGAACGCCAGGGCCGCCATGTCGACGCTTGATCAGCCCTCGGCCAGCCGGGCGGCCTCTTCCCGCGCGGCATTGGCTTCGTCTGCCCTCCCAGCCTTGTCGTAGAAACCAGCGAGAATGATCCAACGCTGGGAACGGGCCTGCACCGGAAAAAGGTTGATCGATTTGCGGCCCAGCTCGATCGCTTCGTCCAGTTTGCCGATGACCGAACACATCCGGGCAAGCTGTGCGACGACAGCACGGGCGCGGGGGTTGTGGTCGTAAGACGCGCGCAGGACAGCTTCGGCTTCTGCAGGATGCTTCTGATTGGCAAGGATGCCAGCCAAGCCGACGCTGAATTGGGAACCCAGCGGAAACTCTTTCAAGGCGGCCGTATAGATCGCATGCGCGTCTGAGAGGCGCTTTTCTTCTTTCGCCAGCGTGCCCGCCATCTGGAAATACTCACGCGAGTTGGGGTTCATGTCCGACAGGCGAAGGATGATCTCGCGCGCTGGTTCCGGCCGGTCATGATGGGCCAGAAGGCCAGCATAGGCCATCAGACCGCCCTCGGTCGTGGCATCGGCAAGCACTTCGGCCATGTGCGCTATGGCGGCTGCGGCTTGCGGATTGTTGATGTCGTAGCCGAAGTTCGACGGGTAGCGGTTCGGAGCCTTCAGGTAAAGCAGGCCATCAAGATGACGCTCGACCGAGTAGATCTGCCCAGCAAGGTCATCAATCGGAGCCTTCGGGAAATGCACGACCATCTCGACGTGGTCGACTTGGGTAAAGCGGCGCTGGGCGTGCTGCATCAGCGGGCTTGAGCTGGACAGGTGCCCTTTGGGTTGGTCGCTGTGAAGAACCAGAAGGCCACCATCGTTTAGCCCCGACAAAAGCGCGTCAACTGTCGCTCCATCCGGACCTGTGGCATCGCCCCTTAGGCAGCAAAGGATGACATCTGCCCCTTTGGCCGCCGCTGGATTGTCCCAGCCGCAATGGCGGTGTGAGCCTGGGGCAAAGGGAAGGCGCGTCAGGTCAAAACCCGGATCGCCCATGATCGCAAGGGTGGCCCCTTTGCCTTGGAAATCCGCAAGCCGTTCTGCCGACAGGACCGAAGCCTGGTCAACCGTCATCGGCTTTTTGTAAAGCGCGACCATGTTGTGGAACCGCTTGATGGCGGCCACATCCCGGATCAGCGGGTCATCGCTTTCCTCGTTCATCCGGGCCATGAGATCGCCGAAATAGCCGACGCTGTTCGGGGCGGTCAGTT
The DNA here is from genome assembly GCA_947504705.1 of Paracoccaceae bacterium. Lineage (GTDB taxonomy): Bacteria > Pseudomonadota > Alphaproteobacteria > Rhodobacterales > Rhodobacteraceae > Tabrizicola. Next base: position 42,168 of record CANNIA010000025.1, read on the forward strand.
CCAGCGAGCCGCCAAAGCGCGGGAAGAACGAGGTCTGGACATCCTCGGCCACATAGACGCCGCCGGGGGCCAGGCTTGGGAACAACAGCTTATAACTTTCAACGACATGTTCATTGCGGTGCGAACCATCATCGACGATCACGTCGAACGGCCCGCGCTGTGCCACAAGCTCTTTCAGGAAGTCGGGGTCAACCTGACTGCCGCGCAGGATCTTGACGCGCGGGCCAAGGTCCATGGTCTTTTCCTGGATGTCGATCCCGGTGACTTCGCCGTTCGGGAAGAAATCGCGCCAGACCTCAAGCGACTGTCCACCCCGGTCTGCATCGGCATAGCCGCCGACACCGATTTCCAGAAGCTTGATCGGCTTGTCCTGCATATGCCGCAGAAGCCGGAAGTAGTTGGGCGTATAATCATGATAGCCGAATTTGTCGGTTCCATAAAGGATCGCCAGTCTGGTCAGCTGATCATGCATTTCTGTAATTTTCCCAGGTTGTTATCGGCAGTCGGGTTGATCTTTCCGGTCCGGTTTGTGCTGCTTGGCCAGCAAACCGGCGCAAACCGGTTGATACCAAGGAGCGCCCCCTGTGGCAAACCGTTTGAAACCCGTTGAACCGCCTGACAGCGGGTAAGACAGCTGCCCTGTTGCTTGCCTCTGAGTTTAGCGTAAAAGCAGTGCCGGATTCTAATTTTCCCCCTTCGCAGGAAAGCTGGCTGTGAGATACTGCCGTCAGCCCGCAGGGCATCAGCAACCACCCGTCATGCAGAGCGGGATGGATAGGGAGTATACTATGTTTAACGAATTCAAGGCCTTCATCGCGCGCGGCAATGTGCTTGATCTGGCGGTCGGGGTGGTGATCGGGTCAGCCTTCACCGCAATCGTAAGCGGTTTGGTCGATAACCTGATCAACCCCCTGATCGGGCTGATCATCGGCGGGGTCGACTTTTCGTCGGTCGGGTTTGCGATAGGCGACGCCTATTTCGGGATCGGCAACTTCCTGAACGCGGTCATCAAGTTCGTGATCATCGCCTGGGTGGTGTTCCTGATCGCCAAGGGCGTCAACAAGATGATGCCGAAGAAGGAAGAGGCCGCTCCGGCTGGGCCGTCGGACAATGATCTGTTGAAGGAAATCCTGGCCGCCCTGAAGGCCAAGTAAGCAAAGGACCGGCCCGCAAGGCGATTGCGGGCCGGTTCCGTTTCAGGCTGCCGCAGGCGCGCGGGGCCGCAGATACCAGTACCACAGGCGATAGGCCCAAAGCGCGATCAGCGGGCCGAAATGCACGGCGGCGGGGGGCCAGCTGCCCCAGTTGTGCAGGGCCGCCCAGTGGATCAGGACCAGAACCGCCGCCGGATAGGCCAGCCGCTGCAAGGTCTTCCACCCCGCATGAAGCCAGCGCTGAGCGGCGTTGTTCGAGGTGGCCGCAAGCGGCACGAAGATCAGCATGGCCAGCCAGCCGGTCCAGATGTCGGTGTTGGGCAGGGCCTCAACGATGCGGTCCAGCGTGCCCCGGTCGATGACGTAGACCACCGTATGGAGGGCGGCATAGACGAAGGCCGCAACCTCGATATCCCGACGATGATGCAGCAGCCAGCGCTGCCAGCTTTGGCCCTTGAACTGAAGCGTCAGCCCCGAAGCCATCATGCCGATGATCATGAACCGGGCGGCGAACTCGCCGGTCGGGTGCAGAAGGCGGTGGAAGGCTTGCGGATCATCCCCGAACAGCGGGCCGATCATGGTAAGGGCGGGCAGGGAAAGCACGATCCAAAGGATCAGGGTCGAAGGTTCGTAGCCGAAAAATGACATGGGGCACCTGTTGCTGGTGCCCCATATACGCTGAGTTGCGGCGATTCCGTCGCGAAATTACATCTTCAGAGCGTCAGCGCCCGAGATGGTCGGCAGGCCAAGGGCTTCGCCAACGGCGGCGTAGGTAAGCTTGCCAGCATGGACGTTCAGCCCGTTCAGCAGGTGCTTGTCGTCGGCGCAGGCTTTCTTCCAGCCCTTGTTGGCCAGGGCCAGCATGAAGGGCATGGTCGCGTTGCCAAGGGCCTGGGTCGAGGTGCGGGCAACGGCGCCCGGCATGTTGGCCACGCAGTAGTGCATGATGCCATCGACTTCGTAGATCGGGTCCTGGTGGGTGGTGGCGTGGCTGGTCTCGAAGCAGCCGCCCTGGTCGATGGCGACGTCAACAAGGGCTGCGCCCGGCTTGAGTTCCTTAAGCTGGGCCTTCGAGATCAGCTTCGGGGCCGCCGCACCGGGGATCAGCACCGCGCCGATGATCAGGTCGGCTTCACGGGCCAGCGCGATCGTGTTGCCAGCCGAAGCATAGGCATTCTTGAACTCACGCCCGAAGACGTCGTCCAAATAGCGCAGGCGGTTCACCGAACGGTCGATCACGGTCACATCCGCGCCCATGCCAGCGGCAATCTTGGCCGCATGGGTGCCGACAACGCCGCCACCGATGACCAGCACCTTGGCGGGCAGCACACCCGGCACGCCGCCGAGGAGGACGCCGCGGCCGCCATTGGCCTTTTGCAGGGTCCAGGCACCAACCTGCGGGGCAAGGCGACCGGCAACCTCCGACATCGGGGCCAGAAGCGGCAGGCCGCCACGGTCATCGGTCACGGTTTCATAGGCGATGCAGGTTGCTCCGCTGGCGAGGAGGTCCTTGGTCTGCTCTGGATCGGGGGCAAGGTGCAGATACGTAAAGAGAATCTGGCCTTCGCGCAGACGCTTGCGTTCCACAGCCTGCGGTTCCTTGACCTTCACGATCATGTCGGCCTGAGCAAAGACTTCCTCAGCCGTCGCAAGGATCTTGGCACCGGCAGCGGTATAGTCAGCGTCCGAGAAGCCAGCGCCCATGCCGGCCTTGGTTTCGACAACGACCGTGTGGCCGTTGTTCACGGCTTCGCGGACGGCGTCAGGGGTCATCCCCACGCGGAATTCCTGCGGTTTGATCTCTTTCGGGCAACCGATCTTCATGATTCTCTCCAATGTGGGGGCCAATCCCATCTGGAGCAATTCTGCCGCGATCTTCTGGAAGTGCTTTGAAATCTGGTTGGCAAATCGCCCCCTTTTGCGTAGCTTCTTCGAAGGTTTGCATTAATTGTCGAAGAAATCACCATGACCGCCGAACTTGACGCAACAGACCGCCGCATCCTGACCGTTCTGCAACGGCAGGGTCGGATCACCAATGCCGAGCTGTCGGAGGTCGTGAACCTCTCGCCGTCCGCCTGTCACCGGCGGGTTCAGCGGCTGGAGGAGGAGGGGTTCATTGAAGGCTATGTGGCGCTGCTGGATGCCCGCAGGATCGGGCGGATGGCGACGGTCTTTGTGGAAATTACCCTGCAAAGTCAGGCCGAAGACCTGCTGGATGCGTTCGAGCGTGAGGTGGCCAAACTGCCCGACCTTCTGGAATGCCATCTGATGGCGGGGACAGCGGACTACCTGTTGAAGTTGATGGCGGAAGATACCGAGGACTTCGCCCGCATCCACCGGCAGTTCCTGTCGCGGCTGCCGGGGGTGCGGCAGATGCAGACTTCGTTTGCCTTGCGGACGGTGGTTCGGACGACGGCTCTGGCGGTGTGAGGGGCGGTTGAGACGGGTCGGAAAGGGGGGCAAGAAAGTGTCTTGCTTCCGTCTTGCCCCGGTCTTCCATTCCCGCCGCAGGTTGTGCGGCTTTGCCGGATGAGCGGGGCCTAAAGCCCCTCGATCATCGCGCGGGTTTGGGGCGGGTCCAGTTTGCCACCCAAAGCCCCGCGCAGGGGGCGCAGCTGGTCGGCGGAGAAGACCATGAAGTCGCGCACGCGGCGCAGGTTGTTGGCTTCGCGTGAGGTCACGATCCACCAAGGGGTGGTCAGCCCTGCGGGCGGCATAAAGCAACGGATCAGGTCAGTCTGGAGATCGCCGACAAGACAGGGCAGCAGGCCAAGGCCAACGCCCGCGCGGATCATGCCGGCCATGTTGGGCACGTTGTTCGAGGTGCCAACCTTTTCGCAGCCCGGCACCATGGACATGAACGACTTGATATGCGGCATTCCGGTGATCGGCCCGGCATAGGCGATGATCGAATGGCCAGTTAGCCCGTCGATGCTTTCAGGCAACCCGCTGCGTCTGGCATAGGCGGCCGAGCCGTAGACCGCCCAGGCAATATCGGGCAAAGCCAGACAGACCAGCGTATCGCCGGTCAATTCGCCCCCGGCGCGGAAGGCGACGTCAGCCTCGCCCATGGCAAGGTCAAGCCGGTGTTCGGCGGACACATAGGCCGCCTCACTATTGTTCATAGACCACCAATGCAAGCCAAGACGCTGCATCGTACGCGCCATAATACATTGTTTTTATGTCTTTTTCGACAATACCAATGTTTCTGCCTCGCCTACTTCGACCACAAACGTCCATTGACAGCCACTAAAATTTAGGGGCTTATTAGGGGCCGACAGGGAGAAGAAAATGGCAAAGGCGTTGCACCGGTTGACGGTAAAGGAAGTGGATGCAGCGCCGTCAGGGACTGCGCTCTCCGACGGCGGCGGCCTGCTCTATCGGGCCACCGGCAAAGGTCAGGGCAAGTGGGCGTTCAAGTTCACGTCGCCTGACGCAGGGTACAGAGCCGTGCAAGTTGCCAAAGGTAGCAAGTCCATCCAGAGGGAGATGGGGCTGGGAACATATCCCTCGGTGTCCCTAGCCGCTGCGCGCACAAAAGCCGCGAACTCCCGCGCCCTACTCGACCGGAACATCGATCCCATCGAAGAGGCTAAGCGGCTCGACGCAGAAGCCGTCACGCATGCCGAAACCCAGACCCGCCTTGCATCCGAAAAGGCCATGACGTTCGGGCGCTATGCCGACGATATTCTGCTGCCGAGCGTGCTACCGGAGTTTTCTAACCCAGCACATGTGCAGCAGTGGAAAGCCACGTTCGCGACCCACGCAGTCGCGCTCCGTGACATGCCGCTTGCAAAGATCGCGCGCGAGAACGTCCTATCGGTCCTCAAGCCGATCTGGAACGAGAAGACGGTTACAGCAAGCCGAAGCCGTCAAAGGATCGAACGCCTGTTCGCCCACGCCATTCAGAACGGCCACTATAAAGGCGACAACCCAGCAGCGTGGCGTCAATTCGATGCCACCCTGCCGGCACCCAAAAAGCAGCCGCGACACCACCCCGCCATCCCAGACGAAAAGATCGCAGAGTTTTTAGCAATCCTGCGGGACAAGCAGAGCGACAGCATCTCCGCCCTAATGCTCGAATGGATCACTTTGTCCGCATGCCGCACCGGAGAGGCACGTTTCGCGACATGGGGCGAAATCGACATGGATCGTGCCCTGTGGTCGATCCCCGCAAAGCGCATGAAAATGCGCCGCGACCATGTGGTGCCAATCACGCGAAGGATGGCCGCGATCTTGGACGAAGCGAAGCGTCGGCATCCAAAAATGGCAGAGGGGGAAAAGCCCCAACCGACCGAGTATGTCTTTGTAACCGATCGCGCCAAGCCGTTATCAGAGATGGCGTGTCTGATGGTCATTCGCCGAATGAAAGGCTTTGGCGATTACACGGCCCACGGCCTGCGCGCCACGTTCAAGGGATGGGCGGCGACCAAGACCGAATACCCGCGAGAACTCATCGAGGAACAGTTGGCACACCAGTTGGGTGCGGTCGAGCAGGCATACATGCGCCAGTCAGCCTACGAGCGGCGCAGGCCCATGATGGAAGAGTGGGCGGATTACTGCGGACCGGACAGTCGCTGATTGCTCATCGTACGCGACACGCCGGAGAAGAATATTCTTCGCATTTTCGGCGAGTGTTGGAAATCCCACAATGTCATTGTGGGCAAGCCGACATATCACTTAACTAATTGAAATAGGGTTCTTTTTTATGGGTCAAGACCCCACTCTGGTTGCGCTCATCCGGGTTTTTACGACATACTCAGGCTACCACCTACCACCTAAGAGGTTCGAATATGCTCGACAAGATCCATCGCTTGCCGTCTGCACTGGTGATCACCGGCCTTTGCCGCACGTCGCTCTACAACCACCTGAAGGAAGGCGAATTCCCCGAGCCGGTACGGCTTGGCGCGCGGGCCGTCGGGTGGAAGGAAAGCGAACTGGCGGAGTGGGTCAATACCCGCAGCAAACGCACCAACACCAAAAACTAAACCCCGACCCACAATCCGAGCCGGGGGCTAGCAGTTGTTCGTCTCAGCAACGAAACTCTAGCAGATTTCAGACCGGCCTTCAAACATCATGGAGGCACCAAAATGGCTGAAGAACTCGAAAATCATGGCTATCTGGAAGAGGTCCAGCCCGCTCAGTCCGACGGTTCACCGTCGGAAATCAACCTCGGCCCGATTGCGCTTACTGATGGACAAAGCGTGATCGAGCCGGAGAGCCTCGGAGCTGTGAATCCCGCGCTTCAGGATTTCGACCTTGGCCTTGAGAACTTCATTTCAGTGGCCTGTTCGCGGCCACCGATTGAAGCCTATCGAGATCATCCTGCCCTCCATCCGGTGGCGAAGGCGCTGATGGTGGCATACCGCGAGAACGGAAAAACGAGCAGCGATAGCGATCCTTTCGATTATCACGGCGATGCCATCCGCGTATTGAGGAACGTCACGACGGATGACGACGGTGGGCTTCTCTATGAAGGCATCACTTCGGAAATGATGGCAGCGGACGAAATTCTCGAATTGCGTCGGGCAGCTATGCGGCGCAGGATGCATGATCGGGGAATGCCGCCGCGCCAACGCAGTCAAGACCTCATCAGACACTGCGCAGAGTTGATGGTGCTGACCGACGATGAGGTCTTTCTGCAAGTGGCCGCAAGCCTGATCTCCCACCAAAAGCCCGCTGGGTCGGCCCTTGCCACCGCTTGGAAGGAAATTAGGAACACCTTCATTGCCCCAGAATCGGCCCTGTCAAAGGAGGTCGAATGGTATCAGACGCCTTGGCTCCATGTTCTGGGCATGCCCCAGACGGACATAGAGAAGGCACAAGAAAAAGATCGCATCATCAAGGCTCGGGCTGTGGCTGCCTTTGAGCAGTGCGTGGCCAACGTTCCGGGATGGCGCAGCGTTGTGATGTCCATCAGTGACGCCCTTGACGTCGAGATCAGCCTGCAGGCGATACAATTTGCAAAATCCGAGGCAAAGAACACGGATACCAAGCCCGCAGCCACAATCAAACCGGACCCAAAGCCGGTAGACCTATGGGGGAAGTTTGAGCCGCCTGATTTGCCGCGCGGGCTTCTCCCGCCAATGATCGAAGAATTTGCCTTTACGATGGGCGATCAGATGGGCGCTGATCCCGCTGGGATTGCTATGGCCTGCCTTTGTGTTTGCGGTACCGCCATTTCCGACAACATCAAGTTGAAGGTGAAGCGTCACGCTGACTGGTACGAGTCCGCCCGCATTTGGGTGTCTGTTGTTGGCGCTCCGTCTACGAAGAAAACGCCCATCCTGAATGCTGCCGCTCGCCCCCTTTGTGCGATCGACAGCAGGATGTTGAGCGACTGGATACATGCGGTGAAAAGGTTCAATGCTCTACCACCGGAAGACAAGAAGGGAAAATCGCCGCCGCTGCAAAAACGCCTTCGCATTGAAGACGTTACCATCGAAGCCGCGCAAGTTGTGCTTGAAGGCAGCACTGAAGGCATCCTTTGCCTCCAAGACGAACTATCGGGATTTTTCGGGACGATGGACAAATACAGTGGCGGCAAGGGGGCCTCGGCGGACCGTGCATTTTGGCTGAAAGCCTATAATGGCGGCCAGTATGCCATAAACCGCGTCGGCAGGGGAACTTCACTTCTGGACAACCTATCGGTGTCACTCCTTGGCGGTATTCAACCTGAACCGATCCGCAAGATTGCTTCGGAAGCCCAAGACGACGGTCTCCTCCAGCGGATGCTGCCGATAATTCTGAAGAATGCTGTGATGGGTAAGGACGTGCCGGTCCCAGACGTTGGGCGTCGGTATTCAGAACTCATTCAATATTTGAACCGCCTGCAACCATCAGGATGCTGCAATATGGGCATACTTGAATTCGATGACGCGGCGCAAGCCATCCGGACGGGCCAAGAAGAACGCCATCTAACACTGATGTCTTCAGAAACCGTGTCGCGGAAGTTGGCAAGCCATATTGGAAAGTACGATGGTATATATGCCCGCCTCTGCGCGATCTGGCATTGTATCAAACATTGTACAGTTGATCCCACCGACAACTTCGATGCAGGTCAACCGCTGCCCTCAACTATCGATGCCGCAACTGCCCAAGCGGTGGCCGATTTCATGGAACAGTTCCTTCTGCCCCATGCAGTTGCCTTCTACTTTGGAACCCTTGGCCTGTCGGACAACCACGACCGTCTGTGCGCCATCGCAAGCTATATCCTCGCCCACCAACTGGACAAGATCACCAACCGCGATGTTCAGCGCGGCGACCGTGCGATGCGGGGCCTAGAGGACAAGGACATCCGCCCACTCCTCGAGCAACTCGAAGCAATGGGCTGGCTTGGACGGGTTCCAAACGCGCGGCCGTCGATGCAGCCGATTTGGCAAGTCAACCCAATGGTTCACAGCCTTTACGCGGATCGGGCCAAGAAAGAGGCCACGCGGCGTAAGGAAGCAAGGGCCGCTCTGGGGATTTTGTTCCAGAGGGAGGATTGAGACCCATTGTCACCATTGTCCCTTGCGCGCACGGCATACAAAATGTGTTTGACCCCTTTTCTTATGATCAGGGACACATCTCCTCACGCGCGCAAGGGACGTTGGTGACAAACCGACAGGTAATCCCTCGCTGGCTCCAGACCCGACTGCCAGTTGTTGATCGCCCATTATGCCATCCAGAGCCATAGGCGGGCCGCCAGAGGGCCACCCTTGAATTCCGCAGACAGCCATCATCCCGCTGGACTTGCGCTCCTAGGGGCCTCTGGCGGGTCAATGCGCCTTGCGCCAATCCCATGGCATTTCGAACGTCCCCGCCCAAAGGCCGAGGCCCCCAGAACGCGCCACCTTCCAGTTGGCCGATGTGGCCGTCACCGGCCCGATGGTGCGCGCCATCCTCGCCGCCATCCGCCGCCTTCGAGCGCCGCCGTCATGTGCGTGACCACGATCTGGATCCAAACTGAACGAAAGAGGCTCGACAGGCCTGTCCGCCGCGCTGAAAAACGCCGCCGCAAGGCAAGGACACTGCGGATCCGTGGCCCAATCCGCCCAGTTCCAGCCGTTTGCACG
>CANNIA010000026.1 GCA_947504705.1 Paracoccaceae bacterium
AGGCAACTGTTCAGGTTCAATGTCGGTCGGCAGACGAGCCCCAAGCTACGGCACGGGCTTCCAAGCCCAAGGGTGGGTCGGGGTCTCGTCTGCCTCCATCATCCTGACAGATGTTCAAGAGACAAGGGTGGGTGCCAACCCACCTTCCTCTTGCTTCCTCCCGATCAACTCGCGCAATTCCCGCATGACATCTGCATGCGGGACTGTCGGTCGCCGATCCTCCAGCGCCTCTTGAACCTTGACCCGAAACCAAGCGTCGCAATCATCCGTAGGGTGCGCATTCATGGCGCACCACTCGCACGATACCCATTACCAAAACCCTAACACCCACACCCAACGCCTTGAAATCCCTCACACCCACAACTTTGTCCCGCGTGGACACCTACCCCGCCACCGCCCTCAAACTGGCTGCCCTTGCGGCCGGAACCCGGTCCACCTCGACGCAGGTAAAGACGTGCAGCGTGTCCAGATCCCGGTCCACCACCGCATGATCCGACACCCAGCCCCCCATCCCCAGATAGGTCCGCAGCAAGGGCGGCAGCCCGGCGAGTGAGGCCCTCCGGTCCCCCACCGGCCCGGCAAGCCGCACGAAGTCGACCACCTCCGCAGCCTTCCTGCCCGGCCGATGCTCGACCGGCCCCAGAAACTCCGCCGCGAGCAAAGCCAGCCCCGCCCGGTGCCGCGTCCAGTCCGCCCCGCGAAAGCTGGAACACCCCACCAACAACCCCGCCTGCCCGTCATCCACGATCCGGGTCATCGCCCCCCAGGCCAGCCGGAGGACGTCCGGATGCACCCCCTCAGGCGCCACACAGAACCGCCCCATCTCGGCCACCGGCTTCGAATACCCTGCCAGCGGCCCCACATCATAGAACCGCGCCGCATAGCCCTGCGAAAGGCCCGCCCCCCAGCCGAAGATCATCACCCGGAAATAGGCCAGCACCGCGCCGTCCCGTTCGACCATCACATGCGCCGACAGAGCGTCCTGATCGTCCTCCTCACGCCCATGGCGGTGCGGGAAGGCGCGGCGGCGAAAGGCAAGCAGCCGGTCCAGTTCGGCCCGCCCATGGGCCAGCCGTGCCACCATGCCGCCCTTGTGAATGGGTTCCACCCTTTTCCCCCCAGCCTTCACGCCCTAAGTTGAGGTCCAAAGGGAGACCCGAACATGGACAAGCCCAACATGAGTAAGATCGTCAAATCCGATGCCGAATGGCAAGCCCAGCTTTCCGAGCTTGCCTTCAAGGTGACCCGCAAGCACAGCACCGAGCGTGCCTTCACCCATGACGATTTCCCCAAGGACCCTGGCACCTTCCGCTGCATCTGCTGCGACGCGCCGCTGTTCGACCAAGGGACCAAGTTCGACTCTGGCACCGGCTGGCCCAGCTTCTACGCGCCCCTCAGCGCGGAAATGGTCGGCGAAGAGGTCGACAACGGCTGGTTCATGCGCCGGACCGAGGTGCACTGCGCCCGTTGCGCAGCCCACCTTGGCCATGTCTTCCCCGACGGCCCGGCCCCCACGGGCCTGCGCTACTGCATCAACGGCGTGGCCTTGAAGTTCGAGCCCGACGCTACTTGAGCATATCCTCGGCACTGATCCGTCCGAAGTTGCCCAGAAGCTGGCGGATCAGGCCGATGCCCTTGATGTTGGTCGAGGTCACGCGGCGCGAGATCTCGACAACTTGGCCATTCTCAAGGCCAAAGCGGGCGACATTTTCGACCACGCCTGCGTCGGTGAACGTCACCGCGACGACCTGACGCTCGATCTCTTTCGGCTCGCGCGGGCCAAAGTGACGATAGCGGCTTTGCACGTAATACCAGCCGTCACCGGCAAGGACCCCTGACGCCGAAGGGCGGCCAAGCTTTTGGCCGATGCTATCTTGCGTGTCGACCCCGACCTCGACCAAGGCCAGATCTTCGTCGCTGGGCACATAGCCGTGGTTGCGATAGATCGGCGAGCAGGCCACGACGACCACGACCATGGCGACGAGCGCCCCTTTGCGAGCGAGGCCTTGACTGGCCTGAAGTGCCCGCCGCACCAATCCGATTACCGCCATTGCTGCCCTCATGCCCGCTGAAACGCCGTCCTAGGCGCGGGTTCTTCAAAACCCTTGCGAAAGGGGATAACAGAATGCAGGCCTCTTGTTCAAGAATGGAACGCACGCTGGGGCTTTATGTTCTCATGACAAAATGAAAGCCGACAACCGGATGACCGAACCCGCCACCCCCCGCCCGACCCGCTTTCGCACTGGCGGGCTTAGTCCGCGCAAGCCGACCCGTTTCTCTTGGACCCCCACGGTCGAAGAGCGGGCGGTGTTGGCCAAGGACCTGGGGTTGCTGGCGGTTCTGCGGCTTGAGTTTTCCGGACAGATCGACCCCCACGGACGCGACGAATTTCGGTTGCAGGGCAAGCTGAGGGCATTTGTCGATCAGGCCTGTATTGTCAGTTTGGCCCCGGTGCGGGCCGAAATCAGCGAATCCGTCTTTCGGCGCTATGTCGCGGGGCTTGAGCTTCCCGATGCCGATGAAATCGAGACGCCCGAAGATGACACCGTCGAGCCGATGCCCGATACGCTGGATCTGATAGAGATTGCGACCGAAGCGCTGATGCTGGCCTTGCCGCTGTACCCCCGCGCCGCTGGGGTTGAGTTTGCCGACCTTAGTCATGCGCCAAAAGGGGCAGCATTGTTCGATGAGCCCCCCGAAAAGCCCTTTGCCAGCCTTGCAGCCCTTGCAAACCGGCTGAAATCCGACCCGGAAACCGGTGGAAGTGGCCCGCAGTGACCTGGCTTTCGGGCCAACCGAAAGGGGCTTGCGCGTCCCAAGAATCCGGCTATGTTCCGCGCCTCATTCAAGCTGTGAAACAGCATCCGTCTGCTATTGCCAGGGCAAGGGCTAGGGTGTTGGATCACAAAGGAAATCCGGGGCATGTCCCCACTGCCCAAAGGTTGAGACATGGCTGTCCCGCAGAACCGCACCACGAAATCCAAGCGCAACATGCGCCGCTCGCATGACTCGCTTGTTGCCGCAAACCCGAACGATTGCCCGAACTGTGGCGAGCTGAAGCGTCCGCACCATGTGTGCAGCGCTTGTGGCCACTACGATTCGCGCGAAATCGTCTCGATGGCGCGGGAAGTGGATGTCGACGAAGACGCGGCATAAGCCACGCTTCGCGCGCTCATAGCCATGGCACCCGACCCTAGGTCAGCGTCCGCCTCGGCCCCCAAACTCGGCACCGAGCGCCTTGTCATTTCCGTTGACGCCATGGGTGGCGATCGTGGGCCGGCAGCCGTGGTTGCCGGTCTTGCCGACTCTATGGCCCAGCATCCCTTGATGGATGTGATCCTGCATGGCGATCAGGCCGTGCTTGCCCCCCTTTTGGCCAAGCACCCCGAGCTTGACGCAAGGGTCACGCTGCGCCATGCCGACCGCGCCGTCACCATGGACGACAAGCCCGCGCAGATCATGCGGCATGGGTCCGGCACTTCGATGTGGTCGACAATCGATGCGGTGCGCGATGGTCAGGCCGGCGCTGCGGTATCCTGCGGCAATACCGGTGCGCTGATGGCGATTTCGATGCTGCGGCTACGCAAGTTGCCCGGCGTCAACCGCCCGGCGATTGCCTGCCTTTGGCCGTCGCGCAATCCCGGCGGGTTCAACCTGATGCTGGACGTGGGCGCTGACGTTAAGGCCGATGCTGCCGACCTGTTCCAATACGCGATCATGGGCGCGTCCTATGCCCGAAACGGCCTTGATCTGACACGCCCGCGCGTTGGCCTGCTGAACGTCGGCACCGAGGAACACAAGGGCCGGGTCGAACTCAAAGCCGCGCAGGAACTTTTGCTGCAGACCCAGGGCGTTGGCGACTTCGAATATGTAGGCTTCGTCGAGGGCACCGATATTCCCTCGAACCGGGTTGACGTGATTGTCACCGATGGCTTCACCGGGAACATCGCGCTGAAGACGGGCGAAGGCACGGCCAAGCTGATTTCCGATTTCATGCGCGAGGCCTTTGGTGCCGGGATCCTGTCGCGGCTCTCGGCGCTTTTGGCGCTGAATTCGCTTAAGCGGTTGCAGCGCCGCATGGACCCCCGCCGGGTGAATGGCGGGGTGTTCCTTGGCCTGAACGGCACTGTGGTCAAATCGCATGGCTCGGCTGACGCGACCGGGGTTGCCGCCGCGATCGGGCTTGCCTACCGCCTTGCGCGTGTCGGTTTCATCGACCGGCTTGCTGCACGGGTTGCATCCGCCGAAGCCGCGGGGCAGGATGCCCTGCAAACAGGGCCTGCCGAGGCCGGTACCGGGAGCAATCCGACCGAATGACGATACGCGCCGTAGTCAGGGGCGTCGGGCATTACCTGCCCGACCGCGTCGTCCCGAACGCCGAGTTCGAAGCAATTATTGAGACATCCGATGAATGGATCCGATCCCGCTCGGGGATCGAGCGTCGGCATTTCGCGGCTGACGGGCAAATGACCAGCGACCTTGCCACCCGGGCCGCACAGGCAGCCCTTGCCGATGCCGGTATCGAGGCCGAAGCGATTGATGCGATCATCGTTGCCACTTCGACGCCGGACCTGACGTTCCCATCCGTGGCGACCATGGTGCAGGGTGCGCTTGGCATGACACGGGGCTTTGCCTTCGACGTTCAGGCCGTCTGTGCCGGATTCGCCTTCGCACTTGCCAATGCCAATGCGATGATCCTATCGGGTCAGGCCACACGGGTGCTGGTGATCGGTGCAGAAACCTTCAGCCGGTTGATGAACTGGAAGGACCGCGGCACCTGTGTCCTGTTCGGTGACGGTGCTGGCGCGCTGGTCCTTGAGGCCGCCGAGGGCACCGGCACCACCGCCGATCGCGGCATCCTTTCGACCGACCTCAATTCCGACGGCCGTTTCCGTGACATCCTTTATGTTGATGGCGGCACCTCGACCGGCACGACCGGGCATCTGGTGATGGAAGGCAAGGAAGTCTTCCGCCATGCCATTGAAAAGCTGGCTGAAACCGCTCACCGAGCCTTGGACAAGGCTGGGCTGACCAGCGATGATGTCGACTGGATCGTGCCGCATCAGGCCAATATCCGCATCATTGAAGGCACTGCCCGGCGGATGCAGGTCCCGATGGAGCGTGTGGTGGTTACGGTGCAAGATCACGGCAACACCTCGGCCGCCTCGATCCCCTTGGCGCTGTCAGTTGGCAAGGCCCGCGGCCAGATCAAACAGGGCGACCTGATCGTGACCGAAGCCATCGGTGGCGGCCTTGCCTGGGGTGCCGTTGTCCTGCGCTGGTAGGTCTCTTTAAACACGCGCGCCAAGTAGTTGATATTGACTCGATAATCCATCCGCCCCATGGTCAGTGAAAATAGCTCACCGGGGGGAGACATGAGCGACAAGACCCTTACCAGGATGGACCTTAGCGAAGCCGTGTTTCGCGAAGTCGGCCTTAGCCGCAACGAATCCGCCAATCTTGTTGAAAGCGTGCTGCAGCACATGTCGGATTCGCTTGCTTCGGGCGAGACAGTGAAGATCTCGTCCTTCGGCACCTTCTCGGTGCGATCAAAGACCGCGCGCGTCGGGCGCAACCCGAAGACGGGTGAGGAAGTTCCGATTCTTCCCCGCCGCGTGCTGACGTTCCGCCCCTCGCATCTGATGAAAGACCGCGTGGCTGCCGGCAAGAAACGCTGAAAGGCTTAAGCGGTGGACAAGTCGCCCGACGCTTTCCGCACGATCAGCGAAGTCGCTGAAGTTCTGGAAACTCCGGCGCATGTCCTGCGGTTCTGGGAAAGCCGCTTCCCGCAGATCAAGCCGGTGAAACGGGCGGGCGGGCGGCGCTACTATCGCCCGTCCGACGTGGCTTTGCTGGCCGGGATCAAACGGCTCTTGCATGACGAAGGCCTGACGATCCGTGGCGTGCAAAAGATCCTGCGGGATCAGGGCGCCCGGCATGTCGCTGGCCTCTCCGACGATTCGGTCGAGCTGGATGATCTGATCGGCGACGTAGAAGGCCTTGATGACGCTGCGCTCATCGCCGCGCTGGACTTCGAAGAAGATGAACCGGGTATCACTGCTGCCCCGCAGGTGCCTTTGACGCTTTCGGAAGCGGCCTTCGGGGCGTTCGATGACCCCGAGGACGACGGAATGGAAAACCCCCCAAATCCTGACCGACCGGGTTTGCCGCTTTTCCCGGCCGAAATCCCTTGGGAAGACGCCCCCGCCACAGCAATGACCGCGCGGCCCGCTGTCCGATCTGCCACTCCCAGTGGAGCCAATATTGCCAGCGTTGTCCGTGCCCTTCCGTCCGGGTCACTTATCATGGCCCAGCCGGAGCTTGGGCTTTTGGCCCAAAGGCTTACCCGGCATCGCGCCGTGGTCGGCGACCGGGCAGAAGGCGGTCAGGACTGACAGCGAAGATGCGCTTTCCCGCTTGCCCCGGCCCGGAAACTCGCTATGTATCGCCCCGTGTCGGGCCGTAGCGCAGCCTGGTTAGCGCGTCCGTCTGGGGGACGGGAGGTCGAGAGTTCGAATCTCTCCGGCCCGACCATCACAAAGCCGCCCGCCTGCCATCCGGCAGCGCGGGCGGTTTCGTTTCGCAAGGTGAAGGCGGGTCGCAAGGTGAAGGCGGGTCGCAAGGTGAAGGCGGGTCGCAAGGTGAAGGCGGGGACAGGATGACAAACGGAGTTTTGCCCGCGCAGGCCCTGCGTGCCCTGATTGCCACGGGTGCAATCGCCGCCGATCCCCCCGTTCGCGAAGACCAGTTGCAACCGGCCAGCCTTGATCTGCGGCTTGGCACTGTCGCCTACCGCGTCCGCGCCTCGTTCCTCACGGGCAAGGGGCGGTCGGTCGCCGACCGGCTGGACGAATTCACCATGCACAAGGTCGACCTGACCCAAGGCGCTGTCCTTGAAAAGAACTGCGTCTATCTGATCCCCTTGGCCGAGCGCCTGTCGCTACCCGCCGGAATCACCGCAGTCGCGAACGCCAAAAGCTCCTCTGGCCGCCTGGACCTTCTGACCCGAACCATCACCGATGGTGGCATCGAATTTGACCGGATCGCCGAAGGCTACACCGGCCCACTCTATGCTGAGGTTTGCCCCCGCAGCTTCTCGGTTCTTGTGCGTGCCGGTCAACGGCTGAACCAAATTCGCTTCCGTCAAGGTCAAGCCGTCCTGGACGATGCCGCGCTGGCAGCACTCCATGCGAATGAACCGCTGGTTTCGGGCGAGGCGGTGATCTCCGAAGGCCTTGGCTTTTCCGTCGATCTGCGCCCCGCCACGGGCGATCTGGTCGGCTACCGCGCCAAACCGCATGCTGGCGTCGTCGACTTGGACAAGATCGGCCACTACCCTGCCGCCGATTTCTGGGAGGAAGTCCGCACCAAGCACGGTCGCATCATCCTTGACCCTGGTGCCTTTTACATTCTGGTCAGCCGCGAGGCGGTGACCATTCCCCCCGATTATGCCGCCGAAATGGCCCCCTATCTGGCGATGGTCGGCGAATTCCGCGTGCATTATGCAGGCTTTTTCGACCCCGGTTTCGGCCATGCTGCCGCTGGCGGCCAGGGTTCTCGCGGAGTGCTGGAGGTTCGCTGCCACGAAGCCCCCTTCGTCCTGGAACATGGGCAGGTGGTGGGACGGCTGGTCTATGAGCGAATGACCGAACGCCCCGAAACCCTGTATGGGGCGGGAATTGCGTCGAACTATCAGGGCCAGGGCCTGAAGCTTGCCAAGCAGTTCAAGACCGGCTGAACCGCAGGCCGAGTCGAGTGTCCGGGGCCAAATTTCTTAAGCAAGAAATTTGTCAAAATCCTTCCTTAAGGATTTTGGTCCGTGGCGCAGCTTATTCCTCGAAAAGCTCACTTTGCCCCGTCGCAGCTTCATCGTCATCCGCCAAGGCCTGCCCCGGCGCCGGTCGGTTGTCCAATAACCCAGCCGCACGAAGTTCCTTCAAGCCCGGCAGATCGCGTGCGGATTCAAGGCCGAAGTGATCCAGGAATCCTTCCGTCACCACAAAGGTCACCGGTCGCCCCGGCGACATCCGGCGACGGCCAAGCCGGATCCAGTCCAGCTCCAGAAGCTGGTCCACCGTGCCCCGGCTGACCGCAACTCCCCGGATTTCCTCGATTTCCGCGCGGGTTACCGGCTGGTGATAGGCGATGATCGCCAGCGTCTCTATGGCAGCCCGCGAAAGTTTGCGCGTCTCGACCGTCTCGCGGCTCATGAGGTGGCCAAGGTCAGGTGCGGTGCGTAAGGCCCAGGCGTCGCCCAGCTTGACCAGCGTCACCCCCCTGCCCTCATAGCGCTTCTTCAGATGCGCCAAGGCCTCGGCCGGGTCAGACCCATGCGGCAGCCGCGCCTGAAACTCGGCCAAGGTCACCGGCTCAGGCCGGGCGAACAGGATCGCTTCGACCATCCGTTCCTGCTCGCCCATCGGGGGGGCGTCGAAAAGGCTGTCGTTCTCGGCCATCAGCTGTCCCTCCGGCGCAGCTCGATTGGCGAAAAAGTCTCGCCCTGCCGCAGGCTTACCGACCCCCGCTTGACCAGCTCCAGCACAGCCGCGAAATGCGCAGCCAGGGCCGAGCGCCGGGCCATCGGGGTCGTGTTCCACCCTTCCGGCAGAAAGCTGGTCAACATCGCCCAGTCGCCGGCATAGCCGATCAGGCCCCGCATCCGGTCCAGCGCCTGTTCCATGGTGTAGACATGTTCGCGGTCCAGGACGAAGGGGCGGAATTCGTCCTTGGTCCGGATCATCGCATAGGCGCGCATCAGATCAAGGAGCGTCGCTGTATAGTGAACCACCTTGTGATGCGTCACATCCTCGGGCAGGCCGCGCGCAAAGAAATCCCGGCCCAACTGGTCGCGGCCCATCAGCTGTGCAGCGGCCTCGCGCATCGCGGCCAGGCGTTCCAGTTGAAACGCCAGATGCGCTGCCAGTTCTTCGGCACTGGGCCCGGCATCGCCGGGTTCGGGCGGCAGCAGGAGGCGCGATTTCAGGAAGGCCAACCAAGCCGCCATCACAAGATAATCTGCCGCGAGTTCAATCCGCAGCGCCCGGGCCTGTTCGACAAAGACCAGATACTGTTCCGCCAACTGCAGCACCGACACCTTGCGCAGGTCCACCTTCTGCGAGCGTGACAGCATCAGCAAAAGATCCAGCGGCCCCTCGAACCCATCCACATCGACGATCAAGGCCTCGGCGGCCATCCGATCCTCGGTCAGGATGCGCTCTGGCTGGTCCCAGGTCTCTTCCTCAGCCATGGGCGAGATCCAGCAACGCCTGATCCACCACCACCCGCGATCGGGGCCGGGCTGCAACCGCAGCTTCCGCCCGCGCGCGTGCCGCAGCCCCCATCTCGCCCGCCGCTTTAGCCACTTCGATCATCTGATCCATGCAGCCCTTGCAATGCAGCGCAATATCAACCCCGGCGGCAAGACTTGCGCGGGTCCGGTCCGCAAGGCTGCCATGCAAGGCCTCCATGTTCAGATCATCCGTCATCAAAAGGCCCTTAAAGCCAATCTCCTCCCGGATCACCCTTATCATCTTCGGCGATTGGGTGGCCGGATGGTCAGGATCGATCTGCGAAAAGACCAGATGTGCCGTCATCGCCATCGGCACATCAGCGAGCGCCCGGAACGGGGCAAAGTCCACGCGCGCCAGATCGGCAGGCGATACATCCACGGTCGGCAGATCGTGGTGCGTGTCGACATAGCTCAGCCCATGGCCCGGCATGTGCTTGATCACCGGCAACACACCTGCCGCCAAGAACCCATCCGCCACCGCGCGCCCGATGCGCGTGACGGTGCCGGGATCGCTGCCATAACAGCGGTTGCGCAGGAAAGGATGCGTCGCCATGCGCGCCACGTCGGCGACCGGAGCACAGTTGGCGTCGACCCCGACCGCCATCAGCTCCGCCGCAATCACCATGGCCCGCGCCGTCATCATCCGTTCCGCGGCCGCGACCGACCCGGCCCGCGCCACCGCATCAAACGGCGGGTCCCATTCCTGCCAATGCGGCGCGCGCAGGCGTTGCACCCGCCCGCCCTCTTGATCCATCATGATCGGCGCATCACGGCCCACGGCATCGCGCAAAGCCCCGGTCAGGCGGCGCAACTGGTCGGGGTCCTGAACATTGCGTGCGAATAGGATGAACCCGAACGGATCGGTATCCCGAAAGAAGGCACGCTCCTCGGGCAAAAGCACCGGCCCCGCACAGCCAAAGATCACTGCCCCCTTGCCCACACTCATCTTTGCGGCACCGGAATGCAGACCAGACCTTCCCCGGTAAAGGTCGCGCAGAAGCGGCGGGCGTCGTCTTCGTCTTCAAAGCCATGCGCGCGCAGGCGAATGAAGGTCCGGCCCCCGCTTTCCGCCGGTTGCAGTACCAGCGCCTTGCCAGCCATCACCTCGCCAAAGCGGGCTTCCAGCCGCACCCATTCAGTGCGCGCTTCCTCTTCGGTGTCAAACGCTCCGAACTGCACCAGCCGGGTGCCGATCGGGATCGTCGCCGAATCAACCTCGACCGCCGAGGTCACTGCAGCCGACGTTTCGGGAGTGTCGCTGACCTCCGCAACCCCAACCGATGCAGGCCGCGGCTTTGGCCGGGGGGAAACAAGGATCGCGCCTTCTGGCAATGGCTCCATCGCCAGATCGACATCGGGTGCAGTCACGACCGCCTCTTCCGGCAGATCGCCGGGTATCTCGCCCAAAGCCTCGGCCAATGCGGCATCGACGGCGACTGCGGTCGGGCTGGCGCTTTCGCCCAAGGGGTCGGCGGCAAGCTCGGGGATCACCTCGCCCGTCACTGCGACCGCAGGCACGGCACTTTGGTCCGGCGACATCTCGGCGCCCGACAACCCCGCTTGATCATCCTCGCTCAACTCAGCCGCGCGTGGGGCAAGGATCAGCCTGTCGGGCATCGGTGCCGCGGCCCCAACCGCCGCCACCTCGTTCACCGCAAGCCCTTGATAGTCGATCACCTCGCCGCCCGGATTCTCGGGCGCGATCCGCATCGGGCCTTCCATCGCCTTGATTACCGGCACGCCCTGCACATCGCGCAACGCAAGGTCATAGGCCCAGATCCCGGCCCCGATCATCAGCGCGACCGAAGTCACCGCACCCGCAAGATTGACATAGCGCCGCACTGGGCCACGGGCCGCTTGCACCGCGCTGCCCCAATCCCCGGCATCGGGCTGATCGTAACCGCTGCCAAGATCGTAATCCGCGTCTGCCATCTGCTGCCCTTGCCTGCGGGGTGGTTGATCCGCCCCTCGCATTCACGCCTCAATCCCGGCGGGGCGCGTTCTTCAAAAGCGGTTCTGGTCTCGAGCGGATCGGAATTCAAACCAAGAGTGTTCGATTTCCGATGCTCGATGTTTTCATAAGACCAGAACCGCTCTAGCGCATTTCCTCGACCGGAGTGACGCCAAGGATACCAAGACCAGCGCAAATAACAACGCCCACGGCCCGCGCCAGGGCAATTTTCGCCGTCGAAATCGCACTATCGGGCTGCAGGAACCGCAAGCTGTCGTCGTCATTGCCGCGATTCCACAACCCATGGAGGTCGGAGGCGAGTTCGTACAAGTAGAAGGCCACCCGATGCGGTTCGTTCCCTTTGGCGGCAATTTCCACCAGACGCGGCCATTCGGCAAGCTTCTTGATCACGCCAAGCTCGGCCTCATGGGCAAGATGCGACAGATGCGACGCCGACAAAGCTGCGTCCGACACGTCCAGACTGGCCTCGGCCCGCGCCTTGCGCAGGATCGAATTTACCCTTGCGTTGGCATACTGGACATAGAAAACCGGGTTGTCTTTCGACTGTTCAGTCACCTTGTCAAAGTCGAAATCCAGCGCCACGTCGTTCTTGCGCGTCAGCATCACAAAGCGCACGACATCCGGTCCGACTTCGTCGATCAGGTCGCGCAGCGTGACAAATGTCCCGGCCCGCTTTGACATCTTGACGATCTGGCCGCCCTTCAAAAGCTTGACCAGCTGGATCAGCTTGATATCCAGCGTCACCCGGTTTTCCGACAAGGCACTGACCACCGCTTTCAACCGCTTGACGTAACCCGAATGGTCGGCACCGAAGATATTGATCAGCTCGTCAAAGCCACGCCCGACCTTGTTGTAATGGTACGCAATATCCGGGGCGAAATAGGTCCAGCTGCCGTCAGACTTCTGCACCGGCCTGTCCTGATCGTCGCCAAACTGGGTCGAGCGGAACAGCGTCTGCTCCCGCGCTTCCCAGTCGTCCGGCGCCTTGCCCTTCGGCGGCTCCAGCACGCCCTGATAGATCAGCCCCAAAGCTTTCAGGCGTTCTATGGCTGCCTCGATCTGGCCAGTGCCATACAGCGCCTTCTCTGACGAATAGACATCCATCTTGACGCCCAATGCAGCCAGATCCTCGCGGATCATCGCCATCATCATTTCGGTCGAAAGCGTCCGCACATCCGCCAGCCAGACACTTTCGGGCTGGTCCAACAGGCTGGTGCCATATTTGGCCTTCAGTGCCATGCCCACCGGAATAAGGTAATCGCCGGGATAAAGCCCTTCGGCAATCTCGGGCGACAGCCCATTCGCCTCGCGGTAACGCTCAAAGGCCGACCGGGCCAGCACGTCGACTTGGCCCCCACCATCGTTGATGTAATATTCCCGGGTGACATCATAGCCCGCATAGGACAGAAGCGCCGCCAGCGCATCGCCCACCACCGCGCCGCGCGCATGGGCCACATGCATCGGCCCCGTCGGGTTGGCGCTGACGAATTCAACGTTGACTTTGCGACCCTGCCCCAGCTGTGACCGCCCGTAAGCCGTGCCATCCAGCAGGATCGCCCGCACCAGCCCCTGCCAGGCCACTGGCTCCAGCCGCAGGTTCAAAAACCCCGGCCCCGCCACATCCGCCCCGGCCACGCGCGGGTCTTCCATCAGCCGACCCGCCAGCGCATCCGCAATCGCACGCGGCGCCATCCCCGCCGGTTTCGCCAGCACCATGGCCGCATTCGTCGCCATGTCGCCATGCCCCGCATCGCGCGGCGGCTCCACCGCAACGCCGGAAAGGTCCAGCCCCTTGGGCAAGACCCCCTCGGCCATCAGGGCCTCAAGCTCGGCCACGACAAGCTCACGGATATTGGCGAACAGGTTCATTTGATCACATCCTCTGATGCCCTAGGCCATGCCAGAGGCCATGCCAGAGGTCAAGGATATGGCCAAAGGTTCACCCCTGCCGCCAATCCTCCAGCGCCGCATTCTCCTCCGCCGCGGCCCCAGACCCGGCGACAAAGGGCGAAACGACGCCCTTGTTGCGGAAATAATGCGTCTCCCGCGCGCCAAAGTAGAACGCCACAATCGCTCCCAAAAGCCACCACAGCGGCTCGGGCACCGCATTCAGCCCCACCATCCGCTGCGCAAACGCCACCGGATCGACCATCGCATAGACGAAAAGCCCAATCGTCCCGAACGCCAGCATAGGCCGCGGCAACCGGTTCAACCCGTTCACCATCCGGTCGAACCAGCCAAGCGAGGGATGCTGATACTCCTCCCCCAACTGCCGCAGCGCCGCCATCTGCGCCTCTGCCGACAGCTCCATCCGCTTGGTAGCCGAGGGCGTGAACACCTCTGCCACCCCCTTGGCCGCCTCGCCCAAAGCCGCCACCGCGCCGGGACTGCCCACCAGATTGCCAATCAACCCCATGCTGCCACCCGCGCCCTGTGCTGTGCATCCGTCAGCCGATATTTCGGAGAAATGAACTCCTCCGCCCGCTTGATCCAGCCGCCTTTGCCACCATCCCTGGACCGCGCAAACTTCCGGCTGGCAGGCCGCTTGTCGGCCAAAGCATAGTAATAATTCCGCCGCGCGATCCCATAGGCATCCGCCAGATGCCCCGGCGCCGCCTCATACGCGGCCAAAGCCGCCCTGATCGTCGCAGGCCCGATCTCGCCATCGGCCTCGCAAGGGAAGCCCATCTCGGTCAACAGCCGCTGCAGGATCTTCACCGCATTCCCGCCCGCATTGACATACATGTCGAAAACCGACGCCTGAATCACCTCCGGCAACCCCGCGATGCCGGGCGCCTTGAAGTAATGCTCCAGATAAATCTCGACCGCCTGCCCCGGCGTCAGCGCCTTCACATCCGCCAGATCAATCCGCGTGTCGCGGTTCACATCGATCCCCAGCCGCCGCAGCGTGGCCAGCGTGACCCCGTGCTTTGTGGCCCCGCCCGGATCATCCGGATCGTTCACAAAGCCCCCCTCACGGGCGACAATCTCTTCGGCAATTTCGCGAACATTCGGCATCGGCACCCCCGCATTACCGGGAAAGCCTTTCAGACCAGCCTTAACGCCGCCCTGCCCCAGCGCGCGCCCTTAAGGCTGGGCGTTGGGGTCGACGTAGACGCCCTGTTCCTTCAGCGCGTCGATCACTTCCTTGGGCATATAGGTCTCATCATGCTTGGCCAGCACTTCGGTGGCCCGGAAGACCGGCCCCTCCATATGCCCCAGCGCGATCATCCCCTGACCCTCGGCGAAAAGATCGGGCAGGATCCCGGTATAATTGACCGCAACCGTGGCATTGGTATCGGTGACCTCAAAGCTCACCTCGGTGCCCTCCCCCCGCTTGATCGAGCCCTTCACCACAAGCCCGCCAATGCGGAACGTCTCGCTTTCCCGAGGCGGGTCCGACAGCACCTGACTGGGGCTGCGGAAGAAATTGATACCGTCGCGCATCGCAGAGCCGATCAGCGCTGTCGCACCGACCAGCGCCACCACCGCCAAAGCAACAATCTGAATCCGCCGCTGCTTCTTCAGTCCCTTCAAACCTGCCATGTCATCCTCACGGGAAAACCGGGGCAAGCATCAGCCCCGTGGTTTCATCCAGCCCCAGCATCAGGTTCGCATTCTGGACCGCCTGTCCCGAGGAGCCTTTGGTCAGGTTGTCCAAGACAGCCACGACCACCGCACGCCCGGGAATCCGGTCTCCGATCACGCCGATATGGCAGAAATTGCTTCCCGCAATATCGCGGGTGGACGGCAGCGATCCAAAGGGCAACGCTTGCAAGAATGGTTCCCTCTCATAGGCTTTTTCAAGCACCTGATGTACGGTCTTCGCATCGCCTTTGACATAGACCGTCGCCAGAATGCCCCGGTTCATCGGCAGAAGATGCGGCGTGAACTGCACCCGCAACGGGCGACCCGCCACCTTCGAAAACTCCTGATCGAACTCGCCCAGATGCCGGTGCTTGCCACCCGCCGAATAGGCATGGGTGCCACCCGAAAGCTCGGCATGCAGAAGGTTTTCCTTCAACGACCGCCCGGCGCCCGAAACCCCGGCCTTCAGATCGATCAGGATATCGTCCAGATCAATGCATCCCGCCGCGATCAACGGGCGCAGCGCAAACTGCCCCGTCGCCGCATTGCATCCTGTCCCAGCCACCAGCCGCGCCGAGCTGATCTCGTCACGGTAGAACTCGGTCAACCCATAGACCGCCTCCGCTTGCAGATCAGGTGCCGTATGCGGCTGGCCATACCATTTTTCATAGTCCGCCGGATCGCGCAGCCGGAAGTCGGCTGACAGGTCCACGATCTTCAGATTGCGTGGCAGTTTGGCCACCACCTCTTGCGTCGTCGCATGCGGCAGCGCGCAGAAACACAAGTCAACATTGGCAAAATCGATCTCATCGATCTTCTGAAGCTTCGGCAGATCCAGATGCCGCAGGAAAGGAAACACCTCTGCCATCGCCATGCCCGCCTTGCGGTCGGCAGACAGCGCCACGATCCGCATCGCCGGATGCGTCGCGATCAGGCGGACCAGCTCCGCGCCCGTATAGCCCGAGGCCCCCAGAATGGCGATGCGATGGGTCATGGTCCCGCTCCCCTGATCAAGAAACGCGCCTTCTTTGCGCCCTTGCCGCCCGCGATGCAAGACCAGTTGACCAGACCCGGCGATTACGCGGCAAAAGGCCTTTCTCTTCTCCAAAAATCCTCGGGGGGAAGGCAATGGTTTCCCTTAGACCATCGACGTGGGGGGCGAAGCGCCCCCATCACCGAGGAGGAGGCGAAGCCCGACGACGAGACAAAAGAAATGCGCCTAAGGCGCTCCGTTTGATGGCCGCCCCCACCCGCACGCCGTACAGCAAGGTTAAGACCCGCTGAATGTCCGCGACCAAGCCCCTGTAATTCAACGCAAAGACCAACCCGTCCCGCGTGGACCAATCACGGAACCGGCGTCCACATCACATCATCAACCCGGGGCGCCCCCGTGGCCAGCATCACCACCCGGTCAAACCCCATCGCGATCCCCGCCGCTGGCGGCATGATCGAAAGAGAAGCCAGAAAATCCTCATCCAGGGGGTAGCTCTCCCCATAGACCCGCGCCTTTTCCGCCATCTCCGCCTGAAACCGCCGCCGCTGTTCTTCCGGGTCGGTCAGCTCCCCGAACCCGTTCGCCAGTTCCACCCCGCAAGCATAGACCTCGAACCGCTCCGCCACCCGGCCATCTCCCGGCACTTTCCGCGCCAGCGCTGCCTCGGCGGCCGGATAGTGATCCAGGATCGTCACCCGGCCCTGTCCAAGCCTCGGCTCCACCTTCTCCGACAACACCCGGCTCAGCATGTCCGACCAGGTATCATCTTCGGCCCGCCGCAGCCCGATCCGGTCCAGCTCCGCCCCCAGTCTCCCCGCATCCGTCGACCCGTCCGCCCGGATCGAGGCCAGAAGGTCGACCCCGGCATGCACATCAAAGGCCTCCGCCACTGAAAGCCGCTCTGGCTCCAGAAAGGGATCGCAAGTCTGGTCGCGGAACCGCAGCACTGAAGCCCCGGCTTGCCCAGCCGCCAACCGCAGAAAGGCGACGGCGTCGGCCATAAGGGTCTCATAGCCCTCCCCCACCCGATACCATTCCAGCATCGTGAACTCAGGGGAATGCAGCGGCCCCCGTTCCCGGTTCCGCCAGACATGAGAGAAAGCATGGATCCGGGTCTCCCCCGCCGCCAGCAGCTTCTTCATCGCGAATTCGGGCGAGGTGTGCAGATACATCGGCCGCGCCAGCCCGTCATTGCCGATCGCCTGGGTCGCGAAGCCGTGCAGATGCGCCTCATTTCCGGGGCTGATCGCAAGGGCTGCGGGGTCAACCTCGGTAAAGGCCTCGCCAGCCAGCCAGCCCCGGATTGCCGCCTGAATTCGGTTCCGGGCCAGCAAAAGTGGCCTGCGATCGGCGTGGAAGGTGGGGTTCCACCAAGGAGTCGAGGGATTCATCTGGAATTTCCGGTCGGGATGGGATAGGTCGCGCGGCGACGCTGGTCTAGGGGACCGGCAACTGTATCACAAGGACCAACCCGTGAAAGTCATCGCTTCCTCGCTGCGCAAGGGCAACGTCGTCGAAATGGAAGGTCGGCTTTACGTCGTTCTGACCGCCGCAAACTTCCACCCCGGCAAGGGCACTCCGACCACCTCGGTCGACATGCGCCGGATTTCGGACGGCACCAAGGTCAGCGAGCGTTGGCGGACGACCGAGATGGTTGAAAAGGCCACCGTGGACGAGCGGGAATATGACTTCCTTTATGAGGACGGCGAAGGGTTCCACTTCATGGAGCCGACCAACTATGATCAGCTTGTCATCACCGACGATATTCTGGGGGCGAACAAGCCCTACCTTCAGGAAGGCATGCGCTGCTATGTGAAGACCTTCGACGGGGTTCCGATCGCGATGGAAGTGCCGCAGAAGATCACCGTCGAGATCCTGGAGACCGAGCCGGTGACCAAGGGGCAGACGGCCTCGTCGTCCTATAAGCCGGCCATGGTGCAGAACGGGCTGCGGATCCTGGTGCCGCCGCATATCGGGCCGGGCGTCAGGATCGTCATCAACACTGATGATGACAGCTATGTGGAACGCGCCAAGGACTGATGTCCACGGTGGACGCGTGTCCAGACTTCAAGGAATTCAACACCTTGGGCGTGGACGTTCAGAGAATCTTAAGACTTGAAAGGTACACCATTGGGCGTGCCTTTTCGCTTTGCAGACCCGTATTCCCGGCTATTCTGCGACGAAAGAGGAGCGTTGCCCGATGGACAGCCATGATGCCTATAAGCCAGCCGAAATCGCCGCGCTGATCGAAAGTGCGGGCGTGGCAAAGGCCGCGCTGCCCCTACACCGGATGCTAACGCTGGCGATGCTGGCCGGGGCCTTCATCGGCTTTGGCTCGGCCTTTTGGTGCATGACGATGGCGGGGGCCGATCCGGGCTTTGGCCCGCAACGCGTGCTGGGCGGCGTGGTCTTTGCTTTGGGCCTAATTCTGGTCGTCGTCGGCGGGGCCGAGCTTTTCACCGGCAATGCGCTGATGGTGATGGCGGCAGTAGACCGGCGGATCACGCTGGGGGCGCTGTTACGGAATTGGGGAATTGTCTACATTGGCAACTTTGTCGGGGCGGCGGGTCTGGCCATGGCTTTCGGCCTGTCGGGCCTTCTGGACGGACCAATGGGCGAGATGGCCTCCAAGGCAGCCTCAGCCAAGGCGGCGCTTGACCCGCTTGAGGCCTTTGTCCGGGGGGTGCTGTGCAACGCGCTGGTTTGCCTTGCGGTCTGGTTAAGCTTTGCGGCGCGGTCATCGACCGACAAGATCCTTGCCGTGCTTTGGCCGGTCACTGCCTTTGTGACCCTGGGGCTGGAGCATTCGGTGGCCAATATGTTCCTGTTCCCGGCAGGGTTCTGGGCAGGGGCGACCCTTGATCCGGCTGGCGTAGCCGGAAACCTGATCTGGGTCACGCTGGGCAACGTCGTAGGCGGCGCGGGGGGTGTCGCGCTGGCGTATCGCTTTGCCTATGGCGCGATGCGCGGGTAACTCCGCCCCGATCCTTGCGGGATTCTGCGGCCATTGCCCAAAAACGCCGGACACCGCCTGATAGCGCAGGGGTGCGCGCTTGCTGTTAATGCAATGTGTTACTCGCGCGCAACACATCGGGAGCTCCTGCGACTTTTCCGTAGTTCCGCTATGGACCTGGAAACAGGAATCTCAGATTATTCTTCGCATCTCGATGGCGACCATCGATAATTGAAACTGGGAGTAGAAGATGAAAATTGTTGGCGCACTATTGCTGTCATCTGGCCTTTGCCTTGGGGCGGGTGCCGTCTCGGCGCAGGAATTCGGTGCCCTTGTGGAACTTTCCTATGGGAACCAGTGGTTCTCGGGTGTGGAAGATAGCAACGGCTCGGAATTCAACAACGCAAGCGAATCGGTGATCTACGGATCGGTCGCCGCGGGCCTGACCTTTGGCGCATTCGGCGTTCAGCTGGACTATATTCGGCAACAGAGCGGAGACCCCTTGGCGGGCGAAGCCGGTTTCTCCGCGAACGCCACCACGCTTCACGCGAACTATCGGACCGGGGCCTATGCTTTCGGCATGTTCTATGGTGTCGGCGATACCGAGCCTGAAGTTGACAGCGATTCTGGCGAAGTCGAGTTTAGGGGTCTGGAAGCTGCCGCCAACTTCGCCAACTACCGCATCGCCGGACAAATTGGATCGGCAACCCACAAAAATGATCACTCAAGCCTGGACTATGACAACAGGTTGTACGCCATTGTCGAAGGCCAGTACTATCTGGACAACGGGCTGACGCTGAACGGCAGTCTGGGTGGCGGAACCGGTCAAATCCACGATGGTCGCCTTGATGTCACCCAGATCGCCTTTGGCGTCTCCAAGCCACTGGGGTCGTCGGGTCTGGTCGGGACAGCAGGTCTGCGCCACACCATTTCTTGGGCGGGCGACAATAATGGCAGCGGCGCAAATACCGAGCTGCTGATCGGTCTGACCATGCCTTTGGGTGGCGGTTCGGTGCGCGAAGTCAACGAATCCTCTGTGTCGATGATCCGGACCAACCTGCCGGCGATCATCGCCTCGATGACGGCGGTCTACGACTGACCCCTGTTGCGGCACCGGTGCTGAAATGGAGCGGCGCTTGGGTAACCCCCAAGCGCCGTTTTCCTTTTGTCAGGCCGTCTGAAAGCTGACCTTCTTGCGCAGGATCTGCGTGGCCTTGTTCGACACGCTGGCCGGATCGCCAGTCGTCAGGTATTTGACGCCCTTGCCCCCACCGATGAATTCCGGGCGGCGGGTCAGGTAGTCGGCCAGCGCTTCGGCAACAAGATCGGGTTGGGAGAAGACCTTGACCGTGGGGCCAAGCGCTTCGCGGAACGTTTGTTCGAACAGCGGGTAATGCGTGCAGCCAAGGATCGCGCTTTGCGGATGCGGCATCCGACGTTTCAGCGCCTCGACATGGCTGCGGATCAGGGCTTCGGCAAGGATGTCGTCGCCCTGTTCGATCGCATCGACAAGGCCGCCGCAGGGTTGCGCCTCGACATCGACGCCGATGGCGCGGAAGGCCAGTTCGCGCTGGAAGGCACGGGAGGCGACGGTGGCGGGGGTGGCGAAAAGGGCCACATGCTTGACGGCAACCTCGCGCGGGGGGGAGTTATCGCCCCATTGGCGTTCGGTCAGCGCCTCGATCAGGGGGACAAAGACGCCAAGGACGCGTTTGTCGGCCGGGACCCAGGTTTCCTGCATCCGCTTCAAGGCGGCGGCCGAGGCGGTGTTGCAGGCGAGGATCACGAGGTCGCAGCCTTCGGCCCAGAGGCGTTCGGTGGCAGCACAGGTGAGGTCAAAGATGTCTTCAGCGCTGCGCACGCCGTAGGGGGCATTGGCGTTGTCGCCCAGATAGACGAAGGGGACATCGGGCAGCCGCTTGGTAATCGCATCCAGAACAGTCAGGCCACCCAGCCCCGAATCAAAGATGCCGACTGCCATGCCTGACCCTTTCCTGCCGTGCCAACGGGGGCTGCCCCGACACTTCTAGGATCATAAGCCGGACACGCGGGGGGTGAAAGGGCGAAAGCCTGATGATGGGGTGGGGGAAAAGCGCCCTTGGCATTGGAACGAATTACCCTAAATCAGCCTGGGCATGCTAGGGTTTTGGTGGATTTCGAGGGGACGGCCATGGATTGGGACAAGCTGAGGATCTTTCACTCGGTGGCGGAGAAGGGCAGCCTGACCCATGCCGGGGAAGTGCTGCACCTAAGCCAATCGGCTGTCAGCCGCCAGATCCGGGCGCTGGAGGAGAGCCTTGCGGTCACGCTGTTTCACCGCCACGCGCGGGGGCTGATCCTGACGGAACAGGGTGAGCTTTTGTTTGATGCGACCCAAGCGATGGTGAAAAGGCTGGACGCGACAGCGGCGCGGATCAGGGATTCTGAGGACGAGGTTTTTGGTGAGCTGAGGGTGACGACGACAACGGGGTTCGGGACGCTGTGGCTCGCCCCCCGCTTGGCGCGGTTGTATGAGAAATACCCGGCGCTGAAGATTGACCTGATGCTGGAAGAACGCGTCCTTGACCTGCCGATGCGCGAGGCGGATGTGGCGATCCGGATGAAGGAGCCGAGCCAAGCCGACCTGATCCGCAAGCGGCTGATGAACATCAAGATGCAGCTTTACGCGACACCAGAGTATCTGGCCGCGCATGGCACGCCCTTGACGATGGACGATTTCAGCAGCCACCGGCTGATCTGCCAGCATGCCGGGACGCCGCAGGTGGCAGCGGGGGCGAACCTTGTGGCCGACCTTATGGCGCATGACATACCGTCGACCCTGACGGTCAACAACTATTTTGGGGTGTTGCAGGGGGTGTTGAACCATCTGGGGATTGGCGTCTTGCCCGATTACCTGATGGAAGATTTCCCCAACCTGATCCGGGTCTTGCCGGAAGTGGAAAGCGGCGAGGTGCCGGTTTTTCTGGCCTACCCCGAGGAGCTGCGCCATTCCAAGCGGGTCTCGGCGTTCCGGGATTTCGTGGTTGAAGAGATCATGGCCTATCGCAAGCGGCAGCAGGAAGACCTGTCGGGGTAATGCTGATATGCAGCATGTGCATGACGGGAATGCTGAAAGGGCAGGCATTCCATACTTGTTTGCACACGCACAGGGCACTAATTGAACAGGTGAAGCAACGATGGGCTTGGCTCTCGTTCCTTCTTACCTCCCTGTTGGACTTGGCCGAGCGGAAGCTCGGCCTTTTTTTACGCTGCGTGCTGCAGGATCGCCCCGGATTTCCGCTTTAGGAATGCCTGCAAGAGGTCGGGATAGTCCGGGCGGACAGCGGCAATCACCGAGGGACGCCGGGCCAGGGCTGCGCGCCATGCGGTGGTTTTCGGCAGGCCGGTGAAGGTGCCCAGGTCGGTGATGCGATCGAAAGCGTCGAAATAGCGGAAGATGGGCGCGAAGACGGCGTCGACGATGGTAAAGCTTTCGCCCGAGAAATAGGGGCCCTGCCCCAGCACCTTCTCGATCCGCTGGAACTTCTCGCGCAGGGTGGTCAGGCGCTGCTTTAGCACTGCGGTGTCCGGCGTGGTTTCGACCACCCAGATGTCAGCGAGGATGGAAGAACCGAATTCCATCCAGCCGCGCTGTTGGGCTTTCTGCAGCGGGTCGGCGGGGTGCATCGGATGATCGGTCACCTCTTCCAGATATTCGACGATGACGCTACTTTCGAACAACACCTCATCGCCGACTTGCAGAAGCGGCACTTTGCCCAAGGGGGAGACGGTCTTGAACCACTCAGGCCTGTTGGCCAGATCCACATCCCGGCGGGTGAAATGAACTCCCTTTTCGGCCAGCATGATCGCGGCGCGTTGGACATAGGGGCAAAGGTCGGAAGAGACGAGGGTAAGGGGCGTCGCGGGCGTCGCGCAGGAAACTTGGTTTTTGGCGCTGACCGCATCACCCTCGGGCAATTGCGATGGGGAGATTTTGGGCTCTGTCATGGCGTCCTCGACTGGCAGCATCCTGCATCGCGCCGGATGTTCATGCATGTGCATATAGGTAGATACAGATGCATGTAAAGTCAAGCTTGATGCAACTGCATCAACCTATAAAATGGCGGCATGACCGACAGTCCCTCTGACACAGCGATTCTTGCATGGGCGCGGCTGGTTAAGGCCGAGCGCGTGGTTCTGGCCGCCGTCGAGGCCGATCTGAAGGCGGCAGGTTTCCCGCCCTTGGGCTGGTATGACGTCGCGCTGGAACTGCGCCGGGCCGAGCGGGCCTTGCGCCCGGTTGAAATCGAAGCGCGGATGCTGATTGCACAGCCGAACATGTCGCGGTTGCTGGATCGGATGGTCAGCGCCGGTTACGTCGCCCGCCTGCCCTGTCCCGATGACAAACGCGGGCATCAGATCAGCTTGACCGAGAGCGGACAGGAACTGTTGCGGCAGATGTGGCCCGCCTATCGGGCGGCGATCCGGCGCCATGTCGGTGCACGGCTGAACGAAGGCGAGACAGAGGCCTTGGCCGGGGCGCTGGGCAAGCTTTTGTCGCGCGACTAGTGGCTCAGGAGGCTTTGCCGTTGGAGCAAGAAGGCGATGTCTGCGGGTGAGTCCGAGAGAGCGATTGCCTTGGCATAGGCTGTGTGGGCCTCGGCAGCCCGGCCGCTGCGGGCCAGTAGATCGGCTTTCGCGGCGTTGAAGGGTTGGTAGTCGGCAAGCTCGGGTTCAATGTCGGCAAGGTGGATGAGCGCCTCGCCCAGGCCACCGGCTTCGGAGACGGCCACGGCATGATTCAGGCGGATGACGGGCGTGGGTTCAAAGGCCAGAAGCCGGGTGTAAAGCGCGGCAATCTGGGGCCAGCCGGGGCCGTTCTGCGCGGTGTGCAGGGCGGCAATGGCGGCCTTGATCTGGAACGGGCCGGGGTTGCGGCGGGCCATGGCGCTGTCAAGCGTGGCAAGGCCTTCGGTGAGCATGTGAGTGTCCCAAAGGCTGCGGTCCTGCTGGGCGGGCGGAAGGGTTAGGCCTTCGGGGCTGATCCGGGCGTCGGCGCGGGCATGGGTGAGAAGGAGGAGGGCGAGGCAGCCTTCCACCTCGGCATCGCTGGGCGCAAGCGTCGTCAGAAGCCGGGCGAGGAAGATTGCCTCGCGGCAAAGGTCTTGGCCGGTGGTCGGGCCGGAAGTGTAGCCGGCGTTGTAGATCAGGTAGACCACGGTCAGGACCGAATTCAGCCGATCGGGCCAATCTTCGGGGTCCGGGATGCGGAAGGGGATGCCTGCGGCAGCGATCTTGGCCTTGGCGCGGGACAGGCGCTGGCCCATGGTCGGTTCGGTATCAAGGAAGGCGCGGGCGATGTCGGCGGTCGTCAGGCCCGCGATGGTGCGCAAGGTAAGGGCCACGCGGGATTTCGGCTCCAGTGCCGGGTGACAGCAGGTGAAGATCAGGCGGAGACGGTCGTCGGGGATGTCCATCGGGTCCTCCTCAGCCTCATCCTGTGCCAGGACGGTCATGGCCGTGTCGCGGGCGCTGTCGCGGCTATGGCTGCGCAATCGGTCGATGGCTTTGCGAAAAGCGACGCGGATCAGCCAGGCCTCGGGTCGCGACGGGATGCCGCTGCGCGACCAATGCGCAAGGGCCGACGTTGCGGCGTCTTGGAGCGCTTCCTCGGCCAGTTGGAAGTCGCGCACCCTTGCGATGAGGGCGGCAAGGATGCGCCCCCGATCTGCGCGCAGGGTTAGGTTGAGGGCCTGCGTGGGATCGGGGGCTTGAAGCATCAGTAGGTCATCACCGGTCGAACTTCGATGGTGCCGAAGGCGGCCGACGGGATCATCGCGGCATATTTGAGCGCGGTATCCAGATCGGGCACTTCCATCAGGTAGTATCCGCCCAAGTGTTCCTTGGTTTCGGCAAAGGGGCCGTCCATGGTTTCGACCTTGCCGCCGCGAAGGCGGAGTGAAGTGGCAGTGTCGGTGCCTTTCAGCCCGTCGCCGGCGACGAAGGCACCCTTTTCCTTCAGGAGGGCGGTGAAGGCGAAATAGCCGTCCATGAAGGTCTTGAATTCCGGCGTGCCGTAGGCCGGGCCGGAATTGGGGGCAGCATAGATCAGGGCGAGGTATTGCATGGCAGTGTCCTTTGGGTTCCAGTGAAGATGTCAGGCGGCAATCGCCGTCCACAAGATGAAAAGAGCCGAGCCCGCAGTCACGATATGGGTTCCGACCGTGCCCACGATACGCAGCGGATTGGCAGGTTTGGCCACCGAGACACCAAAGGGATGCACCAGCCGCGACACCACCAGCAAGATCCCCAAGCCATGGGTCCAGCCGGACGGCAAGCCGCTGGCCTCGGCCATGCCCAGCAGGATCAGCGCCAGCGGCGCGTATTCGATCAGGTTGCCGTGGCGGCGGATCACGGCGGCCATTTCTGGATTGCCGCCGTCACCATGCAGGATCTTGTATTTGCCGCGCATGGTGCTGACGTAGTTCGACAAAACCACCGCCCAAAGCCCGATCACAGCTGCATAGATTGCCGTAATGTGAAGTGCCATTGTTTCTTCCTTTCGTTGCGAACATCCCAAGGACGCTTGTAGCTTGTCCGTTTCGACATCCGCGCGAAATATTCCGACAAATAATTTCCATGTGCCGTCCCGCCCGGTTTGCCCTTCCCTGCCCTTTTACTCTTCGGGCGTTTCCCTTATGACGCGCCAAAGCTGCCAGAGGGGATGCCATGTCAGAGCCCGTCATCACACCGGAACTGATCGCCAGCCATGGGATCAAACCCGATGAATGGGAGCGGCTGCTGGGCATTCTGGGGCGGCAGCCTTCGTTCACCGAGTTGGGCATCTTCAGTGCGATGTGGAACGAGCATTGTTCCTACAAGTCCTCGAAGATCCACTTGAAGAAGCTGCCGACCACCGGGCCGCAGGTCATTTGCGGGCCGGGCGAGAATGCGGGCGTGGTCGATATCGGCGACGGCCCCGATGGAACAAGACTGGCGGTGATCTTCAAGATGGAGAGCCACAACCACCCCTCGTACATCGAGCCGCATCAGGGTGCCGCGACCGGCGTCGGAGGTATCTTGCGCGACGTCTTTACCATGGGCGCGCGGCCGATTGCTGCGATGAATGCTTTGTCGTTTGGCCTGCCCTCGCACCCCAAGACCGCGCATCTCGTGAAGGGTGTGGTCGAGGGCGTCGGGTCCTACGGAAACGCGTTCGGGGTACCCACGGTGGGCGGCGAGGTGCGGTTTCACCGCAGCTATAACGGCAACTGTCTGGTGAATGCCTTTGCCGCAGGCCTCGCCGATGCCGACAAGATTTTCTATTCGGCGGCTTCGGGTGTCGGAATGCCGGTGGTCTATCTTGGGGCGAAGACGGGCCGGGATGGGGTTGGCGGGGCCACGATGGCCTCGGCCGAGTTCGACGACACGATTGAGGAAAAGCGCCCGACGGTGCAGGTTGGCGACCCCTTCACCGAAAAGCGGCTGTTGGAGGCCTGTCTGGAACTGATGGCCTCGGGCGCGGTGATCTCGATTCAGGACATGGGGGCCGCTGGCCTGACCTGTTCGGCGGTCGAGATGGGGGACAAGGGTGGCTTGGGCATCCGGTTGCAGCTTGACGATGTTCCCCAGCGTGAGACGGGCATGAATGCCTATGAGATGATGCTGTCGGAATCTCAGGAGCGGATGCTGATGGTGCTGAAGCCAGAGTTGGAGGCTGTGGCGCGGGCGATTTTCGTCAAGTGGGACCTGGATTTCGCGATCGTCGGCGAGACGATCCCGGAGGATCGCTTTCTGATTCTGCATGGCAATGAAGTGAAGGCGGATATTCCGCTGTCGAAGCTCTCCTCCTCAGCGCCGGAATATAACCGGCCTTGGGTTCCGACGCCGGCGGCGGCGCCATTGGGCGATGTGCCGAAGATCGGGGCGATTGCGGGATTGCGGGCACTGATCGGCTCGCCGTCCTATGCCCACAAGGCCTGGGTCTATGAACAGTATGACGCGCAAGTGGGCGCGGATACGGTGGTGGCGCCGGGCGCGGGTGCGGGTGTGGTGCGGGTGCATGGGACGGGCAAGGCGCTGGCTTTCACGTCTGACGTGACGCCGCGCTATGTGAAGGCGAACCCGGTCCAGGGCGGGCGGCAGGCGGTGGCGGAAGCTTACCGCAACCTGATCGCGGTTGGCGCAAAGCCCTTGGCCACGACCGACAATCTGAACTTCGGCAACCCGGAAAAGCCCGAGATCATGGGGCAATTTGTCGGCGCCCTGCAGGGGATCGGTGAGGCTTGCATTGCCTTGGACATGCCCATCGTGTCGGGGAACGTCAGCCTTTACAATGAGACCGATGGCTCGGGCATCCTGCCGACGCCGACAATTGGCGCGGTGGGGATTCTGGCGAGCCTTGACGAGTTGATTGCCGGTCGTCCGGTGACGGGCGATCTGGCAGTGGTGCTGGGTGAGACGCGCGGGCATCTGGGGCAGTCGGCTTTGCTGGCCGAGGCGTTCGGGATCGAAGCCGGGGATGCTCCGCCGGTTGATCTGGTGGCCGAACGCAAGGCCGGGGAGTTTGTGCTGGCCAACCGCAAGGCGTTCCGGGCTTGTGCTGACCTGTCGGACGGCGGTCTTGCCTTGGCGGCTTTCGAGATGGCGGAAGTTGCGGGGCTGGGCCTGGCGCTGGACGCGGGCGATACCCCCACGCTGTTTGGTGAGGATCAGGCGCGTTATCTGGTGGCGGTCGCTCCCACGGGCCTGACGGCCCTGATCGCTGCGGCCAAGGCGGCTGGCGTAGCGCTGACGGTGGCGGGCCAGTTTGGCGGCGATCAGGTCCGGTTCGGCGCGGATGGGGCGGCTCTGGCCGATTTGTCGGCGCTGTACCGCTCGGCCTTTGCGACGACGGTTGGGCTGTGACCCTGCGCGCGGCCACGGCGGCGGATTTCGGCTTTATCCGAAGTCTGACATCGCGGCCCGATTATGCACCTTTCATCACCGATGAGGATGAAGCGGGTCTTGCCGCCTATCTGGCCGATCCAACCGAGAGTCTGCTGATCTGGGAGTCCGGCGACGGAACCACGGGCTTTGCGCTATATTGCGGGATCGGCCAGCCCTCTGGCGCTGTCGAACTGCGGCGGATTGCGCTGGATCAGGCGGGAGCCGGGCGGGGAGCCGCGTTCTTTGACGCTTTGCTGGATCATGCGTTCCGCGACCTTGAGGCGCAAAGGCTGTGGCTGGACGCCAGCGGTGAGAACACTCGGGCGATGAAGGTCTATGAACGCGCGGGCTGTGTGCGTGAGGGCATCCAACGCGCGCATTGGTGGCGTCCGGCGCTGGGTCGTGCGGTGGATCTGCATCTGTTCGGGATGCTGCGGTCGGAGTGGCAGGCGCTGCGGGCCTAGGCCTGCAGGGCCCTGCCCCGCGCGTCCATACATGGCTTGAGGACAGGGTTCAGGTCCCGGTCGCGAAACCGCCAAAAGCCTGTGCGATCACACCGCGTCGACGATCCGCCATTCCGAGGTCATCTCGGCGGTATGGCGAAACATCGCGGTGGCCGAGCAATATTTCTCTTCCGAGAGCTTGATCGCCCGTTCGACCTGCGTCGGGTTCAGATCGCGGCCGGTCAGAGTGAAGACCATGTGAACTTTGGTGAAGACTTTGATGTTGCCGCCTGGTTCGGTCGGCTCACGCTCGCCTTCAAGCGAGACTTCGCAGCCCGTCACCTTTTGCCGTGCCTTTTCCAGGATCATCACCACGTCAAAGGCCGTGCAGCCGCCAAGGCCCAGAAGCAGCATCTCCATCGGGCGGACACCAATGTTGCGGCCGCCAGACTCGGGGGCACCGTCCATGATCACGGCGTGGCCCGAGCCGCTTTCGCCAAGGAAAGCACGCCCGTTGATCCAGGTAATCTTTGCTGTCATTGCCATGGCACTCTCCATTCCGCTGTTCAGGCTAGCCTTGGCGAAAGCCTTGGGGTTTGTCAAAGCCACCATACCGGCCTTGCAGGCCCCTGCCCTGCGGCCTACATTCGCGCAAGACCTCAAGGAGAAACTATGCCGATGGACGCCCGCGATATCGAGAGCCTGATCCGGGAGAGCTTTCCCAACGCCAAGATCAGCGTTCAGGGCGATGACGGACGCCATTTCGCCGCCGAAGTCATTGACGCCAGTTTTAGCGGCCTGAACCGGGTGCAACAGCAGCGCGCGGTCTATGCGGCGCTGAAGGGCCGGATGGACGGGGCTGGAAGCGAGTTGCATGCGCTGGCTTTGACGACGAAAGCCCCGGACTGAGTCGGACCACTGGCTTTCGCCTGGCGATTTCTTCCGTATCAGCCAAAATGATGCATTGGTCTGGATCAGGTTCCTGCCTATGATCTTAAGGCACGACCACTTCCGGTTGGCGCTGGGATGGTCCGGACAACTCGGACCCTGAGGATCAAGTTCATGGCAACCGACCCGTCGCGACAGGAACGAACCCGCGCGCTTTTGACTTCGCTTGCAGCGGTCTTCATCGCGGGAATGGAATGGGCCAACAGCCCAGCACCCGGAGATTTCGTCGAGCCTGACCCCGTGTGGTATGCGAACTTTACCATCGCGTTGCATGGGCTTTTCCTGTTGTTCCTTCTGTTCAATCTTGCCCGCCTGAATGCGATGACGGCAGACAAGCCGGGGCTTCGCCTGCCGATTCTGGCCGCTATCCTTGTCGGCGTGGCCTCGGCAGCCTATGTCGTCGGACGAGACTTCGGAATGATCTGAGGCAGATTGCGTGAAGATGGGGCGCTGCGATGGCGACAGGTGCGGGATTTGGCGGGTTGATAACGGCGCTGGTTCCCTTGGTGGGGATTGTGTCGATCATCAGGGGACGCATAAAGCGGAAACGCGGCTTGCCGGAACCGGTGGACGAAAGCTTCGAAAAGCGAAAAGCGGCAGAGCGTGAGACCGAACGGCGGATGAAGGCCTATCTGGCGCAACGCAGTACGGACGGGTATGAGGCTGTCCAAAGTCGGGACGAACAGGAGACGAAGCGATGAGCGCGCAGGACCAGATCCGCGAGACGATCGAAAAGAACGACGTGGTGCTGTTCATGAAAGGCACCAAGATGATGCCGCAATGCGGGTTCTCGTCCCGCGTGGCCGGGGTGCTGAATTTCATGGGCGTGGAATTTGCCGATGTGAACGTGTTGGCGGATGCCGAAATCCGGCAGGGGATCAAGGATTTCAGCGACTGGCCGACGGTCCCGCAGCTTTACGTCAAGGGCGAGTTTGTGGGCGGCTGCGATATCGTGACCGAGATGACGCTGTCGGGCGAGCTGGATCAGTTGCTGGAAACCAAGGGCGTTGCCTTCGACAAGGTGGCTGCCGAGAAGATCCGCGAAGCCAACGTTTAAGTTTCACTGCGTAAGGTGGGCAAGTCGGTATTTTCGGTAATCCGAAAAAACCGACCAATTGCACAACCTACCTCAGGCCCGCTCTTCTGCCTTTGCGGCCAGAGCTTCGGCCCGTGCGGCGAGTTCCGACAGCGCCTCAACCACCTGAGGCGGGATCACGGCCACGTCGCGGGTCAGTGCGGGCTTGGCTTCAAGTTCGGCAACCCGGGCTTTCAGGGTGCGAATCTCGTCCTCGAAGGCCGCCGTCTTGTCGGCAAGCATCAGCCCAGCCATCAACAGAAGCTTGGTTTCCGAAAGGCGCCCCATCTGGGCCGTCAAGGGCGTGGCTTCGGCATCCAGCATCGCTGCTGCAGAGCGCAGGAAATGTTCTTCCCCCGGCTGGCAGGACACCGAAAAGCTGCGCCCGCCGATCATTACTTCAAGTTCAGGCATCGCGCGCCTCCGTCAGATGCGGTTCAAGTGCCGCAAGAATTTCGTCCATCTCGGCCATTTCAGTCAGGCGAAGCGCCCGGAGCGCATCCAGTTCGATCATCATCGCCTTGTTGATCAGCTGGGGTTCGGTAACCCCGTTCATCTGGGCTTCACGCAGAGCCTCGACCTGCTGCAGCAGGGCCGCATTGATCCGGCGCATGCGCTGCAGTTCCAGCCCCTGCACGTCAAGGTCCCGCGTGAGCCTTTCAAGCTTGGCTTCGGTATCGCCTTTCGCTTCCCGCTCTTTCGAGACGCGGAGCTGTTTTTGCAGCCGCAAGGTCAGCGCGCGTTCTTCGTCGAGCTGGGATTGAAGCGCCGCAACCTCAACCGCTTCGACCGGAGTGGAGGGGGCCGCGGGCGCGCGGGCACCTGCGGTGGCGCTGGCACTGGGTTGGTCGAGCCGCCGACCGATCCGGTCCAGCGCCGCCGTGATCCGCTTTTCAAGCGCCGAGATCTCCTGCATCGCCCACCTGCCTTCGACGCCCGAAGCGCCGGTTCCTGAATTCCACAGGGGCGAATCACCCCTTGTCGATCTTAGCGCGAAACCCAGGAAAGGCGACCTGCCTTTCTTCCCAAGGTCTTGGGGACCAAGCTTGATCTTGCCGGTTGGCATGTTTAGGAGGCTTCGGGAAAGCCCTGCTCCCCCTGCCAAAGGAATGCCGCCTTGGATATCCAGACCCTCCGCCAGAAGCACCCCGACCACTGGATGCGCGCAACCGCCATCCGCGCCCTGACGCTGGATGCGGTGGCTGCCGCGAATTCCGGGCATTCGGGGATGCCGATGGGCATGGCCGATGTGGCGACGGTGCTGTTTGAAAAGCATCTGAAGTTTGATCCCAAAGCTCCGCGTTGGGCCGACCGCGACCGGTTCATCCTGTCGGCGGGCCATGGGTCGATGCTGATCTATTCGCTGCTTTACCTCACCGGCTATAGCGACATGACGCTGGAGCAGATCAAGAATTTCCGGCAGTGGGGCGCTATCACCGCTGGGCACCCGGAATACGGCCATGTCGCCGGGGTGGAGACGACGACGGGCCCCTTGGGTCAGGGGATTTCCAACGCGGTCGGCTTTGCCATAGCTGAAGAATCCTTGCGCGCCCGCTGGGGGGCCAAAGTTCAGGACCATTACACCTGGGTCATCGCCGGTGACGGCTGCCTGATGGAAGGTGTTTCGCAGGAAGCGATTGGCCTTGCGGGCAAGCAGCAACTTTCGCGGCTGATCGTGCTTTGGGATGACAACGGCATCACCATCGACGGCAAGGTGTCGATTTCCGATGTGACCGACCAGAAAGCGCGTTTTGCGGCCAGCGGTTGGGATGTGTTTGCCTGTGACGGCCATGACCCGGTGGATATCGACCGGGCGCTGACGGCGGCGAAGGCTTCGGCTCGCCCCGCGATGGTGGCCTGCAAGACCCACATCGCCATTGGCCATGCGGCGCAGGATACGTCGAAGGGACACGGAGCCCTGACCGACAAGGCGCAGCTGCAGGCGGCCAAGGACGGTTATGGCTGGAAAAGCGGGCCGTTCGAGGTTCCTGCCGATGTGAAGGCATGGTGGGAGAGCCTGGGTGCCAAGGGTGCCAAGGCCCGCGCCGAGTGGGAGGCGCGGATGGCCGCCCTTTCCCCGGCCAAGCAGGCCGAGTTCAAGCGCATCTTCGCGCTGGAAGCACCGGCCAAGCTGGGCGCTGCGATCCGGGCAGTGAAGAAGCAGGCGGTGGCGGATATGCCAAAGCTGGCAACCCGTGCGTCGTCGGAAAAGGTCCTGCAAGCGGTGAACCCGATTTGCAGCGAGACTATCGGCGGGTCGGCTGACCTTACCGGCTCGAACAACACCAAGACTGCGGATATGGGCACCTTCACCCCCGAGGATCGCAACGGCCGCTATATCTATTTCGGCATCCGTGAGCATGGCATGGCGGCGGCGATGAACGGCATGGTTCTGCATGGCGGGGTTCGGCCTTATGGCGGCACTTTCATGTGCTTTACTGACTACGCCCGCCCGTCGATGCGCCTTTCGGCGCTGATGGGGATCCCGACGGTCTATGTGATGACGCATGACTCGATTGGTCTGGGTGAAGATGGCCCGACCCACCAGCCGGTGGAGCATCTGGCGATTTCGCGCAGCACACCGAACACGCTGGTGATCCGCCCCGCCGATCTGGTGGAGGTCGCCGAGGCCTGGGAGATCGCACTGACCGAGAAGACCAGACCGACGGTGCTGGCGCTTTCGCGGCAAAACCTGCCTGCGGTGCGGAAAACCCATACCAACACCAACATGGTCGCCAAGGGGGCCTATGTGCTGGCCGAAGCTACCGGCAAGCGTCAGGTGATCCTGATGGCCACCGGTTCGGAAGTGGAAATCGCGCTGA
Source organism: Paracoccaceae bacterium (assembly GCA_947504705.1). Lineage (GTDB taxonomy): Bacteria > Pseudomonadota > Alphaproteobacteria > Rhodobacterales > Rhodobacteraceae > Tabrizicola. The sequence goes on from CANNIA010000026.1 coordinate 32,992, forward strand.
ATGCGCGCGAGGTGCTGGAGGCGCAGGGGATCGGCACGCGTGTGGTTTCAATGCCGTCGATGGAGCTGTTCGCGGAGCAGGACGAGGCCTACCGCAAGCGCGTGCTGCCCGCCGGGCCGGTGCGTGTGGCGATTGAAGCGGGCGTCCGGCAGGGCTGGGACCGCTGGCTACTGGGCGAGCGTGGGCGCGAGGCGAAGGCCGGGTTCATCGGGATGTCGACGTTCGGTGCATCGGCCCCGATGGAACGGCTTTATGCCGAGTTCGGGATCACCGCGGAGGCTACGGTGGCCAAGGTCAAGTCGCTGCTCTGACCCCTGCCCCCCGTAATCGTGAAGGCGCCCCAACCGGGCGGCCTTTTCATTTGACAATTGTTAAGTCAGGTTGGCTCGACGGAGGGTTCCGATGAGCGCAATCAGTGGCTATTTGCCAGCGATGGGTTGGCCCAAACCGGGCGATTTGGCGCGTGCTGCCGTCGGAGCGGGTCTTGGCCTTGGTCTGGGCGAACTTGCCTTGCAGCTTGGCGGCGGCTTTGGGCTTGTGGCCCCGCTTGGGGCAACGACGGTACTGGTCTTTGCCGCGCCAAACAGCCCCTTGGCGCAGCCTTGGTCGGTTCTGGTGGGCAATACCGTCTCGACCCTGATCGCTCTGGCCTTGGCCGCGACGATGCCAAGCGGGCCTTGGGTCGGGCCGCTGGCCGTGGCCCTGGCGATTGCGGCGATGATGCTGGCACGGGCGTTGCATCCTCCGGGGGGAGCGGTTGCGTTTCTGGTGGCCATGGGGATGCCGGGGGGCTGGACGGCTGCGCTGCCGGTGGTGCTGATTGGTTCGGTGTCACTGGTGCTGGGCGGGGTCGCTTGGAACCGGCTGGTCGGGCGGCATTATCCCTTGCGGCAAGTGGCGGCGACAGGTGTGCACGGCACGACAGATGCCAGCCCCAATGCGCGGATCGGGCTCGACCCAGCCGAGTTGGAGGGGATCCTGAAAGACTATCAGCAGACGGCAAACATCGGGGTGGCCGATCTGGCGCGGCTGGTCGGGGCCGCAGGACAAACCGCAGCTGCGCGGCGGATGGAGGGCTTCACCATCGCAGACATCATGTCGCGTGATCTGGTGACTGTGGGGCCCGGGGCGGCACTGGCCGAGGTTGCCGATCATTTCCGCGAGCGGGGCTTTACCTCGGTGCCGGTAATCGGGGCGGATGGGGCGCTTCTGGGGGTTATCTATCAGCTCGACTTGATCAAGAAGGCGCGTGAGGATGCGTTCCACAGCCGCCAAAGCCTGATCGGGGGCTTTTCGCGGATGATCGACGATTACCGCTCGTCGCCGCTGACAGCCAAGGATGTGATGCAGACCGGCGTGCCAAGGGTAAGCCGCGAAACCCCGGTCGGGGCGCTGTTGCGGCTTTTATCAGATGGCCGGACGCCCGCTGTGCCGGTCGTGGATGCGGCGCGGCTGGTGGGGGTGGTGACACGGACAGACCTCATCTCGACCCTGGCGCAGCGATTGGCGCTGGGGTGAACGGTCAGGGCCGGGGACCAAATTTCTTCGAAGAAAATTGGCCCAACCCTAATGTGTCGGGCTGAGCCTAGCCCAAAGCGGCCCGATCACCCGCGTTGCTAAGGGGATAAGGACCACACCCAGCCCAAGACCAAGAACCCCGTCGATGGCCGCCTGCACAGCCCAGGCGACAAAGCCTTTTGCAGCCGGGACGACATGGCCAGCGGCTTCGGCCAGATGGTGGATCGTTTCATACGGCCAGGCCCAGAGATGCGTCACCTCCAGCCCGTGCAGCACAATGGACCCACCGACCCAAAGCATAGCAGCTGTTCCCGCGGTTGACAGGAAGGTCATCAGCTTTGGCATCCCGGCGACCAACCCCCGGCCAAAGGCCCGGGCCGCGGCCGTGCGGCGGTTGGCGGCCATGTGCAGCCCGATATCGTCCATCTTCACGATCAGCGCCACCGCGCCATAGACTGTAACGGTGATAAGGGTGCCGACCACAGCCAGCGTCGCAGCCTGCAGCCAGAAGCTTGGGCTTTCGATCGTGGCAAGCGCGATGGTCATGATCTCGGCTGACAGGATGAAGTCGGTCTTGATCGCGCCAGCGACCTTGTCTTCTTCCAGATGCGCGGGGTCCTTGGTGTCAAAATCCTCTTCGACCTCCTCATCAGCATGCGGGGCCAAGACATGGACCAGCTTCTCGGCCCCCTCAAAGCAGAGATAGGCCCCGCCCAGCATCAAAAGCGGCGTGATGGCCCAAGGCGCAAAATACTGGAGCGCTAGGAGGCCCGGCAACAGGATGATCAGCTTGTTCTTCAGCGACCCGCGCGCAATGCGCCAGATGATCGGCAGTTCCCGGTCAGCCTCGAACCCATGGACGTATTTCGGTGTGACTGCGGCATCGTCGATCACCACGCCCGCCGCCTTGGCCCCGGCCTTGGCCGCCGCCGCTGCGATGTCATCGACCGAGGCCGCCGCAAGCTTCGCAATCGCCGCCACGTCATCCAGAAGTGCGAGTAAACCGCTCATGCCCTGCCCCGTGCTGTTCAACCTTTCATGTAATGCGCCGGAGCGGATTCGGCAAAGCTGAAGGAGAGGTTAGCGCAAACAGGCGAAGATTGCGCTAACAGTATGAATTCATGTCGGTTTCTGTCTTGCACTGGGCAAAAAGGCGGCTATCCCCATGTCAAGAAAATTGGGGACAGACATGACCATCAAGCTTGGCATCAACGGCTTTGGCCGGATCGGGCGTTGCACGCTGGCGCATATCGCGGAATCCAACCGCAATGACGTGCAGGTGGTGGCGATCAATGCCACCGGTCCGGTGGAAACCAATGCGCATCTGATGCGGTATGATTCTGTGCATGGCCGGTTCCCCGGTGTGGTGAAAGTGACCGAAGACGGAATGGACCTTGGCCGGGGTCCGATCCGGATGATGTCGACCTATAACATGGAAGAACTGGACTGGCAGGGCGTGGACGTGGTGCTGGAATGCACCGGCAAGTTCAACGAGCGTGAGAAGGCGGCCGTCCACCTGACCCGAGGCGCCAAGCGCGTACTGGTGTCCGCCCCGGCCAAGCGTGCCGATCTGACCGTGGTCTATGGCGTGAACCATCGCAGCCTCTTGCCCGAGCATCTGGTGGTGTCGAATGCCTCCTGCACGACGAACTGCTTGGCACCCTTGGCCAAGGTTTTGAACGACAGCATCGGGATTGAATCGGGCATCATGACCACGATCCATTCCTATACCGGCGACCAGCCGACGCTGGACCGCCGCCACAAGGACCTGTACCGCGCCCGGGCGGCGGCGATGGCGATGATCCCGACCTCGACCGGGGCGGGCAAGGCGATTGGCGAAGTGTTGCCGGAACTGGCGGGGCGGCTGGAAGGGTCCTCGATCCGGGTGCCGACGCCGAATGTCTCGGCCGTGGACTTGACCTTCATCGCGCAGAAGTCGGCCTCGGTGGCTGACGTTAACGAAATCATCCGGGAAGCCTGTGCAGGATACATGGGCATGGTCATGGCTTATGATCCGGAACCCAAGGTCTCGATTGACTTCAACCACACGCCGCAATCCTGTATCTTCGCCCCGGATCAGACCAAGGTCGCGGGCCGTTCCGTTCGCGTGTTGGCATGGTATGATAACGAGTGGGGCTTTTCCTGCCGGATGGCCGATGTGGCTGGCGTCATGGGGCGGCTTGCGCAATAACGGGGCCCGGGCCCCTAGGGGGCCATTGTGACCAACCGGATTGCCTTTTGGCTTTTCCTTATCCTGGCAGCAGGCGTACTGGCCGACGTCTTCTTGAACGAGGGGGGGGCGTGCATCTTTCTGGCGCGCAAATTCCTTCCAATGATCGACTGGGTGGCTTTCTGGCGCTGACCCTGCCAAACTGACATTGCAATTCCCGGCGAATTGTCATTGTTAGCGCTATCGGACCACAATCAGCTTTGGAGGTGAGTCATGGCGGTCAAGGTTGCCATCAACGGGTTTGGACGGATCGGGCGCAACATCCTGCGAGCGATTATTGAATCAGGTCGGACGGATATCGAGGTTGTCGCAATCAACGACCTTGGTCCCGTCGAGACCAACGCGCATCTCTTGCGCTATGATTCTGTTCACGGGAAGTTCCCGGCCACAGTGACGACGGGCGCGGACTGGATTGACGTCGGACGTGGGCACATGCTGGTGACAGCACTGAAGAACCCCGCCGACTTGCCCTGGTCGGATGTGGACATCGTGCTGGAATGCACCGGCATCTTTACGTCGAAAGAAAAGTGCCTTCCGCATCTGGAGAACGGGTCAAAGCGCGTGTTGATCTCGGCCCCCGGTGACGGGGCGGACAAGACCATTGTCTATGGCGTGAACCACCAGACGCTGACCAAGGATGACATCGTCGTTTCCAACGCCTCTTGCACGACGAACTGCCTGTCCCCGGTGGCGCAGGTCCTGAACCAGGCGATCGGGATTGAAAAGGGAATGATGACGACCATCCATTCCTATACCGGCGATCAACCGACGCTGGATACGATGCACAAGGACCTGTACCGCGGCCGTGCGGCGGCGCTGTCGATGATCCCGACTTCGACCGGTGCGGCCAAGGCCGTTGGTCTGGTACTGCCCGAATTGAAGGGCAAGCTGGACGGGTTCGCGATGCGGGTGCCGACGCCGAACGTCTCGGTCGTGGACCTGAAGTTCATCGCCAAGCGCGAAACTTCGGTCGAAGAGGTGAACGCGGCGATCAAGGCGGCTGCCCTCGGGCGGTTGAAGGGGATCCTTGGCTATACGGATGAAAAGCTCGTCAGCTCGGATTTCAACCATGATCCGCATTCAAGCGTCTTCCACATGGACCAGACCAAAGTCATGGACGGGACGTTCGTGTCGATCCTGAGCTGGTATGACAACGAATGGGGCTTCTCGAACCGCATGGCTGATACGGCTGTTGCGATGGGAAAGCTTGTCTGATTACGCTGATATTGCCGAGGAAAGAGCGCCCCTGTGGCGCTCTTTTGCTATTCAAGCCATGCATTTTTCGCATAGCCGCACCGCAGCATTGGGCGTTGCGCCTGCTGGCCCATCACCTACATAGGCGATGTGCAAGGGGATGGCCCCTGCAGCGAAAGGACGACTGAAATGCTGACCGTATTCGACATGCTGAAGACCGCCGCAGTGAACTATGCGCGCTATCGGGCCACGCGTGACGAGATCGCCAACCTGCCCGCCGACATCGCGCTGGACATTGGTGTGTTCCCCGCCGACGCCGAGCGGATTGCCCGCGAAGCCGTTTATGGCAAAGCCGCCTGAGGGCTGCCAAAACCGTGACGATCCTGGGGGCCCAGCGGCCCCCTTTTGGTTTTTGGTGACGTGCTGGGGGAATGCGGGCTAAGCTGCATATATTCCCGCTTTTCGCGACCGGAGGCTTGGCCATGCGCTCACCCTTACTTCTGATAACCTACGCTGTGCTGTCGGCCTCCACTGCCCTTGCCGAAGCCAACTTTACCCCGGTCGAGACGCAATACATCGCCGCCCTTGGCGACCCCGAAGCCGTCTCGGGGACCGGGGCGGAAACCTGGGGCCTTTGGCCTGTAGACCCCGGCCCGCGTGGGGTCAGGCTGTCAGCCTTCGAAGAGTTGAAGGCCGCTGGCGGCGTGGCCCCGGATGGCTGGCAATTCGACGGCCAGTCCTGGTGGCTGGAAGAGCATGGCCTGATCATGGAACAGCCCGAGTTTCCGCTGCAGCCCGGTCGCTATGTCGTCACCGGCAACCGCGAGGTGACAGCGGTGCTGACGATTGGCGCGCCTGATGCCAATGGCGCGCAAAGCTGGGAACTGGGCGATGGTGCGACGATCCATGACGTGACACACCTGCGCTGTCGGGCGGCGCATTATGTACCTGAGGTGGAAGGCAATTCCTGCGCGCCGGATGCGGCCAACCGAACCATGTTCCCTGTGGCTCCCGGGGCGACCATGCCCGCCGTCGCGGGGTGCCTGAAGCAGGACTATCAAGTGCTGATCGTGATCGGGATGGTGACGGACGGCTGACCGCTCAGCCGTATTTGGCAGCCAGCGCTTCAACCACCGGCGGGGTCACGAATTTTGACACATCGCCGCCAAGCCGGGCGATTTCCTTGACCAGTTTCGAGGCAATCGCCTGACGCCGCGCGTCCGCCATCATGAACACCGTCTCGATGCTGGCATCAAGTGCGCGGTTCATGCCGACCATCTGGAATTCATATTCGAAATCCGCCACCGCGCGCAGGCCGCGGATGATGATCCCCGCACCGACGTCGCGGGCGCAGTCGATCAGCAGGTTTTCGAACGGATGCACGACGATCTCGCCCCCGGTCTTGGCGATGATGGCGGCGCATTCGGCCTCGACCATGGCGACGCGGTCTTCCAGGTTGAAGAGCGGGCTTTTGTCCCGGTTGATCGCAACGCCTATGACCAAGCGGTCCACCAACGCCATCGCGCGCTGGATGATGTCGATGTGACCAAGTGTGATCGGGTCGAAGGTTCCCGGATAAAGGCCGATGCGCATGGGTTACCTCCTGCCCTGACTTCGGCACGCAACAATATTGCGTCAACTTCTGCAAGCGGAAAGCGGACGCTCGTTGCAGGACCAAACGTCAGCGGTGACGGCGGTCACGGCGGAAGAGCAGCGCTAGAAGCCCTTGATCATCCCTTCCAGCGCTTCCTTTTCCGCCGCCAGCTCCATCAGCCGGGCCTTGACCACGTCGCCAATGGAAATCAGACCCACCAGCGCGCCGCCCTCGATTACCGGCATGTGGCGGAACCGGCCATCCGTCATCTTCTGCAACACCGCATCCGTCTGATCGCCCCGACCGCAGGAGACGAGCTTCTTCGTCATCAGCGCCGCGACCTTTTCGCCCAGAACCGCTGGCCCCCGCGCCCCAAGTTCGCGCACGATGTCGCGTTCGGACAGGATGCCCTCGGCGGCCTTCCCGTCCTTCGAGACGATCAACGCCCCTATCCGGCGTTCGGACAACACAGCTGCGGCCTCGGCAATCGTGGCACCGGAGGAGATGGTGACCACGGCAATATCGGCTTTGGATTTCAGGATCTGGCTGACAAGCATAGCAATCCTCCAACGGAACCATGACTGTCCTTGCAAGCCTTGGACTTGCAGCAGATTCTGTCAAGCAAGCATCACGATTCGCAGGAGATCAATCGCATGAGACTTTATCGCCATATGGCCCCCGCGATTTTCTTTGCCGCTCTCGCCGCCCCGGCTTTGGCCGAGGACTGGAGCGGACTCCTCTTGGACCGCACCGTGACCATGCCTGTACCGGAAGCCTTTGGGGTTGAACCGGTCTTCAACGATGCCTCGGCCGGATCGGCCATTGCGGAATTCGTGCCACCTAGCGAAACCGAAATGGGCTGGACCCAGATGCTGACCCTGACCGCCTATGATGACGGCACGGATGCGCCCGGCGACCAGCTGGCCATGGGCATGGCAAGCAATCTGGCGCAGGGCTTTGCGAATGTCTGTCCAGCCAGCTTTTCGGTTCAGGATATGGGCACACCGGCAGTTCCGGGCGCCGAAGCTAGCTTTGCTGGCTGGCTTTCATGCGGGTCCAACGGGGCGGGCCAGTACGAATCCATGATTGTGCTGGTCGTCGCCAAGGAAGGCACGGTCTACACGGTGCAATGGGCCGAACACGGGGCGGAAAGTGCCACGCCCTTGGCCTTTGATGCCGCTGTGTGGCAGCCTAGGCTTGACGCGCTTCTGGGCCTTGAACTCTAACCGCGCTTAGGCCGCTTCCAGCCGTGCGATTTCAACCCGCGATTCCCGGATCAAGGCCTCGGCAAAGCGGTTGAGCCGGTCAATCCGGACATCGTCGGCATGACGGATCAGCCAGAAGGCGCGCTGCAGGCTGATTTGACCCGGCAGCACGCGCACAAGTTCTGGCGCTGCAGGCAGGGCGAAATCATGCACGACCCCCAAGCCCGCCCCTTGCCGCAGGAAGTTCAGCTGAACCGAGACCGAGTTTGACGACAGCGTCACCGGCGGAGCGCCGATTTCGGACAGGTAATCAAGTTCCTTGTCGAAGATCAGGTCCGGGATATAGCCAACGAAAGCATGGTTCTTCAGATCCTCGGGGTCAAGGACAGGACGGCGCGCCAGATAGTCCCGGCTGGCGGCAAGGTGCAGCCGGTAGTCGGTGAGCTTCTGCACGGTCAGCCGTCCGGTTTCGGGGCGCGACACACCGATTGCCATGTCAGCTTCGCGCTTTGACAGGTTGAAGACGCGCGGCAGGGCGACAAGTTGGACCTCTAGTCCCGGATTGTCTGCACAGATCCGGGCCAGAACCTGTGGCAGCATGTAATTGGCACAACCGTCCGGAGCGCCAAGCCGGATGAGCCCGGTCAGGCCACTTGGGCCAGAAAGACCTTCAACCGCACTGGCGGTTGCGCGCTCGATCTGTTCGGCATGGGGGATCAGGCGCGCGCCTTCCTCGGTCAGGGCATAGCCTTGCGGAGATTTGCTGAACAGGCGGGCGCGAGTCGCCTCTTCCAGCCGCGCCACGCGGCGTCCGACCGTCGCGGGATCGATCTTCAGCCGCTTGCCTGCAGCCGAAAGGCTTTCGGTGCGGGCAACGGCAAGAAAGACGCGAAGATCGTCCCAATCCATAGTCAGCCGCCCTGACGCTGATTCGCCTCTGCCACCACCTCGGACAAAAGCGCCCGCCATTGGGCCTGGATTGCGGCGGGAGCAAAATCGGTCTCGATCTTCCGGCGCGCGGCCGCGCCCATGCGCGCCTGCAAGGCTGGATCGGCCAAAAGCTGGTCAACCCGCTCCGTCATCGCCGAAGGCGACCGGATCGGGACCAGAAAGCCGGTCACCCCGTCTTCAATGATGCCCTCCAGCACCGGCAAGCGATAGGCCAGTACCGGCAAGCCCGCCGCCATCGCCTCAAGAACGACCTTGCCAAGGCCTTCGGCATGGGTCGACGGGAACAGAAAGGCAGAAGCCCCAGCCAGACGGTTGGGCAGCTCTTCGTTTTGCACGGGACCGGCAAGCGAATAACGCTTATCAACCCCAAGATCACGAGAGCGCCCGAGAAGCCTTTGTTTGACCTTGTCGGCACCGGGACCCATCACTTCCAGCGTGACACTGCGGTTCTTCGCCCGCGAAAGCACTTCGATCATCGGCAAGACGCCCTTGTCCCAGGCCAGCCGCCCGACCGAGACTAGTCGTGGTGCCGCCCCGGGCGTGGGCAGCCTCGGGTGCCAGCGGGAGGTGTCAAAGCCGTAGGTCACCGAAAGCGCATTCGGCGGGTGCCACCAGAGATTGCGCCGTACTGCAGCCGCCAGCGCGGGGGTGATACAGACCACGCGCGCTGCACGCTGCATGCAAGCTGCAGCCTTTCGGTTCTTCAAGGCAAAGGCCGGAGCCAGAAGCTTCGTCAGAACCGGAGCGAGCCAACCTGCCCGAGTCTCGACCTGATGCAGCCAGCGGGGATAGGTGCCCTCGTGCAGAATGACCGGCACATCACCTCCATGGCGGCTATAGTGGAAATACCCCCAACTGGCGACGCCGCGCGCGAAGACGATGTCAAACGGACGTTGGGCGTGCAGGCGATCAAAGGCTTCGGCGCTGGCCGTCCAAAAGCTTTCTTGGTTCTTCTTCGCGGCCACCCCGGCAAGATAGTGGACCTCCACTCCATCTTCGACTTCGACTGCCCCACCACCTTCGGGCAGGGCCGCCGTCAACACCGTCACCTCGTGCCCAAGATCGGTCAATGCCCGAGCAACAAGACCGGTATGGGGAGTGAAGTAGCCGCGATGCCGCCGCATGATCGAGGCGAAGATACAAAGTCGCAAGGGTCGGCCCGTGTTCATACCTGCATTCCTGCAAAACCTTTTTGATACATTGCCGCTTTGTCTTGCGTTTGTGCAAGTGTAGAAGCAGGCAATCGCATTTGGGAGGATTCCATGCAAGAGATCGGTCACTGGATCAATGGCAAGCTGGTGAAGGGCACTTCGGGCCGTTTCACCGACGTCTTCAACCCCGCCACCGGCGAAGTGCAGGCACGTGTCGCCCTGGCCACGTTGGGCGAATTGGATCACGCGGTCCAGGAGGCTGCGAAGGCGCAGATCGTCTGGGCGAACACCAACCCACAGCGCCGGGCGCGAGTGATGATGGCCTTTGGCGCGCTGATCAATCGCGACATGGAAAAACTGGCGGAATTGGTTTCGCGTGAGCATGGCAAGACCATCCCGGACGCAAAGGGCGACGTGCAGCGCGGCCTTGAGGTGATCGAGGTCTGCATGGGTGCACCTGCGATGCTGAAGGGCGAGGCGATGGACAGCGCCGGTCCCGGCATCGACCTTTTCTCCATGCGCCAGCCGCTTGGTGTGGTTGCGGGCATCACCCCCTTCAACTTCCCCGCCATGATCCCCCTGTGGAAGATCGGCCCTGCCCTGTCGTCGGGCAATGCGATGATCCTCAAGCCCAGCGAGCGTTGCCCTTCGACCTCGCTTTACCTTGCGCAGTTGCTGCAAGAGGCAGGTCTGCCCGATGGCGTGCTGCAAGTGGTGAACGGCGACAAAGAGGCGGTCGACGGCATCCTTGACCATCCGGTCATTCAGGCGGTGGGCTTTGTCGGCTCGACCCCGATTGCGCAGTACATTTATGGCCGGGCTGCAACGAACGGCAAGCGCGCCCAGTGCTTTGGCGGTGCCAAGAACCACATGATCATCATGCCGGATGCTGACCTCGACAAAGCCGCCGACGCATTGGTCGGCGCCGGTTTTGGCGCTGCGGGCGAACGCTGCATGGCGATTTCAGTCGCGGTTCCGGTTGGTGCGGCGACGGCGGATGCGCTGATCGAACGGCTGATCCCAAAGATCGAAAAGCTGAAGGTCGGCCCCTATACCGCTGGCAATGACGTCGACTTCGGGCCGCTGATCACCAAGGCCTCGCTTGAGCGTGTCACGGGCCTGATCGGGTCGGGCGTGGAACAGGGCGCGAAGCTGGTGATCGACGGGCGCAACCTGAAGATCCAGGGCTATGAAAACGGCTTCTTCGTCGGCCCGTCGCTGTTCGACAACGTGACCCCGGACATGGACATCTACAAGCAGGAAATCTTCGGCCCGGTCCTGTCGACCGTTCGCGCCGGGTCTTATGAACAGGCTCTGAAGCTGGTCATGGACAACGAATACGGCAACGGCACGGCGATCTATACCGCCGATGGCGACACCGCCCGCGACTTTGCCAGCCGCGTCAACGTTGGGATGGTCGGCATCAACTTCCCGATCCCGGTGCCGCTGTCCTATTTCAGCTTCGGCGGCTGGAAGAAGTCGGCCTTTGGCGACCTGAACCAGTATGGGCCGGACGCGTTCAAGTTCTACACCAAGACCAAGACCGTCACGGCGCGCTGGTTCAGCGGCATCAAGGACGGAGCCAGCCTGAACTTCAAGGCTCTGGACTAAGCATTTCGGCAAGGCAAGGAAAAGGCCGCCCACTATGGGCGGCCTTTTTTATCGGCCTTGCTATGGATCAATGCGACACGGGGCAACTTATGCCATGAAGGAACATAGGCTTGGCCCCTGCCCGGCCCAATCGGAGGACATGTCATGTTCGCAAAAAATGTCGGCACCGTTGACCGCGTCTTGCGCCTTATCCTTGGGGTGGCCCTGCTGGCCTGGTTCTACTTCGACCGGGGTGCGGGCTTCTGGCACTATGCCAAGCTGATCGGGATCGTGCCCATCGCCACCGCACTTTTCAGCACCTGCCCGCTTTATTCGGTGCTGGGTGTTTCGACCTGCTCGATGAAGAAGGCATGAATACAACGGGGCGGGACTTAAGGTCCCGCCCCGCTGCCTTTTCGCATCCGGGCTGATCAGCCGCGGTCACCCATGCGCAGGACGAAATAGACCGACCCGCCGATGCCGACCCCGAAGAACCAGCCATAGGTTCCCCACCAGGCCGGAAGCACGGAGGTGAAGGTCGGCAGGATCGACGAGAACACCATCCCGACCGCCAGAGCGATGAAGGCCTTGGCATGCCACCCCGAACCGCCGAACGAGAACTCGCCGTTTTCCTGATAAAGCGCGTTCACATCCACCTTGCCGCGACGGATCATATAGTAATCCACCATCATGATCCCGAAGATCGGCCCCATGGTGGAGCCGATGAAGTTCACGAAGGCAGCCGCCCCCGTGTTCCAGGGCGCCCAAGGATACAAGACCAGCGCGATGCCAGCGGCAATATAGCCGCCCTTCTTGAAGTCGATCTTCGAGGGGAAGACGTTGGAAAAGTCGAAGGCTGGCGAGACGAAGTTCGCCACGACGTTGATGCCAAGCGTTGCCACCGCAAAAGTCAGCGCAGCCAAAGCGGCAAGGAACCAGCTGTCGAACTTGGCCGAGATCTGGTCGGGGTGCAGCAGGACTTCACCATAGACGGTGAAGGCGGCGGTGGTGGTCACACCAGCGACAAGGCAGAAGGCCAGAAGGTTGATCGGAAGGCCCCAAAGGTTGCCCTTGCGCAGTGCCGGTTCGGTTGAATAGCGCGAGAAGTCGCAGAAGTTCAGGTACAGCGCCGCAAAGTAGGTGACCCAGGTTGCGGCAACCGCTGCAAGTGCCGGGAAGCTACCGGGTGCCGAGGTAATGCCAACCCCAGCCGTCGCCTGCGCCAGAACATCCGGCGGGATTTCCGAGCCGAACGAGAAGGTCCCGGCCTTAATGACCAGATAGACTGCCAGAAGCAGCATCATGATCCAGACCGCAGGTCCGGCCCAGTCCTGGAACTTGCGGACCGTCTCCATCCCGCGCTGGATGATCAAAAGCTGCAAGGCCCAGATGATGACGTAGCAGATCACCTCAAGCGTCGAATGGCCCAGCATGTGGCTGTTGGTGTGAAATTCCAGCATTCCGGGCGAGCGGATCAGAAGCGCCACAATGGCGCCCGAAGCCGCCGAGGTTTGTGCGCCGTACCAGAAGCAGGCGACAACCGCCCGCACCAGCGCCGGGACGTTGGCCCCAAAAGTTCCGAACGAAGCGCGGGCCAGCACTGGGTAGGGCACGCCAGTCCGAACACCGGCAAGACCGACCATCTGCATCAGGAAATAGATGATCAGGGAACCCGCACCGATGGCCAGCACGAAGTTGAAGAAGTTGCCGCACAGCAAGAACAGGCTTGCGGCAAGGAAATAGCCGTAAAGGCTGTGAACGTCCGAGGTCCAGACGTTGAAGATCGAAAAAGCGCCCCATTTGCGCTCTGCCGCTGGGGCGAGATCCTCGTTGTGTAACGAGGGTGATGGATTGGTAAGTTGCATCCTGTCCCTTCCTGTCTTTCAGGTGTCTCTTGGCGCTGCGCTTAGATTCTGAGAATTCTTTTGAGCGCGCGCCCACAGGATGAGCTTGATCAAGAGGTCCGACAATGCAGACTGAAGAGATAGGACTTGTTTGGCTTTTTTGAAGAAGATTCAAATTTTTCCAGATGGTCAAACTAGGCCCATCCAGAATCTAGTTGGCTTTTCAACCGCTCAGCCCCGTCGATCCGCAGTCAAATGTCGTGCATGATCTATCGAACCAAAGGACAGCGGACTATTCCGCCGCCACCTTCCGGGGCTTCAGCAGATCCTTCAGATAGCGACCCGTGAAACTGGCTGCGACCTTGACCACGTCCTCGGGCTCGCCGGTGGCCACGATCTCACCCCCGCCGTCACCACCCTCGGGGCCGATGTCGATGACCCAGTCGGCGGTCTTTACCACGTCGAGATTATGTTCGATCACCACGACCGTGTTGCCCTGATCGACCAGCGAGTGCAGCACTTCCAGAAGCTTGCGCACGTCTTCGAAGTGCAGGCCCGTGGTCGGTTCATCCAGAATGTACAGCGTCCGGCCGGTGGCCCGGCGGGAAAGCTCCTTTGACAGCTTCACCCGCTGCGCCTCACCGCCCGAAAGCGTCGTCGCCTGTTGGCCAACCTTGATGTAGCCAAGCCCCACTTCACACAAGGCATCCATCTTCTCTCGGATCGCCGGAACCGCCTGGAAGAAGCTGCGCGCATCTTCGCAGGTCATGTCCAGAACATCCGCGATGCTTTTGTTCTTGAACTTCACTTCCAGCGTTTCACGGTTATAGCGGTGGCCCTTGCAAGTCTCGCAGGTGACATAGATGTCGGGCAGGAAGTTCATTTCGATCTTGAGGACACCATCGCCCTGACAAGCCTCACACCGCCCGCCCTTGACGTTGAAGCTGAATCGCCCCGGCCCATAACCCCGCGCTTTCGATTCCGGCAGGCCAGCAAACCAGTCGCGGATCGGGGTGAAGGCGCCGGTGTAAGTGGCCGGATTTGACCGCGGAGTTCGCCCGATGGCGCGCTGGTCGATGTCGATGACCTTGTCGAGATGTTCAAAGCCTTTGATCGTCTCGCAAGGCGCTGGCGTTTCATGCGCGCCGTTCAGGCGGCTAGCGGCGGTCTTGAAAAGGGTCTCGATGGTAAGCGAGGATTTGCCGCCGCCCGACACCCCGGTGACGCAGACGAACATGCCCAAGGGAAATTCGGCCGTGACGTTTTTCAGGTTGTTCCCCGTCGCCCCGACGACAGTCAGCTTCTTGCCGCTGCCCTTGCGCCGGGTTTTCGGCACCGGAATCGACCGCGCACCGGAAAGGTACTGCCCGGTTAGACTGACCGGATCGGCAGCCACTTGCGCCGGCGTCCCATGGCTGACCACCCTGCCGCCATGCACCCCCGCGCCCGGCCCCATATCGAAGACATAATCCGCCTCGCGGATCGCATCCTCGTCATGCTCAACCACCAGCACTGTGTTGCCCGCATCGCGGAGGTTCTTGAGTGTGGTCAGTAGTCGGTCATTGTCGCGCTGATGCAGGCCGATGGACGGTTCATCCAGCACATAAAGCACGCCCGTAAGGCCGGAGCCGATCTGGCTGGCCAACCTGATCCGCTGCGATTCCCCGCCTGACAGGGTGCCAGCAGCCCGGCTCATCGTCAGATAGTTGAGGCCGACATTCACAAGAAATCCAAGGCGTTCGCGTATTTCCTTCAAGATCGCTTTCGCGATTTCGTTCTGCTGTTTGGTCAGTGTCGCAGCCACACCTTCGACCCAGGCGAAGGCCTCGGTGATCGACATCTGAACCACTTGGCCCACATGAAGCCCCGCGATCTTGACCGCCAGCGCCTCGGGTTTCAACCGGTAGCCACCACAGGCCCCGCAGGCGCGGTTCGCCTGATAGCGCTCCATTTCCTCGCGGGACCAAGTGCTGTCGGTCTCCCGATAGCGGCGTTCCATGTTGGGGATGATGCCTTCATAGACCCGCTTCACCTGATAGACACGGCCGCCTTCGTCATAGCGAAAGTCGATTTCCTCGCCTTTGGAGCCCTGCAGGAACAGCGCCTTCACGCTGTCGGGCAGGTCCTTCCACTTGGCTTTCAGGTTAAAGCCATAGTGCTTGGCCAAGGCCTCCATCGTCTGCGTCAGATAGGGTGACTTCGACTTCGACCAAGGCGCGATGGCCCCTTGCATAACGGTCAGGTTCTGGTCGGGCACGACGAGGCGTTCGTCGAAAAACAGCTCCATCCCCAACCCGTCACAAACCGGGCAAGCGCCGAAGGGGGCATTGAAGGAAAAGAGCCGTGGCTCGATTTCGGCGATAGTGAAGCCACTGACCGGGCAGGCGAATTTTTCGGAATAGGTGATGCGCGGCGGTTCGTCCCCTTCGGCAAGTTCAATCACCGCGATCCCGTCTGCAAGGTTCAGTGCGGTGCGGAAACTGTCGGCAAGGCGGGTTTCGATCCCCTCCTTCACCACGATCCGGTCCACCACCACGTCGATGTTCTGGCGGAACTTCTTGTCCAGAACAGGCGGATCTTCAAGCTCGTGAAAGGCCCCGTTCACCTTGACGCGCTGGAAGCCTTGCTTCCGCAGGTCAAGGAACTCTTTCTTGTACTCGCCTTTTCGGTCCCGGATGATAGGGGCCAGAAGGTAGGCCCGCGTCCCCTCAGGCATCGCCATGACCGCATCGACCATGTCCTGTACCTGCATTGCCGTGATCGGCAGGCCGGTCGCGGGGGAATAGGGCGTGCCGACCCGGGCGAACAACAGGCGCAGATAGTCGTAGATTTCCGTCACGGTTCCCACGGTCGAACGCGGGTTCTTCGACGTGGTCTTCTGTTCGATCGAAATCGCAGGCGACAGGCCCGAGATATGGTCGACATCGGGTTTCCCCATCATGTCAAGGAATTGCCGGGCGTATGCCGACAGCGATTCCACATACCGCCGCTGACCTTCGGCATAGATCGTGTCGAAGGCGAGCGAGGACTTGCCCGAGCCGGAAAGCCCAGTGATCACGACAAGCTGGTCGCGCGGGATCGAAACATCGACGCCCTTCAGATTATGCTCGCGGGCACCCCGCACTTCGATGAACTTCTGTTCGGCCATGATCATCCCCGGACACCAACGGCAGACATAGGATGAATTGCCTGAGTCTCCAATCAGAAAATGTGAACGAAAAGCGAACGCCTATCAAATTGCGCCTTTCACCTTGCCACCTTTGAAGGTATTCAACCTACAAAACAGATGAGGCCCTTGATGTTCTCTTTCCTTCGCCCCGGTGCCGCACCAGCCCGCCCCTCTGTCTCCGAAGTCGCCAAGCTGGTGGCCGAGGGCAAGGTTCTGATGATCGATGTCCGTGAAGTCGCCGAAGCGCGGGCGTCTGGTATTGCCGAAGGCGCGCGTTTGGTGCCGCTGTCAGTCCTTCCGCTCAAGGCCGACCCGCACCAACCGGACTGCGTGTTGCCGCAGGGTCTGCCGATTGTCGCCTATTGCGCGGCTGGCGCTCGGTCGGCACGGGCTGCAGAAATTCTGGGCAGAATGGGTTATGCCGAAGTCAGCAATCTGGGCGGTCTGGGGGACTGGGCCGCAGACGGCGGGCGGGTCGTTCCCTACAAGGGCTAAGCCAGGTTGCGCCGCCAAGCCTGCACGCCATGCACCGCGATCCCAAGACCGCAGAGACAGGTGGCAGCCAGCGCCAGTCCCATAGGCCCGGCGCTTGCAATAAGTGCCGCCAGCACCGGGGTCCCGGTCGTGGTGCCAAGATTGCCAAGCTGCGCCACCGCCCCTGCCGCTTTTGCCCGAGCTTCGGGCGTGGCGTTCAGCTCGGGGATCGACGAAAAGCTGGCACCCTGCACGATGCCCAAGGCCGCCGAAAGCAGGAACCCTCCGGCCACCATCCCAGAACCGTTGCCCCAAAACACCCAAAGCATCAGGAAGCCGGGGATCGCAGCGCCGTAGCCAAGCTGCACGATCCGGACCGCCGACAGAT
This sequence comes from Paracoccaceae bacterium, assembly GCA_947504705.1. GTDB lineage: Bacteria > Pseudomonadota > Alphaproteobacteria > Rhodobacterales > Rhodobacteraceae > Tabrizicola. Next base: position 50,300 of record CANNIA010000026.1, read on the forward strand.
GGCGCAAAAGCTGCACGCCCAGGCTTAGCGATACAGCGATAGAGACCAGAGGCATTCCGGCAGCAATCAGCGCGCGATGCGACAGCGGGGTTTCGGTCGGCACCAGAGTCAGAACTGCAACATACAGGAACGTATAGCAGCAAAAGCCCATCGCCGGGGCGGCCAACCGGGGCGAGGCATAGATCTCGGCATGCCGTTTCAGGATATTGCCAAGCGGGGCCGGGTCTTGGCGGGGGTCGGGCGGCAAGGTTACGGCCAGCACCGCTGCCAACACCGCCATATAGGTACTATGGCCAAGGAACAGCCCGGTTGGCGTGACATGCGGCCCGATCAGTGCCAATGCGGTATAGGTGACGCCAAAGAAGCTGGACCACAGCGTCATCGCCAGCGGCCTTTTCGCCTCGGGCGCCAGGGAGGCGATCATCGTCGGGCCTACGACTACAATGGCCAGATGGCTGGCCCCCTCGATGATGCGCGAGGCAAGCATCAGCGGATAGGCCGGTTCCAGCGCCTGCAAGGCAGACATCGCCGCTCCGGCTGCAATGGCCGACACAATCGCCCGCCGCGGGCCGATCCGGGCAACCAGCAGCCCCGCCATCGTGCCAAAGATCAGACCCACCATCCCGACGATGGAAACGACAAGCCCAAGCGCCACTTCACCATGCTCGCCATAGGTGGTGCGAAGCGTTTCATACAGAATGGAAATCTTGCCGAACTGTGCCGCAGCACCAAGGCCAGCGCACCACAAAAGAAAGACCAAAACCATGGGAGGAAGCGCGCGCATAGCCTGTCCTATTCCCTGCGCAGCCCGCCAGCCAACCCCAAAACGATACCTAGGCTCAGGACTCATTGATCATATCCAGAAGATGACGATGGCAGCGATAGCGATGGCGGACATGAAGGTGTGGGCGCAGCGGTCGTAGCGGGTGTGGATACGCCGCCAATCCTTCAGCTTGCCGAACATGTTCTCGATCTTGTGA
>CANNIA010000027.1 GCA_947504705.1 Paracoccaceae bacterium
GCCGCAAAGAAAAAGAAGGAGACAACACACAGCTTGACCCCGGCATGAACCGAAATCCATAATCAGAGGTGGCTCACTTCTCGGTGAAAAACCCGGCTCAGTTCTGGGTGAAAATCAACACCCGTAAACCCTTCATTCTGCAAAAGGCAGCAACTTGCGGGCATTTGCAGCATCGCAAGGTATCAAACTGAAAGGTGGTTTTGGATACGATCGAGGATATGGCTACCTAGGGAGACGAACTTGCAATCTGACGGCATTCGTTGGGCGCGGGTGTCCGATCCTACAGTTCCGACTCGCCGACGGATCTGAGTTCGGGCGAGGTGAACTGAGCATTGCCAGCACTTCACCGAGGACGAAAAGGGGGATCAAAAGGGGGACTGAAAAAGAGAAAACCCCGCAACCATTTAAGATTGCAGGGTTTTTCTGGTAGATATGGTGCCCAGAAGAGGACTCGAACCTCCACGCCTTGCAGCGCTGGTACCTGAAACCAGTGCGTCTACCAATTCCGCCATCTGGGCACTGATGGGCGATGTAACGGGGTGATTTGGCGGAGTCAACGGCCAGCGGTGCGAAATTTCCGGCACGTGGTTTGGCCCATGCTTTGGCCTTGCCCGTGCGGGGCGGCGGGGCTATTCATCGCCGATGTTTCCGGTGCCCTTCGGGCGCCTCGTGGAGGGATGCGGATGCAGAAGCTGGTCACGATCTTCGGCGGTTCGGGCTTTGTCGGCCGGTATATCGCGCGGGCCATGGCGAAAGAGGGCTGGCGCGTCCGCGTGGCCTGCCGCCGTCCGAACGAAGCTTTGTTCGTCAAGCCCTACGGCGCTCCGGGCCAGGTCGAACCGGTGTTCTGCAACATCCGCGACGATGCTTCCGTGCGGGCGGTGACAAAGGGTGCGGATGTGGTGGTGAACTGCGTCGGCACCTTCCTGCGGATGGGCGCGAACAATCAGGATGCGGTTCAGGCCGAAGGCGTTGGCCGGATTGCCCGGATCGCGGCTGAGGAAGGCGTGCGCCAGATGGTCCAGATTTCCGCCATCGGGGCGAATATCGATGCGGACAGCAACTATGCCCGGACCAAGGGCGAAGGCGAAGCGGCGGTTCTGGCGGCTTTCCCGAACGCCGTGATCCTGCGGCCTTCGGTGATCTTCGGGACCGAGGACCATTTCTTCAACCGCTTTGCCGCGATGACCCGGTTTGGGCCGGTTCTGCCCGTGGTCGGCGCGAACACCAAGTTCCAGCCGGTGCATGTGGATGATGTCGCGGCTGCAGCCGTAAAGGGTGCTACGGGCGCGGCGGCCCCCGGTGTTTATGAGCTTGGCGGGCCGGATGTCGATACGTTCCGGGGTCTGATGGGCCGGATGCTGCCAGTGATCCAGCGTCGCCGGGCTGTGGTGAACATGCCTTTCCTTGTGGCAAAGGTCATGGCTCTTGGCTTTGACGCGGTTCAGGCGGTTACGCTGGGTCTTATCGAGAACAAGGTTCTGACCGGCGATCAGGTCAAGACGCTGCGCCATGACAACGTGGTGTCGACGGGTGCCAAGGGCTTTGCCGATCTGGGGATCGAACCGACCTCGATGGAGACTGTGCTGCCGGAATACCTTTGGCGCTATCGCCCCTCGGGGCAATATGCGGCGATCAAGGATTCGGCCAAGAACCTGAAGAAGGCCTGAGGAATTGGATTCGCACATCACCGCAGGGCTCTTGGGGCTTCTGGAAGGGCTGACGGAATTCCTGCCGGTGTCTTCGACCGGGCATCTGCTGCTGACGGGGCATTTTCTGGGCTTCTCTTCGCCGGGCCGGACCTTCGAAGTCGCGATCCAGCTTGGCGCGATCCTTGCGCTGGTCGCGGTCTATGCCAAAGAGCTTTTCGGGCTTTTGCTGCGGGCCAGACATGAAGCAGCGGCGCGTCGGGCCATTCTTACGGTTCTGGTGGCTTTCCTGCCAGCGGTGTTCATCGGTGTGCTGGCGCATGATGTCATCAAGACTGTTCTCTTTGAAACGCCCCGGCTGATCGCACTGATGCTGATCCTGGGCGGTGCCGTTCTTCTGGTGATAGACCGTGTCGCGCCAAAGCCCGTGCATATGGATGCGTTAGAGCTTCCCTTTGGCAAATCGCTGATCATCGGCCTTTTTCAATGCCTTGCGATGGTGCCCGGCGTCAGCCGCTCGGGCGCAACCATCGTGGGCGCGCTGCTTCTAGGCGTGGAAAAGCGGGCGGCTGCGGATTTTTCCTTCCTTCTCAGCCTGCCGACAATGGGGGCCGCTGTCAGCTATGACCTGTGGCAGAACCGCGCGGTTCTTGATTTCAGCGGACTGGGCGAGATTGCCGTCGGGTTTGCGCTGGCCTTCGTAACTGCGGTCGTGGTTGTGCGCTGGGTGCTGGATTACATTTCGCACCATGGCTACGCCCTGTTCGGCTGGTGGCGAATCATCGTCGGGTGCGTGGCGCTGGGGGCGCTTTCGCTGGGGTATTAGGGCGGTTCGGAAACTGTGCTGACCTAAATCGTCCTATTAATGAGGCCGCGAGGGCGCGTGACCAGAAAAAACCCGCAAATAGGTAAACTCTGCTGACTTTTATTGCTCCCTGATCGGTTGTAGGCATTTTCTCCGAAGAATTCGCTGGGAGATGCCGCCCATGGCCACGCAAAAGATGCTCAAGTTCGTCACTCTTGGCAAAGAAATGCCAGAAAAGCGTGACGCCGCCGCGCGGGCGCAGGACTTTGGCGAGATCTACCGCGAGTTTGCCGACCAGAAGGCCGCAGAACAGGCCAGCCGCTGCAGCCAGTGCGGCGTGCCCTATTGCCAGACGCATTGCCCCTTGCACAACAACATCCCGGACTGGCTGAAGCTGACTGCCGAGGGGCGGTTGCAAGAGGCCTATGAGCTGAGCCAGGCCACCAACACCTTCCCGGAAATCTGTGGCCGCATCTGCCCGCAGGACCGGCTGTGCGAAGGCAATTGCGTGATCGAAAAGTCGGGGCACGGGACGGTGACCATCGGCTCGGTCGAGAAGTACCTGACCGATACGGCATGGGAGCAGGGCTGGGTCAAGCCGATCCGCCCGCATGCGGAACGCGTTGAATCTGTGGGGATAATAGGCGCGGGGCCGGGGGGCCTTTCTGCGGCGGATGTGCTGCGCCGGCAGGGCGTGCAGGTCACGGTCTATGACCGCTATGACCGCGCGGGGGGGCTGATGACCTATGGCATCCCCGGCTTCAAGCTGGAGAAGGACGTGGTCGAATGTCGGGTCGCGCAGTTGCAGGACGGCGGCGTCAATTTGGTGCTGAACTGCGCCGTTGGGCAGGACATCAGCTTTGACGCGATCCTGGGCCAGCATGATGCGGTCTTGATCGCCACCGGCGTCTACAAGGCGCGGGATATCGAGGCTCCGGGTGTTGGGGCCAAGGGTGTGGTCAAGGCGTTGGACTATCTGACGGCGTCGAACCGCGTGGGATTTGGCGATGAGGTGCCGGAGTTTGACAGCGGCGAGCTGAACGCCTCGGGCAAGCGCGTGGTGGTGATCGGCGGCGGCGATACGGCGATGGACTGCGTGCGCACGGCGATCCGGCAGGGGGCCTTGTCGGTGAAGTGCCTTTACCGCCGTGACCGGGCGAATATGCCGGGATCGCAGCGCGAAGTGCAGAACGCCGAGGAGGAAGGCGTTGAATTCGTGTGGCTTTCTGCCCCGAAGGGCTTCACCGGTGGCACGGAGGTCGAGGGCGTGATGGTGCAGAAGATGCGCCTTGGCGCGCCGGATGCTTCTGGCCGCCAGTCGCCCGAAGTGATCGAAGGTGCCGATTATGTCGAGCCCGCCGATCTGGTGGTTCAGGCGCTGGGGTTCGAACCCGAGGACCTGCCGACCCTTTGGGGCGTGCCGGAGTTGAAGGTCACTCGCTGGGGCACGATCAAGGCCGATTTCCGCAGCCATGCGACCAGCCTGCCCGGCGTCTATGCCGTAGGCGATATCGTCCGCGGCGCAAGTCTGGTGGTCTGGGCAATCCGCGACGGGCGTGAGGCCGCCGAGGCTATCCTGACCTATCTTGGGCAGGCCGAAGCGGTGGCGGCGGAGTAGTCTTGCATGTGTCTTCCACGCGTCTTCCATCTGTCTTCCGTGTTGGGTGGCGCGCGAAATTTAAACGTCAGGATATGTGACCTGATCAGGGGCAGGGGCCGGTGATGAAGATGAAATGGACTTTCTGTCTGCTGCCGATGCTTGCAGCCCCGGCCCTGGCCCAAGATATTCCGCCGGACTGCGCGCCGTTGGTCACCATCCAAAGCCAGGGTTGTTTTGTCCGGCAGGTCTTTACCTGTGCCTCTGACAGCCAGCCATTGCGCTGGGCGGCAAGCTATGGCCCGAACGGTCCGATCAGTCTGACGGTAATGGATCTGGGAGGGATGCCGCTGGTGATGAAGATCGGCAAGGACAAGCCGCGCGGCACGCTTGACCCCTTTGGCGACCAAGCTGACCTGGCAAAAGCACTTGCGGGTGAGACCGACAGGTTTTCCTATCAGATAAAGTTTGATGACGGCACGGCCCTGTGGACGTCAGGCACCTTCGATCTGACCGGGGCCGAAGCCAAGATTGACGGGCGCAGCCTGCCAGAGATGCGGCGGATTGAAACCATGGTCTATCCCGATGGCAGCTCCAGCCCGGAACTGGACAATCGGCTGGTCTATGACGCCGAGCTTGGGTTGGTGATCAACACGACATCGACCGACCATGCGACGGGCAAGCTTCTGATGGATCGCACGCCGGTCGATTTCCTGTTCCCCGGCGAAGCGGGCGCGGATTCGGTCGTGCCGCTTTACGGCTGTGAAGGGTAAGGCGATGCGTTGGGTGCCTTTCCTTTTGCTGGCCGCTTCACCTGCCTTCGCCGGGACCTGGACCCCGCCGGAGGGCTGTGAGGTCTATGTGACGATCCAGTCGCGGGGCTGCATCGTTTCGCACCAATATCGCTGTGAGCGGGACCCGGCAGGGGATCAGTGGCGGGTCGATCTGGATCAGCAGGGGGAAATCTTCTATTCGCACATCGACAGCGAGGGGCAATGGCTGGAAAGTTTTGGCCAAACCCGTCAGGTGCTGGACCCCGCGCCGACTGACCCGAACAGAATCAGCGATCTTTTGGCCACGGGCATCGACACCGGGGAATTCAGCGTTTCGCGCGATGACGGGACCGCCAGCCGCTTTTCGGGTTTTGACCGGCTGACGGGGCAAGAGGTGGTGATCGATGGGGTTACGCTGCAAGAAACCGAACTTGATTATACCGAGTTCGACCGGGCCGGGACGGTTATCGGGCGGGCGCGGGGACACGAGTTTATCAACGCGGAGTGGCGGTCGTTTCTGGGTGGCATGGGCGAGCGCGATCTTGGCGATGGCAAGTGGCTGCCCATGGATGCAAGCCCGGTGGAATTCGCCTTTCCGGGGGAAGACGGGTTTCTTGCGACCCAGCCGAAGTTTGACTGCGACGTCGTGACAGCCGGGATACCGCTTTGGAGGGCGTCTTATGGCCAATGAGGAAAGGACCGGCGGTTGCCTTTGCGGCGCGGTGCGGTTCAAGGCGCGGCTGACGGGGACGAATTTCGGCGTCTGCCATTGCGCGATGTGCCGGAAATGGACGGGATCGGCGCTTTTGGGCGTCACCGTGCCGGTCGATAATGTCGCCTGGACCGGCGAGGACCACATCGCCCGCCGCCAGACAAGCACCTGGGCCGAGCGCGCCTGGTGCCGCGACTGCGGTTCGGGCCTGTTCTTCCGGATCACTCGGCCGGGGCCGCTTTGCGGCACGCTGGAATTGCCGATCGGCATTCTGGACGACGCCGACGGGCTGACCCTGACAAATGAAATCTACATCGACGAAAAGCCCGACAGCTATGCCTTTGCGGGCGAGGAGCGCAACATCCTGACCCGCGCCGAATGTCATGCCAGATTCCCGGTGCTGGCGGGGGCGGATGGGCCATGAAACCGCAAGGGGTTAGCCTGATCTGGTATGTTCATGCGCTTAGACGCTGGTCGACAGGCCGTCGGTTTGCGGGCCAGCCGCGGCTCTTCTACCGCGACAGCCAGACCCTGGTCGCCTGGCGTCCGGCGCAAACGGATCAACCGGCGGAGCGGCTGGTCGTGGTCTTTCAAAGCGCCAGAAGACGGAACCTGCACCCCGACCGCCTCGACTTTGCCGAGATCGCTGCCGACGGCGGCCGCAATCACGTCCTTTTCGTCTGCGACCGCCACGTAAGCTGGTTTTCGCGCCCGGGTCAGCGGGATCTGATCACGCGGATCATCCGGAATTTCGCCGCGACGCGGGGCATCGAAACGATTTGGGCAATTGGCAATTCGATGGGCGGATATGGTGCGATCCTGTTCAGCAACGCCTTGTCCTTCGCCAGGGTGGTTGCCTTCGCGCCGCAACTGAATTTGAGCGAGACAGTGATCTGTCGCCCGAACTGGGATCGATACCGACCGTCGTTGAACGAGCAGACCGAGCGCGACCTGGTGCCGATTCTGGCGGAAGCGCCCGGCCGGACCAATATCGTCTATGGCGACCAGGATGAAGACGACCTTCTTCACTACGGTCATCTGCGCGAGACGCTGTCGGATGCGCCGGATGTCCGGATCGTGATTGTACGCGGCAAGGATCACCGGGTCGCGTCATGGCTGAACGAACGTGGCCAGTTGGCAGATGTCGTCAACGCGCTCTGGCGCGACGACTTTCAGGCCCTAGACGACTGCAGCCGCAAACTGGAAACACCCCTGGAATACATGCCCGCCTGAATGGCTGGCCGAACGGAAATGAAACGAGGAGCCGACCATGACCAAGTTTGATGCCGCCTGGGTGAAGGCCGAGGAAGAAAAGCGTGCATGGCTGGATGCAAATGGGCTTTACAAGACCGAGGATGAGCATTCGTCTTGTGGCGTGGGGCTTGTGGTTTCGATCAGCGGCAAGCCGTCGCGTAAGGTGGTTGAGAACGGCATCAATGCTCTGAAAGCAGTCTGGCACCGGGGTGCGGTGGACGCGGATGGCAAGACCGGCGACGGGGCGGGGATCCATGTGCAGATCCCGGTCAAGTTTTTCTATGATCAGGTGCGCCGCACCGGGCATGAGCCAGATACCGGCAAGCTGATCGCTGTGGGACAGGTCTTTCTGCCGCGCACCGACTTTGGCGCGCAGGAACGGTGCCGGACCATCGTGGAAACCGAAGTCCTGCGGATGGGGCATTACATCTATGGCTGGCGGCATGTGCCGGTGGACACCACCGTCCTGGGTGACAAGGCCAATGCGACCCGGCCCGAGATCGAGCAGATCCTGATCCGTTGTGAAAAAGGCGTGGATCAGGAGCAGTTCGAGCGCGAGTTGTACATCATCCGCCGCCGGATCGAGAAGGCCGCGACGGCGGCGGGCATTCAGGGGATGTATCTCTGTTCGCTGTCCTGCCGCAGTATCATCTACAAGGGCATGATGCTGGCCGAGCAGGTGGCGACCTTCTATCCCGACCTGATGGACGAGCGGTTCGAAAGCGCCTTTGCGATCTATCATCAGCGCTATTCGACCAACACCTTCCCGCAGTGGTGGTTGGCCCAGCCCTTCCGCATGCTGGCCCATAACGGCGAGATCAACACGCTGAAGGGCAACGTCAACTGGATGAAAAGCCACGAAATCCGCATGGCCAGCGCCAACTTTGGCGAGGCGGCAGAGGACATCAAGCCGATCATCCCGGGGGGAACGTCAGATTCGGGTGCGCTTGACGCGGTGTTCGAGGTGCTGGTGCGATCGGGGCGCTCGGCCCCGATGGCCAAGACGATGCTGGTGCCGGAGGCTTGGTCGAAGCAGACGGTGAACATGCCGATGGCCTGGGCCGACATGTATTCCTATTGCAACTCGGTCATCGAGCCATGGGATGGCCCCGCCGCCTTGGCGATGACCGATGGGCGCTGGGTCTGCGGGGGCCTTGACCGGAACGGTCTGCGGCCGATGCGCTATGTCATCACCGGCGACGGGCTTTTGATCGCGGGGTCTGAGGCCGGGATGGTCCCGGTGGACGAAAGCACGATCCGCGAGAAGGGCGCGCTGGGGCCGGGGCAGATGATCGCCGTCGATATGGGTGAGGGGCGGCTTTACCACGACGTTGAAATGAAGAACAAACTCGCCGCCGCGCAGCCTTATGGCGATTGGGTCGGCAAGATCGTCGATCTGAACGCTTTGTTGAAGGACGTGCCGGAAGCGCAAACCTATACCGGGGCCGAGCTTCGCAAGCGCCAGATCGCGGCGGGGTTCACGATTGAAGAGCTGGAGCAGGTTCTGGCGCCAATGGCCGAGGACGGCAAGGAAATGATCGCCTCGATGGGCGATGACACGCCGCCTGCGGTGCTGTCGTCGGTCTACCGGCCGCTGAGCCATTACTTCCGGCAGAACTTTAGCCAGGTGACGAACCCGCCCATCGACTCGCTGCGCGAGGGTCGGGTGATGAGCTTGAAGACCCGCTTTGGCAACCTGCGCAACGTGCTGGACGAGACCAACGCGCAGTCCGAGATTCTGGTGCTGGAAAGCCCGTTCATTGCCAGTTCGGAATTCGAGGTGATGGTCGACCGCTTTGGCGATCAGGTGGCCTTCATCGACTGCACCTTCCCGGTCAGCACCGGGCTGGACGACCTGCGCCAGGGGCTGGAGCGGATCAGGGCGGAAGCGGAAGATGCTGTGCGGTCCGGCGCGGGGCAGTTGGTGCTGACGGATGAACATCAGGGGCCGGATGCGGTGGGGATGCCGATGATCCTTGCCACTTCGGCGGTCCATAGCTGGCTGACGCGCAAGGGGCTGCGGACCTTCTGTTCGATCAACGTCCGTTCGGCGGAATGCATCGACCCGCATTACTTTGCCGTGCTGATCGGCTGCGGCGCGACCACGGTGAACGCTTACCTCGCGCAGGATTCGATTGCTGACCGGATTGACCGGGAACTGCTGGACGGCACGCTGACCGATGCGATGCGGCGGTACCGGGATGCCGTTGACGCGGGCCTTTTGAAGATCATGTCCAAGATGGGGATCAGCGTTATCTCCTCCTATCGTGGGGGCCTGAACTTTGAAGCTGTGGGTCTGTCCCGGGCGATGGTGGCGGAATACTTCCCCGGCATGCAGTCGCGCATTTCGGGCATCGGCCTCACGGGGGTCGAGCAGAAGCTGGAGGAAGTCCACCGCAAGGGCTGGCTAGGCGGCGCGGATTTGCTGCCGATTGGCGGCTTCTACAAGGCGCGGCGGTCGGGTGAAAAGCACGCCTGGGAAGCGCAGACGATGCACCTGCTGCAATCGGCCTGCGACCGGGCGAGCTATGACCTGTGGAAGCAATACAGTGCCGCGATGCGGGCCAATCCGCCGATCCATCTGCGGGATTTGCTGGACATCAAGACGCTAGGGAAACCGGTGCCGATTGAGGAAGTTGAAAGCATCACCTCGATCAGGAAGCGCTTCGTGACGCCGGGGATGTCTTTGGGCGCTCTCAGCCCGGAGGCGCACAAGACGCTGAACGTGGCGATGAACCGGATCGGGGCCAAGTCGGACAGCGGTGAGGGCGGCGAGGACCCGGCGCATTTCGTGCCGGAACCGAACGGGGATAATCCAAGCGCCAAGATCAAGCAGGTTGCCTCGGGGCGCTTTGGCGTGACGGCGGAGTATCTGAACGCCTGTGAAGAGCTTGAGATCAAGGTCGCGCAGGGGGCGAAGCCGGGTGAGGGTGGCCAGCTTCCGGGGATGAAGGTCACGGCGCTGATCGCGCGGCTGCGCCATTCGACGCCGGGGGTGACGCTGATTTCCCCGCCGCCGCACCACGATATCTATTCCATCGAAGACCTGGCTCAGCTGATCTACGATCTGAAGCAGATCAACCCGCGCGCCAAGGTGACCGTGAAACTGGTGTCCTCCAGCGGCGTCGGCACGATTGCGGCGGGGGTGGCGAAGGCCAAGGCCGATGTAATCCTGATTTCGGGCCACAATGGCGGCACCGGGGCCTCGCCCGGGACCAGCATCAAGTACGCCGGCCTGCCGTGGGAGATGGGCCTGACCGAGGCGCATCAGGTTCTGTCGATGAACAACCTGCGCGAGCGGGTGACCTTGCGCACCGATGGGGGCCTTCGGACCGGGCGGGATATCGTGATGGCCGCGATGCTGGGGGCCGAGGAATATGGCATCGGCACCGCCGCGCTGATTGCGATGGGCTGCATCATGGTGCGTCAGTGCCAAAGCAACACCTGCCCGGTCGGTGTGTGTACGCAGAACGAAAGCTTGCGGGCCAAGTTCACTGGCAGCGCGGACAAGGTGGTCAACCTGATCACCTTCTACGCGCAGGAGGTGCGGGAGATCCTCGCGTCCATCGGCGCGCGGTCGATGGACGAGATCATCGGGCGGGCCGACCTTTTGACGCAGGTTTCCCGTGGGGCGGCCAACCTGGATGACCTTGACCTGAACCCGCTGCTGATCACGGTCGATGGGGCGCGGGCGATCACCTATGACCGGTCAAAGCCGCGCAATGCGGTGCCGGATACGCTGGACGCCGACATCATCCGCGACGGGCACCGGTTCTTTGAAGACGGCGAGAAGATGCAGCTTTCCTATGCGGTGCGGAACACGCACCGGACCATTGGCACGCGGGCCTCTTCGCACATTGTGAAGAAGTTCGGGATGCGGAACGCGCTGCAGCCCGACCATCTTACGGTGAAGCTGACCGGCTCTTGCGGGCAGTCGCTGGGAGCTTTCAGCGTCCGGGGCCTGAAGCTGGAAGTGCAGGGCGATGCCAACGACTATGTCGGCAAGGGCCTGTCGGGCGGCACGATTACCGTGCGGCCGCTGATGTCCTCGCCGCTGAAGGCCGAGGAAAACACGATCATCGGCAATACCGTGCTTTACGGGGCGACCGATGGGTTCCTGTTCGCTAGCGGTCGGGCGGGGGAACGGTTCGCGGTGCGCAACTCGGGTGCAAGCGTGGTTGTCGAGGGCTGTGGGTCGAACGGGTGCGAATACATGACCGGCGGGGTGGCAGTAATCCTTGGCAGGATTGGTGCCAACTTTGGCGCGGGGATGACGGGCGGCATGGGGTATGTCTATGACCCCGAGGGCGTGGCCGAGGATTTCATCAACCACGAATCCATCCTGCCCTGCGCCGTCGGCCACCCGCATTGGGAAATGCAGCTCAAGGGCCTGATCACCCGGCACCATGAGGAAACCGGCAGCCGGATCGCATCGCGGATTATGTCGAACTGGGAAGCCGAGCGGCTGAATTTCCTGCAGGTCTGCCCGAAGGAAATGCTTGACCGGTTGCCCTATCCCTTAAGTGACGAAGTGGCCAAGGTTCCGGCGGAATGACAAGGCTGGCGGCGGGCGTAAGGTCCGCCGCCGCGCCGGGACTTGACGGGCGGGCCAAGCCCGAGTCTATGGACGGCCATGAGCGACAAGCCCGCAGATAGCCCGGAAAAGGCCGCATCGACACCGCGCAAGCGCAAGCTTGCGGGCGAGACGAAGCCTGCGGCCAAGGCGGACACCAAACCAGCGCCCGCGGCGTCGCCCTCGTGGTTTCGAAAGGCAATGAAATGGGCCGGGCGGTCGATGAAAAAAGCTCTGCGCTGGCTTGGGCAGGGGCTGAAATGGGTGGCAGCAGGCTATGCCGTGCTGATCCTTCTGTTCGCCTTCGTCCCCCCGCCGATCAACCTTTACCAGTTAGGCGAGGCTTGGCGGCTGGGCGGGATTTCCAAGGATTGGGTCGGTTGGGACGAGATCGCCCCCGCCATGCCCCGGTCCGTGGTCGCCGCCGAAGATGCCAATTTCTGCAACCACTGGGGCTTTGACATCGCCGCCATCCGCGAGGAAATCGCGCAAGGCGGTGACAAGGGGCGCAGCACGCTCAGCCAGCAGATGGTGAAGAATGTCTTCCTTTGGCATGGCCGCAGCTATGTCAGGAAGGCTGCGGAAGCGATGCTGACACCGGTGGTGGAACTCGTGTGGACCAAGCGGCGTATCTTGCTGATCTACCTTAACACCTCCGAATTCGCCGAGGGTGTCTTTGGCGTGCAGGCGGCGGCGCAGCATTACTTTGGCGTCGATGCCAAGGACCTGTCAGACGTGCAGGCCGCGCGGTTGGCTGCAATCCTGCCTGATCCGAAAGGGCGCAGCGCCTCGGAGCCGTCAAGTTTCGTGAAGAAGATGGCGCGCCAGCATCTTGCCGGGGCCGAGACCATCAAGGCCGACGGCAGATCCGCCTGTTTCGACAGCGAATGACCCGCGGGGATTGAAAATTCCGGCCCCGCACGGCATTGAAGGGCAAGGATCGGAGACGCTTGACCAATGAACCGTTTGTACCATGTGCCGCTCTCGCCCTTCTGCCGCAAGGTGCGCTTGACGCTGGCGGAAAAGAAGATCGAGGTCGAACTGGTCGAAGAACGCTATTGGGAGCCGACCCCCGAATTCCTGCGCCGCAATCCGGCGGGGAAAGTGCCGATCCTGAAGATGGGCTCGCGGGTGATGAGCGAAAGCCAGGCGATTTGCGAATATCTCGAAGAGATCGCACCCCAGACCCCATTGATGCCAAAGGATGCCGATGGCCGCTATGAGGTGCGCCGGATCTGCGCCTGGTTCGACGACAAATTCCACAGCGAGGTGACTTCGAAGCTGCTTTATGAGCGGGTGAACAAAAAGCTGACCGGCCAAGGTTATCCAGATTCAAAGAACGTCAAGATGGGTGCCACCCGGATCAAGTATCACCTGGACTATATGGCCTGGCTTCTGGACCAACGGCGTTGGCTGGCGGGGGACGCGATGACCCTGGCTGATTTCACGGCGGCGGCGCATCTGAGCTGTCTGGATTACATCAGCGATGTCGATTGGAACCGGCATGCGGTCTTGAAGGACTGGTACGCCAAGATCAAATCGCGGCCGGCGTTCCGGCCCCTGCTCTCCGACCAGATTTCGGGCTTTCCGCCGGCAGCGCATTATGCCGACCTGGATTTCTGATCCCACCCACGGGGGTTTCACGCCCCCGGACCCCGGGATATTTGGAGAAGAGAAAGACCTTTTGAAGCGCAGCTTGATCGCGCAGGCCAAAACCGAGGGCTTTGCGAAGGCAGGCATTTGCAGGCCTGATGCGGTGCCAAAGGCGGCGCGGCGGTTGCGGGAATTCCTTGCTGAAGGGCGGCATGGGCAGATGGGCTGGATGGCCGAGCGCGAGGAATGGCGCGGGTCGGCGGCGGCATTGTGGCCCGAGGCGCGGTCGGTGATCATGTTGGCCGAGGCCTATACGCCGGAGAGCGACCCGATGGCGGGGCTTGCGGCGCGGGACCGGGGGGTGGTGTCGGTCTACGCGCAGGGCAAGGATTACCATGACCTGGTGAAGCGGCGGTTGAAGCGGCTGGGGCGGTGGCTGATGGATGCCGCAGCCAAAGCTTCGCAGCCTTGCGAGATCAAGGTTTTCGTCGATACGGCCCCGGTGATGGAAAAGCCCTTGGCGCAGGCGGCGGGGCTTGGCTGGCAGGGCAAGCATACCAACCTTCTGGGGCGGGAGCTTGGGTCTTGGGTGTTCCTAGGGGCGATCTTCACCACGCTGGAATTGGAGCCGGATGAGGCCGAGGTTTCGCATTGCGGGACTTGCACCGCTTGTCTGGATGTTTGTCCGACGAAAGCCTTTCCCGGCCCCTATCAGCTGGATGCGCGGCGCTGCATTTCTTACCTGACAATCGAGCACAAAGGCCCGGTGGCCGAGGAGCTGCGGGGTCTGATGGGCAACCGGATCTACGGCTGCGACGATTGTCTGGCGGTCTGTCCCTGGAACAAGTTCGCGGTGGCGGCGACCGAGATGGGCTATCAGCCGCGCGTCGGCTTGCCAGAACTGGCGGAATTGGCGGTACTGGACGATGCTGGGTTCCGGGCACGGTTTGCAGGGTCTCCGATCAAGCGGATCGGGCGGGACCGGTTCGTGCGCAACGTGCTCTATGCGATTGGGAATTCAGGGATGCCGGGGCTGGGTGCGGTGGCCGCTGGACTGGTGCGTGATCCGGACCCGGCGGTGGCGGATGCAGCCGCTTGGGCGGTTGCGCAGCTTAGTCCGGGGTTACCTGGCTAAACCCGCCCCAGATCATCCGTTTCAGGTCGGCGGGGCCTTCCGTTGCCAGCGCCGTCATTCGGGGGTCGGCCATGATCCTTTCGTTGACCTCATCCCGATGTGCGCGGTCGCGGTAGGTGGCGAAGCCCAGATAGACGATCTCGTCTGGTTCCAGAAGCAGGGCGCGGGGGAAAGAGGTCAGCTTGCCCAAGGGCACATCCTCGGCCCGGGCCTCGACATAGGTGAGGGCGCCGTGGTCGGCCCACATTTTCTGGCTGGTCTTGACCAATTCCAGATACTCCGCCTCACGCGGCATGCGGACGGGGGTCACAAAGACATCGACATAGGCCATCTGGTCCTCTCCTTTGCCTTGAAGTGAGCCTAGCATGAAGGCCGCCGTGACGCGACAGTTGCGGGGCCGGGGGGCTGCGCCTAGTCTGGCCCTAACAGGGGGACTGCCATGTCGAATGACCATTGGATATATAACCAGACCGTCAAGACCTTTGCCGCCGGGGCCGAGCCGGCGTTTGAGGATGAGGGAGAGCTTCTTCAGACCTGGGGCGCGGTCTGGGGGGTGGACAATGATGTCGGGCGCATAAGGTCGATCCTGATGCATGCGCCGGGGCCGGAGATGTCGGTGGTGGATGCCACCAAACGCCTGCCCGAGATTGGCAGTTTCGGCGATCCGAAGGTGGGCTGGTATTTCCAGTCGGACACCCCGCCCGACATTCCCCTGATGCAGGCCCAGCATGCGGGTTTTGTGGCCAAGCTGCTGGCGGAAGGGGTCGAGGTTCATTTCATGGATGGCGATGCGGGGATCAGGCTCAAGCAATGCTATACCCGCGATCCGTTCATCATGGTCAAGGGCGGAGCGATTGTCTGCCGCATGGGCGCGCGTATTCGGCGGGGTGAGGAGCTGGCGGTTACACGGACGCTGGCACGCATCGGGGTGCCGATCTTGCGCACCATCTCGGGTGCCGGCGTGATGGAGGGCGGCAGTTTCGCCTGGCTGAACGAGCGGACCTGCGCCATTGGCGTGGGCGTGCGGGTGAACCGCGAAGGGGCCTTGCAAGTGCGCGAGGTGCTGGCGCGGCAGGGGGTGGAACTGCTGATCGTCGATCTGCCGGGCTATGACATCCATCTGGACGTCAGCTTCCTGATGATCGACCGCGACCTTGCGCTGATCGCCGCGCAGGGGCTGCCGTACAGTTTCCTTGAAGAACTGTCGGCGCGTGGCATCAAGACCATCGAGATTGATCCGGGCGATGACGGCTGGATCGTGAACTCATTGGCGATTGCCCCCGGCAAGGTGATCATGGCGGAAGGGGCGACGAACCGGACGCTGGACCGGCTCGCGGCGGCGGGGGTGACGGTGATCCCGCAACCCTTTGCTGCGATGCATTTGAATGGCGGGGGCTTGCATTGTTCGACGACGCCCCTGCGGCGTGATCCGGTTTAAGGGGGATATGATGGACAGGCTTAAGGGCAAGACGGCGATCATTTCGGGCGGGGCGACGGGGATGGGTGCGGCCTCGGCCCGGCTGTTTGCCGCTGAGGGTGCTGCGGTCGGGGTGATCGACCGGAATGAGGCGGCTGGTGCTGCCTTGGTGGCCGAGCTGAAAGCGGCGGGGCATCGGGCGCATTTCGCGCGGGCCGATGTGTCGTCGAAGGCCGAGGTTGAGGCGGCGGTGGCATCGGTCACGGCGGCGCTGGGTCCGGCAAATGTGCTTTTCAACCATGCGGGCACCATTGTCATCAAACCATTTCTGGAGACGGAGGAGGCGGATTGGGACTTCCTGTTCGCTGTGAATGTGAAGTCGATGTATCTGATGACCCGCGCGGTTTTGCCGGGAATGATCGCGCAGGGGGGCGGGTCGATTGTCTGCACCTCGTCGATCTCGGCGGTCTATGCGACGCCGAACGAAGTCCTTTACGACGCGACCAAGGGCGCCTGCCACATGTTCGCCCGGGCGATTGCAGTGGAGTTCCGCGACAAGGGCATCCGCTGCAACGCCGTTTGTCCGGGGTTCATCGAAACGCCGCATGGCATCCGTGAGGTTGAGGGGCTGACCAAGCTGGGGGTCGATGTGTCCGACGCCGCGATCACGGCGGCGCAGGGGCGGATGGGCAAGCCCGAAGATGTGGCGCGGGCGGCGCTATACCTCGCCTCGGACGATTCGGATTTCGTCACCGGGGCGCAACTTTTCGTCGACGGCGGCTTTTCGGCGGTTTGACGTGGGGCCGGGCTTGGTCCAAGGGCGATTCGGGCGTATGATGGTCGGACAACGGAACCTTGGGAGGACATCATGAGCCGACATCTTGCGGATCATCGCAGCCAGACCACCGGTGGCCGGTTGAAGCATTTCCTGCGCCTCGCCCGAAAGCCCCGTGAAGCCTGGGCGCGGCCACGGGGCAAGGCCGGGAATGGACGGCTAGTCCAGTTCCTGCGGATCGAACGCGGGCGGACGGTCTAAGGTAAACCAAAAGGCCGAGCGATAGGCTCGGCCTTGGTTCAAGTCTTTCTGACTGCAATCAGGCGCGGACCAGTTTTTCGTATTCGGTCGCGACGCGCTTGGTCAACTCGCCCACTTCGAACATGTAGTCGCCGATCTGGCCGACCGGGGTGACTTCGGCGGCGGTGCCGGTCAGCCAGCACTGTTCAAAGCTTTCCAGTTCCTCTGGCATGATGTGGCGTTCGTGGACCTTGATCTGCATGTCTTTCAGCATGCCGATGACGGTCTGCCGGGTGATGCCGTTCAGGATGCAATCGGCTTTCGGCGTATGCACTTCGCCGTCCTTGACGAAGAAGATGTTGGCCCCGGTCGCCTCGGCCACATAGCCGCGATAGTCGAACATCATCGCGTCCGAGCAGCCCTTGGCCTCGGCCGCGTGCTTGGACATGGTGCAGATCATGTAAAGCCCGGCGGCCTTGGCGGCATGGGGGATGGTTTCGGGCGAGGGGCGTTTCCACTTGGCGATGTCCAGCTTGGCACCCTTGAACTTGGCGTCGCCGTAATAGTTGCCCCAGGTCCAGACGGCCACGGCCATGCGGATCGGGTTCTTGTTGGCGGCGACACCCATCATTTCGCCCGCACCACGCCAAGCGATGGCCCGGATATAGGCGTCGGTCAGGTTATTGGCTTTCAGCGTTGCCTCTTTTGCGGCGTTGATCTCGGCAACGGAGTAGGGCAGCGGCATGTCCAACAGCTCACCCGACATGCGCAGACGCTCGGAATGCTCGGTTGACTTGAAGATTTTGCCGTTATAGCAGCGTTCGCCCTCGAACACGGCCGAGGCGTAATGCATCGCATGGGTCAGGATATGGACATTGGCCGAGCGCCAGTCCACCAGTTTGCCATCCATCCAGATGAACCCGTCGCGATCGTCGTAGCCTGCCATTTTACCCTCCAGCTTTGCGAATGTTGCGCCAGATAGGTCCGCTTCGGACAGATTCTTGCGCCAAATCGACGGATGGATATGGGTTCGTGCTTGGAAAGTCAACAAGGCTGACATAAATTCAAGGTAACGACGGAGGGTGCGATGGCCGAGAACACAGGTGGCGAGGGGCTGCTGTTCCTGACGGACGAGCAGTTGCGCAAAGGCATCGAGGCGATGTTCTTTGCCTATCGCGGGTTTACCGCCGACCCCGACCGGATTCTAGAGACCAAGGACTATGGCCGCGCCCATCATCGGGCGGTGCATTTCATCCATCGCAGCCCCGGAACCACGGTGTCGAACCTGCTGCTGATCCTTGGTGTTACAAAGCAGTCGTTGAATCGTGTGTTGCGCAGTTTGATCGACGATGGCCTTGTTCGCAGTGAAAAGGGCAAAGTGGATGCGCGGGAACGGCATCTGCATTTGACGGACAAGGGACAGATGCTGGAACGGGAACTTTCAGACGCGCAGCGGGCGCGGATGCGGGCGGCTTACCGTACCGCCGGGCCTCAGGCGGTCGCGGGCTTCCGCCAAGTGCTGGAGGCGATGATGGACCCCGAAATGCGGCGTCAGTACAACCGCCTGAAAGAGGGCGGCTGATGCAGGCGGACGCGCATCTTCTGATCGTCGATGATGACGAACGCATCCGGGGGCTGTTGCAGAAGTTCTTGATGCGCAACGGTTTCCTTGTTTCGGTCGCGCGCGATGCGGCGCAGGCGCGGCGGATCCTCGGCGGGCTGGAATTCGACATGATCGTCATGGACGTGATGATGCCGGGCGAAGACGGCGTGACCCTGACCCGCGATCTGCGCCGGAAGATGACGACGCCGATCCTGCTGCTGACCGCTCGTGGGGAGACGGCGAACCGGATCGAGGGCTTGGAGGCGGGGGCGGATGATTACCTGGTCAAACCCTTCGAGCCGAAGGAATTGCTGCTTCGGATCAACGCCATCCTGCGCCGGGTGCCGCAGGCCCGCGCGGCGGAACCGGTGCGCAAGGTGATCCACATGGGTGCGGTGCGCTATGACGTCGACCGGGGCGAGATGTGGCGCGGCGAGGCGCAGGTCCGGCTGACCGCGACCGAGGCGCAACTGATGCGAATCTTCGCCGCCCAGCCGGGCGTGGCGCTTAGCCGGGAAAAGCTGGTCGGCGACGCCGCGCGCGGAGATGCGGCGCAGGAACGGGCGGTGGATGTGCAGATCACCCGCCTGCGCCGGAAAATCGAGGATGACGCCAAGGCCCCGCGCTATCTTCAGACGGTGCGCGGCGAAGGCTATATGCTGCAGCCGGACTGAGAGTGGCTGACCCCGGGGCGCTGCCCGCCAGCCCATTGGTCTCTTGAACCAATGGCGATACCAATGGGCTACCCCGGAGTATTTGCGCCAAGAGGAATATGCGGGTGCTTGTCTATATGCATGAGGCTTCTCGCGGCCATGTGACGCCCCCCGGCCATCCGGAGCGCGTGGAACGGTTGGCGGCAGTGGAGCGCGGGCTTGAAGGCATCGCGGTCGAGAGGCGCGACTGCCCGATGGGGGAGGAGGCCGACGTGCTGCGCTGCCATCCCTCGCGCTATCTGGAGCGGGTTAAGGCGGCGGTTCCGCGTGAGGGTTGGGCGCAGCTGGATGGGGATACGTTCCTGTCTCCGGGGTCGTTTGACGCCGCCATGCGGGCGGTGGGCGGGATTTGCGTGGCGGTGGATGCGGTTGCTACAGGCGAGGCGAAAACGGCGTTTGTCGCTGCACGCCCGCCGGGCCACCATGCCGAACGCGAAACGGCGATGGGGTTCTGTCTGTTCGGCACGGTGGCCATCGGGGCCAAGCGGGCGCTAGACCATCATGGTTTGAAACGGGTCGCCATTGTCGATTTCGACGTGCACCACGGCAACGGGACGCAGGATCTGCTGTGGGAAGAGGGGCGGTGTCTCTTCGCCTCGTCCCACCAGATGCCGCTTTATCCGGGCAGCGGTAGCCCAAAAGAGCGCGGCGCGCAGGGGCAAATCCTGAATGTGCCGTTGCATTCAGGGTCCGGTGGCAGCGCGATGCGCGAGGCCTATGAGCGGCTGGTGTTCCCGGCGCTGGCGGATTGGGGCCCGGAGTTATTGCTCATCTCGGCCGGGTTCGATGCCCATGCCGATGACCCCCTCGCGGGCCTTGAATGGCATGCAGAGGATTACCGCTGGCTGACGGATCGGTTGTGCGATTTTGCGGGCGGGCGGGTGGTGTCCACCCTGGAGGGCGGTTATGATCTTGACGCGCTGGCGGCTTCGGTCGCGGCGCATGTAGGCGTTTTGCAGGAGCGGGGCAGATGAGCGAGATACCTGTCGAGGGAATGAGCTTCGAGGAGGCCATGGCCGCGCTGGAGCAGGTCGTGGGCGCGCTGGAGCGCGGCGAAGTGGCGCTGGAGCAATCGATTGCCTTGTACGAACGCGGGGCCAAGCTGAAGGCGCATTGCGCGGCAAAGCTGGCTGAAGCGGAAGAGAAGGTCGAACTGATCCGCGCACAGGAAGGCCGTGCAGTTGGCATC
The DNA here is from genome assembly GCA_947504705.1 of Paracoccaceae bacterium. Classification (GTDB taxonomy): domain Bacteria; phylum Pseudomonadota; class Alphaproteobacteria; order Rhodobacterales; family Rhodobacteraceae; genus Tabrizicola. The sequence goes on from CANNIA010000027.1 coordinate 20,029, forward strand.
ACCCCGGCGGAGGGGATGTGAGCTTTTCGGAACGGTTGCAGGCCGATGCCGCGCTGATCGAGGCGCGGCTTGGTGCTGCCCTGAAGGATAAGGCCGACCAGCCGGTGACCCATGCGATGGGTTATGCCCTGCGCGGCGGCAAGCGGCTGCGCGGGTTTCTGGTGCTGGAAAGCGCGCGGATGCTGGGCGTTACCAAAGGTCAGGCGATCAGTGCGGCGGCGGCGGTCGAGGCGCTGCATGCCTATAGCCTGGTGCACGACGATTTGCCCTGCATGGATGATGATGACCTCCGGCGTGGTCAGCCAACGGTGCACCGGAAATGGGACGAGGCGACGGCGGTTCTGGCCGGGGATGCCCTGCAGACGCTGGCCTTCGAATTGCTGTGCGACCCGGCGCTGGGTTCCCCGGAGCGTCGGATGGCGCTGGTTGCCGGACTGGCCAAGGCATCCGGCATCGACGGAATGGTTCTTGGCCAGGCCCTGGACATTGCGGCCGAGACGGCGGGGCGACCTTTGACTCTGGAGGAGATCACCGCTTTGCAAGCCGGCAAGACCGGGGCGCTGATCGGCTTTGCGGCCGAGGCCGGTGCGGTCCTTGCCGGGGCTGACCCTGCCCCGCTGCGCCACTATGCCGCCGCGCTTGGACTTGCGTTCCAGATCGCCGATGACATCCTTGACGTAACCGGAGATCCGGCCAAGACCGGCAAGCGGGTGCAAAAGGATGCCAGCGCGGGCAAGGCGACATTCGTCTCGCTTCTGGGGCTGGACGCTGCAAAGGCCCGGGCAGCGGCTTTGGTGGCCGAGGCCGAGGCGGCACTGGCCGGGTATGGAAAGGCCGCGGCGAACTTGATCGATGCGGCGCGCTTCGTTATTGCGCGTGAAAGCTGAGCTCCATAGGCAGGCATTATGACCGACCGACCCGCTACACCACTCCTTGACCGGGTAAGGGTTCCCCAGGACCTCAAGGCCCTCAGCGACCGCGAGCTGCACCAGCTGGCCGGAGAACTGCGGGCCGAGACGATTTCGGCGGTCTCGGTCACGGGCGGGCATCTTGGGGCGGGGCTTGGCGTTGTTGAACTGACGGTGGCGATCCACGCCGTCTTTGACACCCCGCGCGACAAGCTGATCTGGGACGTCGGCCACCAGTGCTACCCGCACAAGATCCTGACCGGGCGGCGCGACCGGATCCGGACTTTGCGGACCGAGGGCGGGCTGTCGGGCTTTACCAAGCGCAGCGAGTCTCCCTATGACCCGTTCGGGGCGGCGCATTCGTCCACCTCGATCTCGGCGGCTTTGGGCTTTGCGATGGCCGCTGATCTGGGAGGTGACCCCGGCGATGCGATTGCGGTGATCGGCGATGGGGCGATGTCGGCGGGCATGGCCTTTGAGGCGATGAACAACGCGGGCCATCTGGGCAAGCGGCTGTTTGTCGTGCTGAACGACAACGAGATGTCGATTGCCCCGCCGGTCGGGGCGCTGTCGTCCTATCTGAGCGGCCTTTACTCCGCGCCGCCCATGCAGGACCTGAAGCAGGTGGCCAAGGGAATTGTCAGCCTGCTGCCCTCACCCTTTCAGGAAGGTGCCAAGCGGGCCAAGGAAATGCTGAAGGGCATGGCCGTCGGCAGCACGTTCTTTGAATCGCTGGGGTTCGAATATGTCGGCCCGATTGACGGGCATGATCTTGAACAGCTGTTGCCGGTCTTGCGGACGGTGAAGGCGCGGGCGACGGGGCCGGTCCTGATCCATGTGCTGACCAAGAAGGGCAAGGGCTATGCCCCGGCCGAGGCGGCGCGCGACAAGGGCCATGCAACGGGCAAGTTCGATGTGCTGACCGGGGTGCAGGTGAAGGCGGCCTCGAATGCTCCCAGTTATACGAAGGTCTTCGCGCAGTCGCTGGTGGCCGAGGCGGAGCGGGACGACAAGATCGTCGCGGTCACGGCGGCGATGCCGGACGGGACGGGGCTGAACTTGTTCGCCGGGCGGTTCCCGAAGCGGTGCTTTGATGTGGGGATTGCGGAGCAGCATGCGGTGACCTTCTCGGCTGGTCTTGCGGCGGGGGGGATGAAACCCTTTTGCGCGATCTATTCGACCTTCCTGCAGCGCGGCTATGATCAGGTCGTGCATGACGTGGCGATCCAGCGGCTGCCGGTTCGCTTCGCGATTGATCGGGCAGGGCTTGTGGGGGCCGATGGGGCGACGCATGCGGGGGCCTTTGACGTGGGCTTCATGGCGACCCTGCCCGGCATGGTGGTGATGGCGGCGGCGGATGAGGCGGAGCTGGTTCATATGGTGGCCACGGCGGCGGCCCACGACGGGGGTCCGATTGCCTTCCGTTATCCGCGCGGGGAGGGCGTGGGGGTGGAGATGCCCGCGCGTGGGGTTCCGCTGGAGATCGGTCGCGGGCGGGTGATCCGGGAAGGCTCACGGGTCGCGATCCTGTCCTTCGGGACGCGACTGGCGGAGAGCCTGAAAGCCGCCGAGGCGCTGGCTGCTCGGGGCGTGTCGGTCACGGTCGCGGATGCCCGGTTTGCCAAGCCCCTCGATGAGGAGCTGATCCTGCGGTTGGCGCGGGGGCATGAGGCTTTGATCACGGTTGAGGAGGGCGCGATTGGGGGCTTCGGGTCGCTGGTGGCTCAGTTGCTGGCCGAGGCCGGGGTGTTCGACCGGGGGCTGAAGTTCCGCTCGATGGTCCTGCCGGATATCTTCATCGATCAGGCCTCGCCGGAGGCGATGTATCGGGTCGCCGGGCTGGATGCGGGGCATATCGAGGCGAAGGTTCTGGAGGCGCTGGGGGTTGCTGTGGTGGGGAAGCGGGCGTGAGGTAAGATGGGCGGATCGCCCATCCTACGGGGCTGGGTGTCCACGCAGGACGGATTGCGTAAGGGATTGATTTTGTTTGAGTGAGGGTGTGGACGTTAAGGGTTTGGTAAGTGTCCACCGCGAGATGATAGAAAGCATGTGCTTGGAGGCTGAATGCCAATTCCTGATTTTCAGACAGCAATGTTGCCGGTGCTTCGCGCATTCAGTAATGGCGCGCAAAGTGTAGCCGAGGTGTTGCCAGTCCTTCGCACCGAATTCTCCATCAGCGACGAAGAAGCCGAGGAACTTTTGCCAAGCGGTCGGATAACGACTTTGCAAAGTCGAGCGCATTGGGCGCGAACCTACCTGTCCAAGGCTGGCCTTTTGACGTCACCCAGCCGCAACCGGCACGTCATCACTGCGGCTGGCCGCGACCTACTTGCCAGCGGCGTCACACGCATCGACATGAAGGCCTTGGAGCGGTTCCCGGCCTACGTCGCGTGGAAGGAGAAAGAAACGACGGCTGAAACCCAACAAACGCAGCCTGCTACGCAAACGGGAGAGTCTGCGGTTATTCAAACGCCGGAGGAACGGATCGAACGGGACTTTGCCGATATCCAAGCATCCTTGACTGATGACCTTCTTTCAGCAGTTCAAGGCATGACACCGAAGCAGTTTGAACAACTGATCGTCGATCTCCTTCTGAAGATGGGCTACGGCGGCGGCGACAGGGCGATGGGCGAGCGGATCGGAAAATCCGGCGACGGCGGCATTGACGGGATCATCAACGAGGACGCTTTGGGGCTGGATGCGGTCTATGTTCAGGCCAAGCGCTATGCCCCAGACAGCAAGGTCGGGCGACCTGCCTTGCAGGCCTTTGTGGGGTCATTGACCGGTGGGGGGGCGAACAAGGGGGTGTTTGTCACCACCTCGGATTTCTCACGCGAGGCGCGGGACTACCTGAACAAGGTGCAGCACCGGATCGTGCTGATCAATGGCGAACGGCTGGCGCGGCTGATGATCCAGCACGAGGTGGGCGTGCGGGCGCGGCGGAGTTTTGTCATCCGTTCTGTGGATGAGGATTATTTCGCTGACCCGGAGGGGTGAAGGAGTCGGGGTGAACCCCGACCTAGGGGTGGGGATCACCCGCCGCGCAGCCCGTCCATCACCTTTACCAATGCCTCGCTGATGCCGGGTTCGGACAGGGCGTGGCCGGCGAGGGGGATCATCCGCAGATCGCATTTCTCCCAGCCCTTGGCCAGCGACCAGGCGGAGTGCGGCGGGCAGACCATGTCGTAGCGGCCTTGGACAATGCTGGCGGGGATGTGCTCGATCCGGTGGCGTTCGCGCAGGATCCAGCCATCGGTTTCCAGAAAGCCCGCGTTCTGGAAGTAGTGGTTTTCCAGCCGGGCGAAGGTGCGGGAATAGTCGGAGGGGCTTTCGCCGAACGCGCCTTCATTGTGGATCGAGGCGAGGGCGTTTTCCCAGTTCGCCCAGATCCGGCCAAAGCGGCCTTCCTCGATCAGGTTGCCGGAGAAAAGGCGGCGGTGGTAGGCGGAGACGAGGTCGTGCCGTTCCGAAGCCGGGATGACATCGGTAAAGCGCGCCCAGAGGTCGGGGAAGAAGGATCCGGCACCGCCGCCGTAGAACCATTGCAGCTCATCCTGAGTCATGAGGAAGACGCCGCGCAGCACAAGCTGACGAACGCGGGTTGGGTGGGTAATGGCGTAGATCAGGGCCAGCGTTGCGCCCCAGCTGCCGCCAAAGGCGATGAAGCTGTCGATGCCAAGGGTGGTGCGGATGGTTTCGATGTCCTCAACCAGATGCCAGGTTGTATTCGCCTCGACTGATGCATGCGGGCGGGACCGGCCACAGCCGCGCTGGTCAAACAGGATCACGCGATAGGTGCGCGGGTCAAAATACCGGCGCATGGCGGGGGAACAACCTCCACCGGGGCCACCGTGGAAGACGATGACGGGCCGACCTTCAGGATTGCCGCATTGTTCGACATAGACGGTGTGACCATCGCCCATGTCGATCATCCGCTGATCGAAGGGTTCGATCGGCGGGTAAAGATACTCGACTGCGCGCTTTTGCCCTGATCTTTGATCCATCGCTGCCCTATATAACCGGGGGAAAGCCCGGTGTCGAAGGGCAAAGGAGTGGGCGATGGCAGTCGATACGGTTGATCCGGCGGAAGTGGCCAAGTTCGAGGCGATGGCCGCCGAATGGTGGGACCCGGAGGGCAAGTTCAAGCCGCTGCACATGCTGAACCCCTGCCGGTTGGGCTATATCTGCGCGCAGGTGGTAGCGGAGTTCGGGCGCGATCTGGCGGTGGCTTTGCCATTCGCGGGGCTGCGGGTGCTGGATATCGGCTGCGGCGGGGGGCTTTTGTCGGAACCGATGGCGCGGCTGGGGGCGGAAGTCGTGGGGGCGGATGCGGCGGAGCGGAACATCCCGGTGGCGCGGGTTCATGCGGAACAGTCGGGGCTGGTGATCGATTACCGCCATACCACGGCCGAGGCCTTGGCGGCGGCTGGGGAGCAGTTCGACGTGGTCTTGAACATGGAAGTGGTCGAGCATGTCGCGGACCCGCAGGCCTATTTGACCGCCTGTCAGGAGTTGCTGAAGCCGGGCGGCCTGATGATCTGTTCCACGCTGAATCGGACGCCAAAAAGTTTCATGATGGCGATCATCGGGGCGGAATGGGTAATGCGGTGGCTGCCGAAGGGCACGCATGATTGGGCGAAGTTTATCACCCCGGACGAGCTTTATGCGCTGATCAGCAAGGCGGGGCTGCGCCCGGTTGACCGCAGGGGGATGGTGTTCAACCCGGTCGGATGGAGCTGGCGGCTTTCCGACCGCGACTTGGGTTGCAACTATGTGACAACATCCGTGAAGGCCCTGCAGGGCAGTGTCAGCAAGCCGACCTGACGTTACCACCCTGTTAGCGGGGCGGGTGATCGTGAAATGATCGTTAAAGTTACCGTCAGATGCGATGGGGGCTACAACCGCCCCCGCCTGGCATGGCATGAAGGGCCAAGCTGTAGATTTGGGCCGAAGCATCTGAAATGGACGAGGAATTTCCGGGGCAAGTGCTGATTTTCAGCTGACTTTGCGGTGGCTTTCTTGCGTTCAGCCGTGTCAGGCGGGTAGGGCGGACGTCAAGAACCGGCTTGACCAATGACCGTGAAGCCGGGTCTTCTTTGCGTGAAACCGGATCCGACGGCCAACGGATGCGGGTTTGAGGGTCGCCCATGGGGCGGGGGTGTGAAAGTCGGATGTTCATTCGCCTGGTCGGCGTCTTTGAAGTGCGGGATGATCAGGGGCGCGATTGCACGCCCCGGGGGTCAAAGGCACGCGCGATCCTGGCCATGCTGTGCCAGACGCCAGACCACATGCGGGCGCGCCGCTGGCTGGAAGGGCGGCTCTGGTCGGACCGGGGGTTGGAGCTTGCCTCGGGCAGCCTGCGTCAGGCGTTGATGGAGATTCGCAAGGCGTTCGGCGAGGCGGCATCGCTTTTGGTTTCCGACCGCGACATGGTGCAGCTGAACGATGTTGTCACCGACCTGGAACAGGATCGTGAGGCTTGTCGGGAGGCGATCCAGTCGGGGCGCGAATTCATGGAAGGCTCCGACATTGTCGACAGTGCCTTCACCGAATGGCTGCGGGAAGAACGAGCACGGGTCGACATGCAACTTGGCATGCTGCGGCCGGCACCGTCGCAGCTGCCAATGCCCTTTGTCATTCGACTGGGCGGGATGCCATCGGGGCATGGCGGAACGGTAAGCAAGGCGCTTGGTGATGCGGTCGGCCGGCTTGTGGCCGAATTCGCCCATATCAACATTTTCGGCGCTGGAGGCTCGGCAGTCCCGCATGATCTGGCGCGGGGCGGGCTTACCCTGAACGTCGAGGGCACGGCCAGCAATGATCACGTCCATCTTCTGGTCAGCCTGATCGCCACTGAAAGCCGGTTGACGATCTGGAGCCAGCGGGCCGCAGTGCCGCTTGCCGAGGCGGATATTTTTGGCAAGGGTGAATTGCCGTCGATGGTGTTTCAGGCGGCGGATGCGGCGCTGGCGCATTTTCCCCGCGCCACCGACCGGGAAACCGGGCCACGGCGGGCCAATGCGCTGATCGCGGGCGCGCTGACCGAGATGTTCAGCTATGACACTGAACGCCTGCGCGAAGCGGACCGGATGCTGATCGAAGCGCAGGAATTCGCCGAGCCGGGCCGGATCTATGCCTGGCGCTGTCTGGTGCGGCAGATCATGTTCGTCGAACGGACCGAGGAGGATCATGCCCGGTTGGTCGATGAGGCCGACGAATTCTCTCGCAAGGCGCTGGAGATGTCGAAGGCCAACCCGCTGGTGCTGGCGCTGGTCAGTCAAGCACGGGTCATGGTCGACGAAAATCCCGAGGTGGGCATGGTGCTGGCGCGCGACGCGGTGGCGTTAAGCCCGTGCAACGCATTCGCACATTGGGCGCGGGCTGGGGCCTTGATCCGGATTGGTGACAATGAGGGCGCGCTGGTGGCGGCCCGGCAAGGGACCCAGATTGCAGCACGCACCGCCCATGTCCACTGGTGGGAGGCGCTAAGCGGTCTGGCGGCGCTGCGTGGCGGGGACAATGTTGCCGCGATCGCGCATTACGAGGCGGCGCATTCCCGCGCGCCAAGTTTCCGCGCGGCGATGCGGCACCTGTTGTTTCTGTATCTGGCGGTTGGTGAGCGCGAAAAGGCCAGCCGGGTCTATCGCGCGCTGTTGCGGGTCGAGAAGGATTTCTCCTTGGACCGGATCGTCAACGAACCGGATTATCCCGCCGTCACCCTGCGGCGCAGCGGGCTTTTGGATCAATACGGGGCGGAGCTTGCCAGGCTGTAAGGCCAGCTCGGCAAGTCATAAACGCTTAAAGCTCGGCCGACCGCGCCCAAAGGTTGATCTCTTTCTCTTCGGAAATCGCGCTGATCTTGGCAAGCTCGTCGGCGGTGAACTCAAGGTTATTGATCGCTCCGGCGCAGTCTTCCACCTGTTCGGGCTTTGAAGCCCCGATCAGGGCCGACGTGATCCCGCCATCGCGCAGAACCCAGGCCAGCGCCATTTGTGCCAGGGTCTGGCCGCGCGCTTTGGCCAGCGCGTCCAGCCTGCGCAGCGCGCCGACCACACGGTCGTTGATGGTGGCCATGTCCAGCGATTTGCCTTGCGTCGCGCGGCTGCCTTCGGGGATGCCGTTCAGGTATTTGTTGGTCAGGATGCCCTGCGCCAGTGGCGTGAAGGCGATGGAGCCGATGCCAAGGTCGCTCAGCGTGTCCTTCAGCCCGTCGGTTTCGACCCAGCGGTTCAGGATCGAATAGCTGGGCTGGTGGATCAGGCAGGGGGTGCCAAGGTCCTTCAGGATCGCCGCAGCCTCACGCGTGCGCTGGCTGTTGTAGCTGGAGATGCCAACGTAAAGCGCGCGGCCCGAGCGGACGATGTGGTCCAGCGCGCCCATGGTTTCTTCCAGTGGCGTTTCGGGATCGAAGCGGTGGGAATAGAAGATGTCGACGTAATCCAGGCCCATTCGTTTCAGCGACTGGTCGCAGGAGGCGATCAGATACTTGCGGCTGCCCCATTCGCCATAGGGTCCGGCCCACATGTCGTAGCCTGCCTTGGACGAGATGATCAGCTCATCCCGCAGGTGGCGGAAGTCGGTGCGCATGATCTCGCCAAAGGCGGTTTCGGCGCTGCCGAAGGGCGGGCCGTAGTTGTTGGCGAGGTCGAAGTGCGTGATGCCATGGTCAAAGGCTGTCTGGCAGATTGCCCGCTTGGTGGCGTGGGGCGTGTCGTGGCCGAAGTTGTGCCACAGGCCAAGGCTGATCGCCGGAAGCTTGAGGCCTGATTTGCCGCAACGGCGGTAGATCATCCGGTCATAGCGGTCGACGCGCGGGGTATAGGTCATTGGGGCCTCCTGTTGGCGCTAGCATTCCATGCGCGGCGCGCGGCTTCAAGTTGCGTCGTGGCGGATTTCGGGAAAGGATGGGGCCATGCGCCATGTCTTGAAATTCTGGGACTTTGCTGCTGCTGTCGGACTGCGCGTCGGCAACGGCCATTTTGGCCTAGTCGCGGCTGGGGTGGCGTTCTTTGCGATGTTCGCGGTCTTCCCCGGCCTTGCCGCTGCCGTCGCGGTATGGGGGTTGTTCGCAGACCGGTCAGCGATTCAGGGCTATCTGACGGTGGCTGAGCGCTTTCTGCCGCCCGAAGCGCGAGGTCTGATCCATGATCAGGTGATGGGCCTGATCGAGGCCCCGCCGACCACGCTGGGCTGGACAACCTTTCTGTCGCTGGCCATCGCGCTTTATTCGGCACGGGCCGGGGTTTCGGCCTTGGTGCAGGGGCTGGACGTGGTGCATCGGTCGCAGCCGCGCGGGTTCCTTTGGGGCTGGGTGGTGGATTTCATCCTGACCGCAGCCCTGATCGGCGCGCTGTTTCTAGCGCTGGTCACAGTGGTCGTGGTGCCGATCATGCTGAGCTTTGTCCAGTTTGGCACGTTTGCGGCCTGGCTGACCAAGGTTCTGCCCTGGGGGGCGATGTTCCTTTTGGTGGTGACCTGCCTGTCGATCCTTTACCGCTTTGGCCCCAATGTGCCGGGGGGGTTCCGGTCGCCCTGGATCACGGTTGGCGTGCTGGTCGCGGCGCTGGGCTGGGCGGGGGTGTCGATCGGGTTTTCGGTCTATCTGGCGAATTTCAACAGCTACAACGCGATTTACGGGTCGATCGGGGCGGTGATTATCCTGATGATGTGGCTGTATCTGTCGGTCTGGTCGGTCCTGTTGGGTGGGGCGATCAATGCCGAGCTGGATGAACGGTTGCGGGCGCGCGAATAGGAAAGGGCGCCCCGGTCGGGACGCCCCTTGTGTCGTGGCCGAACCGCTCTAGTGGCCAGCGGGCCAGGAGAATTCCGGGCGCAGGCCGGAAAAGACCGGGCGGCCATCGGTCGGGGCGGCATAGCCTTTGGTTTCATCCCAGAAGGCGTGGTAGCTGGCCTTGGGGAATTTGGCGTCGTCATAGCCCATGACATTCGGCACCGCGACACGGATGCGCTTTTGCTTGTCGTCCAGCATCAGGACGGCGTTGCATTCGGTGCAAAGGCAGATTTCCAGCGGCCCGTCCGGGTTCTGCGCGTTGAAGGGAACGCGCTTCATCTTCTCGGGGTGGTCAACCTTCATGTCGCCATGGTTGAAAAAGGCGACATGGGTCGTGTGCTGACCGGTCACCGCCTTGCAGACGTTGCAATGGCATTCGTGGTTATCAATCGGTTCGGCCGCCGAGGTCACGTGGACGTGGCTGCAGCCGCCTGCATATTTCGCTGACATAAGATCCTCCCTTGTCCTCTCCCTCCCGAGCTGGACGGGATGAGTCGCGGGGGAAGACTAGCATCGGTTTTCCTAAACGCGAAATAATTGACTTGCTGGGAAAGGCGTCCGGTGCTGGTTATCAGCCGATAGCTGCCGCCTTCACGTCGGTATCGATGAAGGGCAGGTACTGGGCGAAGTTCTTTTGGAACATACCGACCAGCTTTGCCGCCTGCGCGTCATAGGCGGCGGGGACGGACCAGGTCTGGCGCGGGTTCAGCAGGGCGGTATCGACGCCGGGGACCGAGACCGGAACCTCGAAGCCGAAGTTCGGGTCCTTGCGGAAACTGGCTTTGCCAAGCGAGCCATCCAGCGCAGCCGACAGCAGCGCGCGGGTGGCTTTGATTGGCATGCGCTTGCCGGTGCCATAGGCGCCGCCGCTCCACCCCGTGTTGACCAGCCAGCAGGACGCGCCATGGTGGGCGATCTTTTCCTGCAGAAGTTTGCCGTAGACCTCGGGTCGGCGCGGCATGAAGGGGGCGCCGAAGCAGGTGGAGAAGGTGGGCGTCGGTTCGGTAACGCCGCGTTCGGTGCCGGCGGCTTTGGCGGTGAAGCCAGACAGGAAGTGATACATCGCCTGCGCCGGCGTCAGCCGCGCGATTGGGGGCAGGACGCCAAAGGCATCGCAGGTCAGCATCACCACATGCTGCGGGTGGCCGCCAAGCCCGGTCGCAGAGGCGTTCGATATCGCCTCCAACGGATAGGCGCAGCGGGTGTTTTCCGTCAGGCTGCGGTTCTTGAAGTCAAGCTCCAGCGTTTCGGGGTCAAAGACCATGTTTTCCACCACGGTCGCGAAACGGTGGGTGGTGGCATAGATCTCGGGTTCCGCCTCGGGCGAAAGATCGATGGTCTTGGCGTAACAGCCGCCTTCGAAGTTGAAGATGCCCCGGTCGGACCAGCCATGTTCGTCATCGCCGATCAGCGTGCGGTCGGGGCTGGCGGATAGCGTGGTCTTGCCTGTGCCGGAAAGGCCGAAGAACACTGCGGCATCGTCGGGCTTGCCGATGGCGTGGTTGGCGCTGCAATGCATCGCCATGACCCCCTTTTCAGGCAAGAGGTAGTTGAGGACGGTGAAGACCGCCTTCTTGTTTTCCCCGGCATAGGCGGTGTTGCCGATCAGCACGGTCTTTTCGTCAAAGTTCAGTGCAATGACGGTCTTGGACCGGCAGCCGTGGCGGGCGGGATCCGCCTTGAACGAGGGAAGGTTGATCACTGTCCACTCGGGGGTAAACGTGTCCAGCTCATCCCGCGCGGGGCGGCGCAGGAGGTGGCGGATGAAGAGGCCATGCCAAGCAAGCTCGGTGACAACGCGCACGTCAAGTCGGTGGTCGGGGTCGGCCCCAGCGTAAAGGTCTTGCACGAAAAGCTCACGGCCCTTGGCATGGGCCAGCATGTCGGCCTTGAGCGTGGCATAGGCCGCAGGCGTCATGGCTGTGTTGTTTTCCCACCAGATCGTGCCTTCGGTCGCTGGCGTGCGGGCAACGAACTTGTCCTTGGGCGAGCGCCCGGTGAACTGCCCGGTCGTGCACAGAAACGCCCCGCCGCGACCAAGCCGACCTTCGCCCCGGCGAACCGCCTCTTCGACCAGCGCCGCCTCGACATAGTTGTAGTGGGCGAGTGCCACACCCGTGATGCCTTGGTGTTCAAGCTGCTGATTGGGGTTCACGCGCCCCCGGGCGGTGTTTTGGGTCATCCTGAAAGCTCCCAATGCCGCAAGCGGTCTGCGGCGGGTTCAAACCGGACATCCGGGCCAAGGGATGCCACGACAAGTCTTTGTGGCGACAGGTCGTATTCGGCCTATAGCATGACGATTTCAAAGCAGAACAGCGGGTAATCGTAGCGTTAGCGCAATCTTTATCGAGTTAGCGCCACCACTTGCCTGGGTTGGGCGAATTGCCGTCGGAAAGCTGGCCATTGCGGCGAAAATGCCACCTTGTGGGGTGGTAGCCGATGGCCGATTCGCTTTCCTGTTGATTATCGGTCGCGCGAGACCGACAATGCCACAAAACGCCATGAGGCGGCAGCAGTTAACGAAAGGCACGATAGATGTCTCGCATTGCGCTTGTCGATGACGACAGGAACATTCTGACTTCGGTCGCGATGACGCTTGAGGCCGAAGGTTTCGAGGTCGAGACCTACAACGACGGCCAGTCGGCGCTTGAGGCCTTTACACGGCGCATGCCCGACATGGCGGTGCTGGATATCAAGATGCCGCGGATGGACGGAATGGATCTGTTGCAGCGGATGCGGCAGAAAAGTTCGATCCCGGTGATCTTCCTGACCTCGAAAGATGACGAGATCGACGAAGTGCTGGGCCTGCGGATGGGGGCCGACGACTACGTCAAAAAGCCCTTCAGCCAGCGGCTGCTGGTCGAACGCATCCGGGCGCTTCTGCGTCGGCAAGAGGCGATCAACTCGGGCGAGGCGGCAGCGACCGAAGAAACCCGGATGATGGAACGGGGTGCCCTGCGGATGGACCCCTTGCGCCATTCGGTGACCTGGAAAGGCCGCGAGGTTGCGCTGACGGTTACGGAATTCCTGTTGCTGCAGGCGCTGGCCCAACGGCCGGGCTTTGTGAAATCGCGCGATCAGCTGATGGATGTGGCCTATGATGATCAGGTCTATGTCGACGACCGCACCATCGACAGCCATATCAAGCGGCTGCGTAAGAAAATGCGGACCGTTGACGATGACTTTACGGCTATCGAGACACTTTACGGCATCGGATATCGATATAACGAAGAGTAATGGGGAAGTGTGACGGCCCCCAGCCATGACCTCGGCACCCAAGATCACCGCGCAGACCCCGCTGACCAAACGGTCGGGCGACGTCCTTCTGGGCGAAGACTGGGTATCGCCGGATTCCACGGTCGAGCGTCTGAAGGAACGGCGGGGAGGGCGTGGCTTTGTCACGCTCAAGGGCTCGCCGCTGGCCCGCAAGATTATCATCTTCAACCTGCTGGCGCTGGTGATCCTTGTCGTCGGGGTTCTGTTCATGAACCCGTTTCGCCAAAGCCTGGCTTTGCAGCGACAGCAGGGGATGGCGCGGCAGGTCGAGCTGATCGCCCATATCTACGAAAGCCAGCTTGGCAGCGGCACTCGGGGCTTTGACTTCCGCAAGACATTGGCTGGGGTTGAAATTGATCCTTGGTTCGAGGTGTTTGTCTTTGATCCGACCGGCCGGCTGATCGCCTCGAAAGTTGGTCAAGGCAACGAGACGCTGCTGACCGAACCGGGGCAGGGGACCATCCTCACCGATTTTCTTGAGAACGTCTGGTCGACCGTAACCTACGTCTTGCGTCAGGGTCAGAAGACCCGGACCGAGACCATCGATTCTGCGCAGCAGGCGGAAAGCATGTTCGAAAAGGCCCGGTTGGGCGACACCGAATCGCAAACTGCCAAGGACAAGGATGGCAGCTTGATCTTTTCGACCGGAACACCGGTCGTAGTGTCGGGAGATGTCGTCGGCGTGGTCGTTCTGGTGTCCTCCTCGGTCGAGATCGATCGGCTGGTGCGCTATGAACGCGAACAGATCCTGCAGATGTTCGTGGTGGCACTGGTGCTGTCGATCGCGCTGAGCCTGATGCTGGCCTCGACGATCTCGAACCCGCTGTCCGATCTTGCCGCCGCCGCCGAACTTGGCCGAGAACGCGACACCCGCCGATCCGCCACGAACCGGGTGCGGATCCCCGACCTTGCCGCGCGGCCCGACGAAATCGGCCGCCTTTCCGTCGCGATGAGCGGGATGGTGGCCGCCCTTTACGACCGGATCGACGCCAACGAACAATTCGCCGCCGATGTCGCGCATGAAATCAAGAACCCGCTGGCAAGCTTGCGGTCTGCGGTTGGCTCAATGCGGTTCGTGAAAAAGGACGAACAGCGCGAAAAGTTGCTGGACGTGATCGAACACGACGTGCGCCGTCTGGACCGGTTGGTCAGCGACATTTCCAACGCCTCGCGTCTGGACAGCGAACTGGTCAAGGAAGATGAAGAAGAGTTCAACCTGATCAAGACCTTGGCCAATCTTTGCCAATATCTGTCCAAGCAAGCCGGCGACAAGGGAGTTGATTTTATCATCGACCTGCCCGGCGACCCGATCAGTATCCATGGGCTTGAGGCACGGCTGGCGCAGGTCTTTGTCAACCTGGTGACCAACGCGATTTCCTTTTGTGAGGATGGCGATGCGGTGCGCGTCTGGGCCCGGCGCCGCGAAAACCGGGTGCTGGTTGTGGTTGAAGACACCGGCCCCGGCATCCCGGAACAGGCGCTGACCAAGGTTTTCAAACGGTTCTATTCCGAACGCCCACAGGCCGAATTCGGCAAGCATTCCGGCCTTGGCCTCGCGATTTCGAAGCAAATCGTCGAAGCGCATGGTGGCGTGATCTGGGCCGAGAACATTCGGCCGACTGCCGCAGACCCGGCCTCGGCCCCCTTGGGCGCGCGGTTTGTCGTGGGCCTGCCGGTGTGACCGGGCCCGGCCAGATCCTGCATGCAACCTGCGTATCGGTCGATGGCCGCGGGCTTTTGATCATGGGGCCGTCGGGGTCGGGCAAGTCGTCGCTGGCGATCAGGCTTTTGGCGCTTGGGGCAAAGCTGGTCTCGGATGACCGGACCGCGCTTTGGGTCGAAAAGGGGCATATCCATGCCCGCTGCCCCGCCCCGGTGATCGGCAGGTTGATCGAGGCGCGCGGTGTCGGTCTTCTGCATGCCCCCACGGTCGAAGGAACGGTTCTTGCGCTTGTCGCCGATCTGTCGAAGACCGAGCAGGACCGGCTTCCGCCGTTTCGCAAGGTCACGATCATGGGATGCGAGCTGCCCCTTGTGCTGCAGGTGCAAAGCGACCATTTTCCCGCTGCGCTGATGCTTCATCTGCGCTGCGGACGCCAAGCATAGGCGTTGCGGACCAATGATGACCAACCCGACCGACCCGGATCATCGTCTTGTCTTCGTCACTGGCCCTTCGGGTGCCGGGCGAACAACCGCGATTCGGGTGTTGGAAGACCTTGGCTATGAAGGGATCGACAACATCCCGCTTAGTCTGGTTCCTCGGCTGGTTGACGGCGCGCCGCTTGGTCGCCCCATCGCACTGGGGCTGGACCCAAGGAACCGCGATTTCAACCCGACGGCGCTGATCGAGCTGATCGACAGCCTGACCCGCGATCCGCGCGTGGAACTTGAGGTGCTGTATCTTGACTGCGCGCCTGCCATTCTGATCCAGCGGTTCTCTGAAACCCGCAGGCGTCATCCGCTGGCCCCGAACGAAACCCCGGCCCAGGGCATCGCGCTGGAGCTGGATCTTCTGGCCCCGGTTCGGGTGCGCGCCGATCATCTGATCGACACGACCGAGCTGAACCAGCACGAGTTGAAGGCCGAAATCGCCCGGCTGTTCGACGTTGGCCCGGGTGGCCAGCTGTCAGTCTCGGTTCAGTCGTTCAGTTACAAGCGCGGCATCCCGCGTGGGGTCGACATGATCTTTGACTGCCGCTTCCTGGCCAATCCGCATTGGCAGGCAGGTTTGCGCGACCGGAATGGGCGCGACCCGGAGGTTGCCGCCTTTGTCGCGGGTGATTCCCGGTTTGATCCGTTCATCGCCAAGCTTCTTGATCTTCTGCTTTTCCTGCTTCCCGCCCATCTGGAAGAAGGCAAATCGCAGCTTGCGATCGGCTTTGGCTGCACCGGCGGGCAACACAGGTCGGTCGCTGTGGTCGAAATGGTCGGTAACGCACTTGCAGATGCCGGCTGGCCGGTGTCAAAACGTCACCGGGAACTGGAACGCAAGGCTGCGGGTGCGCAGGCCGAAGCAGTGAAAGCGGGGGACGCTTGATCGGGATCGTCATTGTGGCGCATGGCGGCTTGGCACGGGAGTATCTCTCGGCGGTCGAACATGTCGTTGGGCGGCAAGACGGGGTCCGGGCGATTGCCATCGAGGACAACCACGACCGCAAGGCCAAGCAGGAAGAGATCAGTGCTGCGGCCAATGCGGTGGACATGGGGCAGGGCGTGGTGGTGGTGACCGACATGTTCGGGGGGTCGCCTTCCAATCTGGCGCTTCCGGCCTGTTCTACCTCGGGTCGCCGCATCCTTTACGGCGCGAACCTGCCGATGCTGATCAAGCTGGCCAAATCGCGCGATCTGGGTGTGCCGGAAGCGGTGGCCGCGGCTCTGGATGCGGGACGGAAATACATCAACAGTCTTGATCTTGGCGGGGGTGCCTGACAGTGACCAGTCGCAGCATCCGCATCATCAACGAAAAGGGCCTGCACGCCCGGGCCAGCGCGAAATTCGTCGAAACGGTCGAGGCGCATGATGCCGAGGCTAAGGTGTCGAAGGACGGGATGGAGGTCTCGGGTGATTCGATCATGGGCCTCTTGATGCTGGGCGCATCGCGCGGAACCTCGATTGACGTCACCTGTTCGGGTGCAGAAGCGGAGAAACTCGCCGATGCACTCGAGGCGCTTGTTGCGGCCCGCTTCGGAGAGGATTATTGAACGGTGATGCCCGGTCGGTTTCCGGGCGCATGCCGGGGACTGCCGCTTCGTGACTGAACAAAGCCAGATCGCCACCGAGGCGCCGACGGGGGCGCCGACCCAGGCCAGCAAATTGCCGGCGAAGAAGTATGATATGCGTCGGCTGTCATACTCTGGCACGTTCAAGAACCCCTTCAAAATTCTGTCGATCCGCGCCATCGAATGGCTGACGGCAAAGTTCCATCTGCTGAGCCTGATCCGCAGTTTTGAAAAGACTGGCGTCCCCTTTGGCGCGCCGTTCTGGTCCAAGGCTGTTCGCCACATGGGGATTCGCGTCGATATCCCGGCGGAAGAGATTGCCCGCATCCCGGCAACCGGCGCGCTTGTCGTAGTGGCAAACCACCCGTCGGGTCTGGTCGACGGCATGATCATGGCGGAAATGATCAGCCGTGTGCGGTCGGACTTCAAGATCCTGACCCGCTCGCTTTTGACCGGCATCCCTGAAGTCGAGGAATTCATGATCCCCGTGCCCTTCCCGCATGAGGATAACGCGCGCGAACTGGGCCTGAAGATGCGCGACGACACGATGGCGCATCTGAAAGCCGGGGGGGTGATCATCCTGTTCCCCGCTGGCAAGGTCGCGATGTCCGAGGGTTGGTGGGGCCCGGCGGTGGAGAGCGAGTGGAACGTCTTCACCCACAAGATCGTGAAATCCTCCGGGGCCACGATCCTGCCGATCTTCTTTCCCGGCCAAAACTCCCGCGCGTTCCTGATCGCCAACAAGGTGTCAGACACGATCCGGCAGGGCCTGCTCTTGTATGAAATCAAGCGCAGCCTCTTCAAACCCCAGCGCCCGCATATCGGCCAGCCGATTTCGGCGGATGAGCTGAAGAAATGGGACGGCAACCCGAGAGGGTTCCTGGCTTGGCTGCGCGAGCATACGCTGGCGTTGGGGAAGTAGGCCGTTCCTGAAACTAGCTCTGGGACACGCGGAGCGTAGCGGTGGCCTGTTTAGACACCTATGCTGTTTTAGTGACTGATATCTTCGCCGTCATCGGATCAGCCTAGCACGAAATGCGCCTGCGAGGCATCCGAGGGTGACAGCCGCTATCGCCGCTAACAGCAGAATTGGATCGGTTCTGCATCCTTCAACGATCGCGGCCTGGTAAATGCGGTCCGTTTGGTAATGGACCAAAGTCACGGCGAAGAAGGTCGCGCCAAGAAGGCTCCCAACGATGCCGATCCAAGACGACTTGAGCATCAGAGAGAGAACGAGAAGCACGACAAGGAGCAAGACGAAAGGGCTGACCGCATCCTTAAGGAAATCGGACACCGCGGAGACCGTTTCCCCGGACCATTCTGGCCGCACTTTGTCGCAAACTTCGGCCGCTGCCGACGAGCAAGGCAGGAGCATTGCCAGTGATAGGCTTCCGACCGCTTGCCTGAGGCCTCGAATTGCCAAGTTCAAGCTGTAGATCTCCTGGGCTTGTGTGGACATTGGTCAGCGTGACTGCAGTGCAAACCAATGGCCGAAGTCAGCGTCATTTCCGTTATGGTAAGAAATTGACCTTCACCTAGTCGGCACAGGCACTTCGCCGCGATAATCATAGAACCCCCGCTGCGTCTTGCGGCCCAGCCAGCCGGCCTCGACATATTTGGTCAGCAGGGGGCAGGGCCGGTACTTGGTATCCGCCAGCCCCTCATGCAGCACGTTCATGATCGCAAGACAGGTATCCAGTCCGATGAAATCCGCCAGCTCCAGCGGCCCCATCGGGTGGTTGGCGCCCAGTTTCAGCGATTCGTCGATGCTTTTGACGTTTCCGACGCCTTCGTACAGCGTATAGACCGCCTCGTTGATCATCGGCATCAGGATGCGGTTGACGATGAAGGCGGGGAAATCCTCGGCGCTCGCCGCCGTCTTGCCCAGCTTGCGCACCACCGCATGCATCGCGTCCCAGGTTTCCTGATCGGTGGCAATCCCCCGGATCAGTTCCACCAGTTGCATCACCGGCACCGGGTTCATGAAGTGAAAGCCCATGAATTTCTCGGGCCGGTCGGTGCGGCTGGCGAGGCGCGTGATCGAAATGGACGAGGTGTTTGAGGTCAGGATCGTCGTCGGCTTCAGGTGCGGCAGCAGGTCTTCGAAGATCGCCTGCTTGACCGTCTCACGTTCGGTCGCGGCTTCGATGATCAGGTCGCACTGGCCCAGATCGGCAAGCTTCAGCGTGGTCTTGATCCGCTCCATCGCCGCGCGCTTGTCAGCGGACAGGACCTTGCCGCGCGAGACCTGGCGTTCGATGTTGCGCTCGATTGTCTCCAGCGCCTTCGTGAGGCTGGCTTCGGAAATGTCGGTTATCAACACATCATAGCCCGCCAGCGCGAAGACGTGGGCGATGCCATTGCCCATCTGGCCCGCACCGACGACGCCTACCTGCTTGATTTCCATCGCCGAGCCTCCATTCGATACCCTCGCTTATGCCCGCTGCATCTGACCCGCGCAAGGATGCCATCGCCGTGGAAAAGGGGCCGCCTGAAGGCGACCCCGTTGATCTGTTTCGTAGGGTGGGCAATATTGACCACCTTACTTAGAGCTTCTCGATCATCTCTGGCACGGCGGTGAACAGGTCGGCGACCAGACCGTAGTCGGCCACCTGGAAGATCGGTGCCTCTTCGTCCTTGTTGATCGCAACGATGACCTTGCTGTCCTTCATCCCCGCCAGATGCTGGATCGCACCCGAGATGCCGATGGCCACATAAAGCTGCGGCGCGACGACCTTGCCGGTCTGGCCAACCTGCCAGTCGTTCGGGGCGTAGCCCGAATCGACGGCAGCGCGGCTGGCACCGACAGCGGCGTTCAGCTTGTCCGCCAGCTTTTCGATCAGCGCAAAGTCGGCCTGAGAGCCCACACCCCGGCCACCCGAAACGACGATGCCTGCCGAGGTCAGCTCCGGACGGTCGCTTGAGGCAACCTTGTCCTCGACCCAAGCGGACATGCTGCCGTCAACGGTGGCTTGGACCTTCTCGACCGCAGCCGAACCGCCTTTGCCCGCGGCCTCGAAGGTCGCGGTGCGGACGGTCATGATCTTCGTCGCGTCCGACGACTTGACGGTCTGGATCGCGTTACCGGCATAGATCGGGCGGTCGAAGGTCGCGGCGTCATGGACGGCGAGGACTTCCGAGATCACCATCACGTCCAGCATCGCCGCCACACGCGGCAGAACCGACTTCGACAGGGCGCCCGACGGCGCAACGATGTGCTCAAAGCCGCCTGCCAGCGACAGGACCAGTGCAGCGGTCGGCTCCGACATGCCATGGGCATAGTCGGCACCTTCGGCCAGCAGGACCTTTGCCACGCCAGCCAGCGTTGCAGCCTCGGCCGCCGCAGCGGCTGCATCGGGGCCCGCGACCAGAACCGTCACCGGTCCCAGCGATTTCACGGCGGTCAGGGTCTTTGCGACCTGATCGGTTGCCAGCGCACCGCCGACAACATCAGCAAGAAGAAGAACGGCCATCTCAGATCACCCCCGCTTCGTCTTTGAGTTTCGCGATCAGCTCGGCCACCGAGCCGACCTTGACGCCAGCCTTGCGGCCTGCCGGTTCCACGGTCTTGATGATCGACAACCGGGGCGAGATGTCCACGCCGTAATCCGCCGGGGTCTTGATCGCTAGCGGCTTGGCCTTGGCCTTCATGATGTTCGGCAAAGACGCATAGCGCGGCTCGTTCAGACGCAGGTCGACCGTGATGATCGTCGGCATCTTGACGATGATGGTCTGCAGACCGCCATCGACTTCGCGGGTCACGCGGGCCCTTTCGCCCTCGATTGCCAATTCCGAGGCAAACGTCGCCTGGCTCCAGCCGAGCAGGGCCGACAGCATCTGGCCGGTCGCGTTCATGTCATTGTCGATGGCCTGCTTGCCGCAAAGGACAAGGCCGGGGGCCTCTTCCTTGACCACGGCAGCCAGCAGCTTGGCGACGGCCAGCGGCTCGATGTCGTTGTGGACGTTGTCGGTCGCCTCGATCAGGATCGCGCGGTCTGCACCCATGGCAAGCGCGTTGCGCAGGGTTTCCTGGCTTTGCTTGACGCCGATGGAGACGACGACAACCTCGGTCGCAAGACCCTTTTCCTTCAGCCGGATGGCCTCTTCGACGGCAATCTCGTCAAAGGGGTTCATCGACATCTTCACGTTCGCAAGGTCGACACCCGATCCGTCCGCCTTGACGCGAACCTTCACGTTATAGTCGATCACCCGCTTGACCGGGACCAGCACCTTCATGGCCGCAACTCCTTCGTATCGCGCCGGAATGGGCGCACAAGCTCTCCGGCCCGCGTTTAGCGCAGGGTTCGGCGGGGGAACAGAGCAAATGCGACACCTTCCAGCGACAGGACGCCGCGTTTTGATCGTGGGGGGCGATCAGCGAAGGCAGCATGGCTCAAACCGGAATCTCCTCGAGCACTTCGTGCACTCGTCGTGGATGGTGCGAGGAGTGCACGAAGTGCTCGAGGAGCCGAAGTCAAATCAGCGCGTCAGGCCGGGAACCCACAGCACATCATCCTTGCCGTCATTGTTGGCGATGCGGCCCGCGACGAAGAACCAGTCGGACAGGCGGTTGAGGTATTTCACCGCCTCGGGGTTCACATCTTCGACTGTGGCGGTTTCCACGACCAGCCGTTCGGCCCGGCGGCAGACGGTTCGGCAGAGGTGCATGTGCGCGGCCAGCGCGGACCCGCCCGGCAGGATGAAGCTGCGGAGCGGTGTTAACTTCGTGTTCATCGCGTCGATTTCAGTTTCAAGCCGCGACACTTGGCCTTCGATCATCCGCAGCGCGGGGTATTCGCGGGTTGCGTCCAGATGCCGGTCGGGGGTGCACAGATCGGCCCCAAGGTCGAACAGGTCGTTCGAGATGCGCTTCAGCGCCTCGGCCAGCTCTCCGCTGGCGTGCAGGCGCGCGAGGCCCACAGTCGCGTTGGTTTCATCGACCGTGCCATAGGCCGAAACGCGCAAGCTATGCTTGGCCACCCGCGTGCCGTTGCCAAGCGCGGTTTCGCCCGCGTCGCCGGTCTTGGTATAGATTTTCGACAGGACGACCATCTTAGCTCCCCGCCTTCACGACCTTGACCGCAGCCAAGCGAAGGCGGCGATCAGCACGACAGCCGCGAACTGCACTCCGATCCGCCAGCGCATGATCTTGTTGGCGTTTCGCTTGTTGAACTCGCCACCCTTGGCGAAAGTGCCGATACCGAAGAGAAGGATCCCCAGCACGACAAAGCAGGCCACGGTGGCAAACAGGAACAGTGGGTCGGAAAACATGAGCAGGTCTCCTTTGCCCCTGATCTAGGCGCGCGGATGGGAAAAGCGAAGCCAAATTTCTTGAGTAAGAAATTTGAAAAGGATTTTCCCAAAAATCCTTGGGTCTCACCCTTTGGCGATCAGCCAGTCCAGCATGCGGGTCGGCAAAAGCCGCCGAGCAAAGCCCATCAGATAGGTCGGCGTTGTGACATAGTAGCGCGCCTTTGGCCGCTTTGCCTCGACCGCGTGGATCAGCTTGGCGGTTACCGCCTCTGGCCCCAGCTCGAACGTGTCCTTCTTGGTCTTCTTGTCGTAAAGCCGCCCGCGCAGGCTGGAATACTGCTCTCGCCGGACGGAGTTTTCCCAGTCGATCCACTTTTCAAAATGCGGGATCGCGTTCTCGCGGATCTTGGTTGCGATAGGGCCCGGTTCGATCAGGATAACCTCGATTCCAGTGCCCTTCATCTCGATCCGCATCACATCGGAAAGCCCTTCCATGGCGAATTTCGTCGCCACATAGGCCCCGCGCCAGGTCATGCCCACCAGCCCCAGCACCGATGAGCAGTTCACGATCCGCCCATGGCCCTGCGCCCGCATCATCGGGATCACCCGGCGGGCAAGGTCGTGATAGCCGAAAAGGTTGACCTCGAAGATTGCCCGCAAAGCGCCCCTTGGCAGGTCTTCCACCGCGCCGGGGCAGGCGAAAGCCCCGTTGTTGAACAGCGCATCCAGCGTGCCGCCGGTCCGGGTCTTCACCTCGTCAACCGCCGCTGCGATGCTGTCTTCGTCGGCATAATCCAGACGAAAGCTTTCCAGCCCCTCGCCCCGCAGCCTTTCGCAATCCGCTTCCTGCCGGCAGGTCGCAAAGACCCGCCAGCCCCGCGCCTTCAGGCCGTGCGCTGCGTTAAGGCCTATGCCCGAAGAGCATCCGGTGATCAGAATCGATTTCATGAATGTCTCGCTCAGGGGGCCAGGGGGCTTAGAAACCGGGTTGCGACATAGCCTTCGATCCCGTCACCCTGGATCACGATCTTTGCCCATTCGTCATTGACCGAGGCAACCATCAGCAGAGCTTCGCCAGAGCCGAGTTTGCCCAGAATTTCCGCGTCGGTCGAAGGTTCGGACCTGACATTCACCGAATCGGCCTGCACGTACCAGATTTGCCCCTGACTCCCGTTCATCGCGTCGGGCTGTGCTTCGGGCAAGGCTTCGGCTCCGGGTTCAGGTTCGGCCAAAATCCGAGGTTCGTCTTCGCCGGGGACAGATTCGTTGCCGAAAGACTGCAGGCTGAAGACCGGGTCCTCAATCGCTTGCACCACCTCACGGATGGGTTCGACAACAACAGCGGGCACCGGCAGTTCGGCCGAGGCGACCATTGGCGCGCGGGCGGGCAGTGGTTTCGGTTCGGGGCTGGATTCGGTGACGTAATAGGCGCCCTCGGGGTCGGTTTCTGCCGCAGCTCGTGCCGCTTCCTTGGCGCGAGCTTCGGCCCAGACTTCATCCAGCCGCCCCTCGGCCTCGGCCTTGGCAAGGCCCGGGCGCAACTGGCCAGAATCCTGGCCAAGCGTTTCCCAGGCGAAAGCCATGGCGACAATCAACAGGATCGTAAGGCGCAACATCAACGCATCCTAGGCAGGGCTTTGGTGCTTCTAACACCTTCCCGACGGGGCGTTGAGTCGGAAATCCCTGACATATCCACATTTTGCGGGCTGGGTCACAAAGCCATCTGGACCGGCGCGCGGGTTTTCCCTACACAACATCCATGACCGCTGAAGATGACGACCCCAAGATCGGGGGCCAGCAAGGCCTCACCACCTCGGAGCCGCTAAGCCGTGCGATTGGCGAGCGCTATCTGACCTATGCGCTGTCAACCATCATGCACCGGGCCTTGCCGGATGCGCGCGACGGGTTGAAGCCGGTTCACCGGCGAATCCTTTGGGCGATGCGGCGGCTGCGGCTGACTCCAACCGGCGGGTTTCTGAAATCTGCCAAGATCTCTGGCGACACGATGGGGGATTTCCACCCCCACGGCGACGCCGCGATCTATGACGCGATGGCGCGGCTCGCGCAGGATTTCAACATGCGCTACCCGCTGGTCGACGGGCAGGGCAACTTCGGCAACATCGACGGCGATAACCCGGCAGCCAGTCGCTATACCGAAGCCCGCGTGACCCATGCCGCCGAGGCGCTGATGGAAGGCATTGATGAGACCGCCGTCGATTTCCGCCCGAACTACGACGGTCGTCTGGAAGAGCCCGTCGTTCTGCCTGCCGCCTTCCCGAACCTGTTGGCCAACGGCTCCAGCGGTATCGCGGTGGGCATGGCGACCAACATCCCGCCGCATAACTTGGATGAGCTGATCAACGGCTGTCAGGCCCTGCTGTCCGACCCCAACCTGACGGATGAGGCACTTGTCGCCCTGATCCCCGGCCCGGATTTCCCGACCGGTGGCGTAATCGTCGAACCGCGTGACTCGATCCTTGAGGCCTATCGCACCGGTCGTGGTTCCTTCCGCACCCGCGCGAAATGGCAGGTCGAAGACCTTGGCCGTGGCACTTGGCAGATCGTGGTCACCGAGATCCCGTTCCAGGTCGCCAAGTCGAAGCTGATCGAAAAGCTGGCCGAGCTTATCCAGCTGAAGAAGGTCCCGCTTCTGGCCGATGTCCGCGACGAATCTGCCGATGATATCCGCCTGATCCTGGAGCCCCGCGCGCGGACGGTGGAACCCGAAGTGCTGATGGGCAGCCTGTTCAAGAACTCGGACCTTGAGACACGCTTCTCGCTGAACATGAACGTGCTGATTGATGGCAAGGTGCCGCGTGTCTGTTCGCTGAAAGAGGTCCTCCGCGCCTTCCTTGACCACCGCCGCGACGTCCTCTGCCGCCGCTCCTCACACCGGATCGAAAAGATCGACACAAGGCTTGAGGTGTTGGAAGGCCTGTTGATCGCCTATCTGAACCTTGACCGGGTGATTGACATTATCCGCTATGACGACGACCCCAAAGCCGCCTTGATGGCCGAGGATTGGTCGAAATCGCACATCCGGGCGACGTCGGAAAAGGACTACAAACCCCCGGTCAAAGGCGGCGAAGGCCAGCTCACCGACAATCAGGCCGAAGCGATCCTGAACATGCGGCTGCGCAGCTTGCGGCGGCTGGAAGAGATGGAGCTGAACGCCGAACGTGACGCCCTGATGAAGGAACGGGCTGATCTGGCCGACCTTCTGGAGAACGAGCGTCGCCAGTGGAAACGCATCGGCAAGGATCTGGATGAGGTCCGCAAGCTTTATGGCAAGGCCACCGCCATCGGTGCCCGCCGCACACAGTTTGCCGATGCGACCGAGATCGAAGAAATCCCCTATGAGGCGATGATCGACCGCGAGCCGATCACGGTCATCTGCTCGAAGATGGGCTGGATTCGCGCCATGAAGGGCCATGTCGATCTGGCCGCCGAACAGAAGTTCAAAGACGGCGACGGCCCCCGCTTCGCCTTCCATGCCGAGACCACCGACAAGATCCTGCTTGTCGCCGACAACGGCCGGTTCTTCACCCTACTGGGAGCGAACCTTCCCGGCGGGCGCGGCATGGGCGAACCGGTGCGCCTGATGGTCGACCTGCCGAACGATACCGGGATCACCGACCTGATGATCTATCGGGCGGGCGAAAAACTGCTCCTCGCCTCCAGCGCGGGGGATGGCTTCATTGTGCCGTCAGAAGAGCTGGTGGCCCAGACCAAGGCAGGCAAGGCCGTGCTGACGGTCCGCGATGGCACCAAGACCGCCGTCTGCACGGTGGTAAAAGGCGATACGATTGCCGTCGTCGGCGACAACCGCAAGATGTTGGTTTTCCCGCTGGCAGAGCTGCCGGAAATGGCCAAGGGCAAGGGCGTCCGGTTGCAAAAGTACAAGGACGGCGGCTTGTCAGACGCGATCACTTTCACTCGGGCCGAAGGCCTGTCGTGGAAGGATCCCGCTGGTCGCACCCGCACCGAAACCGATCTGGCCGAATGGACCGGAGCACGGGCGACGGCGGGCAAGATGGCGCCACGTGGCTTCCCGCGCGACAACCGGTTCACTTGACGTCAGCCCACATGCATCTCGGCCAGGCCGCGTTCGCAGACCAGACGATCCAGCGGTGCCAGCCGACCAAGCCCGCGCAGGATCAGATCGTTTGGCAACGTGACAAGACGCATGCGCAGGATGCAGGGTGTCAGCAATCCGGCTGCCGTCAGATCGGACAGAGCGATGTCGCTTGGCCACCGCGTTTCCTTGGCTGCCGTGATCATCGCCACCAGTGAGGCCCCGTTTGCCTGATTGAATGCGCGGGAAGAGACGACGACGACAGGGCGGCGTTTCAGGACCGGCAGTTCGGCAAAGGGAAACGGCACGACCACCGTCTCGAACCGGTCACAGATCACGAAAGGCCTCCTCATCTTCGGGGCTGCCCCATTCCGAGAACGCCGGCGTCAAACCGGCAAGAAAATCGTCTGCGGTTGTCAGGACTCTCAATGTTACCTTGTCGCCTTTGCGGTTGCGGAACCACTCGTTCCAGATGGCTTTCATCTCGCCGACAGGCCTGATTGCATCCGTTGGCCGACCGTCAACGCCGCGCTTCATGCGTTGCCACTTGCCGGTCACGCCATCGACTTCAACAGTGACCTCGGCTTCAGGCTCAAGCGCTGAAAGCCGGTCACGGATATCTCTGCCCGGAAGATGTTTGAACCAGATGGCGTGGTCTTCAATTCTGATATGGTGGTCCATGGGGTCTCCTTTAGCAGAGATAGACCCCATGTAGACCCCCATCCAAAGAAAACATCAAGACCCCCTATGGACCCCATCGTGGACGGGGCCGCCCGTAAGCAGCTACGGGCATGTGCCGACAAGATGGGACCACGCGGCTTCCCGCGTGACAATCGGTTCACCTGAGGGTCAGACCTCGACCCACATCCGCAACAGATTGGCGCGTGTCTTTGCCAGCAGATCGAACTGCGCGCCCTTGCCCTCGGCGGCATGGGTGGCCTCGACCGCCTGATCCAGATCGAACAGGATCTCGCGTTGCTCGCCATTGCGGATCTGGCTTTGCACCCAGCCGACCACCGCAAGCCGTTCGCCCCGCGCCACCGGTTCCACCCGGTGCAGCGTGGTCGAGGGGTACAGGATCATGTCCCCCGCCTGCAGCTTGATCGACCGCGCTTCCAGCGTGTCTTCGATCACCAACGCACCGCCGTCATAGGTTTCGGGGTCACTCAGGAACAGCGTAAACGACAGGTCCGTCCGCAACCCCCCCATCACCGCATCATCGACATGCAGCCCATAGGTCTGCCCAACCCGGTAGCGCGACAGGATCAAGGGCGTCAGCGCCTTTGGTCGGGCGGCGGACCGGAACAGCGCATTCTCGCGCAGCGCCCGCTCCACCCGCCCCAGCACGGTATCGCGTTCCGGGGAGGGCAAGGCTTGGTCATTCGCTTTCACCGCGCGCGCGAATTTCCCCGCCGTGGCCTTGCCGTCGCCAAAAGTAAGGCCCTCAGCTGCCTCGCGCAGCACTTTGGCCTCGACCGGCGTGATCAGCCCCTGAACCACCAGCATCATGGCTTAGCGCACCGAGGACAGGACCAGCTCGACCTTGGCCGCGACCGCCAAAAGTATCGCCGGGTCCTTCGCCTCAAGCTCGGTCTTTGTCATGTCACCAAAGGCCTCATCCGCCTCGGCCAGGGCGGCCAGCGCCTTCTCGGCTTGGGTCTTCGCAGCCGGTTCTGCAGCAAGTACCGTGGCCAGGTTGCGGGCGACCTCAATGAAGGCATGCGCCTCGTGATAGGCCATGACGTCGCCGACGGTACCGCCTTCGGTGCTGCCCTCGTATTCATGCGCGGCGGCCTTTACCAAAGCCACCAGCGCATCGGCCCTAGTGCGCAGATCACCGGCTTCAGGCAGGGCGGCGGCGGCAAAGGCGGCTTGGGCGGCGGCCAGTGCGGCCTCGACTGTGGGCAAGTCAGCCTTGGCCTCCATCGCAGCCGATAACGCCGCCATGGCCGGGGTCACATCGGCGGCACCGTGGTCGGCCAGTCTTTGGCGAACCTCGTCCATCATTTCAGCCTCGGGGTGCCGGGACAGATCGGCGGCTTCATCCGCCATACCTTTACGGTAAAGGTCCATCGCGGCGACCAGATGGCCCTCGACGATTGCCAATTCGGCCAGATAGGCGACATCCGCGCCAACCTCGGCCACCGCACCGGCTTCGCCACCTTCGCCGCCCTCACCCTCGGCCAGCCAAAGCATGCCGCCCTGATTGGCGGGAAGGAGATAGGGCACCGACTGCGCAAAGGCCGGAGCAGTTGCCAGCGCGATGGCACTGCCTGCGGCAAGGCCCTGCCAGCATCGCGGGGAGACGCGCCGGGGTTGGTCGTTCTGGAGTCCAACAGGTTTCTTGGTCATGTCTGCCTCTACTATCCGACTGTTATAGTCGGAAATATCCGGGCTGCCCAAGAGGGTCAAGAGTTGTTGAGTGAATCAATCGGGATTAGTCACCCAGCCCCGGACCGATCAGCCCTACTCTCCGATCAGCTTGCAATTCAGCGTCTGGGGTGCTGCCGAAAGTTTGGCCATCTCATCATCCAGAAAATCGCAATCGATCAGGTTGTCCTCGCTGGTCCAGCGGGCAGAAAAGACGTTCACGTTCAGCATCGGCACCGTGACTTGATCAAGTGGAGCCGAGGCAAGGCTGCCCCCAAGCACCACAGTGGCAGGCCCGGCCTGCAGCGTAATATCCTCGGACATCAGGAAAATCGTATCGATTTCGGTCAGGGGCAAGGTCGCCCCCTCCACCGGGTCGCCCATCCAGTAGGCGGCAACCGTTACCCCGTCGCCGCGCGAGGTGAGTTCCGCCAAGGCCTTGTCGGAGAAGGTCAGGTACAGCGTGACCGTCTGGGTCTCGGCAAGGCACGGGCTTGCCGCCAGAAGTGGCACAAGGGCAAGTCGCAGGGGCAAGGTGGGCATGGTTATTCCTCTCCGGATCGACCTCAAGCGTCGCACCCCCGGCACCTTCGGGTCAAGCTTGCCGGGCCTTCGCCATTCAGACTTGAATTTCCGCTGACGTCGGGATAAGTCGCCGCGCGTGGTAACATGGGGCCGCTCTGGCCCGATCTGATCAAGGACGGAATGCGCTATGGCGAAGGCAAAGTTTGAACGTAACAAGCCGCATGTGAACATCGGGACCATTGGTCACGTTGACCATGGCAAGACGACGCTGACGGCGGCAATCACCAAGTATTTCGGCGAATTCAAGGCCTATGACCAGATCGACGGCGCGCCGGAAGAGCGGGCTCGTGGGATCACGATCTCGACCGCGCATGTGGAATATGAGACGGTTGCGCGGCACTATGCGCACGTCGACTGCCCCGGCCACGCTGACTATGTCAAGAACATGATCACCGGTGCCGCCCAGATGGACGGCGCGATTCTGGTTTGCGCCGCCTCCGACGGCCCGATGCCGCAAACGCGCGAGCATATCCTGCTGGGCCGCCAGGTCGGCATTCCCTACATGGTCGTCTACATGAACAAGATCGACCTCGTCGATGACGCCGAACTGGTCGAACTGGTCGAGATGGAACTGCGCGAGCTTCTGTCGTCCTACGAATACCCCGGCGACGATATCCCGATCATCAAGGGCTCGGCCCACCAGGCCATGATCGGCGAGCGTCCGGACATCGGCGAGAACTCGATCCGTGAGCTGATGGCAGCGGTTGACAGCTACATCCCGACCCCGACCCGCATGGTCGACCTGCCGTTCCTGCTGCCGATCGAAGACGTGTTCTCGATCTCGGGCCGTGGCACGGTTGTCACCGGTCGTATCGAGCGCGGCGTGATCAACGTTGGCGACGAAGTTGAAATCGTCGGCATCCATGCGACGAAAAAGTCGATCTGCACCGGCGTCGAGATGTTCCGCAAGCTTCTGGACCGTGGCGAAGCTGGCGACAACGTCGGCATCCTGCTGCGCGGCATCGAACGTGACGGTGTTGAACGTGGTCAGGTTCTGTGCAAGCCGAAGTCGGTGATGCCGCACACCAAGTTCGAAGCTGAAGCCTATATCCTGACCAAGGAAGAAGGCGGCCGCCACACCCCGTTCTTCGCGAACTACCGTCCGCAGTTCTACTTCCGCACGACCGACGTGACGGGTACCGTCCAGCTGCCGGAAGGCACTGAAATGGTGATGCCGGGCGACAACCTGAAGTTCGTGGTCGAGCTGATTGCCCCGATCGCGATGGAAGAAAAACTCCGCTTCGCCATCCGCGAAGGCGGCCGCACCGTCGGTGCAGGCGTCGTCGCGAAGATCATCGC
>CANNIA010000028.1 GCA_947504705.1 Paracoccaceae bacterium
ACCTAGGCTCAGGACTCATTGATCATATCCAGAAGATGACGATGGCAGCGATAGCGATGGCGGACATGAAGGTGTGGGCGCAGCGGTCGTAGCGGGTGTGGATACGCCGCCAATCCTTCAGCTTGCCGAACATGTTCTCGATCTTGTGACGCTTACGGTAGAGCGCCTTGTCATGGGGTATCTGGATTTTCCTGTTTGATTTCGACGGGATGCAGGCTTCATAATTGCGATCTGCAAGGGCTTCCCGGAACCAGTCGGCATCGTAGCCCTTGTCAGCCAAGAGCGCCTTGGCCGGGGGCAGCGTCGACAGCAGGGCTGCAGCGCCGGTGTAATCGCTGACTTGGCCTGCCGTCAGAAACAGGGTGCGGGGCCGACCTTCTCTGTCGCAGACCGCGTGCAGTTTTGAGTTCAACCCGCCTTTCGTGCGCCCGATAAACCTGGGAAGAGCCCCTTTTTGAGCAGGCTGGCTGCGGTCCGATGCGCCTTCAGATGTGTCGCGTCGATCATGATTTCTTCGGTGTCGCCACCGCCCTTGGCAAGCTCGACGAAGATGCGACCGAACACGCCCATCTCGCTCCACCGGATGAAACGGTTGTAAATTGTCTTATGAGGCCCGTAGCTTGCGGGAACATCACGCCATCTGAGCCCAGTACGGATCACGAAGATGATGCCGCTGATTACCCTGCGATCATCGACACGTGGCATCCCATGCGACAGCGGAAAGAACGGCGATATTCGCGCCATTTGGTCTTCGGAAAGCAAGAACATTTCGCTCATAGCAGCACCCCCTTGGTGCCGCCAATGAATCAATGAGTTGCCGTGCCCGCAAGCAATTTAATGGGTCCAGAGCCTAGTCACCCGAAACATTCATTCAAATCATTGTCTTGGGACCGGCCATCCGCTGCATCAGTTGAGAACGTCGGCTCTGGACTGGGACACGATGCGGCGCCTGCGAAGGTTTCTTCGATGCTGCGGTCTGCCTGAATGTCGCTGATTGGCTCAAAGCAGACGCCGTCAGATGAGGCTGCGTCGACGCGAGGTCACCAGTCTGCCTCAAAGTGGAAACGGGAAGCGACGCGCTGTCACCCCCCGCCCAATGCTTAACATTTCCTAAATGCCCACAGCCAACCCATTGGAATCCCTTGTGGTCCCAAGGCTGTCCCGCGTGGACAAACTTCAGATATCCAGCGTGGTCTGCGTTTCCCAGGACGAGAAGTGGCCGCAGTAGTCGTTCCACTCCTTATGCTTCAGCTTCAGGAAGGCGGACGAGAATTCGTCCCCCATCATCGACTTCAGCGTCTTGTCCTTGTCATACTCCCGCAAGGCATCCAGCAGGTTCAACGGCAGCTTCGGCGCACCTTTGACCGTGTGGCCGTGCTGGTACATGTCGATGTCGTACCGACGCCCCGGATCGGCCTTGGTCCGCACCCCGTCCAGACCCGCCGCCAGAATGACCGCCTGCATGAGGTAAGGGTTCGCCGCGCCATCGGGCAGGCGAAGCTCGAACCTGCCGGGACCGGGCACGCGAACCATGTGGGTCCGGTTGTTGCCGGTCCAGGTCACCGTGTTCGGCGCCCAGGTCGCCCCCGAGGACGTGCGCGGCGCGTTGATCCGCTTGTAGCTGTTGACTGTCGGGTTGCAGATCGCCGCCAGAGCGCTGGCGTGCCTCATGATCCCGCCCAGGAAATTGCGGCCTTGATCGGACAGGCCCAGTTCCTTGGACTTGTCTGCGAAAGCGTTGGTCTTGCCGTCCAGCGACCAGACCGAGATATGGGCATGGCAGCCCGACCCGGTCAGCCCCTTGAACGGCTTCGGCATGAACGTCGCCCGCAGCCCGTGCTTTTCGGCCACCGACTTCATCATGAACTTGAAGAAGCTGTGCTTGTCGGCGGTCTGCAGCACGTCGTCGTATTTCCAGTTCATCTCGAACTGGCCGGTCGCATCCTCGTGGTCGTTCTGGTAGGCCTCCCAGCCCAGTTCCAGCATGTAATCGCAGACTTCCGAGATCACGTCATACTGACGCATCACCGCCTGCTGGTCGTAGCAGGGTTTTTCGGCATTGTCGTAGGGGTCGGCAACGCGGTCGCCTTCGGGGGTCAGCAGGAAAAATTCCGGCTCGACACCGGTCTTGACTCGCAGACCTTCCTTTGCCGCCTCGTCCACCAGTCGCCGCAGCACGTTGCGCGGAGCTTGCGCCACCGGCTGCTCCTCCATCACGCAGTTGGAAGCAAGCCAGGCGACCTCCTTCTTCCACGGCAGTTGAATGGCCGAGGACGGGTCAGGGACCGCCATCATGTCGGGATGCGCGGGCGTCAGGTCCAGCCAGGTGGCAAAGCCTGCAAACCCGGCCCCGTCCACTGCCATGTCGTTGATCGCCTGCGTCGGCACCAGTTTTGCGCGCTGCCCACCGAACAGGTCGGTGTAAGAGACCATGAAATACTTGACGCCCTTTTCCTTGGCCCATTTGGCAAGGTCGTGTCCCATCGCTTCAACTCCCTGTTCGTCTTTTTTGTTTTCAGAAGCCGCCGTTGCGGCCCGGTATCCAGTTTGTTCCGGCAATCGGCACCCCGGCCATTGCCGCCGCTTCGATCGTCAGCGCGCACAGATCTTCGGGTTCCAGATTGTGCAGGTGGTTCTTGCCACAGGCCCGCGCGATGGTCTGCGCTTCAAGCGTCATCACCTTGAGGTAGTTTTTCAAGCGCCGCCCGCCCAGAACCGGGTCAAAGCGCTTGAACAATTCCGGGTCCTGAGTCGTGATCCCGGCCGGGTCGCGGCCTTCGTGCCAGTCGTCATAGGCATCGGCGGTGGTGCCCAGCTTCTGATACTCCGCCTCGTGGATCGGGTCGTTGTCGCCCAAAGCAATCAGCGCCGCCGTGCCGATGGCAACCGCATCCGCGCCCAAAGCCATGGCCTTGGCCACGTCGGCCCCGGTGCGGATCCCGCCCGAGACGATCAGCTGCACCTTGCGGTGCATCCCCAGATCCTGCAGCGCCTTAACGGCCTGTGGAATGCAGGCCAGGATCGGCATGCCGACATGTTCGATGAACACGTCCTGCGTCGCCGCCGTGCCGCCCTGCATGCCGTCCAGCACGACCACATCTGCGCCCGCCTTCACCGCCAGCGCCGTGTCATAATAGGGCCGCGCGCCACCAATCTTTACATAGATCGGCTTTTCCCAATCGGTGATCTCGCGCAGTTCCATGATCTTGATTTCAAGGTCGTCCGGTCCGGTCCAGTCGGGGTGACGGCAGGCCGAGCGTTGGTCGATTCCCTTTGGCAGGTTGCGCATCTTGGCCACGCGGTCGGAAATTTTCTGCCCCAGAAGCATGCCGCCGCCGCCCGGTTTCGCGCCCTGACCGACAACGACCTCAATCGCATCGCAGCGCCGCAGATCGTCGGGGTTCATGCCGTAACGGCTGGGCAGGTACTGATAGACCAGCGTCCGCGAATGGCCGCGTTCTTCCTCGGTCATCCCGCCGTCGCCGGTGGTGGTCGAGGTGCCCGCCGCCGAAGCGCCGCGGCCCAAAGCCTCCTTGGCCGGACCGGACAGCGCGCCAAAGGACATACCCGCGATGGTGACCGGAATCTCCAGATGGATCGGCTTTTTCGCAAAACGCGTGCCCAGCCAGACATCGGTCGCGCATTTCTCGCGGTAACCTTCCAGCGGGTAGCGGCTGATCGAGGCGCCAAGGAACAGAAGGTCATCGAAATGCGGCAGGTGCCGCTTGGTGCCGCCGCCCCGGATGTCATAGATGCCGCTGGCCGCAGCACGCCGGATTTCGGCATTGATCGCCGGGGTGAACGTGGCCGAGAAGCGGGGCGGGGTTTTCGGGAATTCTGTCATGTGCCTGCCTCAGTACGCCGAAGCGTTGTCGATATTGAAATTGTAAAGCTTGCGGGCCGAGCCATAGCGGCGGAACTCTTCCGGCTTGGCTTTCCCGTCCGCTTCGCCACGCTTCAGCAAATCCTGCAGCAGTGCGATATGTTCGGGCCGCATCTCTTTCTCGATGCAGTCGGCACCCAGAGACTTGACCGAACCGCGCACGAAAAGCCGGGCCTCGTACAGACTGTCGCCCAAAGCTTCGCCCGCGTCACCCAGCACCACCATGTTCCCGGACTGCGCCATGAAGCAGGACATGTGGCCGATGCTGCCATGCACCACGATATCGATGCCCTTCATCGAAATCCCGCAGCGGCTGGAGGCATTGCCTTTGATCACCAGCAACCCGCCGCGCCCGGTTGCCCCGGCGTATTGGCTGGCATCGCCGTCAATGATGACCGTGCCCGACATCATGTTTTCGGCCACACCCGGCCCTGCCGATCCCTTGATGCGGATCGTCGCCTGTTTGTTCATGCCCGCGCAGTAATAGCCCGTGGACCCCCGCACCGTGATATCCACCGGCGCATCAACCCCGGCGGCAATCGCATGCGCGCCTTTGGGGTTGATGACCTCCCAGGCGGTCATGTTGGTCTGGCCCTTCAGGCCATGCAGCGAGGAGTTCAAGGCGCGCAGGCCTTCTTTCCCCAGATCAAAGCTCTGCATTCTTTCAATGCTCCCAGAAATAGACAGTGGCGGGTTCGGGTTCCCAGACGCGGGCATCCTCGATCCCCGGCAGGTTGACCAAGGCCCGGTATTCCGACCCGAAGGCGACGTACTGGTCGGTTTCGGCCATCACGGCGGGCTTGCAGGCGATGGGGTCACGGACCACGCCAAAGCCGTTCTTGGTGCCGACGACAAAGGTGAAGAACCCGTCCAGATCGGTCAGCGTCGCCTCAAGCGCGTTGCCCAGGGTTTCGCCTTCCTGCAGCTTGTGGCTGATGAATGCGGCCCCTACTTCGGTGTCGTTCTCGGTCTCAAACGTCATCCCAAGCCGCTTCAGCTCGCGCCGGACGCCGTTGTGGTTGGAAAGGCTGCCGTTGTGCACAAGGCACTGGTCCGACCCGGTGGAAAACGGATGCGCGCCCATCGTCGTCACCGCCGATTCGGTCGCCATCCGGGTATGGCCGATGCCATGGGTGCCCTTCATCTTGGCCACCTCAAAGCGCGCCGCCACGTCCCGCGGCAGGCCGACTTCCTTGAAGATCTCGATGCAGTCGCCCGCGCTCATAACCTTCACGTTCGGACGCAGGTGCGACAGGGCGGACCGAGCAGCCTCCATCTGGCCCAAGGGGACTTCCAGCACGGCATGGGTCGACTTGACCAGCATCACGACCGGCTGGCCGATGGCATGGTGCAGGTCGCCATCCAGGTCCTTGAAATCCTGTCCGGGATTGGCCGACTGCACGGTGATCTTGCCCAGACCATCCTTTGCCCCGGAATAGATCGCGATGCCCGCAGAATCGGGGCCGCGGTCGGTCATGGTGATCAGCATGTCCGTCAACATGGCCCCAAGCATTGGCTCAAGCTTCGGGTCCTTCAGGAACAGCCCAACGATGCCGCACATGGATTCGTCTCCTTCGACTGGTTGCTTTCACGCTAGCACCGTCATTCGCGCCTATCAACTGCTAAGAAACTTTTTTCACTTGTCGGGAAAACTGCGGCCAAAACCCACGTCCGCTTCGGTTTTTCTTGACAGAATGTCGCAGATAGCTTTCCCTTGGGAAAACTTTTTTGCCGCATAGGGAAATGACGTCAGGGCCACGTCGCGCGGGAAAGAAGAGACCCAGTGCCCAAGGGGAGGGAACTCGTGGCGGACCTTAGTCAACGGATTGAGGCGATGCACAAACGCGACGTGCAAGTGGCATGGGCGTTCGTGGTCGGCCTTTGGTGTGCGATTATCTTTGTGGCCTATGCGACCTGGGACCTTGCCCCGAACGGGCAAGCCCGGATCTTGCTCATGATCGCAGGGGCCATCGTCCTTTTGTTCAACACCGCCGCCATCCTCGCGATGCTGCGGCACTACCGCGAGGATCGCGACTTCATGTATGGCCTCGATATCAAGTTCAGTGACGAAGCCAAGGGGAGGAAGGGCTGATATGGCACATTACGTTGCTCCGAAACAAGGCAAGGCCAGTCAGCTGATTGACGTGATCGTGCTGGTGGTCCTGACCCTGGGCGCCCTGTTCGTTCCGCTCAAGCTTGGGTTGGCCGGTGCGGCAAAGGCGGTCGAAACACCGGTCACCGACCCCACTTGGGAGGCCCTGGGCCAGACCCCAGTGCAAGCCGCGCAATACGAAGCACTGGGTTACACCCCCGCAAGCGCACATGACCTGATCCTGGCGCGTTTCGACTATTCTTTCTCGGTCGGCGCGCTTGTGGCGATGGTTGCGATCATCGTCCTTTACTACGTCCTGGTCCTGCGGTTTTCCGATGTGGAATACCGCGAGGTCATTTCCGAAAAATTCGGCAAATAGGAGGCCGCGATGGAACTGTGGAACTATCTTGAATACGCGGCCTGGGGGCTTTCCGCCCTGTTTGGCCTGCTCATGCTGGTCGACTGGTTAAAGACTGACAGCACCTATTCCGAAGACGTCCTGACCTCATCGCGCGAAGGCGAGCTTGAGGCGATGGCCGAAGAGCACAAGGTGAAATCATGAGCGACGTGGACATCACCTCGAAAACCATGGACGGCATGGGGCCACATGGCACCAAGGTCGGCCTGCTGCGCGTTCTCGGCCCGGCCCACGTCTGGGCGCTTGGCGTGGGCATCGTTCTGGTTGGCGAATACATGGGCTGGAACTTTGCCGTCGGCAAGGGTGGGGCCTATGCAGCCCTGATCGCCTGCTGGTTTGCCGGCATCCTTTACACCTGCGTCGCGATGATCGATAGCGAGGTCACCTCGACCGTCGCTTCGGCCGGGGGTCAGTATACCCAGGCCAAGCACATCATCGGCCCGCTGATGGCCTTCAACGTCGGCCTCTACCTTGTCTTCGCCTATACGATGCTTGAGGCGGCGAATGCGATCACCGCAGGCTATCTCTTCTCGGTCGTGGCCACGATGTCCGGACATGAGGCGGCGCTGGATCAGCAACCCTTCATCATCCTGGTCATCATGTTCCTGGCATGGTTGAACTATCGGGGCGTGCTGGCAACGCTGACCTTCAACCTCGTGATCACCGCCATCGCCTTCGTCGCAATCCTGGTGCTGTTCGTGTCCACCTCCGGCATCCTTGGCGGCGGGATCATGCAGCATGCGGCGCTTTTTGAAGGCCACGAGATGCCCTATGGCTGGATCGGCGTTCTCGCCTCCATGCACTTTGGCCTTTGGTACTATCTTGGCATCGAAGGAACCACCCAGGCGGCCGAAGAAGTCCGCTCCCCCGCCCGCGCACTCCCCTTTGGTACGCTGGCAGGGATCATGACCCTTCTCATCGCCGCGACACTGACCTGGTACATCTGCACTGGCGTTTTGCCCTATGAATTCCTAGGCGACGGCGTCAATGGGTCGGTGGCCCCGCTGTTCGACACCGCGCGGCTTTCGGGATCCATGGGCCTTGTCTGGCTTCTGGGCTTCGGCACGCTTTTTGCCACCCTTGCCTCGGCAAACGGCTGCATCAACGACGCCTCGCGGGCCTGGTTCGCCATGGGCCGCGACAAGTATTTGCCCGGTTGGTTCGGCGCGGTTCACCCGAAGTAT
Organism: Paracoccaceae bacterium; assembly: GCA_947504705.1. Classification (GTDB taxonomy): domain Bacteria; phylum Pseudomonadota; class Alphaproteobacteria; order Rhodobacterales; family Rhodobacteraceae; genus Tabrizicola. The sequence goes on from CANNIA010000028.1 coordinate 7,578, forward strand.
CGCACCCCCTACCGGTCGATCGTGTTCCTGGTGCCGATCGCGCTGATCTTCGCGCTCAAAGCTCCCTTGGATCAGGTGATCACCTTCTCGATCCTCTCGGGGCTTCTGGGCTATACGTTCATGCCGCTGAACATCATCATGTTCCGCAAGAAGTGGCCGCTGAACTCGATCAAACGCGGCTATGAACATCCGTTCCACCCGCTGCCTGCGGTCACGTTGCTGGCGCTTTGCGCGATCACTTTCTTCGCGGTGTTCCTGGGCTATGGAACCCAGCTTGTCGCGATGATCGGCTTTTACATCGTGGTGTCACTGTGGTTCCACTTCTGGCGCTATCGCTTTGTGAACCGGGGCGCGCAGTTCACCATGCCCTGGCCGAAACCCAAGGGCTATTAAGGCAAGCGGCCCGCCCTGTAAAAGGGGCGGGCCATTTCACCATGTCCCCCCTCATTCCCCTTGGCCTTGCCTTTGCCACCCTCGGCCTTTGGCTGGGCTGGCGACTGATCACCGAAAGCCGCGCCCGCACCGCCGCCCGTGCCGCCTATTTCAGCGCGCTGAAACCCCTGTTCGACGGCGGCGAGACGCGCCTGCAACCCACCGGCTTTCCCCGGATGACCGGTAAGCGCGGCGCCATTTCCTTCGACCTTCAGGTCATCCCTGACACGCTGACCTTCCGCAAGCTTCCAGCCCTCTGGGTTCTTGTAACCCTGCCCGAACCCCTGCCGCTGACGGCCACGCTTGATCTGATGGCCCGCCCTGCTGGCAACGAGCCGTTCAGCCATTTCTCTGACCTGCCGCATATGCTGCCCACCCCGCCTGGGCTGCCAGCGCATGTTGCCGTCCGCACCGATGACGCGACCCGCATTCCGCCCGCCGATCTTCTTGCCCGGCATGCCGATCTGTTCCTTGGCGACGCGGTCAAGGAACTGGTGATCTCTCCCAAAGGCCTGCGGATCGTGGTGCTTGCAGAGGAGGCCGACCGGGGCCGCTATCTGATTTTCCGCGAGGCGGAGATGGGCATGACCCCGCTTGACCCCGCCCGCCTGACGCCGCTCCTCGACAGGCTGCGCGCGATCCGCGAGGATGTGCTGACCCTAACCAAGGACACCGCATGAAGCCGCCGATCAACGCCCGCCTTGTGCTTGCCGTCGCCCTGATCCTTCCCGGCATGGGCCAAGTCCTGAACCGCCAGCCGGTGCGTGGTCTGGTGTTCGTCTGCTTCGCGGTGTTGCTGGGCGCTTTCACCCTTAAAACCGCCGCGCCGGATGTATCCTTTGTCGGCAAGGTGTCTGGCGCGATCTTCGTCTGGGCGATGGCGGTCCTTGACGCCTACAAGACCGCCCGCATCCGGCAAGCCGTCTGGGATCACGCGCAGCGCAAGCCATAGGGCGCTACCAAATTCCTTCGAAGGAATTTGCAAGAGTTTTCGAAAACTCTTGGCGCCTCAGCCCTGCGGATAGGCAATCACCGACAGATAGCGCGCCGGCAGTTTGACCAGGCCTTCCGGCCCATGCGGCGCATCGGCGTCAAAGAACAGGCTGTCACCGGGTTTCAAAGGATAAATCTCATCGCCGTGGCGGTAATCAACCTCGCCTTCCAGCATGTACAACAGCTCCAGCCCCTCGTGCTGAAAGGCCGGGAAGGTGTCGCTCTCGGTCGTGAGCGTGATGATATAGGGTTCCACCACCACGCCCGAGCTGTTCGACCCGATATGGCCGAGCAAGTTGTACTGGTGCCCCGCTCGCGTGCCACGGCGTTCAATCTCGATATGCGCGCCCGCCTTCACATGCTGGGCGTCGCGACGTTCCTCGTAGCTTTTGAAAAACGCAGTCACCGGGACCGAAAACGCGTGGCTAAGGACCTGCAAGGTCGTCAAACTGGGTGAGGTATTGCCGTTCTCGATCTTTGACAGCATCCCGATCGACAGGCCCGTGACTGCCGCCAGATCGGCCACCGTCATCCCCTGCTGGCGGCGAAAGGTTCGCACTTCGCGGCCGATCGCGGCCTCAAGGTTGCGCTCGGTGATTTCGCGCACCCGATGCGGGTCCTGGTCGAATGCTGGCTTGCCGCGTGGCAGGCTTGCGATGGCGTCCCCGTCCGACATGCTGATTTCCCTGACAGTTCCCTGAATTTTTACTATCAGGAAACACCAGTTTCATCAAGCCAAACCCTCACCAGGCAGAGTGTGCGGCAGCCTCCAGCGCATGCAACAGGCTTTTCGCACTGGACCGCGGCCCGTAAAGCCGCGCCGTTCCGCGACCGTGCTTGATCAGATAGCAGCCCAGATGCTCGACCATCGTGCGTGTCGCATAGCCAACAACCACCGCCGGGAAATCGACATTGCACAGCCGCTCCAGCAACGGCGCAAGATCCGGCGCAAGCAGGTCAAAGGCAACCCAGGCATCCGTCTGTTCGGTCACGCTGGCTGCATCGCCCAGCGCCTGCTTCAGCACCTCTGCAATCAGCTCATGACTGGCAAAGGGGGCCTCGACCAGCCACATTTCGGGCGCGGTCCAGAAGGCAGCATAAACTTCGCCCGAAGCATGCCGGGCGGCCTCCGGCAGCGGCAAGCCGATCGTTTCGGCCGCCTTCGCCAGATCGCCCATCCGCCCCCGCCGCGCCGCAACTGAAGCCAGGGCCACATCGAACCGCTCGGTCACCACCAGCGCCCCGACCATAACTTGCAAGGGGTCATGTGCCCCAAGCGCCGTCCTTGCTTTCAGCGCATTAGCCACGAAGACGCTCCCCTTCCGGATCGAACATATGGGGGCTGATGATCTCGACCTCGGTATCCAGACCGCCCACCAGATTGACCGCCCGCATCCGGGTGCCAATCTTCTTGTCGCCGCCCTTAAGATAGCCAAGGGCGATATCGCAGCCCAGATGCGGACTATAGACCTTCGAGGTCAGCCACCCCCCATCATTCGCCGCCACCGGCGCTGCGCCGATCTCAAGGAAGTGACTGCCCGCCACCAGCTTGGCCGCAGGGTTAACCGGCTTGACGCCCACCAGACGATAGCCGTTCTCTTCAACCATACCTTCGCGCTGCGACAGGACCATGCCGATGGAGTCCTTCTTCTTCGACACCATTTTGCCCAGACCCATGTTCAGAGCGGTCGACTGCCCATTCAACTCGCCCCCCGCGACATGGCCCTTCTCGATCCGCATGACGCCCAAGGCTTCGGTGCCATAGACCACCGGGTCGAACTCCGCCCCCTTGGCCAGCATCTCGCGCAGCAGCGCGTCGCCATAGCGGGTGGGGACCGCGATTTCATAGGCCAGCTCGCCCGAGAACGAGATCCGGAACAACCGCGCCCGCAGGCCGCCAACGGTGATGTTCCCCGCCCCCATATAGGGGAAGGCCGCGTCCGAGATGTCCTGATCGACCACCTTCTCCAGCAGCTTCCGCGCATTCGGTCCGGCGACCGAGAACTGCGCCCAAGCTTCGGTGGTCGAAATCAGCTGCACGTCCATATCCGGCCACAGGCACTGACGGCAAAACTCCAGATGCCGGAAGACTGTAACCGCATTGGCCGTGGTGGTGGTCATCACATATTCATTCTCGCCCATCCGGGCCGTGGTGCCATCGTCGAACACCATCCCGTCTTCGCGCAGCACCAGCCCATAGCGGCACTTGCCGACCGGCACCGTGCTGAAGGTGTTGGCATAAACCTTGTCCAGAAACGCCCCCGCATCGGTGCCCTGAATGTCGATCTTGCCCAGCGTGGTCACGTCGCAGATGCCGACCGACTTGCGCGTTGCCAGCACCTCGCGGTCGACCGACTGCCGCCATTCCGTCTCACCCGATTTGGGCACCCACTGCGTCCGCAGCCACATGCCGACCTCGACAAAGAACGCGCCTTGTTCGACGGCCCAATGATGGCTTGGCGTCAGGCGCGTCGGCTTGAATTCCGTGCCCCGCGACCGGCCTGCCAGCGTGCCCATGGCAACAGGGGTATAGGGCGGCCGGTAGATCGTCGTCCCCGTCTCGGGGATCGACCGCCCGGTCAGCTCTGCCATCACCGCAAGGCCGATCACGTTGCCGGTCTTGCCCTGATCCGTCGCCATCCCCAGCGTGGTATAGCGTTTCAGATGCTCGACCGAACTGAAGTTCTCCTGATGCGCCAGCTTCACGTCCTTGACCGTGACGTCATTCTGCTGGTCGATCCAGGCCCGGCCCTTGCCGTGATGGACATGCCAAAGCGGCGTGACGCGGACCGGAGCATCCTCTGCCTCGGGGAGACTGTCCGCCTTTGCCGTCTTGCCCAGATCCGTCAGTGCCGCAATCGCCTGCGCCTGACCTTGGGCCAGCGCTGCATGGGTCGACAACCCACCCGCCGCCGCCCCGGCCACCAACAGGCCCGTAGGCCCATCGGCCCCCGGAACGAAACCCGCGATCTCCTCGTTCCAGACCGGGCGCGAGCGGTGATGCGAATGAACGTTCACATTCGGGTTCCAACCGCCTGAGACTCCCAGCGCATCAACCCCAATCGTCCGCGTCCGGCCCGCAGAGTCACGGATCGTCACAGACTTCAGTCCAAGCTTACCTTTGGTGTCGATGACCTCATCGCCATCGCGAGAGTCGATGACCGCGACCACCTCAAGGCCCTTGGCTTTCAGGTCCGCAGCCGTCCGCAACCCGTCATCGTTGTTGGTGAAAACCGCAACCCGTTCGCCTGCCTTCACACCCCAGCGGTTGGCATAGGCCCTGAGAGACCCCGCCAGCATGATCCCCGGCCGGTCGTTGTTCTCGAACGCAATCGGCCGCTCCGTCGCCCCCGCCGCAAGGATCGCGCGCTTGGAGTAAATGCGCCACAGCACCTGCCGCGGCTTGCCCGCCATGGGCACGGCAAGGTGATCCGACACCCGCTCCACCGCGCCATAGATGCCGTGGTCAAACGCCCCGATCACGGTCGTGCGCACCATCAACCGCACGTTGGGCAGCGTCGAAAGTTCCGCCAGAACCCCAGCCGCCCAATCCGCGCCTAACTTGCCGCCGACCGCAAAAGTCTCGGCATTCAACCGCCCGCCCATGCGGAAATCCTCGTCCGCCAGGACCACCCGCGCACCCGCCCGCCCCGCTGTCAGCGCCGCCATCAACCCCGCAGGACCAGCGCCGATGACCAGCAGATCGCAGTGCAGGAAGCCCTTCTCATACTCATCCGGGTCCTCCTCGCGGCTGACCGAACCAAGCCCCGCCGCGCGACGGATGATCGGCTCATAAAGCTTTTCCCAGAAGGACTTGGGCCACATGAAGGTCTTGTAGTAGAACCCCGCCGCAAAGAAGGTCGACAGCCGATCATTGATCCCCATCGCGTCAAAGCGAAGGCTCGGCCAGCGGTTCTGGCTTTTCGCTTCCAGCCCGTCATAAAGCTCGGCCACTGTCGCCCGCGTGTTCGGCTCCTGCCGCCCGCCCGTGCGCAATTCGACCAGCGCATTCGGTTCCTCCGATCCCGCCGACAAAGGCCCCCGCGGTCGGTGATACTTGAAGCTGCGTCCCATCAGCTGCACGCCATTGGCCAGCAGCGCCGACGCCAACGTATCGCCCGGATGCCCCTGATAAGGCAGCCCGTCGAAATGGAAGCGAAGCGTCTTCGACCGTTCGATCTGGCCGCCCGCGATGCGATGCGACTGGCTCATTTCGTCCGCCCTTTCGCCCGCGCTACATCGCGCGCAAGTTCGACCTTGGTGATCTCATGCGTCACCGTGTTCCGCGTGACCACCAGCCAGGACCGGTCGCCCTGTTCGTGATACCATAGCTCGCGATGCGCCCCCGCCGGGTTGTCGCGGTTGTAGGCATAGTCATGAAACGCCTCGATCCCGGCGGTCATTCCGTCGGGGCGGTCGATGAGGCTTTCGTCGCCCAGATAGACGAATTCCTGCGCGTCGCGGGGCCCCAGGATCGGATGATGAATGATCATTCGTATTTGCCCTTCAATGCAGGTTCGGGGTCGCGCCTTGACCCTTTTCGTCGATCATCCGGCCCTTGAGGAACCGGTCGAACCGATAGGCCGTCGCGGTCTTGTGGGGTTCGTCCTTGGCCAGCAGATGCGCAAAGCACCAGCCAGAAGCCGGGGTCGCCTTGAACCCGCCATAGCACCAACCACCGTTGAAATAGAGCCCCTCGACATGCGTCTTGTCGATGATGGGTGATCCATCCATCGACATATCCATGATCCCGCCCCAGGCCCGCAACAGCCGCACCCGCCCAATCGCCGGCATCAGGGCCATGCCACCTTCGGCCACATCCTCGATCACCGGTAGGTTGCCGCGCTGGGCATAAGAGTTATAGCCGTCGATGTCGCCACCAAAGACCAGCCCGCCCTTGTCGGACTGCGAAACATAGAAATGCCCCGCGCCAAAGGTCATCACCCCGTCGATCAGCGGCTTCAGCCCCTCGCTGACAAAAGCCTGCAGAACGTGCGATTCAATCGGCAGCCGCATCCCGGCATGCGCCATCACTTTCGACGATGACCCCGCCACCGCGACACCAACCTTCTTGGCCCCAATGAACCCGCGATTGGTCTCGACCCCAAGAATGCGGCCATTCTCGATCCGCATCCCCGTCACTTCGCAGTTCTGGATCAGATCGACCCCCCGCATGTCGGCCCCGCGCGCATAGCCCCAGGCCACCGCATCATGCCGCACCGTGCCGCCCCGCCGCTGCGCAATCGCACCCTTGATCGGGAAGCGGGAGTTGTCGAAGTTCAGCCAAGGGTAAAGCTTCCGCACATCCTCGCGGCTCAGAATCTCGGCGTCGGCGCCGTGCATGATCATTGCATTGGCCCGCCGGGTGAAGGCATCCCTTTGAGCGTCGGTGTGGATCAGATTGATGATCCCTCGCTGCGAAACCATGGCGTTGTAGTTGAAGTCCTGCTCCAGCCCTTCCCAAAGCTTCAGGCTGAATTCGTAGAAGGGCTCGTTGCCATCCAGAAGATAGTTCGACCGGATGATCGTGGTGTTCCGCCCCACGTTCCCACCGCCAAGATAGCCCTTTTCCAGCACCGCAATCCGGGCCTGCCCGAATTCCTTTGCCAGATAATAGGCCGTCGCCAGCCCATGCCCGCCGCCACCGACGATGATGTAATCATAGTCGGCCTGCGGAGTAGGGTCGTGCCAGACGGGCTTCCAGCCCTTGTGGCCGGTCAGGGCCTCTTTTATCACGCGAAAACCGGAATAGCGCACGTGTGCCTCCCTCTTTCCCCTGTTCTAGGGTCTGGAGCGCAAGAAAACCCGTCCGTTTTCGCCACCCATCGGCACATTTCGGCCATGCTCGGGCCGGATAGCCCGGTAACCATGCATGCGCGGCGGCCTTTACAATTTGGCAAGGAATGCCCATCATTCTGGACATACGATATTGGAAATCCTTCAGGGTCCTCACCTTGAAAAAGCCCGGCGGAGTGTCAGCTCGGCCGGGCACCCTTCTTTTCAGGGTCAGCCCCCAATCAGAAGCCGGATGGCCGTGACCAGCAGCGTTCCCGCCGCAATCATGACCTTCCATCTACTATATTGGTTTTCGTTCAGTTTCCTCACCTCCGTTCACCGCGCAGGATCGCGGCAGGATCAGAGCTAAAGAGACGCGGTTAACAAACCTATCCCATCGCTTCGGGGTGGCATCACGCCACCAGCGCCTCGGCCTTCTTCAGGTCAACCGAGACCAGTTGCGAAACCCCCTGCTCCTGCATCGTCACGCCGAACAACCGGTCCATCCGGGCCATGGTCACCGCATGGTGGGTGATGATCAGGAACCGGGTGTCGGTGCGCCGGGCCATCTCGTCCAGAAGGTCGCAGAACCGGGTGACATTGGCGTCGTCCAATGGGGCATCGACTTCGTCCAGCACGCAGATCGGCGCGGGGTTCGCAAGGAACACACCAAAGATCAACGCCAGCGCCGTCAGCGTCTGCTCGCCCCCGGACAGAAGGCTAAGCGTCGACAGCTTCTTCCCAGGCGGCTGGCACAAAAGCTCCAGCCCTGCCTCCAAGGGATCGTCGGACTCGACCAGAACCAGCCGCGCCTCGCCACCGCCGAAAAGATGGGTAAACAACGTCGAAAAATTCGCGTTTACCTGTTCGAACGCCGTCAGCAGGCGTTCCCGCCCTTCCTTGTTCAAACCTGCAATCCCGGCGCGCAGCTTCTTGACCGCTTCCTCAAGGTCCGACTTTTCCGCCGCCAGCGCATCATATTCCGCCTCGACCGCCTTGGCGTCTTCCTCGGCGCGCAAGTTCACCGCGCCCAAACCTTCGCGCAGGCGCTTCAACCGGCTGACGTCATGATCCAGCGTCTCTGCGTCCGGCATCTTGTCGGGGTCGGTGCGCAGGCTGGTCAAAAGCTCATCCGGCGTCCGGTCGTTCTCCTCCCGGATCCGCTCGGCGGCCAAAGCCACGCCTTCCCGTGCCGCGTCCAGCCGGGCCTCGGCCCTTGCCCGCCCTTCCCGAGCCTCACCCGCCTGCCGCTCCGCCTCACGTTCGGCGACCGATGCCTCACGCAACACCCCTTCGGCCTCGGCCAGCGCATCCGCCGCTCGCTGCCGACGCGCTTCAGCCTCGGCAATCGCGTCCTGCAATTCTTCGCGCTTGGCCGCGATCTCTTCCGGCGCCAGTGCCGCCTCGGCCAGCGCCTCCTCGGCCTCGGCCCGGCGTTCGGCCAGTTCTTCGGTCCGGCTCAAAGCCGTCTCCAACCGGTGCTTCCAGCCGGAATGCTCTTTCACCGCCTCCTGCCGCCGCCGGACCCGCGCTTCGCCCTCGCGCCGCACTTCATCCAAGCCTGACCGCCGCGCCATCATGGTGACCCGCGCCGCCTCGACCGTGATCTTCGCGGCTTCCACCTCACCCCGTGCCGCACCCAGATCTCCCAGTTCGGCAAGGCCCGCCTCGGCCTCAATCAACCGGGCGCGCGCTTCCAGAGCTTCCTCCTCGAACCGCCGTACGGCAAGGCCTGCCGCCTCAAGCTTGCCCCCGGCAATAGATCGGTCCGCCTCGGACCGCGCCAGCGTCCGGTTCGCCTCGGCCAACCTTGCATCCGCCGTGCGCCGCGCATCCCGTGCCCGCTGATCCGCCGCCGCAAGCTCCACCAGCCGCGCGGTCAAAGCTTCATGCGCCATCCGCGCCCCATCCGCCCGTGCCGCGACCTCCTCCAGATCGCGCTTCAGCTGCACCAGCCGGTTCAACTGCTGCAACCGCAACGCAGCAGCAGACGGAGCATCCTCTGACCCCGCCCGGAACCCGTCCCAGCGCCAAAGGTCGCCCTCGACCGACACCAGCCGCTGACCGGGCCGCAACGACGCCTGCAACGCAAACCCCTGCTCCCGTGAAACCAGCCCGATCTGCGACAACCGCCGCGCCAGCACCGCCGGGGCCTTGACCTGCAAGCCCAACGGCTCCGCCCCCACCGGCAACCCTTGAGGCTTATCATAGCCCGGCAGTTCCGCCCAACCCGACCGCGCTTCGCCCGTCACCTCGGGTGAGCGCAGGTCATCCGCCAAAGCCGCCCCCAACGCCTTTTCATACCCCGGCACCACGACCAGCTTGTCCAGAAGCTGACGCCCGGCCAAAGCCTCCCGCTCGACCATCCGCGCCAAGGCTGCAACTTCCGCCCGCAAAGCCGAAGCCTCCCCCTCCGCCGAAGACCGCGCCGCCCGCGCCTCGGCCTCGCGCCCCTGCGTTTCGCCCCGCGCCGCCTCGGCGGCCTCCAGCGCCACCTCGGTCGCCTCCCCCTCGGTCAGCGCCGCCACTTGAGCCTCCTCGGCGGCGGCAAAAGCCTCGCCCGCCGCCTCCAACGCGCCCTCCGCCGAACCGACAGCGTCCCGAGCCTTCCCGGCCTCGCCCTCCGCCCGCTCCAGCACCACCCGAGTATCCGACAACATCCGTTGCGCCGACTGGTGCCGTGCCGCCAACCGCGCTGCATCTTCGGTCAGCGCCGCCAGCGCCCCTTCACGTTCGGCCAGCACAGACCCAGCCTCCCGCGCCGCTTCCTGCACGTCTGCAAGCTTCTCCTCATGCCCGTCATGGGCGCGGGCAAGCTCCCTAATCTCCCACTCCAGCCGTTCGATAACTTCGCCCGCGTCGCGGTTCAGCCCCGCCTCCCGCTCCATGTCGCGGCCCAGCTGGGCAATCCGGCCCTTCAGCGTGTCAATCTCGGCCAGCGCCCGCGCCTCTTGATCGCCCAGCGCATCCCGCTGCAACACCAGCCGCTGCAGGATCGCCCCGGCAATCGCCTCTTCCTCACGCCGGGGCGGCATCGCATCCTCCGCCGCCTCGCGCGCCTTCCCCGCCCCCCGCGCCGCTGCTTCGGCCTGCGACTGCGCAATCAACCGCTCGCGCAGAACGCCCTCGGCAGCCGAGCGCGCTTCATCCGCCTCACGCCAACGCCGCCACAGAAGCATCCCTTCCGCCTTGCGCAGCTCCTCCGACAATTCCCGATACCGCGCCGCCTGCTTGGCCTGCCGCACCAAGACCGACAATTGCTGCGCCAAAGCCTCCAGCACATCATCGACCCGCAACAGGTTCTGTTCCGTCCCCGCCAGCTTCAGCTCCGCCTCATGCCGCCGCGCATAAAGCCCCGAAATCCCCGCCGCCTCCTCCAACACCCGCCGCCGGGCCTTGGGCTTGGCGTTGATCAGCTCGGCAATCTGCCCCTGCCGCACCAGCGCCGGGCTGTGCGAGCCGGTGGAGGCATCCGCAAACAGCATCTGCACATCCCGCGCCCGCACCTCTTTTGAATTGCAGCGATAGGCCGACCCCGCATCCCGGGTAATCCGCCTGACAATCTCGATCTGATCCGCCTCGTTGAAACCGCTCGGCGCCAGCCGGTCCTGATTGTCGATGACAATCGCCACCTCGGCAAAATGCCGCGCCCCCCGCGTCGCAGCCCCGTTGAAGATGACATCCTCCATGCCACCCCCGCGCATGGCCGAGGGGCGGTTCTCCCCCATCACCCAGCGCAAAGCCTCCAGCAGGTTCGACTTCCCGCAGCCATTGGGCCCGACCACGCCCGTCAACCCCTCATGGATCACCAGATCCGTGGGGTCGACAAAGCTTTTAAAGCCGTTCAGGCGTAACCGGGTCAACCGCACGGGGATACTCTCGGGATACTCACGAGTCGCTGGCCCACGATGGTCGCGCCCCACCCCCCGCGAGTCAACCAGAGACCCCAGTATCTGGCGAAAACCGGCGGCTTATCCCCAAGATGTTGGGATGACCGGAAGTCCGTAGGTCGGGCTTCAGCCCGACTCAGAAGCGCCAGTCGTCCTAATGGACAGCGCAACGACTAAAACCCGGCCATCCTATCCCCGCTTTTCGCAACCGGATGTCAGCCTTTGCGCCGATAAGCGCTATAGGGTATGAAGTTAGCCTCCCAGCCGTGCCAACGCTCTACTAAACCTAGTCGAAACTTTTTCCGGAGTATCTTGATGTCGACAAGCGTTGAAGGGGGCGAACCGACAAACCTCGAATTGATTTTCTTAGCCGAGGCTCACAGACGCTACAGTCACTTTGGGGTTCCTGGGCCCCGTCAAATCAAAGTGCTTCGGCGGGATATCGATAGTGCTGGTAGGTTTGTCCGCCTTTCACATAGTGGCGTGGTTGATATCGCTGATTCAGTGGTCTTTCTGGCCCAAGTTGAGCTTGGTGGAGGCAATCGTCTTGTCCTTGGAAACCTGCACATTTCTGCGCGCTCACTAGTCTTGCTGCAGCTCTTGTCGGTCGGAGATGAGCCATGGAGCGGCGAAGAGCTCGAACCGATGCGCGTCTTCCGAGACTAATCCTAGACTGCAAACAAAGGGGCGCGATTGTGCTCCTCCACCCCTTAAAAATCCCCTAACGCCCACACCCAACCCCCTGATTCCCCTACAAAACAAGAATCCGTCCCGCGTGGACACTCCTGCGGCCCCTGCCTACAAAAGCCCCTCGATCCGGAACCCCTCCGGCACCCCATCGCGGCCTTCCAGCACCAGATCGGCCATCACTTCGGCCACCTTCGGGGCCATTCCGAACCCGATCTTGAACCCCCCATTCGCCACCCAATGCCCCGCCCGCCCCGGCCAGGCCCCCAGGACCGGAGCCCGGCTGACCGCCCGCGGTCGCACCCCGGCCCAGCGGTCCACCACCGCAGCCCCCGCCAGCACCGGCAGCGCGGCGAGGGCCTTTCGATGCAGCCCCTCCACCGCGTCATCGATCCCCTCGTGGACCCACTGATTCTCCGAGGTCGACCCAACAGCCACCGTCCCATCCCCATGCGGCACCACATGCAGCCCATCAACGAAGAGCTGCGGCAGCCCCGCCGCTTCATATCGGAGGGACAGCGCCTGCCCCTTCACCCCCCCGCCGATCCGTTTCCCCAAGGCCCCGGACAGCCCCGCCAGCCCCTGAACCCCGGTCGCATGAATGACCGCCCCTCGCTCCTTAGCGTCCCCCACCACAACCTCGCCCCCTCTCTCCACCAGAGCCCCCACCAGCGCCGTCAGCCCCATCCGGGGCGACAGTCGGGCCGACAGAGTATCCCGCACCAGCCAGCCCGAAGCCGAGACCGGCTCCCAAGCCGCCCCGGTCACCGGCACCACCTGCCAGGCCGCCAGACCCCGCCATAGTTCCCACGCCGAGCTTTCCCGCCGCCGCGCCACCTCGACCGCCGACTCATCCTCCAAGGGCTGCAACCGGCCCAGCCGGGCATAGCCGGGGTCGCGGCCAGAGACTTGGGCCACCTCACCCCACCACTCCTCGGCCATCAAGAGGCTCTCCAACTGGAACGCCTTCTTCTCGTTCCAAGCCTCGGGCACATGTGGGGACAACGCCCCGACCAGCCCACCCGATGACCCAGCGCCGACCCCCACCGTATCTATCACCCGAACCCGCGCACCGCGGCGGGCGCAGGCCCAGGCGATGGAGAGGCCGAAGATCCCCGCCCCGCGCACAGTTACGTCAATGCTTGCCATTCGCCCGTCCCGCGCCCATCAACAGGACAAAGGACTACTCCCTATGAGCCACCCGGAACAGCCCCCGCAACTTGATTGGCGTGATGAGACGATCCCGGTCTCGCGTCAGTTTGACGACCCCTATTTCTCGCTTGGGGGCGGTCTGGATGAGACGCGGCATGTCTTCCTGATCGGCAACGACCTGCCCAACCGGTTCAAGGACGGCTTCCAGATTGCCGAGCTTGGCTTTGGCACCGGGCTGAACCTCTTGGCGACGCTTCTGGCCCATCGAGGTGACGGCCACCTCCATTACACCAGCTTCGAAGCCTACCCGATGCCCGCCGAAGACATCGCCCGCGCGCTGACGGCGTTTCCCGAGACCGCACCCTTTGCCTCCGCATTCCTTGACCAATGGGCAAGCGGAGCGCGGACCCTGCACTTCCCTAGCCTCACCGCCCAAATCATCATCAGCGACGCGCGGGAGACCCTACCCGCTTGGGCTGGCCGCGCCGACGCCTGGTTCCTTGACGGCTTTTCCCCAGCAAAGAACCCGGAGCTTTGGTCCCCGGACCTGATGACCGAAGTCGCCCGTCACACCGCCCCCGGCGGGACCTTTGCGACCTATACCGCCGCAGGCCATGTCCGCCGCGCCCTACAAGATGCAGGCTTCACGGTGACCCGATCCCCCGGCTTTGGCCGCAAGCGGCACATGTCGCGGGGCATACTGACCGGCTTGTGAAAAAGATTGTGACGCGCCGTGAGGTCGACCTATCCTGCAGGCCAGCCTTCACCGCTGCGAAACCCGAGGCCCCCGATGATTGTCCGAACCCTTATGTCGATCCTGAACACCCCGGCCCATGCCAAGGGCGAGGCTTATGAAAGCCGCCGCATCCTTCTGGCTGCTGACGGGCTGGGCTATTCGCTGCACGACACGATCTGCAAGGCCGGGGCCGAGCAGGTCCTGGAATACAAGAACCATGTCGAGACGAATTACATCATCGAAGGCCACGGGTCGGTGACCAACATCGCCACGGGCGAGGTCTGGCCGCTGGCCCCCGGCACGGTCTATGTTCTGGACCACCACGAGGCGCATCTGCTGCGGGCCGAAACCGACCTTCGGATCGTCTGCGTCTTCACCCCCGCCCTGACGGGCAAGGAACGCCACGATGCCTCGGGCAGCTATCCTGCCCCGGACGCTCCCTGACCTAGGGCTCTGCCTTGCTTTCGGGAGAAGGGTCGTGTATCGGCCCCCGGTGATCCGCAGGGGTTACGAGAATCAAGCTGCGTGATCCAACGTGGTCACCAGACCTTAACAAGAAACGCCGCGTTGTCCCCATCCGTCGCAGGTAGGGACCCTCCGGCAAAGGAGATTGCGACATGAAACTGAATGAACTCGCCGACAATCCCGGCGCAACCAAGAAACAGAAACGCGTTGCGCGTGGTCCGGGTTCGGGCAAGGGCAAGACCGCTGGTCGTGGTATCAAGGGTCAGAAATCCCGTTCGGGTGTTGCAATCGGTGGCTACGAAGGCGGCCAGATGCCGCTTTATCGTCGTTTGCCCAAGCGCGGCTTCACCAAGCCGAACAAACTCCACTACGCGGTCGTCAACCTGGGCCTGATCGAGAAGTTCATTGCCGCTGGCAAGCTGGACGCCAAGGCCGAGATCACCGAAGATGCAATCATCGCGGCTGGCCTGACCAAGAACAAGCTGGACGGCATCCGCGTTCTGGCCAAGGGCGAGATCAAGACCAAGGTCAACCTAAGCGTCTCGGGCGCCTCGGCGATGGCTGTCGAAGCGGTCGAAAAGGCCGCCGGCAAGGTCACGTTTCTGGCACGGGTTGCGGCTGCGGCTGAGTAAGCCTCGCTGAAAGGGATTGTGAGCGTCCCTCAGGTCGCTTACATCACCAGAAGTTTTCCCGCGCCGCCGACCGGAGAACGGTTTGGCGGCGCTTTTGACTGAAAGAGACCAGACATGGCATCTGCGGCAGAGCAAATGGCGGCCAACCTCAGCTGGGGAACGCTGGGCAAGGCATCCGACCTGCGCCAACGCATCTTCTTTACCATCGGTCTGTTGATGGTCTACCGGCTTGGCACCTATATCCCGGTTCCGGGCATCGACGGCGACGCGCTGCGCACGTTCATGGAGAAGGCGGGTCAGGGAATCGGCGGGATGCTGAACCTGTTCACCGGCGGTGCGATCAGCCGGATGGGGATCTTTGCGCTGGGAATCATGCCCTATATCTCGGCCTCGATCATCGTGCAGCTTTTGGGCACCATGTATGGTCCCTGGCAACAGCTGAAGAAAGAAGGCGAGCAGGGCCGCAAGAAGCTTAACCAATACACGCGCTATGGCACGGTCGGGCTTGCGATCGTTCAAGGCTATGGCATCGCGATGTCACTGCAGAATGGCGAGATGGCCCATAACCCCGGCGTGTTCTTCGTGGCTTCGGTCATCATCACGCTGGTCGGCGGCACGATGTTCCTGATGTGGCTGGGTGAACAGATCACCGCCCGCGGCATCGGCAACGGCACCTCGCTGATCATCTTTGTCGGCATTGTCGCCGGGATCCCTGCCGCCATCGCGCAGTTCTTTGCCCAAGGCCGGTCTGGAGCGCTGTCGACCCCGGTCATCCTTGGGGTGATCGTGCTTGTCGTCGTCGTGATCGCCTTTGTCGTGTTCATGGAACGCGCGCTGCGGAAAATCTCGATCCTTTATCCCCGCCGTCAGGTCGGCATGAAGGTGTATGAGGGCGGCTCGTCGCACCTGCCGATCAAGGTGAACCCCGCAGGCGTTATCCCGGCGATTTTCGCCTCGTCGATCCTGCTTTTGCCGACCACGATCAGCACGTTCTCGGGTGGATCGACCAACCCGATCCTGTCGTTCCTGGCCGCGAACCTTGGCTATGGCCAGCCGCTGCACTTCCTGTTCCTGGCGGCGATGATCGTGTTCTTCGCTTATTTCTACACCCTGAACGTCAGCTTCAAGGTCGATGACGTGGCCGAGAACCTGAAGAACCAGAACGCTTCGGTTCCGGGCATCCGTCCCGGCAAGAAGACCGAGGAGTATCTGGAATACGTGGTCAACCGCATCCTTGTGCTGGGTGCCGCCTATCTGACCGCCGTCTGCCTGCTCCCCGAGCTTCTGATCAGCCGCGTCGGTATTCCGTTCTACTTCGGCGGCACCTCGGTGCTGATCGTGGTGTCGGTGACGATGGACACGATCCAGCAGATCCAAAGCCATCTTCTGGCCCACCAGTACGAAGGTCTGATCGAAAAGTCGCAGTTGCGCGGCCGCAAGAAGCCTGGAGCCAAATCGGCGCCCAAGGCCCCTGCACGGCGCTGATCCATATGGCGAACATCATCCTTCTCGGGCCTCCGGGCGCAGGCAAGGGCACGCAGGCCGCAAAGCTGGTTGAAGCGCGGGGCATGATCCAGCTTTCCACCGGCGACATGCTGCGCGCCGCCCGCACCAGCGGCACCGAGATGGGCCGCAAGGTCGCTGCGGTCTTGGACAGCGGCGGTCTGGTGACGGACGAGATCGTCATCGGCCTGATCGACGAGCAGCTTGGCCGGACCGGCCATGGCGGATTCATCTTTGACGGCTTTCCCCGTACGCTGAAGCAGGCGGATGCGCTGGGAGAGCTTCTCGCCCGCAAGGGCCTGACGCTGGATGCGGTGATCGAGTTGGTGGTTGATGACACCGCACTGGTCGGCCGCATCGTCAAGCGCGCCGAAGAAGCGAAGGCTGCGGGCCAGCCTGTCCGCAAGGATGACACGCCCGAAGTCTTCGAAGTGCGCCTGCGCGAGTACTACAAGAACACCGCCCCCCTGATTGGCTATTACTGGGCCAAGCGCGACCTGGTGCAGATCGACGGCATGGCGGAAATGCCGACCGTTGCTGGGGCGATCGCCAAGGTTCTTGACAAAGCTTGAAATTCTGCATGTCGCAGCCTTGACGCCCCAGTCAAAACCCCCTAATGCACGGCGTCCCGCGGTGGAATCGCCTTGCGGGCCTTCCTTATTGGAAGTTCGGGCCGTCGGGGTAACACCCCTGTCGGAGTTGTGAAAAAAGGTTCTGGCACTACGGAACCGCAACCTAGAAGGACGACACGTTTGGCACGTATTGCTGGCGTCAACATTCCGACCGCGAAACGGGTTCCGATCGCGCTCACTTACATCACCGGGATCGGTCCGCACACCGCAGAGGCCATCTGCGCTGCGCTGAGCATTGACCGTGCCCGCCGCGTGAATCAGCTGAATGACAGCGAAGTGCTGGCGATCCGCGAATACATCGACGCG
The DNA here is from genome assembly GCA_947504705.1 of Paracoccaceae bacterium. GTDB lineage: Bacteria > Pseudomonadota > Alphaproteobacteria > Rhodobacterales > Rhodobacteraceae > Tabrizicola. Next base: position 24,781 of record CANNIA010000028.1, read on the forward strand.
AACCTGACGGTTGAGGGCGACCTGCGCCGCGAAACCACGATGAACATCAAGCGTCTGATGGACCTCGGCTGCTATCGCGGCCTGCGTCACCGCAAGGGCCTTCCGGTCCGCGGCCAGCGCACCCATACCAACGCCCGCACCCGCAAAGGCCCCGCTAAGGCCATTGCCGGCAAGAAGAAATAAGAGGGGCATCAGATATGGCACGCGATACCAAAGCCGCCCGCACGAAGAAAAAAGAACGCAAGAACATCGCCGCTGGCGTGGTTCACGTGAACTCTTCGTTCAACAACACCAAGATCCTGATCTCGGACGTTCAGGGCAACGCGATTTCCTGGTCGTCCTCGGGCACCATGGGCTTCAAAGGCTCGCGGAAATCCACGCCCTACGCCGCGCAGATGGCCGCTGAAGACGCAGCCAAGAAGGCGCAGGAACATGGCATGAAGACCGTCGAGGTCGAAGTGCAGGGTCCCGGTTCGGGCCGCGAATCCGCACTGCGCGCGCTGGCCGCTGCCGGGCTGAACATCACCTCGATCCGTGATGTGACCCCGCTTGCGCACAACGGCTGCCGTCCGCCGAAGCGCCGCCGCGTCTAAGGTATTCATTTCGACCGGGCCGTGGGGGCAATCGCCCTTCGGCCCGGTTTTCGTCGTTTACGATCCTCGGGCGTCCGCCTGCTTACGGACATCGGCAGCGGACAAGAATAGGGGCTTCAGAATGATCCATAAAAATTGGCAAGAACTCATCAAACCGATGCAACTCGTCGTGAAGCCGGGGGCTGATGCCGCCCGCGTAGCGACGGTCATCGCCGAACCGCTGGAGCGTGGCTTTGGCCTGACGCTTGGCAACGCGCTGCGTCGCGTGCTGATGTCTTCGCTGCAGGGGGGTGCCATCACCTCCGTCCAGATCGACAACGTGTTGCACGAATTCTCCAGCGTTGCTGGCGTGCGTGAAGACGTGACCGACATCGTCCTGAACCTGAAAGGCGTCAGCCTGAAGATGGAAGTTGAAGGGCCGAAGCGCCTTTCGATCTCGGCCAAGGGTCCGGGCGTCGTGACTGCTGGCGACATCTCGGAAAGCATGGGGATCGAGGTTCTGAACAAGGACCACGTCATCTGCCACCTGGATGACGGCGCTGACGTGTTCATGGAACTGACGGTCAACACCGGCAAGGGCTATGTTTCGGCCGACAAGAACCGCCCGGAAGATGCGCCCATCGGCCTGATCCCGATCGACGCGATCTATTCGCCGGTCAAGAAGGTCAGCTACGAAGTCGCCCCGACCCGTGAGGGCCAGGTGCTGGACTATGACAAGCTGACCATGCGGATCGAAACCGACGGCAGCCTGACGCCGGATGACGCCGTGGCCTATGCCGCGCGCATCCTGCAGGACCAGCTGTCGATCTTCGTGAACTTCGAAGAACCCGAGTCCGCCAAGATCGGCGAGATTGACAGCGGGCTGGAGTTCAACCCGTTGCTTCTGAAGAAGGTGGACGAGCTGGAGCTTTCGGTCCGTTCGGCCAACTGCCTGAAGAACGACAACATCGTTTATATCGGCGATCTGATCCAGAAGACCGAAGCCGAGATGCTTCGCACCCCGAACTTCGGCCGCAAGTCCCTGAACGAAATCAAGGAAGTACTGTCGGGCATGGGTCTGCATCTGGGTATGGATGTCGAAAGCTGGCCGCCGGAAAACATCGAAGATCTGGCCAAGCGTTTCGAAGACCAGTTCTAAGAACAAGGGTGGGGTACAACCCCACCCTACGACAATGCCCGCCCGGTGCGGGGAAAACATGGGTTGAAGAAACCCCAAGGTGAGCGGGACCACACGTAGGTCTTGCCGGACAAAGCAAAACGCGCGTTAGGAGATAGAAAATGCGTCACTCAAGCGGTTACCGCAAGCTGAACCGGACCCACGAACATAGGAAGGCGATGTTCGCCAACATGGCCGGCTCGCTGATCGAACACGAACAGATCAAGACCACCCTGCCCAAGGCCAAGGAACTGCGCCCGATCATCGAAAAGCTGATCACGCTGGCCAAGCGCGGCGACCTGCATGCCCGCCGTCAGGCCCATGCCCAGCTGAAGCAGGACATCCACACCGAGCGGCTGTTCGCTATCCTTGGCCCCCGCTACAAGGACCGTCAGGGCGGGTACGTCCGCGTCCTTAAAGCCGGGTTTCGCTATGGCGACATGGCCCCGATGGCGATCATCGAATTCGTTGACCGTGACACGTCGGCCAAAGGCGCTGGCGACAAGGCCCGCGAAGCTGCCGCCGAGGCATAATCCAAGGTCCATCCCATTCCCAAAGGCCCGCCCCAACCGGCGGGCCTTTTGCTTTGGCGCGATTGCCAGCCCCGATGCTTCTCCGCTAAGCAGGTCCATGCTGAAAGGACCCACCCGATGAAACGCATCTACACCTATGGCCACGCGTCCGAGCTGCGCAATCTGACCGTCGCCGACAAGATCGCGAACAAGGCGGCGGGCCGGAAGATGACCCAGGTCACCGCCCGCAACGCGGCTGAGGCCGGGATCATCGCTTCCCAAGGCATCGACATGATCATAACCGGCAGCGACTGGTTCGCCGAGGTCCGCCGGGGCGCGCCCAACACCTTCATCACCGCTGCCCTGTTTGCAGGCCGTTTCATCACCAAGGACGAAATCCTGCGCGGCGCGATTGACGTGTCCATGCTGGGTGCCGATTCAGTGCTCACCCCCCGCAGCATGGCGGTCGTTGAGATGCTGGCGAAAGAGGGCCTTTGCGTGCAAGGCCATGTCGGCATGGTGCCCTCCACCGCCTCGCGCCAAGGGGGGATGCGGACGCTGGGCAAGACGGCCGCCGAGGCGCTGGCGATCCTGGACGAAATGCAGCGCCTTTATGACGCCGGGGCCTATGGGGCCGAAGTGGAATGCGTGGCCGAGGATGCCTTGGCCGAGATTTCCAAGCACACTCCGCTGGTGACCAATTCCATCGGGGCCGGGGCGGCGGGGGATGTGATCTTCCTGTTCTTCGAAGACATCTGCGGCGAAACCGAAAACCCACCGCGCCATGCTCAGGCTTGGGGCGACGGGGCCGCGATCCGCCGCGCACTGGATGCCGAAAGGCGCAAGGCCGTGGCCGGGTTCCGCGATGCCGTCAAGACCGGGGCCTATCCCGACGCAGCGCATACAGTGCAGATGCTCCCCGCCGAAAGGGACCGTCTGCGTGAGGCGCTGGACAAGCGCCCGCGTTAGTCAACAGCCAAGCGCTGGCCGCGCTGCCCCGCCTTGGCCAAAAGCCTGCGAAAGCTAGGGCATTCCAGATGCGACGGGGCCGGGCAATCGGCGATATGGCTCAGCGTTTCGCGCAGCGCGGTCAGCGCGTCGATCTTGCGCCCAACCTCTGCCGCCTTGGCCCGCAGCGTGTCGCGGGGCAGGTCCGGCATCCCATTGCGGCGGAACATCCCGGCGATCTCGCGCAGGCTGAACCCTGCCGCCTTGCAAAGTCCGATCAGCGCCAGTTGCAGCAACACCTCGGGCGGGAACTGCCGCCGTAGTCCGTGGCGGCTAACCGAGGCGATCAGCCCCTCCGCCTCGTAATGCCGCAGGGCCGAGGGCCGGACCCCGCTTTGTTCAGCCACTTCACCGATATCCAGGGATTTCATGCTTGACCTCAAGCTGACTTGAAGTGGAAGGGTGATCCGGAACGAAGACCAAGGCAAGGGAATACAGGATGCGCAGCGACGGCAAAGGCACGGATGTCGGGGGAACATGGGTGCTGGCCCTGACGATGCTTCTGGGATCGCTTGGCACCAGCATTGCCAATATCGCGCTTCCTACCCTCGCCAAAAGCTTCGCCGCCCCTTTCCCCCAAGTTCAGGCAGTGATCGTGGCCTATCTGGCCGCGCTGACCTTGGGAAGCCTTTTGGCCGGACGTCTGGGCGACAGGTTCGGCCTTCGGGCGGTACTGCTGGCCGGGCTTTGGCTGTTCCTTGCGGGCAGCCTTTTCTGTGCGGTTGCCCCCGGCCTACCGACCCTGATCGCCGCGCGGGCGGTGCAGGGGGCGGGGGCGGCGGGTCTGATCACCATGTCGATGGCGCTGATCCGGCAGACTGCAGCCCTCAGCACCCTTGGCCGGGCGATGGGCCTTCTGGGCACCTCCTCGGCCATTGGCACCGCGCTGGGGGCACCCTTGGGCGGGGTGATCCTGCCCCTGATGGGCTGGCGCGGCATCTTCTGGCTGCAACTGCCGTTGGCGGCGCTTGCCTTAGCCCTGACCCTGACCGCGCTGCCCCGCGACCGCCAGTCCGTCCGGCCCAAGGCCCCCGGCCTGCTGAGCGTTCTTGACCGCACGCTCCTGCCCGGCCTTGCCCTGAACTTTCTGGTCGCCGCCGTAATGATGACCACGCTGGTAACCGGCCCCTTCTACCTTGGCACCACCCTAGGCCTGACCGAGACGGCAACCGGCCTTATCATGGCCATTGGTCCGGTCCTGTCGATCCTGACTGGCCTGCCGTCTGGCCGATTGGTCGACGCAAGGGGGGCCGGGCAAGTGCTGTCACTTGGCCTTGCCCTGATGACCGCCGGGGCGGCAGGCCTGACCCTTCTGCCCGGACCCTTTGGCCTTTTCGGCTATGTCGCGGGCATCGCCCTTCTGACCCCCGGCTACCAGCTGTTCCAGGCCGCCAACAACACCTCGGCCCTGTCCGGCCTGCCCCCCGACCGGCGCGGCACTGTGGCTGGCCTCTTGGCCCTGTCGCGCAATCTGGGCCTGATCACCGGAGCCTCGGTCATGGGCGCAGTCTTCGCCTGGGGCACCGGCAGCACCGAACTTGCCGTGGCCGCGCCTCATGCGATTGCCGCAGGCCTGCGCCTGACCTTCGCCCTTGCCGCAGCAGGTCTTGCCGTAGCCGTGTCCCTGACCCTTTGGCCCCGACGCTGAGCCTGCCTCTGGCCCTTCGCACGGCTTGCGCGTAACCTTGGACCCATGGCCGATCTTTTCGACACTACATCTGCAAAAACCCCCGACGGCCCCCGCCCGCTGGCCGACCGGCTGCGTCCGCGCAAGCTGTCGGAGGTGATCGGCCAGACCCATGTGCTTGGCCCCGAGGGCCCCTTGGGCGCGATGCTGGCGGCGGAGAGCCTGTCTTCCCTCATCCTCTGGGGTCCGCCCGGCGTGGGAAAGACCACCATCGCGCGCCTCTTGGCCGATGAAACCGACCTTGCCTTCGTACAGATCAGCGCGATCTTCACCGGCGTCCCCGACCTGCGGAAGGTGTTCGAAACTGCGAAACTCCGCCGCCAGAACGGCAAGGGCACGCTCCTTTTCGTCGACGAAATCCACCGCTTCAACAAGGCGCAGCAAGACGGGTTCCTGCCCTATATGGAGGATGGCACGATCCTTCTGGTCGGTGCCACCACCGAGAACCCCAGCTTCGAACTGAACGCCGCCCTTCTGTCCCGCGCGCAGGTGATCGTGCTGGAACGGCTGTCCCTTGCCGACCTTGAACGCATGGCCCAGCGGGCCGAGCAGGACCTTGGCCGCGCCCTGCCGCTGAAGGCTGAGGCGCGCGAGGCGATGCTGGAAATGGCCGATGGCGATGGCCGCGCCCTTCTGAACCTGATCGAACAGGTTGCCGCCTGGAAGCTCGACACCTCCCTGACCCGCGACCAACTGGCCACCCGCCTGATGCGACGGGCGGCGAAATACGACAAGTCGGGGGATGAGCATTACAATCTGATCAGCGCCTTGCACAAATCCGTGCGCGGCTCCGACCCCGATGCCGCCCTGTACTGGTTCGCAAGAATGCTGGAAGGCGGCGAGGATCCCCGCTTCCTTGCTCGTCGCATCACCCGTATGGCGGTCGAAGACATCGGCCTGGCCGACCTGCAGGCGCAGGATGTGTGCCTGCAAAGCTGGCAGACCTATGAGCGGCTTGGCAGCCCCGAAGGCGAACTCGCGCTGGCGCAGGCGGTGGTCTATCTGGCGCTCGCCCCCAAATCGAACGCGGTCTACACCGCCTACAAAGCCGCCCGGGCGGCGGCGCGGGAAACCGGCAGCCTGATGCCGCCGAAGCACATCCTGAATGCGCCGACCAAGATGATGAAAGAGCAGGGTTACGGGTCGGGCTACAACTATGACCACGACGCCGAAGACGGCTTTTCGGGCCAGAACTATTTCCCCGAAGGCATGAAGCGCCCGGTCTGGTATCTGCCCCCCGAACGCGGCTTTGAACGTGAGCTGAAGAAGCGCGTCGACTACTTCGCCAAGCTTCGGTCGAAACGGCAGGACGGCTGAGACCCAAAATTCTTAAGTGAGAATTTTGACAAATTCATTCCTTAGGGAATTTGGCCCCAGCCTGACACAAGCCGCCAAGCTTTGACTAATGCCCCAGGATCTGGCTGAGGAACAGCTTGGTCCGGTCGCTCTTCGGGTTGTTGAAGAACTCTTTCGGTTCGTTCTGCTCGACGATCTGGCCTTGGTCCATAAAGATCACCCGGTTCGCCACCGCTTGGGCAAAGCCCATCTCATGGGTGACGCAGATCATCGTCATGCCCTCTTCGGCAAGCTGGATCATCGTATCCAGCACTTCCTTGATCATCTCGGGGTCAAGTGCGCTGGTCGGCTCGTCAAACAGCATGATCCGCGGCTTCATGCACAAACTGCGCGCGATGGCCACGCGCTGCTGCTGACCACCGGACAACTGGCCGGGGTATTTGTGGGCCTGCTCCGGAATCTTGACCTTCTGCAGGAAATACATCGCCGTTTCCTCGGCTTCCTTCTTCGGCACCTTGCGGACCCAGATCGGCGCCAGCGTCAGGTTTTCAAGGATGGTGAGGTGCGGGAACAGGTTGAAGTGCTGGAACACCATCCCAACCTCGGAGCGGACCTTGTCGATGTTCTTCAGGTCATTGGTCAGCTCGGTTCCATCAACGACGATCTGGCCCTGCTGATGTTCCTCCAGCCGGTTGATGCAGCGGATCAGCGTCGATTTGCCCGACCCCGACGGCCCGCAGATGACAATCCGTTCGCCCCGGTTCACCGTGATGTCGATGTCGCGCAGAACGTGGAACTGACCATACCACTTGTTCATGGCGGTGATCTGGATCGCGACCTCGTCCGTGACGATCATGTTCTGATTGGACATCTTTGCAGCGTTTGCCATGGCTTGGCTCCTTAAACGTGATCGGTCTTGAGCTTCTGCTCAAGATACATCGAATAGCGGGACATCGAGAAACAGACGACGAAGAAGATTGCGCCGACAAAGATGAACGGCTCCCAGTAGATGCCCTTCCAGGCGGAATCGGCCAACACGAACTTGCGCACCCCGGTCAACGGGTCGGCAAGACCCACCAGCGCGACCAGTGTCGTGTCCTTGAAGAGGCCGATGAACGACGACACGATGCCGGGGATAGAGATCTTCAGCGCCTGCGGCATGATGATCAGGCGTTGTGCCTGCCAATAGTCCAGCCCCAGCGCATCGGCGGCCTCATACTGACCACGTGGCAGGGCAGCCAGTCCGCCCCGGATCACCTCGGCGATATAGGCCGAGGCGAAGATCACCACCACGATGATGACCCGCACGATCAGGTCGAAGTTGGTCTGCGGCGGCAGGAAGTACAAAAGCATGAAGTTGGCGCTGAACAGAACAGTGATCAGCGGCACGCCCCGGAAGAATTCGATGAAGCCGACCGAGATAGACTTAACCAGTGGCATGTCGGATTGCCGCCCCAACGCCAGCAGGATGCCTATTGGCAAAGACGCCGTGATCGCTGTGATCCCGATCACAAAGGCCAGAAGGAAGCCGCCGAAATCGTCAGACCGGACATAGAGGAGCCCTATTGGTAGTTTCGCATCTAGGTAGCCGCTGAGAGCGCTATGGAGCGGGAAGAGTTCGGTCAGGTCATAGCCCCCGATTCGAAGGTCAAAGTGCAGCACGTAATCGTAAGTTCCGAAACTGGCCAGATAGACCAGATTCGACAGGAAGCTCTCTCCCAAGCGGATAGGGTTCACGAAGCAGCACAAAAAGAGAAGTGCCACGGCCAAGGACGCCACAAGAAGTCCTCTAGCAGAAGCGAGTTTGACAAATGCCAGGCCCAATATCCCGAACGCTATTGCGACAGATACCGGCCCCCAAACCGACCCGCCCCAAAGCAGGAAGAAGGCCAGAAGCGGGAAGACCAGCGTCACCCAGACCAGCTTTTTCGGCGCGATCCACGCCACGGCGGTCAGGGCTGCAAGGCAAAGGACAGCGACAAATCCGTGCCATCCGTCGGTCCCAAGTCCGTAAAGTGCCAGCGAAAGCAGAACCGCAGCGATGCCCACGATGATCGTGCAGGGCTTTCGCAACCCGCTGTAAAGAACGGGCGCAATGGCCACGAACATCAACGCAAAGGCCAAGGTCGGGCGCCAATATTCCTCGACCGGGTAAAGCCCGAACAGGAACTGGTTCCAACGCACCCGGATCACCGCCCAGCAGGCGCCACTGGCGTCAGGTCCGGCGGTTTCGGCGATGATCTGGCGGCACTGTTGCACGGTTTCGGCATGCCAGACCCCGTTCAGGAACCAGGGAAGGCTAAGGCTCACCAGCCAGTAGACCGCGAACAGCGCCGCAAGCGTCAGGATGATGTTCGGGATTGACGAGAACAGGTTCTCGCGCAGCCATTTCACCACCCCGCGCTCGGAAATGGGCGGGGCGATGGGGGGCAGCATTTCGGTGCGGGTGAAGGCGGTTTGGGTCATCTCAACGCTCCTTCAGCCGGACAGAGTGGTTATAGGCGTTCAGAATCGCCGAGATCATCAGGCTTAGGCTCAGATAGATCATCATCATCAGCAGCATGCATTCCAGCTCGCGCCCGGTCTGATTCAGCGTGATGCCGCCCAGCGTGCCGCGCAGGTCAAGATAGCTGACCGCGATGCCCAAGGTCGTGTTTTTGGTGATGTTTAGATATTGGCTGATCATCGGCGGAATGATGACGCGCAACGCTTGGGGCAGGATGATCAGGTTCATCGTCCAGCTTGGCCGCATGCCAAGGGCATAGGCAGCCTCGGTCTGGCCCTTGGAGATGGCAAGTATCCCGGCGCGCACGGCCTCGGCGACATAGGTGGCCGAGTACAGCGTCAGGGCAATGACCATCGCGGTAAAGCTGTGCGCAAGGTTGATGCCGCCCTGAAAGTTGAAGCCCTTCAGCACCGGGTATTCCAGATGGAACCCCATGGCGACCAACAGCGCCAGCGTGGGGGCAAAAAGGATCAGCAGCGACTTCCACCATGTCACCGGCCTGACGCCCGTGCTTTCCTGCACGGCCTTGGCCCGCCGCAGAAGCGCCCGGTTCGCCATGACCGACCCGACGATCACCAGAATAACCGCGATGGTCGAGAAATTGATCGGCACGCCCATAACCTCGAACCCACCCAGCGGGCGATCCAACAGCGGCGCGGGGAGATTGGTGCCACGGTTGGTGACGGCGACCGAATCCCAAAGCCACATCTCGCCCACGGGGGCTTGGCCCGCAGCGACCATTTCGTCGGTGACCTTGAATTCCTTCGGGCCGGGACGGGTTTCGCCAAGGATAACGAAGGCCACGATGATCCACAAAAGCAGGGGGACGTTGCGGAAGACCTCGACATAAACCGTCATCAGCCGCGCGACGAGCCAGTTCTTCGACAGACGCAGGATGCCGACCGTGACGCCGAGAATGGTCGCAAAGGCCGAAGCTATGACCGCGACGGCAAGGGAATTCAGAAGCCCGACAAACAGTGCGCGCAAATGGGTGCTGTCATTGGTATAGGGGATCAACTGCTGATCGATGTCATAACCGGCGCGGCTCCAAAGGAAGCCGAACGAAATGTCCTTGTCCTTCGCGGCAAGGTTGGCGACCGTGTTGTTCAGAACCCAGATCAGGAACGCTATGAACAGCAGCATCACGAAGAACTGGATCGTATAGCTGCGATAGCGCGTGTCGTAGATAAGTTGGCTCAGCCGAAAACCATCTTTCGGCGCATCCATTGCAACGGACATGTTTCCCCCTGTGCAGACCCTTGTGCCTTTGCGGCATCATTGCGGGGCATCTGGACCCCGGTCAGCGACATTGTTGTAAAGTTGGGCGGGCGCGAATGAACGCACCCGCCCGGATCAGATCAGCGCACCGGCGGTGCGTACTGCAGGCCGCCTTGCGTCCACAGAGCGTTCAGGCCACGGGCCAGACCGATCGGGGTTGCTTCGCCGATGTTGGCCTCAAAAATCTCGCCATAGTTGCCAGCGGCGCCGATCGACCGACGTGCCCAGTCCTTGTCGAGACCCATCATCACGCCCATGTCGTTGTCACCGATGCCAAGCAGGCGCTTGGTTTCCGGGTCGGCAGCCGGATCGGCTTCGGACGCGGCGATGACATCGTTCAGGTTGGCTTTGGTGATGCCTTTTTCTTCTGCGATCAGCAGCGAGAAGTACGTCCAGCGCACGATGTCGCCCCAGTTGTTGTCGCCATGGCGAACGACCGGGCCGAGCGGCTCCTTCGAGATGATCTCGGGAAGGATGATATGCGCCGAAGGATCGGCCATAGCCGACCGGCTGGAAGCCAGACCCGAAGCGTCGGTCGTGAAGGCGTCGCAAGCACCGGCTTCATACTGGCGCTGGGCTTCGCTGTCGTCGGCCACGGTGACCGGGGTATAGCTGATGCTGTTCGCCTTGAAGAAGTCGGCGAGGTTCAGTTCGGTCGTGGTGCCGGTCTGGATGCAGACGGTTGCGCCGTCCAGTTCCTTGGCAGAAGAAACGCCGAGGTCCTTCCTCACCATGAAGCCCTGACCGTCATAGTAGTTCACGGCCACGAAATCGAGCTTGAGGTCGTTGTCACGGCTGAAGGTCCAGGTCGAGTTGCGAGCCAGAAGGTCGACTTCGCCCGAAGCAAGCGCGGTAAAGCGGGTCTCGCCGGTGGTCGCGATGAACTTGACCTTCGTGGCATCGCCCAGAACGGCGGCAGCAACGGCCCGGCAAAGATCGACGTCAAAGCCGGTCCAGACGCCGTTGGCATCGGGCAAACCAAAGCCTGCCAGGCCGGAGCTGGAGCCGCAAAGCAGCTCGCCGCGCGCCTTGACGTCGTCAAGCGTTCCAGCCGACGCCATGCCAGCGACCAGCGTAGTGGCCACGAGCGCGCCGTAGAATGCGGATTTTTTCATTCTTACCTCTTCCTGAGTGTTGGCCCTTCATAGAGCCATGTTATTTGTGCAGCGCGGGCAAGGCCGCGCCGGTGGCAGCTGCAGGGGGTCATTGCCCCCCACTGTCGGCCAGTTTCATCGCAACCGCTTTTGCGGGTCAAGCATATGCTTAGCAAATCAGGAAAATCGCCAGATTTCACGGCGATATGGCAGGCATTCGGCCTTCGGACCCAACCCTTTGCAGGCCGCAGGTAATATTGTTACCCGCACAATCCATAGAATCGGTCAGCCGCAAGAAACGCCGCGCGCTTCAAGGCGGCATGTTCGGCGGCTTCTTCGTCTTCGCCCCAAAGCGAAATCTGCCAGTCTTCATCGATGCGCGACAGGGCCCAAGCCTCGGGTGCCGAAAGGCGTCTCTGGATGACAGCCAGCGCCAGAACCAGCGAGCCCGAGATGGCGACAAGATCGTGGAACGCGGCCAGCCGGAACGAGTCAAGCTGATGGACAAGGCGGGAAAGCGCGGCAAGGCTCTCAGCCGGTTGGCTGACGGGCACAATCCCAATGGTCACCTGCAGCGGCGCGGAAAGCGTATCAGCGGCCCAGGTCAAAAGCGGATCCCAGCCCTCGGCCTGGACTTGGATCAGTCCAGCAGGGCCGGTCGCACGATAGCAAAGCAGGTCGCTGCCACCATAGGCGGCCAGCATGTCGGCAACGTCGGAATGCTGGGGGGCCACCTTGTCGATCGCGGAATTCGCTGTCCGCGTTACCGGCATTGTCTCGGGCTTGACCTTGCCCTCCTGCGCCTGCCACTCGGCAGCCACCGCTTCGGCCAGGGGAAAGGTCGGCAGAACCAGCGGCGCCTTCAGCGGCGTGCGGACCGGACGAGCATCAAGATGAACGGCAAAGCCGCCCTCAACCGGGACGGCGCTGGCAGTGGTCCAGAACCGGCGGGCAGCCCAGCTGCTCACCTTATCGCCTCGAACGGGTCAGCGGGAACGTCGGTTTCCTTCCAGTCCAGCAGCTTCCAGGTCCGCACCATATGCTCCGGAAGGGGTGCGGTGAAGGTCATCGGCTTCTTCAGGATCGGATGTTCGATGGTCAGGCTGCGGGCATGCAGGTGCAGTTTCTTCGACAAATCACCGCCCGCCCCCGCGCCCCAGCCATCGCCAAGATTGTCCATCTCGCCGCCACCATATTTCCCGTCGCCAAGGATCGGGTGCCCGATTTCGGCCATATGGGCACGCAGCTGGTGGGTGCGGCCGGTGACCGGCTCCAACGCCATCCACGACAGACGCTGGCCCAGAAACCAAAGCGTGAAGAAATCGGTCTGCGCGCGCTTTGCATCGGGGTGGTCGGCAAGTTTCGCGGGATGGATGCAGACCATCTTCTCGCCTTCGCCGCCGCGACCCCGACCGGGGGCCTTTTCAAGCGCAAACTTGATCGAGCCTTGGCGGGGATGCGGCACACCGGCGACAACGGCCCAATAGATCTTGCGCGCGGCACGGTGGCGAAGAGCCTCGGACAGCGCCCGCGCCACCCGGTCGGTGCGCGCCAGCATCAGGACGCCGGACGTGTCCTTGTCCAGCCGGTGCACCAGCTTGGGCTTTTCCTTGTAGCCGAATTTCAAGGCCTCGGCCAAACCATCGACGTGCCTGTCACCCTGACCCGACCCGCCCTGCGACGGCAGACCCGGGGGCTTGTTCAGGACGATCATATGCTCGTCCTTGAACAGCACCGCGGACTGGATCATCCGGGCATCTGCAACCGAAACGCCCTCGATCCGCGCTTCCAGCCGGGGCGCGGCATCCGGCAGCGGCGGCACACGCACGATCTGGCCCGGCAAGACCCGGTCCGAGGCCTTGACCCGCGCAGAATCCACACGCACCTGCCCCGTCCGGCACAGCTTTTCCACCGCAACCTGGTTCAGCTGCGGAAACCGGCGGCGCAGCCATTTATCAAGGCGCTGTTCGCCCTCATCCTCGGTCACGGTCAGGTTCTGGACAGTCATGCGAAACTCCTCGCAAGGGTTACGCCAAGCGCGACAGCGGCGAGGGAAAGGACGACAGAGCCCAGCACATAGGCAGCGGCCTGCAAGGTCTGGCCCTGCTGGATCAGTTTAAGGGTGTCCAGCGAGAAGGCCGAAAAGGTCGTGAACCCGCCCATAACCCCGGTCATCAGGAAAAGCTGCCATCCGGTGCGAGCTTCAAGGACCACGAACAGCGCCCCGATCAGGAAGCTGCCCAACACGTTGACCACAGCCGTGCCCAAGGGCGCGCCGATTGCTGCCACCGCAAGGAAGCGCAGAACGGAACCCAGGGCGCCACCAAGCGCGATCAGGGGAAGGGTCTGGAACATGGGCCTGCTTTGCTGCGGGGCGGGCGGATTGTCAATCGGAACGCGTGTTTTGGGGGGACGGCCAAATTCCTTAAGCAAGGAATTTGTCAAATTTCTTCCTTAAGAAATTTGGCCCGGATGAATATCCGGGCGCGTCCTACCCCCCGATCCGCGCCAGCAACTCCTCGACCTTCGGCCCCAACCCCTCGACGATCAGCTTCACCCCATCCGGGTTCGGATGGATCCCATCCGCCTGCATGAATGCCGCCATGCTGGCCGGGTCTGCAGGGTCAGCTCCCGCCGCGCGCAGACCGCCGAAGAAATCTTCGGCCAGCACCGCCCCATGCGCTGCCGCCAGATCGCCGTACATTCCGTCAAAGGCCGCCTTGTACTCCGGCCCATAGTTCCCCGGTGCCTTCATCGCCACCAGCAGCACCGGCAGCTTGCGCCCGTCCGCCTTGGTCAGGATCGCGTCCAGATTGGCCCGCGCCCCAGCCGGGACCAGCCCGCGAAGCATGTCATTGCCGCCAAGGATCACGATCACTCCCTGCGCCTCTGGCCCCAGCGCCCAGTCGACCCGCGCCAGCCCCCCCGCCGTCGTATCGCCAGAGACGCCCGCGTTCTGGATCACCACCTCATGCCCTTTCGCCTTCAGCCAGCCTTCCAACTGCGGCACCAGCCCCTCAGCCGGATCCTCCAGCCCATAGCCCGCTGTCAGACTGTCGCCCAGCGCCACCAGCGTGACTGGCCCCGCCCAAACCACCCCGCCCGACAGCATCGTGACCGCAAGCCCATTGCGAAGCCCCCGTATCGCGCCATATGCCTTTGACATCACTGCCCCAAGGAAGCCCCCCATGCCGGAAGACATCCTCGCGCTAACGGACGCGCGCCTGACCCTTGCGGGCAATGCTGGCCCGGTGGAGATTTTGAAGGGCATCAGCCTGACGATCCACAAAGGCAAAACGGTCGGGCTGGTCGGGCCATCGGGGTCGGGCAAATCGTCGCTCCTCATGCTCATGGGCGGGCTGGAACGTGCCACCGGGGGCCGCGTCCTTGCCCTGGGGCAAGACCTGACCCTGATGGACGAAGACGCGCTCGCCCGCTTCCGCAGGGGGAATATGGGGGTTGTCTTCCAAAGCTTCCACCTGATTCCCACCATGACCGCACTTGAGAACGTTGCCCTGCCGATGGAACTTGCCGGTGTCGCCGATGCCTTCGACCGCGCCAAGGCCGAACTTGACGCCGTTGGCCTTTCCCCCCGCATGGACCATTACCCCAGCCAGATGTCTGGCGGCGAACAACAGCGCGTGGCATTGGCCCGCGCCGCTGCACCGCGCCCGGCGATCCTTTTGGCCGATGAACCCACCGGCAACCTTGACGGAGTGAACGGTCAGGCGATCATGGACCTTCTGTTTGGCCTTCGCGACCGCCACGGCGCGACGCTGGTCCTTGTGACGCACTCCCCCGAGCTAGCCGCCCGCTGCGACCGGGTAATCCGCCTTGCCGACGGCCAGCTTGCGCCCGAGTTGAAAGCCGCCGAATGAGCCTGTCCCTCACCATCGCCAAGCGTGAGCTGCGCGGCGGTCTTCGCGGCTTTCGCGTCTTCCTCGCCTGCCTCGCCCTTGGCGTCGCCGCCATTGCCGCCGTCGGCACGCTCCGCACCGGCATCCAGCAGGGCCTAGCCGATCAGGGCGCGGTGATCTTAGGCGGTGACGCCGAAATGCGCTTTACCTACCGCACCGCTGACGTTGACGAACGCGCCTACATGACCGGCATCGCGACCAAGGTGTCCGAGGTCTATGACTTCCGCTCGATGGTCCTCATGGACGACGACCAAGCGCTGACACAGATCAAGGCCGTCGATGATGCCTGGCCGCTGACCGGCGCGGCGACCCTCGACCCCGCGATTCCGGTGGCCGAGGCGCTTTCCGACCAGAACGGCATCCCCGGCGCGATCATGGACCCGGTGCTGATCTCGCGCCTTGGCTTGGCATTGGGCGACACCTTCCGCCTCGGCACTCAGGTCTTCCGCCTGACCGCCGCCCTGACCCGTGAGCCGGATAGTGCCTCCACCGGATTTACCCTTGGCCCGCGCACCGTGGTTCGCGCCGAGGCCTTGGCCAATTCCGGCCTCCTCGCGTCCGGCTCCATGTATGAAACCCGCTACCGCCTGCTTCTGCCGCCCGATGCCGATCTGCAAAAGCTGGAGGATGAGGCCAAGAAGAAATTCACCGACAAGGGCCTGCGCTGGACCGACAGCCGCAATGCCGCGCCCGGTATCGAGGAATTCGTCAACCGCATCGGCAGCTTCCTCGTCCTGGTCGGCCTTGCGGGCCTCGCCGTCGGGGGGGTCGGCATCTCGGCGGCAATCCGCAGCTTTCTGGACGGCAAGACCGCCACCATCGCCACGCTGAAGACCCTAGGCGCAACCGGCGGCCTGATCTTTCGCATCTACCTTTGGCAGGTCACAGTCCTTGCAGGCCTTGGTATATTGATCGGCCTTGCCCTTGGCGCCGTCGTCCCCCTTCTTGCAGCACCCTTGATCGAGGCGTCCCTGCCCTTCCCTACCGAGATCCGCCTTGCCCCGATGGCGCTGGTCGAGGCCGGGTTTTACGGCACCCTCTCCGCCCTCATCTTCACCCTTCTCCCCCTTGCCCGGACCGAGCGTATCCGCCCCGCCGCCCTTTATCGCGGTGGCGCTGGCACCCGCGCTTGGCCAAGGAAACGCTACCTTGTCGCGCTCGCCCTGCTGGCCCTGGCCCTGATCGGGAGTGCCACTTGGGCTTCCGGCATCCCCGAACTCGCGCTTGGCGCGGCAGGGGGCGTTCTGGGGGCGCTCCTCGTGCTGGCCCTCGCAGCCCTCGCGCTGCGCTTCCTCACCCGCCGTATCGCGCGCAGCAGCCTCACCCATGGCCGCCCCGCCATCCGTGCCGCCCTTGCCGCCATCGGCGCGCCAAGGTCCGACGCCACCTCTGTCATCCTCTCGCTGGGCCTTGGCCTCTCGGTCCTTGCCGCCGTCGGCCAGATCGACTGGAACCTCCGCCAGGCCATTGCCACCGACCTGCCAACCCGCGCGCCTGCCTTCTTCTTCATCGACATCCAGCCCGACCAGCTAGACCCCTTCCTGGCCCTGATCAAAGCTAACCCCGCCGTCACCGAAACCGAAAGCGCGCCCATGCTGCGCGGGCTGATCACCCAGATCAACAGCCGCCCCGCGCGCGAAGTGGCAGGCGACCACTGGGTCGTGCGCGGCGACCGTGGCATCACCTATGCCGCCGAACCGGGGGCCAAGACCCGGATCACCGCTGGCACCTTCTGGCCCAAGGATTACACCGGCGCGCCGCAGATCAGCTTTGCCGCCGAGGAAGCCGTCGAGATGGGCCTCAAGCTTGGCGACACCATGACCGTCAACATCCTTGGCCGCGACATCACCGCCACGATCACGTCCTTCCGCGAGGTCGATTTTTCCAACGCCGGGATGGGTTTCGTCATGACCCTGAACCCCTCGGCCCTTGCCGGGGCACCCCACAGCCATATCGCCACCGTCTATGCCCCCCCGGAAGCCGAGGCCCAGATCCTGAAAGACGTGACCAAGACCTGGCCCAACATCACCGCCATCCGCGTGCGTGAGGCCGTCGACCGCGTGGCCGAGGCGCTGTCGGCCATTGCCACCGCCACCGCTTGGGCCGCTGCTGGCACGCTGATCACCGGCTTCGTCGTCCTGATCGGGGCCGCAGCCGCAGGCGAACGCGCCCGCATCACCGAAGCCGCGATTCTGAAAACCCTTGGCGCGACAAGGGGCACGATCCTTGCCAGCTTCGCACTCCGCTCGGCGCTGATGGGCGCAGCCGCAGGCCTTGTCGCCGTCCTTGCAGGGGGGCTATCAGGCTGGGCTGTGATGACCTTCGTGATGGACACGACCTACCGGTTCGAGCCGCTCTCGGCCATCGGCATCGTTCTGGGAGGTGTCATGGCCACCCTGCTTGCAGGCCTCGCCTTCGCGCTCCGCCCGCTTGCCGCCCGCCCGGCCCAGACCCTGCGCGCGCAGGAATGATCCAACGGCTTGGCCCGAACCAAATTCCTTCCTTAAGAAATTTGGCCCCCGCCTCAGCCAAAGAACCCCGGCCCGGCGCGCCCAAGCAACTCATCCGCCAGCGCCGTGCCAATCACCGTCCCATCCGCAACCGCCCCACGCCGCTCGCCCGTAACCGAAGCCGAGCCATCTGGCCGCAGGATTTCCCCCCGCAGCCACAACATACCGCCCTCAAGAACCGCCAGCCCCGCTATCGGCGTCTGGCAGGACCCGTCCAACCGCAAGAGAAACGCCCGCTCCGCCGCCAGTTGCAGCCCCGTCGGGCCATCGTGGATCGCCGCCAGCATCCCTGCCACCCGCGCATCCGACACCCGCCGTTCAACCCCGATCGCGCCCTGCGCCACCGCAGGCAGCATCTCCTCTGGCGCAATCGCCCCGCGTGCAATGTCGCCCATGCCCAGCCGGTTCAACCCCGCCATGGCCAGGAAAGTCGCATCCGCGACGCCATCTTCCAACTTCCGTATCCGGGTCTGCACATTGCCCCGGAACTCCACCAGCTTCAGATCCGGTCGCCGCAACGCCAATTGCGCCCGCCGCCGCAAGCTGGACGACCCCACCACTGCGCCCAAAGGCAGCTCGGCAATCGACGCATAGCGCGGCGAGACAAACCCATCCCGCACATCCGCGCGCTTCAGATAGCAGTCCAGCACCAACCCATCCGGCTGCAGCGTCGGCATGTCCTTCATCGAATGGACCGCAATATCGACACTGCCATCCAACAGCGCCTCTTCGATCTCGCGGGTGAACAGCCCCTTCCCCCCGATATCCCTCAGCGCCTTGTCCTGCACCACGTCGCCAGTGACCTTGATCACCACCACCTCGAACGCCGCTTCCGGCAGCGCGAACGCCTCCATAAGACAGCGCCGCACCTCATGCGCCTGCCATAAAGCAAGCGGCGAACCGCGGGTTCCGATCTTCAAGGGTTGGGCGGGGGTGGGCAGATCATCGCGCATGGCGCAGGCTTACCCCCGCCGCCCGGCGCTTACAACTCTTGACATCCAAGCCCCGCCAGCCGACCCAAGGCCAGCACCAAAGGAAGCCCCTCATGACCAAAACCATCCTGCGCGCCCTGAAGGGTGAGGTCCTGCCGACGCCCCCGATCTGGATGATGCGCCAAGCAGGCCGCTACCTGCCGGAATACCGCGCCACCCGCGCCAAGGCCGGGGATTTCCTGTCGCTCTGCTACAACCCCGACCTTGCCGCCGAAGTCACCCTGCAACCGATCCGCCGCTATGGCTTTGACGCCGCTATCCTTTTCGCCGACATCCTGCTTCTCCCCCAAGCGCTTGGCCCCAAGCTCTGGTTCGAAACCGGCGAAGGCCCTCGGATGGAAACGACCACCACCGCCGAACAGGTCGCCCAGTTGAAACCGACCGAGGCGATCCACGACACCCTGTCGCCGATCTTTGAGACCGTCCGCATCCTGGCCCGCGCGCTACCGAAGGAAACCACCCTGATCGGCTTTGCCGGTGCCCCCTGGACCGTCGCCACCTACATGATCGCAGGGCGCGGCTCCAAGGATCAAGGTGCCGCCCATGCCCTGAAAGCCGCCGACCGCCCGACCTTCCAGGCACTGATCAACCGCATCACCGATGCGACCGTGGAATACCTCTCCGCCCAGATCACCGCCGGGGTCGAAGTGGTCAAACTCTTCGACAGCTGGGCCGGGTCCCTGAAAGGCCAGGACTTCCGCGACTTTGCCGAAGCCCCCACCGCCCGCATCATCGACGCCCTGAAAGCCCGCCACCCCACCACCCCCATCATCGCCTTCCCGCGTGAGGCAGGCCCCGGCTACATCGGTTTCGCTCACCGCACCGGGGCCGATTGCGTGGCCGTCGACAATTCCGTCAGCCCCGAATGGGCCGCCGCCAACATCCAGATCGACGGCTGCGTGCAGGGCAACCTTGCCCCCGAACACATGGTCACCGGCGGCCAAGCCCTGATCGCCGCCACCCAGCATGTGGTGAAAGCCTTCTCCAAAGGCCCGCATATCTTCAACCTCGGCCACGGCATCACCCCCGAAGCCAACCCCGACAACGTGAACCTGATGATCGAGACGATAAGGGGCACGTGATGTCGGTCACACTGACCCAGACGCAAATCATCCAATCCCTTGGCGAGGCGCTATCCTGGTTTGAACGGGAACGCGCCTGGGGTGTCCCCGCCGCCGAACTGCGGCACCTCACCGGACGCATTGGCGAGCTTTTCGCCGCCATGATCACGCGCGGCCAAATGGCGCTTGAAACCAACCAGCGGGGCTATGACGTGGTCGGGGCCGATGGCGCACGGGTTTCCGTCAAGACGGTCACTTCCCGGCATCCTGTTCGTTTTAGGGAAAGCACGCTGGCACAGGTGGACCGGGTCATGGTCCTGCTTCTGGCCGAGGACCCGGACAAGGGCCTGACAATCGAGGAACTGATCGACGAAGCCCTCGCAACGATAACCCCGCGACTCGGTCCACTTCGGAACGGGGACCGCGCGCTCAACCTTCCGCAGGCGACGCCGGAAAAGCTCGGTCATGCCCTTGCCGTCACCGATACGGCCAGCTTCGATGGCTTCGTGATCACCCGGTTCGAAAACGGCAGCATCAAGGTGGAGGCGAATGGCCAGGAGGTGAAGCCCGCCAAACCAACCTTGCGCCAGCTCGCGGCGCGGCTGGGCGTCGCTATCGATACGCCCGCTGGCGCGGCCAAGAACACCCAGCAACTTGGCAACCACATCATCAAGGCAATCAATGCAGCCGGGACCGAATAGATGCGCGTCTTGCGGAGTGGGATATAGATTTTGAGTTACCTCTGGATCCTCGCCACCCTGATCGCCTCGGCGGCCCAGACCGCCCGGAACGCCGCACAATCCGGTCTGACTGCCCGGATCGGCACGCTGGGGGCCACACAGGTCCGCTTCCTTTTCGGCCTGCCCTTCGCCTTCGTCTTCCTCTGGCTGGCAAGCATTGGCACGGGTGAGGCACCTCCGGCCCTGACAATCCCAAGCCTCGCCTACACCGCCCTCGGCGCCATCGCCCAGATCGCCGCCACCGCGCTGATGCTCCTCACCATGAAATCCCGCTCCTTCGCCGTCACCACCGCCTGGCTCAAGACTGAACCCGTCATGGTCGCCCTTCTTGCCGCCGCCACCATCGGCGACCCGCTGACCCTGCCCACCCTAGCCGCCATCGGCGTCGCAACAGCGGGCGTGGTGATCCTGTCCACCAAACCCGAAACCACCCGCCTGATGCTGGCCGACCTCCGCCCCGCCGCAACCGGGCTTCTGGCCGGGCTTCTCTTCGGCGTCGCCGCCATCGGCTTTCGCGGCGGCATCCTGAACCTGCCCGAAGGCAGCTTCCTGATCCGCGCCAGCACGATCCTCGTCCTCAGCCTTGCCCTGCAAAGCGGCATCCTCATAGCCTACCTCGCCACCTTCGACCGCAAGGCCCTCATCGCCTCCTTCGGCGTCTGGAGGACATCCCTCCTCGCTGGCTTCTTGGGAGCCTTCGCCTCACAATTCTGGTTCATCGGCTTTTCGCTGACCTCCGCCGCCAACGTCCGCACCCTTGCCCTGATCGAGGTGATCATGGCCCTCGCCGTCTCAGCCTGGGTCTTCCGCCAGCCCGTCACCACCCGGCAAAAGCTGGGGATCGCGGTGATCGTGCTTGGCGTCGGGCTTCTGTTGTCCCTGCATCCCTAGGCCCGCCCCCCCTTTGGGTCGCCTCACCACGGCACAACCTCGCCCTTCCAGTCGAAGAACCCACCCGTCGTCTTGGGCACGAGCCCGTCAAGCAAGGCGTTGCAAACCCAACGTCAAACGTCGGAATATAACCTATGAAGTTTCGCACGATTGAAGGGGTTGGAATGAGTCGCGCTGCAATAGATGGGCTCGGGCGAAAGCTAATGTCAGATTATGTCGCTGTTCTTCGTAAGCACTCGTCCGCCCTCTTGGAGGGAGAACGTTACCGTGGGGCAACATGGTATGAGGACAAGTACGCGGCATTGCGTTCCCTTGACCTGGCGCAGCGCGAAGCGGTTTCTCGGCTACTCGATGATCTGGTCGTGTCTTCGTGCCATGCAATGCTAGAGCTTTTTGACAAGGATGGCCTTCTCGACTCTAAGGTTGAGGGGCGTCTCGCATTGAAAGTCGTTGATGGCCGTGGAATTGAAGTGGATGCCTCGATATCTTCGGACGGTTTGGCCGGGGAACTTTATGGTGAGAACGGGTGGCTTGAAAGGTTCGGCTAATTGGCAAGCGAGCAAAGGCATCCCGAAACGCTCTGCTCTCCAGGCACTTAACTACCCCCTTACACTCACAATCAACCCCTTGAGTCCACCCTCTCCAAGAACCTGTCCACCGTGGACAGCCGCGCGTCAAGCCCCCCTCACCACGGCACAACCTCACCTTTCCAGTCGAAGAACCCGCCCGTCGCCTTTGGCCCCAGCCCCTCCAGCACAGCCAAAAGGTTCGCCGCCGCCTCTGCGGGCGTGACCACGGGGTGCCCGGCCCGCTGCGCCGGGGCCAGCGCGGTTTCCACCGTTCCCGGATGCAAGGCAACCAGCACTGATTGTGGATGCGTCCGCTGCGCCTCGATGGCGGCAGTACGCAGGATCTGGTTCAGCGCCGCCTTGGCCGCGCAATAGCTATACCAGCCGCCCAAATGATTATCGCCAATTGACCCCACCCGCGCCGAAAGCACCGCAAGCCGCGCCACCCGGTCCCGTGGCAAAAGCCGCAGCACGTGCTTGATCACCAGCGCGGGGCCGATGGCATTGACTGCAAATTGTGCCGCCAAAGCCTGCGCGGACAGGGCCTTCACCGTCTTTTCCGGCCCCACCCCGTCAAGGATCAAGGCCCCCGTCGCAACCACGATCAGATCGAAACTGCCATCCAAGGCCCCGATCAACCGGGCAATGCTGGCCTCATCGGTAATGTCCAGCTCATCGTCACGGCGCGACAGCGTGACCACCTCGCCCCGTGGCCGCAGCGCCGTGGCCAAGGCCGCGCCGATCCCACCCGAAGCCCCGATGACAAGCGTCCGCATGTGCCCGGCCCCCCAATTTTCTTCACTCAGGCCGACCACGCCCGGTTCATCGCGCCAAGCGGCCCCACGCGACGCATGTGCCAAACTGCCCTAACAAATTCTGAATGCCCACAGCCAAGCCATTGGAAAGACGCGGGTCTTCATTTCGTCCACCGTGGACAGATCAGGCCACGATCTCACGCGGGACGGTGAAATCCACCGTGACTCCGGCCCCGAACCCGACCTGCCCCCAGTCGGCGATATCGAAATCGACCACCAGCGTCGCCCCGGTCGGATAGCGGGCGAAATCGGCGTTCACCGGCGGGTGGGCCACCAGCCGCGCCGCAAAATCCCCGATGCCCGGATTGTGGCCGATCATCATCACCACATCCGCCGTCGCGTGGCGCAGGACCGCCATCATCACATCCGGCCCGGCATGATAAAGCGCCGGCTTCAGCTCCAGCACCGGCGTTCCCGGCAGGGCGGGGGCGATGCCGGAAAAGGTCTTCCGGGTCCGCAGCGCGTCGGAACAGAAGACCTCACCCGGCACATAATCCCGGCTCGCCAGCCACTGGCCAAGATCCGCCGCCGCCGCCTTGCCCCGGTCGTTCAAGGGGCGGTCATGGTCGGGGGTCATCGGGTCGTCCCAGGAGGATTTCGCGTGCCGCGTCAGGATCAACCGCTTCATTTATGGAACTGCCTCATGTGATGGGCCGACTGTTCGGGCAGTCTTGCATAGGTCTGGGACAGCGGGCAAGCGCGGCGAACCAGACAACCGCCGGTCATGCAGTCTTTCCCCTCGGGCCCGTCCAGAAAGCCATGGCAGACAGGCACGTCATAACCTTGCCCGGTCAAAGCTCCCGCCGGGCAAGCCGTCAGACAGGGGGCGGCGCAGGCCTCACAAGGACGCGCGACGGGGGGAGGAACGTCGAGAGCCTCCTTCAACGCCAGCGCCCCGCGAAAGCTGACCATCAGACCCTGATCGGCATGGACCAGCAGCCGAACCGGGCTGTCCCAGACCCGGCCAGACCGGAGCGCCCATTGATAGAACGGATGGTACGGCGGCCCGCCAAAGGGGAAGATCGCCTTGGCCCCAAGGTCGCAAGCAATCCGCCCGATCACCCGCCGCGACCAGCGGTCGACCGGGTCGGGCTCCCCATCCCATTCCGGCTGCAATGTCAGGTGCGGCCAAAACCCCGGCTCCTTTGGCCCCAGCAAAAGCAAGGTCCGCGTTCCCGCCGGAAAACCCTGTTCCCCCTCGGCCACGGCAAAGCCGCCCAGAATCTCCAACTGCTCGGCAGCCACAGCCGCCCCTAGCGTCGAAAGGGAAGCCACAGCGCCCATGCCATCCTTGCCGGTCTTTCGTCCTGCCATTCCAGCCCCACCGTCATCGCCTCATGCCCTGCCTTCGGTTCTGGCACATAGGTGCGGAAAATCCGGTCCCAAAGCGACAGGGCAAAGCCGTAATTGCTGTCATGCTCGGCCCGGTGAATGGAATGGTGTACCCGGTGCATATCGGGCGTCACCAGCACCAGACGCACCACCCGGTCCAGCCCCTTCGGCAGCGCCAGATTTGCATGGTTGAACAGCGCGGTGCCGCTGAGCAGGATTTCAAACACAATCACCGCCAGCGCCGAAGGCCCCAGCAAATAGACCAGCCCGATCTTCAGCACCATCGAGCCAAGTATCTCCACCGGATGAAACCGGAACCCCGTGGTCACATCCATATCGCGGTCGGCATGGTGGACCCGGTGAAAGCGCCAGAAGAACGGCACCTTGTGGGTCACCAGATGCTGCGCCCAGATTGCGAGGTCGAGGATCAGGATCGCCGCCACCCCCTCGGCCCAGCCCGGCCAGTCGAGATGGCTGAACAGACCCCAGCCCTGCCGTTCAGCATCCAGCGCCGCACCGATGGCCAGCAGCGGCAGCAGGAACGCCAGCCCCCGCAGCGCGACCGAGTTCAGGACGGTGAACGCCAGATTGGTCGGCCAGCGGCGGCTGCGCGGCTGGCTGCGAAGGCGGCGCGGCACCCGTGCCTCCAGCCCCGCGAATAGGGCGAAAAGGGCCAGAAAGCTGCCAAAGCGCCAGAGGATTTCATGCTCCATGCCCGGTTCATACACCCGATTCGGGGGGAATGGTTAATCCCTCTCCCGTCTTGCGCAGGGCAAGACGGGAGCAAGACGCTTGGAGGACATAAGGAAGACAGAAAAAACGCTGCCGTTTCAGCCGGTTAACGCGCAGATCGCCACACCCGCCGATCAACGTCGCCCATGCGGTTTTACCCGCGGCTCGGTCGACCGGATCTGGCTGCCGGCACCATGGTCGGTGAACAACTCCAGCAGGCAGGCGTTGGGAACCTTGCCGTCCATAATGGTCACCGCCCGTGTGCCCTTTTCCAAAGCCATCAGCGCGGTTTCGGTCTTGGGGATCATGCCCCCCGAAATCACCCCATCCACCGTCATCTGCCGGATTTCCTCGGGCGTGATCTGGGTCATCACCTCGCCAGCGGCGTTCTTGACGCCCGGCACATCGGTCAAAAGCAAAAGACGGTCCGCCTGCAAGGCCCCGGCAATCGCCCCGGCCGCCGTATCGCCGTTCACGTTGAAAGTTTCGTTATCTTTCATGCCCGTCGCAACCGGGGCCACCACCGGAATGATCCCCGCATTGTAAAGGTCGCGCAGCACTTGCACGTTCATCTCGACCGGGCGGCCGACAAAGCCAAGCTCGGGATCATCCGCCTCACACACCATCAGGTCGTCGTCCTTGCCGGAAATGCCCACGGCCCGACCGCCCGCATCCATGATCGCCTGCACGATCCGCTTGTTCACCAGACCCGAGAGGACCATCTCGACCACCTGCACGGTCGCCTTGTCGGTCACCCGCTTGCCGCGAACGAATTCCGATTTAATTCCAAGCTTTTC
>CANNIA010000029.1 GCA_947504705.1 Paracoccaceae bacterium
AAGCCTTCCGCGCAAGACTGCAAGCCACAGGAAAACCCCTAAAGCTCGTCCTAACAGCCTGCGCAAGAAAGCTCCTCACCATCCTCAATGCAATGCTCCGGGACGGAAAAGACTACCGAAAGATGGCCGCGTGAAAGACAGTTGCTACGGGTTGAAGTTGCGCCGGGGGAGTCGGGGTGAACCCCGGCCTACGGGGTGGGGTCGTGCCCCACCCGGCAAGCGTCAGATGATCTTCTGACCGGTCTTCGCCCAGTCCTTCATGAACTGCTCCAGCCCCTTGTCGGTCAGCACATGGCCTGCCAGCGCCTTGATGACATTCGGGGGGGCGGTCACCACATCGGCGCCGATCAGGGCGCAGTCTTTGACGTGGTTGGCCGACCGGATCGAGGCGGCGAGGATCTGGGTCTGGAAGTCGTAGTTGTCATAGATCGTGCGGATGTCGCCGATCAGGTCCAGCCCGTCGAGGTTGATGTCATCCAGCCGCCCGATGAAGGGCGAGATGAAGGTTGCCCCGGCTTTGGCGGCCAGCAGCGCCTGGTTGGCGGAAAAGCAAAGGGTGACGTTGACCATGAAGCCTTCAGACGACAGAACCTTGCAGGTTTTCAGCCCGTCCCAGGTCAGCGGGACTTTGACGGCGATATTGGGGGCGATGGCGGCAAGCTTGCGGCCCTCCGCAATCATCTCAGGCGCGGTCAGGGCGACGACTTCGGCAGAGACGGGGCCGGTGACGAAAGAGCAGATTTCCTTGGTGACCTCGATGATGTCGCGGCCGGATTTCAGGATCAGCGAGGGGTTGGTGGTGACGCCGTCCACCATGCCAAGGTCGTGAAGCTCACGGATGGCATCAACGTCGGCGGTGTCGATGAAGAATTTCATGGGGGCGGTCCTTGGTGAAGGGTTGTATGGGGTTGGGGTGGGGTTTACCCCAAACGGGATGCAAGGGAAAGGTGGCGGCTTGGCGGATCGGGTCTATCAGGCGGGGGATCTGGTCGGGGTGCTGACGACCGAGCCCCTAAGTGGCGCATTGGGGGGGCGCGTGCTGGACTATCGCGCGCCTGAAGGGGGGTGCGGCGACGGCGATTTCGTCGAGGTACCACTGGGGCCGCGCCGGGTGCTGGGCGTGGTCTGGGGGCCGGGTGCCGGGGGCTGGGATCCGGCGAAGATCAGGCCGGTGGGGCGGGTGCTGGACGCGCGGCCGATGCGGGCGGAGTTGCGGTCGTTCCTGGCGCGGGCGGCGGAGTACACGCTGACGCCGCTGGCGGCGATGTTGCGGCTGGCGACGCGGGCTCCGGGGTTGGGGGAGCCTGCTTCGGTGCGGCGGGTGTATCGGCTGAGCGGGGCGGTGCCCAATCAGTTGACGGATGCGCGGCACCGGGTGGTGGAGGCGTTGCGGGAGTTTGGCGGCGCGCCGGTGACGATTGGCGAGCTGGCCGAGGCGGCGGGCTGTGGCGCGTCGGTCGTGAAGGGACTGGTCAAGCTGGGGGTTGTGGCGGAGGAGGATGCGCCACGGGATACGCCCTATCCGCGCTTGAAGGCCGATAAGGGAATGCGGCTGGAGGGGGATCAGGTTCCGGCGGGGGATGCCTTGGTCGCCGCTGTCGCCATGGGGGGGTATTCGGCGACGCTGCTGAAAGGGGTGACCGGGTCGGGGAAGACCGAGGTTTATCTGGAGGCGGTGGCGGAGTGTTTGCGGTCGGGGCGGCAGGCGTTGGTCTTGTTGCCGGAGATTGCTTTGACGGCGGAGTTTCTGACGCGGGTCGAGGCGCGGTTTGGGGCGAAGCCGGCGGAGTGGCATTCCGGGATCACGATGACCGAGCGGCGGCGGCTCTGGCGGATGGTGGCGGAGGGCGAGGCGGGGCTGGTGGTCGGCGCTCGGTCCGCCCTTTTCCTGCCGTTTCAGGACCTTGGGCTAATCGTCGTCGATGAGGAGCATGACTCGTCTTACAAGCAGGAGGACGGAGTTCTGTACAACGCCCGCGACATGGCGGTTCTGCGTGCGGCAATTGCGGGTTCGGCGGTGGTCTTGGCCTCGGCCACGCCGTCGCTTGAAAGCTGGGCCAATGTCGAGGCGGGGAAGTATCGGCGGCTGGACCTTGGCAGCCGGTTCGGGGCGGCGGAATTGCCGGTGATGTCGGCCATTGACATGCGGGCCGAAAAGCTGGCGGGGGATCGGTGGATTTCGGCGGCCTTGGCGGGGAAGGTCGAGGCCACGGTGGCGCGGGGGGAGCAGGCGCTGTTGTTCCTGAACCGTCGCGGCTATGCCCCGGTGACCCTGTGCCGGGCCTGCGGGCATCAGCTGGGCTGCGACCAGTGCGACGCGCGGATGGTGGAGCATCGGTTCCAGAAACGCCTGATGTGCCACCAATGCGGGGCGACCAAGCCGGTGCCGGTGGCTTGCCCCGCCTGCGGGGTCGAGGGGCGGATGGCGGCGGTCGGGCCGGGGGTGGAACGGCTGGCCGAGGAAGTGGCGGCGCGGTTCCCGAAGGCGCGGCTGGCGGTGCTGTCATCGGACCTGTTCGGGTCGGCCCGCGCCTTGAAAGAGGCGATTGCCAGCATCGCGGCGGGTGGGGCGGATATCATCATCGGCACGCAGATCGTGTCGAAAGGGCACAACTTTCCGCTTCTGACGCTGGTTGGCGTGATCGACGCGGACCTTGGCTTGCAGGGGTCGGACCTGCGCGCGGCGGAACGGACGTTTCAGCTGATGCGGCAGGTGGCGGGCCGGGCGGGTCGGACGGCGGAACGGAAGGGTGAGGCCTGGTTGCAGACCCACCAGCCCGAACATCCGGTGATCCGGGCCATTCTGGGCGGCGATGAAGAGGCGTTCTGGGCGGCGGAAGCGGCGGAACGGCGGGCCTCGGGCGTGCCGCCCTATGGGCGGATGGCGGGGATCATCCTGTCATCGCCCGATGTGGCGCAGGTGTTTGATTTTGGGACGGAGTTGGCGCGGCGGGTGGAGCCTTTGCGCCGGATCGGGGCAGAGGTCTGGGGGCCAGCCCCCGCGCCGATTGCAAGGGTCCGGGGGCGGCATCGAGTGCGGCTGTTGGTGAAGGCCGAGAAGGGTGCGCCCTTGCAGGCGGCCTTGGCGGAGTGGTTGGGGCAGTTCAAGGTGCCGACGAATGTGCGGCTGGCGGTGGATATTGATCCGCAGAGTTTTTTGTGAGGAAGTTACCAGGCTCGTGTAATTTTCGGGCCTGATCTTGGAGAGCCAGATGATTTTGGAAAGTACTGACGAGCAAGATTTTCCGCCTCGTGCCGAAGAGGATCGGCACGCGTATGGACTGCGCCTTCAGGGCATGGGGTTCGATGAAATTTCCATTCGCAAGGCGTTGCGGCAACATTTTAAGATGAGGACTGATGAGTTGTCGAAGTTTTGCGAGCCCTTCCAGCAGGCGAGGCTGCGGGCTGTCGCGGAGTTTGTCGCACTTCGATCCAGCAAGACCGACAGTGTTCTAACCCGCAGCGTTGCCCGCAGTCTTGGGATCGACCTCGATCAGGCAAGGCATCTTGTTCAAGAGGTCAGGGTGCGCCGCGCATGACGACCGGAGTCGGCAAACTGGCGGTGTAAATCTATCCGCAGATCTTTTTGTGAAGGGGGGATAGACATCTTGCAGCATTTGGTCCGGAGGGTGCCAGTAGTAGCAGTCGCACTGGCTCTACTGCTGACCGCATCCGCAGCGGCGCAGGACTGCGAGACTGAATGGCGCAAGGCGGCGCTGACCAGTTACACCTCATATCCAGAGCCGGGCAGCGAGGAGTGCATTGCCTATAATGGCTGCACTTGGGCGGGGCAGTTTTATGGGCTGGCCGAGGCGCAGAGCAGGGAATGGGTGGCGGCGCACAATATCGCGGCGGTGCATGAGAAGGACTGGGCCAGCCTTGGGATGAAGGTGCTGGAATTGCGGCAGGGAGAACGGCAGATCGAGGTGGAGGTGATCGACCTTTGTTCAGATGCCGATTGCGACGGGTGCTGCACGCGGAACCTTGGGGGCGATGGGTATCTGATCGATCTGGAAACTGCGACGATGGAGCGGTTCGGTTCGGGCGATGGGGAGGTGGAGTTCCGGGTTTGTGAGGATGGGTCCGGGGGCTAGGGTCGGTGCCTCCGGCGGGGATGTTTTAGGACAGATGAAAAGCTTGGGCGGGGTGTTGCAGCGGGGTCAAGGCAAGGTGATCCGGTGTAACCTGATCGGCTCTGGGGTTTTGGCGGGTTTGGCCTATATTCCAGCGGGACAATGGAGGAAGCGATGTTCTTTGCGATGAAGTCGAAGATGGAAATGGTGACCCCCGGGAATGCCTTGCCGGGGCGGGCGGAGCCTTTGCCTACGGCGGAGACACATTTCCTGTCGGGGTTGCCGCTGAAATCGCCGGTGCCCGAGGGGATGGCCGAGGCGATGTTCGGGATGGGCTGTTTCTGGGGGGTGGAGCGGAAGTTCTGGCAGACCCCCGGCGTCTGGCTGACCATGGTGGGCTATGCGGGGGGGTATACTCCGAACCCGACCTATAAGGAGACTTGCACGCAGCTGACCGGCCATAATGAGGTGGTGCGGGTGATCTATGACCCGGCGGTCATCAGCTATGAGGGGCTGTTGAAACTGTTCTGGGAAGGGCATGACCCGACCCAAGGCATGCGGCAGGGGAATGATGTGGGCTCGACCTATCGGTCGGGGATTTACACCTATACGGCGGAGCAGGCCGAAGCGGCGGTGGCGTCGAAAGCCGTCTATGCGGCGGCGCTGAAGGCGGCGGGGATGGGGGCGATCTCGACAGAGATCGTGCCGGTGCCGACGTTCTATTTCGCCGAGGATTATCACCAGCAGTATCTGGCCAAGAACCCCGGCGGCTATTGCGGGATTGGCGGGACCGGGGTGACGTGCCCGATCGGGACTGGCGTCACGGCTTGACCGCAGGCGGGGCCGGGGCTATCCGGCCCCGGAACCCCGCCCCCGAATTCCACGAGGCCTGCGCATGCCCACCTATTCCGCCTTGACCACGCTGCCCGGTGAAGAGGCGGCCCAAGGCTTGGCCGCCGCGATGGAGCGGATGGCGCCTGAGCCGATTGGTGTCGGGGTCTTCGAGATCGAGGATGGCTCGGGCCTGTGGGAAGTGGGTGGGTATTTTCTGGAAGCGCCGGATCAGGTGCTGCTGGAAGTGCTGGCGATGGCCTTTGGGGCCAAGAATTTTGCGGTGTCGGAAATTCCGGAGATCGACTGGGTCGCCAAAGTGCGGCGGGAGCTGGCACCGGTCGAGGCGGGGCGGTTCTTTGTCTTTGGCAGCCATGATGCTGACAAGGTGCCAACCGGACCGGGGCGCGTGCCGTTGCAGATCGAGGCGACGGTGGCGTTTGGGACAGGGCACCACGGCACGACGCTGGGGTGTCTGCTGGCCTTTGACCGGCTGTTGACCGCGGGGTTCCAGCCCGCAAAGGTTGCCGATATCGGCTGCGGCACGGCGGTGCTGGCGATGGCGGCGGCGGCGACCTTGCCGGACGCGCTGGTCATCGCCAGCGACATCGACCGGGTGGCGGTGGATGTGGCCGAGGCCAATGTCGCGATCAACGGGCTGTCGGGCCGGATCGGCTGTTTGGAGGCGGCGGGGCTGCAGCATCGGCGGATTCAGGCGGCGTCGCCCTTTGACCTGATCTTTGCAAATATCCTGAAAGGGCCGCTGATCGAGCTTGCCCCCGGCATCGGCGCAAGTTTGGCAACCGGGGGAAGAGCAATTCTGTCGGGTCTTCTTGCGGTGCAGGCAGAGGCGGTGACGGCGGCCTATGTCGCGGCAGGTCTTTGTTTGCAGGCCCGCGACGATATCGGGGAATGGTCCACCCTTGTTCTGGATAAGCAGTGAAATCGTGGACAATCCTTGACTCAAGGGGGTCTGGGATGCTGGAATGAAAAATGCCGCAATCTCGCCATAAAGATTCGGCGCTATGAAGAAATGCCGCAATCTCGCCATAGAGATTCGGTGTTGGTGACGGTGCAGAGCTTAATCTCTGGGTGATGATCATGTGGGTTGACCCGAATCTGAACGATTTCTACAGCCGCGTTTCGCGCATCGAGAAGACCCATGCCAAGGGCTATGGGTTCGAAGCAGCCGGGACTGTCAGCCGGGCGACTCCGGCCAAAGGCGGCTGGCGAGCGCTGAAACTGGTCAAGCCGCTGGTTTTTGCGGCGGTGGTCGGCATCGTGCTTAAGGGAACCATTCACTACTATATTGGTGCCCAAACCTATGAAAGCCGCGTCAGTGCCTTGGCGTCGGGCGACGGGATTGATCCGGTTGGTGCCTGGATGATGCGGGCCGACCCGGTGACGCTGTGGGTCTCGTCTCAGCTGCGGTCGCTGCTGGAGGGCTGAGGCACCCTATCGGACGAATGCAAAAGGGCCGCTCCTTCTTGAGGCGGCCCTTGTCATTTCTCGCTTTGGTCTTCGGGGCTGGACTTGCCAACCCCGACCAGACCGAAAGCTTAGCGCGTGATGGTGTCGATGTCGGCGCGGCACAGGCCGATATCGTCAAGCTCACGATCCGAAAGCTTGCCAAGCGCAGCGCGGGTGGCGCGGGCATCGTTCCAAGCCGAAACCACGCGAGCTGCGCGCGACAGGGCATTGATTGCACGGTAGGTGGTGATGGCGCCAAAGGGCGCCGGGCGGGTCGTATCGACAGCGGCCATGGCTTTCATCCTTACATTCATACTGCTCAAACCGGAGGGTTATTCCTCCTTGTCCTGCCAGATAATCTTGCTGCAGGTGCAAAGCAAGGTAAGGAATAGCATTCCCGCCATGCGGCATACGCATGACTGGCGTCGCGAATTTGTTATCTTTATCAGCAGCTTCCTGAAGCGTTTGCCAGTTCTGTCGCTTTTCTGCCGCAAGGCGTCGGTTTCCGCAAGTGCAAAGTGAACCAGCTCTTGACGGGGGCTAAACGGAAAGCCATTGGCGGATGTTCGCTTTTCGTGCTAATCCTTGGCATGAGCAGAACAGGGGCAGGGATGCGCGTCATCGGCATTGATCCGGGCTTGCGGAACCTCGGCTGGGGCGTGATCGACGTGGCCGGATCGCGGCTGACGCATGTCGCGAACGGCATCTGCCATTCGGCTGGCGAGGATGGTGATCTGGCGCAGCGACTTTTGTCCTTGCACAGCCAGTTGACAGCGGTGTTTGCCGCCTGGCAGCCCGAAGCGGCGGCGGTGGAACATACCTTTGTCAACAAGGACGCGGTGGCGACGCTGAAACTTGGGCAGGCGCGGGGGATTGCGCTGCTGGTCCCGGCACAGTTCGGGTTGGCCGTCGGGGAATATGCACCGAACGCGGTGAAGAAGACCGTGGTGGGCGTGGGCCATGCGGCGAAGGTTCAGGTCGACCACATGGTCAAGCTGCACCTGCCGGGGGTCAAGATTGCGGGTGCGGACGCGGCGGATGCGCTGGCGGTGGCGATCTGCCATGCGCACCATTTGCAAAGCGCGGGCCGGTTGCAGGCGGCGATGAGGGCGGCAGGATGATTGGGCGGATTTCCGGGAGACTTGACTGGCGGGGCGCTGACCATGTGCTGATCGACGTGCGCGGGGTGGGATATATCGTGCATGTGAACGACCGGACGCTGGCCGGGTTGCCGGGTCTGGGCGAGGCGGTCTCGCTTTATACCGAACTTCTGGTGCGCGAGGATCTGCTGCAGCTGTTTGGCTTCCCGACCATGCTGGAGAAGGAATGGCACCGGTTGCTGGTGACCGTGCAAGGCGTGGGGGCTAAGGCCGCGATGGCGATCCTTGGGACCTTGGGCGCGGAAGGGACGGCGCGGGCGATCACTTTGGGTGATGCCCGGGCCGTGCAGGCGGCCCCCGGAGTGGGGCCGAAACTGGCGCAGCGGATCATTCTGGAGCTGAAGGCCAAGGCTCCGGGCGTGATGGCGGCGGGGGTTGGGCTGTCGGTGAAGGCTGAGGCCGAGGATCTGGTGGTGGAACCCGCTCCCGCACCGAAGAAGCCCGTCAGGGCTGATGAGGGGGCCACGAAGCGTGCCGCTTCGACCGCCGATGCATTGTCTGCGCTGGTGAACCTTGGGTATGGTCAGGGGGATGCAGCGCAGGCGGTGGCTACCGTGGCGGGGGATCAGCCTGACGCGGATGCCGCCACGCTGATTAGGGCGGCGCTGAAGATGCTGGCGCCGAGGTAGGGAATGGAGTTCACCGCGCTCCTGACACTGTCCGGCTTTGATCCGCGCGATGTCGCGGTGATGTTGCATACTCCGGTGCAATCGCATGAAAAGAATGCCCTTATGGCGCTGGTCGACGACTATCCGGACCTGTTTGAAGCCTATCAGGACAATCACCCTCCCGGACCGGAAGCGACTTTGAAGCGCCGCAAACTCGCCGCTAGCTTTGTGGTAGGAACCAACAGCGAGGCCTATTTCGTTGGAATGTATCGAATAGCGGGATGGCGTGAGCTTACAGCACTTGAACTGGACGCTGATCCCCGTCGCAAGGCCGTAGAGGAGCGATACCGCGGCAGGAGTTTTTCGCAACTTGCGACTGACTCGGGTCGCGACGGTCGTGCGGTGTTCGACCTTGTCCCCTTGACCGAGCTTTCTGAACTTAAGGGACGGTTGATCGTCCAGCGCACGCCAGGGCGCGCCTACATGCGGCTGGCCGAGAACACCAAGCTGGCTGTTCTGGAAATCAAGCGGGATGCGCGCTTTTCGCCGCCCCCTCCGGACTGGCGAGACTTCGTGGTGTCGACCGACGACCTGCGTGTGCTGCCGCGCGACCACGCAGCCAGACTGGCGGGTTGGCGTGGTGTTTACCTAATCACCGATGAGAAAGACGGCGCGCGGTATGTCGGCTCGGCCTATGGGGCCGAGAACCTGCTTGGCCGCTGGCGCGCACATGTTGCCAAGGACAAAGGGGTGACGGCAGAGCTTGGGCAACGGGACACGTCATCGTTCCGGTTTTCCATTCTGCAACTCTTGCTGCATGATGCGGATGCGGCAGATGTTCAGGCGCTGGAAGCCAACTGGAAGACGCGATTGCACACCCGTTCATGGGGGTTGAACAAGAATTGACTTCCGACCCCACCCTGCGCCCTGACCGGCTGCCCGAGGATACCGACCGCGCTTTGCGGCCGCAGATGTTGGCCGAGTTTATCGGGCAGGCGGATGCGCGGGCCAATCTGGCGGTGTTCATCGAAAGCGCCCGGATGCGGGGCGAGGCGATGGATCATACGCTGTTTCATGGGCCTCCGGGGTTGGGGAAGACGACGCTGGCGCAGATCATGGCGCGGGAGTTGGGGGTGGGGTTCCGGATGACCTCGGGGCCGGTGCTGGCGAAACCGGGCGATCTGGCGGCGATCCTGACCAATCTGGAACCGCGCGATGTGCTGTTCATCGACGAAATTCACCGGCTGTCGCCCATCGTGGAAGAGGTGCTGTATCCGGCGCTGGAGGATTTCGCGCTGGATCTGGTGATCGGCGAGGGGCCGGCGGCGCGGACGGTGCGGATCGATCTGCAGCCGTTTACGCTGGTCGGGGCGACGACGCGGTTGGGGTTGTTGACGACGCCCTTGCGCGACCGGTTCGGGATTCCGACGCGGCTGGAGTTTTACTCGGAAGCGGAGTTGTTCGAGATCGTGACGCGGGGGGCGCGGCTGATGGGGGTGCAGGCGGAAGCCGAGGGGTGTCGCGAGATTGCCCGTCGTGCGCGGGGCACGCCCCGGATCGCGGGGCGTTTGCTGCGCCGGGTGGTGGATTTCGCGCTGGTCGAGGAGGGCGGGCGGATTTCCCGCGCGCTGGCCGACCGGGCGCTGACCCGGCTGGGGGTGGATCATCTGGGGCTGGATGGGGCCGACCGGCGGTATTTGATCCTGTTGGCCGAGAACTATGGCGGCGGGCCGGTGGGGGTGGAGACGATTGCAGCGGCTTTGTCGGAGCCTCGCGATGCGATTGAAGAGGTGATCGAGCCGTATCTCTTGCAGCAGGGCCTGATCCTGCGCACTCCGCGCGGGCGGATGCTGGGGGCCAAGGCCTGGCGGCATCTGGGGCTGGAGGCGCCGAAAGGTCCGGGGCAGGCGGATCTGTTCGAGGCGAAGTAAACGGAGCGCCTTCGGCGCGTTTTCCTTGTCTCGTCGTCGGGCTTGCGCCTCCTCCTCGGGCATGGGGGCGCTTCGCCCCCCAAAGCCGATAGATTGGCTTTCCCCCCGAGGATATTTGGGGAAGAGAAAGCGTTGGGCTTGTTCTTCGTTTTGAGGCGGGGTAGCGGGCGGTAAAGTGGCGCGGAGAGTGGTATGCAAGCGAGTGACGTCGAGGCTTTGTTCACTCGGGGCGATGGGGCGTATCTGTGCGCGCGCTGGCGGCGGCCGATTGTGCCGGTGGTTTTTGGCGTGGCCGAGGCGAGCTTGCCTGCGTTCAAGGGGGCGATCGAGGCCGTGGTGGTCTTGGCGGGTCACAAGATGGCTGAGGCCGATCCGGAGTTGGGTGCGAACCTGATGATCTTCTGCTTCCGCGACTGGGACGAGCTTTTGGCGGTGCCGAACCTTGAGGGGTTGGTGCCCGACCTTGCCGGGGTTGTGGGGCGACTGAAGGTAGCCGGGGCGAACCAGTACCGGACCTATCGGGTCGAGGCGGATGGGGCAATTCGGGCGGCGCTCGTGTTCTTGCGGATGGATGAGGCGCTGACCGAGGTGCCGGCGGAGACGCTGGCCTTGGCGCAGGCGGTGCAGGTGATCCTGCTTTGGTCGGAACGGGCTTTTGCGGGGTCCTCTCCGCTGGCGCGGGTGGGGGAGAGGGTGATCCTGCGGCCCGAGATCGCGGGGGTGATCCGGGCGGCTTATGATCCGGTGCTGCCGGACGTGGCGCGGGACAAGGTGCATGCTTTGCGGCTGGCGGCGCGGGTGGTGGCGGGGTGACTGTCCACGGTGGGTGTTTTTCGGATATTGAGGGATATCAATGGGCTGCGTGTGGTCGTTTAGAGTTTCTAAACATCTTGCCGCGCTGCAAGTTCTGTCTTGCCGGGGCGCAATCCGGCCCCTAGCCTGCGGTGAAAGCAGGAAGCCCCGATGCCGCACCAGTTTCGCATTCGCGTCTATTACGAAGACACCGATCTTGCCGGGATCGTCTATTACGCCAATTACCTGAAGTTCATCGAGCGCGGGCGGAGCGAGTGGATCGCCTCGCTTGGCATCGACCAGATGGCGCTGCGGGCGGCGGAAGGTGTGGTCTTTGCCGTGCGGCGGGTTGAGGCGGACTATCTCCGGTCTGCAAAGTTTGGCGATGATCTGGTTGTCGAGACCAGTTTGCAGGCGATTGGCGGGGCACGGTTGGTGCTGGAGCAGGTGGTCCTGCGTGGAGGCGAGCGGCTGTTCGTGGCGGTGGTGACGCTGGTCTGTCTGACCGATGACGGCCATGCGGCGCGGATGCCGGCGGAATTGCGGGCGCGGCTGGCGGGGCCTTTGCACTGATCTTTGGTCGGGCCTGGAGCGGGCCGAAGGTGCCTCCGGCGGGAGTATTTTTGCCAAGAGGAAGCCGCAGGGTAGAATTGGGGGCGGGCTGGGTGACATCTTCCGTCACATTCCGGCGAAACCCTGCCGTTCACAGAGTTCTGTTGGCATTCTCCCTGCAATCTTGATAGAATCAGTGCTAACGGAGCCGAATAACGGCCCGATCAACAAGAGCAGGCGTATGGACACGAACACCCTTGCGATGGCGCAGGAGATTGATTTCTCTATGCTCGCCCTTTTTGCCCGCGCGACGCTGACGGTGAAGATCGTCATGCTGATGCTTTTCATCATGTCGTTCTGGAGTTGGGCAATCATCATCCAGAAGCACCTTATACTGCGCCGGGCGCGGGGTGAGGCAAGCGTGTTTGACCGGGCCTTCTGGTCGGGCGAACCCCTGGACGAGTTGTTCGAGAAGATCGGCGGCGAACCGCAGGGGCAGTCAGAAAAGATCTTTGCGGCCGGGATGCTGGAGTGGCGGCGCAGTCACAAGCAGGATGGGGGGCTGATCGCGGGCGCGCAGTCGCGGATTGACCGGGCGATGAACGTGGCGATTTCGCGCGAGAGCGAGTTGATGAACCGGGGCCTGAGTTTCCTTGCGACCACGGGGTCTACGGCGACTTTCATCGGGTTGTTCGGCACGGTCTGGGGGATCAAGCATTCTTTCGAGCAGATCGCCATCAGCCAGAACACCAACCTTGCGGTCGTGGCTCCCGGCATTGCCGAGGCGCTTTTGGCGACGGGCGTGGGTCTGGTTGCGGCTATTCCGGCGGCGGTTTTCTACAACAAGCTTTCGGCGGATATCGACCGGGTTCTGGGCGGCTATGAGGCCTTTGCCGACGAATTCGCGACGATCCTGTCGCGCCAGCTGGACGCGTAAGCCATGGGTATGGGCGTTGCGGGATCGGCGGGCGGCGGCGGGCGGCGCGGTCGCCGCAAGGGGCGGTCTGCCGCGATGAGCGAGATCAACATCACGCCGATGGTCGATGTGATGCTGGTGTTGTTGATCATCTTCATGGTGGCCGCACCCATGCTGACAGTAGGCGTGCCGGTCAAGCTGCCGGAGACGGCGGCGACGGCTTTGCCGACCGAGCAGGAAGAGCCGCTGACGATCACGATCACGGCAGATGGCTCGCTTGCGGTGCAGTCGACGCCGATTGGCGATGAGGAATTGTTGCCGAAGCTGGAGGCGATTGCGAAAGAGCGGACCTCACGCAAGGTGTTCTTGCGGGCGGACGGGTCGGTGTCCTATGAGCGCGTGGCGCAGGTCATGGGGGCCTTGAACGCGGGCGGATTCAACGAAATTGGTCTGGTGACCGATGCCGCAGGGCCAAGCTTTGGCGGGGGCGCTGCGTCTCAACCTGATACGGGCGGCTGAGGCGTAAGGGATGCCGGTGCAGATGGGCACAGTGGTTTCGGCAGTGGGGCACGCGGGGTTGATCCTGTGGGTGCTGCTGGGCGATTGGCTGTTTCCCGCCCAGCCGACGCCGGAAATGATCGTGACCTCGGTCAGCATGGTGACGAGTGCCGAGTTCGATGCCCTGCAGGCGGCGGCGACGCTGAAGCCTGCCGAGGAACCGGCCCCGGTGAAGCCTGAACCCAAGCCAGAACCGAAGCCCGAGCCTAAGCCGGAACCGCAGCCTGAGCCGGAGCCTGCCGTATTGCCCGAGCCTGCGCCAGAGCCGAAGCCGGAACCTGACCCGCAGCCTGAGCCTGACCCGCAGCCAGAACCGCAGCCCGAGGTGCCGGTGGCGGCGGAAGAGCAGCCTTTGCCGTCGGTTTCGACCGAGGAAAGCCCATTGCCCGAGGCGGAGGCGATTGTTGCGCCGCAGCCGGTCGAGGTGACGACTGAAGCCGATACCTCGGACAATCCGACCCCTGCGGTGTCTGAGGACCCGGCGGCGGACGTGGTGATCGAGGATCAGCCGACCACGGAAACCGTGCCGGAAGATACCGGCGACGTGGTGGAGACCGAGGCCAACACCGATCAGGATGCGCCGACCGGGATGACGACCTCGATCAGGCCGAAGGCGCGGCCCGAGAAGCCGCCGGAGCCGAAGCCTGATCCGGCGCCTGAACCCGAACCTGCGCCCGACCCGGTTGCGGATACCACGAGCGACCAGCCGGTCGAGGATCAGCCGAGTGAGGCGTCGATTGATGATCTGCTTGGCGAAGCGGTAGATGTGCCGGTCGAGGAACCCGTCGATACCGGCGGGCAGGACTTGCCGCAGGGGCCGCCGCTGACGGGGGGCGAGATGGGCAATATCAAGAGCGCCATACAACCGAAATGGAATCTTGGCGCAGCTTCGACCGACGTCTTGAGTACGACGATCAAGGTCCTCGTCATTTTCTCGCCCGAAGGAGCCCCAATCTCGGTTGAATTGCTGGAGGCAGACAGTCCAAGTGACGCGGCGACGAGCACCGCTCTGGCTGCTGCGAAACGCGCGATCTTTAGAGCGTATCAAGACGGCGGAATTCCGCTGCCCCCGGAGAAGTATGAGACCTGGCGCGAGTTCGAGATGGAATTCGATGCAAACAGTATGAGGCTGCGGTGATCGCTGTGCTTACTTGCTCGAGCGGTTCACCAGGACGTATACGTCCGCCGAGTGTGGAACCGAAGCCGAGAGACGAGAGACAAGAGATAAGAAAGAACGGAGCATGAGGCATATGATCTTACTTCGCGGACTTCTTGCGCAGCTCGTAGTGGTAGCTGCGACGTTCGGGTTTGCAGGCGCGGCAATGGCGCAAGACTATGAGAGGCCCAGCATCACTTTTGATCAAGGTGTCATCGAACCGATGCCCATCGCGGTGCCGACCTTTATTGATGAGGGCGGGGCGGGGGAGTATGCGGCGGCGATCTCGGGGGTTGTGACCTCGGACCTTGAGGGGACCGGGTTTTTTCGCACGATCCCGGAAGAGGCGCAGATCAGCAAGATCACCAGCTTTGATGGCGGGATCGCGTTTGAGGATTGGAAGGCGATCAACGCTCAGGTCCTGATCACCGGGGCGGTCAGCATGTCGGGCGACCGGATCACGGTGAAATTCCGCGCTTATGACGTGTTCAACGGGCAGGTGCTGGAAGGGGCGGCGTTGCAGTTCGCGGGCACGCCCGACAGCTGGCGGCGGATGGCGCACAAGGTTTCGGACGTGATCTATTCCAAGATCACCGGCGAGGGTGGTTATTTTGACAGCCGGGTGGTGTTCGTCAGCGAGGCCGGGCCGAAGGACAAGCGGCTGAAGCGGCTGGCGGTGATGGATTATGACGGGGCGAATGTCGCCTATCTGACCGACAGTTCGACCATCGTGCTGGCCCCGCGCTTTTCGCCGCAGGGGGACCGGATCCTTTATACCAGCTATGAGACCGGCTTTCCCCAGATCACGCTGCTGGACGTGGGCAGCCTTGCCCGCCAGACGCTGGATGCGCAGGACGGGACGATGACCTTTGCGCCCCGGTTTTCGCCGGATGGGGGTTCGGCTGTGTTCAGCTTGGAACGGGGTGGAAACTCGGACATCTATCTTTTGTCGCTGAGCAGCGGGCAGTTGACCCAGCTGACCAATGCGCCGTCGATCGAGACCGCCCCAAGCTTTAGCCCGGATGGCAGCCAGATCACGTTTGAGAGCGACCGGACGGGCGTACCGCAGGTCTATGTGATGCCTGCCTCGGGTGGCGAAGGGACGCGGATTTCGGGGGGCGAGGGACGGTACAGCACGCCGGTCTGGTCGCCGCGCGGCGATTACATCGCCTTTACCAAGCAGAACGCGGGCCGGTTCCACATTGGCGTCATGCGCGCCGATGGCACGGAAGAGCGGCTTTTGACCGCAAGCTTCCTGGACGAAGGCCCGACCTGGGCGCCGAATGGCCGCGTGTTGATGTTCACCCGCGAGACCAGTGGGGGCGAGGGGCAGGCAAGTCTGTGGTCGGTCGATATCACCGGGCGGAACCTGAAAGAGATCCCGACCGATGGCCCGGCCTCGGACCCGGCCTGGTCGCCTCTTTTGCCGTAATTCGTGATGCGGGGCCGATTCCCTAAGGCCTGCAAAGCTGCTAATGTGACGCCAATCGAGCCAATAAGAAGGAAGAAATCCATGTCTATCGTCGGAAAGTCGCTGCTTTTCATCGCCGTCCTTGGCCTTGCCGCCTGTAACAATCCTGACCGCTATGGGGCGGGCGGGGCTGGTGGTGCCGGGGGCGCGGGCGGGATCGACACTACGGGTCTGGGTGATCCGTCGAACCCCACCTCTATCGCCTATTTCAACCAGACGGTCGGTGACCGGGTGCTGTTCGAGGTTGACCAGTCGACCCTGACCGCCGAGGCGCGCACCGTTCTTGCGGCGCAAGCTCAGTGGATGATGCAGAACCCGGGCTATGCCGCGATCATCGAAGGCCATGCCGACGAGCAAGGCACGCGGGAATACAACCTTGCGCTGGGCGCGCGGCGCGCGGCGGCGGTGCAGAACTTCCTGATCAGCCAAGGCATCGCGGCCAACCGGCTGCGCACGATCAGCTATGGCAAGGAACGCCCGCTGGCGATCTGCTCGGAAGAGTCCTGCTATGCCAAGAACCGTCGCGCCGTGACGGTGCTGTCGGCAGGCGCGGGGGCCTGACCTGATGCGTCGGCTTGGCCTGTCTTTGATCCTTTGTCTTCTGCCGGTCCTGAGCCATGCTCAGGACCGGGCCGAGACCCTGGCCGACATCCGGGTTGAGCTTGGCCAACTTGCGGCCGAGTTCAACGCGCTGAAGGCCGAGCTTGTCGCCAGTGGGGCTGCTGCCAATGGCAGTGCCGGGGGCGATGCGCTGACGCGGATGGATACGATCGAGGCCGAGCTTGCGCGTCTGAACGCGCAGACCGAAGAGATCGAGTTGAAACTGAACCGGGTGGTCTCGGACGGGACCAACCGGGTTGGCGATCTGGAATACCGCTTGTGCGAAGTGACCGACGGCTGCGATCCGGCGAACCTGGGCGCGACCTCGGTTCTGGGGGAAACCGGCGTGGCGGCTGCCGATCCTTTGGCTGCGGGTACCGAAACTGGCACTGATACCGGGACCGGGGTTGAACTTGCCGTGGCCGAACAGGAAGATTTCGACCGCGCCAAGGAAGTCTATGGCCAAAGCGACTTTGCTGGGGCGGCGGATTTGTTTGGCACCTATTCCCAGGCCTATCCCGGTGGGCCGTTGGTGCCCGAGGCACTGTTCCTGCGCGGCGAGGCGTTGAACCAGTTGGGTGATACTTCGAACGCGGCACGGGCCTATCTGGATGCGTTCAACGCCAATCCTGAGGGACCCTTTGCGCCGGATGCCTTGCTGAAGCTGGGCGAAGGGTTGGGCGCGCTGGGTCAGGTGCCCGAGGCTTGCGTGACCTTGGGCGAGGTCGGCGCGCGCTTCCCCGGCAGCATAGCGGCCACGCAATCGACTGTGGCGATGCAGGGGCTGGGGTGCCAGTAGGGGCTGAGGATCGTCTGATCGGGCTGATCCGCGCCGGGCTGCCGCCTGCGCAAACCATTGGAGTGGCGCTGTCGGGCGGGGGGGATTCCCTCGCCCTTCTGCATTTGACACTGCGGGTGGGGTTTGCGGTCGAAGCGGTGACAGTGGATCATCGGCTGCGGGCGGAAAGCACGGATGAGGCGGCCAAGGTGGCGACGGATTGTGCGGCGCTGGGGGTGCGGCACGAGGTCCGGGTCTGGCAGCATGGCACGGTGCAAGGCAATCTGATGGATGCGGCGCGA
Source organism: Paracoccaceae bacterium (assembly GCA_947504705.1). Lineage (GTDB taxonomy): Bacteria > Pseudomonadota > Alphaproteobacteria > Rhodobacterales > Rhodobacteraceae > Tabrizicola. The sequence continues at coordinate 17,199 of CANNIA010000029.1, forward strand.
CAGGCGCGGCTTGGGCTGATCGCAGGTTGGGCGCGGGAGCGGGGCATTGGGGTTGTGGCCTTGGGCCATACGCGGGACGATCAGGCCGAGACGGTTCTGATGGGGCTGGCGCGGGCCGGTGGGCTTGCCGGGCTGTCGGGGATGCGGGCGTCGTGGGAGGATGATGGTGTCCGGTTCTGTCGCCCTTTACTGGCGGCAGGGCGGGAGGAGTTGCGCGACTGGCTAAGGGGTCGGGGCATTGCCTGGATCGACGATCCAACGAATGACAACGAGAGGTTCACCCGGACCCGCGCCCGGCGGGCGCTTGCGGCGCTCGCCCCGCTTGGGATCACAGCGGAGCGGCTGACCGAGGTGGCCGGGCATCTGGCCGAGGCGCAGGCGGCAGTGGCAGCGCAGGTCGCAGGGGTGGCTGGGCGGTTGGTCCGCGAAGAAGCGGGGGCGCTTTTGATCGATGCGGGCCTTTGGGACGAGCCAGTGGAAGTGCGGCGACAGCTGGTCCGGGCGGCGATGATCTGGCTGGCTGGATCTGAAGGGGTGCCAAGGGCGGCGGACCTGTCGCGGCTGATGGCGGCGATGGCCGAGGGGCGGGATGCGACGCTTTCGGGGTGCCGGTTCCGCAAGGGCTGGCTGATGCGCGAGCCACGCGCTGTGGGCGGGCCGGTTGCCCTGGGTCAACTGTGGGACGGGCGGTGGCAGGTCAAAGGTGCAGCTGGTGAAGTGCGCGTATTGGGGGTCGAGGGTCTGCCGCTGTGCCCGGACTGGCGGGCGACGGGCCTTCCGCGTGAGGTTTTGCTGGTGACGCCGGGTCTGTGGCAGGGCGATCAGCTTCTGGCGGCCCCGCTTGCCGGGTTTCTGGGCGGTGCAGAGGCCCGGATCGAGCGGAGCTTTCACCTTTTCGGACTATCGCATTGAACCCCGGCAGCAAAAGTCTATCTTGGGGAAAGGCCGCTGCCCTGAGGGATAAGCGGGTCAAACAGGAGATGCCTCGTGGGCAATATGCGTAACGTCGCGTTCTGGGTTGTGCTTTTGGTGCTGCTCATGGCGTTGTTCCAGCTTTTCACCGGCGGCCAGAATGCGCTGTCCTCACGCGAGCTGAGCTATTCGGAATTTCTGAAAGAAGTCGCCAATGACAAGGTCGCCGCCGTGGTCATGGACGGTGAGCAGATCACGATCAAGGGCAAGGACGGCAGCTCGACCTTCGCGATCATGCCCGAAGGCGCTGTGATCAGCGAAGACTTGACGCGGCAGTTGGTGGCCATGGGTGTCGATATTCAGGCCGAGCCGCAGGCGCAATCGGGGATGATGTCGGTTCTGATGACCTTCCTGCCCTTCCTCGTGCTGATCGGGGTCTGGATCTTTTTCATGAACCGGATGCAGGGCGGCGGGAAAGGCGGGGCGATGGGCTTTGGCAAAAGCCGTGCGAAACTGCTCACCGAAAAGCAGGGGCGTGTGACGTTTGACGACGTTGCGGGCATCGATGAGGCCAAGGAAGAGCTTGAGGAAATCGTCGAGTTCCTTCGGAACCCGCAGAAGTTCTCGCGACTTGGCGGCAAGATCCCGAAGGGCGCGCTGCTGGTTGGCCCTCCGGGCACCGGCAAGACGCTTCTCGCCCGTGCAATTGCGGGTGAGGCGGGGGTGCCGTTCTTCACGATCTCTGGCTCCGACTTTGTGGAAATGTTTGTTGGTGTGGGCGCGTCCCGTGTCCGCGACATGTTTGAGCAGGCCAAGAAGAATGCGCCCTGCATCGTTTTCATCGACGAGATTGACGCTGTGGGCCGTGCCCGGGGTGTTGGCATGGGCGGCGGCAATGACGAACGCGAACAGACCTTGAACCAGCTTTTGGTCGAGATGGACGGGTTCGAGGCGAATGAGGGCGTGATCATCATCGCGGCCACCAACCGCAAGGATGTGCTGGACCCGGCCTTGCTGCGTCCGGGCCGGTTCGACCGGCAGATCACGGTCAGCAATCCCGATATCAAGGGGCGCGAGAAGATCTTGGCAGTGCATGCCCGCAAAGTGCCGCTGGGGCCGGATGTCGACCTGCGGATCATCGCACGGGGCACGCCGGGCTTTTCCGGTGCCGACCTTGCGAACCTGGTGAACGAGGCGGCGTTGCTGGCGGCGCGGGTGAACCGCCGCTTTGTCACCATGATCGACATCGAGAATGCCAAGGACAAGGTCATGATGGGCCCTGAACGCCGCAGCATGGTCATGTCGCCGGAAGACAAGGAAATGACGGCGTATCACGAGGCTGGCCATGCCATCGTCGGGATGAAACTGCCGAAATGCGATCCGGTCTACAAGGCGACGATCATGCCGCGGGGCGGGGCCTTGGGCATGGTGATGAGCCTGCCGGAAATGGACCGCCATTCCTGGCACAAGGACCAGATGAAGGACCGCATTGCCATGGGCATGGCGGGCAAGGCCGCCGAGATCAAGAAATGGGGCGACGACCGCGTTTCTTCGGGTGCCTCGGGCGATATCCAAAGCGTGTCGGCGGTGGCCCGCGCCATGGTGATGCGCTGGGGGATGTCGGAAAAGATCGGCAACATCGATTATTCCGAAGCGCATGAAGGCTATCAGGGCAATGCTGGTGGCTTCTCGGTTTCGGCGGAAACCAAGCGGGTGATCGAGGACGAAGTGAAGGCGATCATCGACGAGGGTTATGAGCGCGCGATGCAGATCCTGACCGAGCACGAAGAAGCGTTCGAGCGGCTGGCCAAAGGCCTGCTGGAATATGAAACCCTGACGGGCGACGAAATCCGCAAGGTTCTGGAAGGCGAGCCTTTGGGCGGCGATGACTCTGGGACGAAGCCTCCATCGGGCGGAACGCCATCGATTGCCGGGCTGCCGAAGACGCGGGCGCGCAAGCCGAAGCCCGATCCCGAGCCGCAACCGGCACCGATGTAAGCGAAAGGCCCCGCCCCGGCGGGGCCTTTTCTTTTCAAAGGCGGAATTCGCACGAATTCCGTCACGATTTCGGGGCGGAAATCGATCTGGCGGAACCGGATCGCCCTGGGTTAGGCTTTCGGGATTGACCCGGCGGAGGATCGGATGCTGAAGGCCTACAGATCGCGCGGAAACCGGCTGGAGGCGGTCGACCTGGCCACCGGGCACTTGGGCGATGCGCTCTGGATCGACCTTGAAGCGCCAAGCCGGGCCGAGGAGGATGCCGTCGAGGCGGCCTCTGGCATCGGCATTCCGACGCGCGAGGATATGCAGGAAATCGAGGTTTCGTCCCGCTTCTACCGCGAGGGCGACGCGCTGTTTCTGACCGCGCAGATATTGGAGACGCAAAGCGAGCGCGAAACCGAGATTGGCCCGGCGACCTTTGTGCTGCTGCCAGACCGGCTGGTTTCGGTGCATTACCATCAGCCGGGATCTTTCAAGCATTTCGCCGACTGGTCGGCCCGGCATGACCTGCCCTTGGCCAGCGGGATGGATGCGTTGCTGGGACTTCTGGAATCGGTGGTCGACCGGCTGGCCGATATTCTGGAGGGCGAGGCGCGCAAGCTTGATACGCTCTCGAAAGCGATTTTCGCGGCGCATCGACCCAGCGGCAAGGGAGAGACGCTGGGCGTCGTGCTGCAGCGGATCGGGCGGGCCGAGGATCTGAACGCCAAGGCCAGCGAAAGCCTGACGACGCTGCATCGGCTGGTCGGTTATCTGACGCTGGGTGCCGAGGGGCCGCAAGAATTGGGCGAGGCCGAGCTAAAGCGGACACGGACCCTGTCGCAGGACATCCAATCGTTGCGCGAAGTGGCCGGGACGCAAGGCGCGAAGATCATCTTCCTGCTGGATGCGACGCTGGGGGTGATCAACATCCGGCAGTCCGACATCATCAAGATCTTCTCGGTCGTGGCCTTCGTCTTCCTGCCGCCGACCCTGACTGCCAGCATCTATGGGATGAACTTCGATGCCATGCCGGAACTGCACTGGCGCTGGGGCTATCCAATGGCGCTGGGGCTGATGGCGCTGTCGGCCTTTGTGCCCTGGCTTTTGTTTCGCTGGAAGAAATGGCTGTGAGATGAGGTTCTGATGCCGGTTCTGATCCCTACCACCTTCAAGGCCCGTATTGTCTGGCTGGGCGCCCAGTTTCGCCCGGTGGAGCGGCTGGTGATCCAGTCGGAACCCTTAGGCGAAATGCGTCTGAGTTTCGCGGGGCTGGAGGGCGAAGTGCATGCCGGGCTGACGCGCCCTTCTTGCAGCCGGGTGACGGCGCAATATCCGAAGGGGACGGAAATCCGCAATGTGCGGCAGTTGACTGTGGTCAGTGCCGAGGAGATGGCCGAAGTGGCGGCGGGCATGGGGTTGGCTGGGTTTGACTACCCCTGGATCGGGGCCTCGGTCGTTCTGGAGGGGATCCCGGATCTGACCCATCTGCCGCCCTCCAGCCGGTTGCAGGGGCCAGATGGGGTGACGATTGTCGTCGACATGTTAAACCAGCCTTGCCAGCAGGTGGCAGCGACGATTGCGAAGGCTGGGCATGAAGGGGCCAAGCGGTTCCGCAGTGCGGCAAAGGGCAAGCGCGGGGTGACGGCTTGGGTCGAGCGGGAAGGTGTCTTGCGGCTGGGGGATGAGATGGTGCTGCATGTGCCGGACCAACGGGTCTGGGCGCATCTGGAGGCGGTGCGCAAAGGGGGTTGAGGGCTGCGGGTTTGGCTGGCCGCCGGCGAGCTTCGCGCCCCGCGGACCCCCCGCGGGATATTTGGAGAAGAGAAAGACATTTTGAATTGAATTGACGGTATCGGAGGGGCCCTGGTGGCGCTCTATGCGGGCGATGTCGCAGGCTGGCGAATTTTCGGGCCTTTACGTCGGAATCCGACTCCAATTCAGGCCGATCCCCCGCTATCACGGCGCTAACAGAAATCCGCCCTCTGGGAGAGAGTCATGGCCTTCAAGACCGATATCGAGATTGCGCGCGAAGCGAAGAAGAAACCGATCATGGAGATCGGCGCCAAGCTGGGCATCCCGTCGGAGCATCTGCTGCCCTATGGCCATGACAAGGCCAAGGTGAGCCAGGAGTTCATCAAGTCCTTGGCCGGCAAAAAGGACGGCAAGCTGATCCTTGTCACCGCGATCAACCCGACCCCGGCAGGCGAGGGCAAGACCACCACCACCGTGGGTCTGGGCGACGGTCTGAACCGGATCGGCAAGAAGGCCGTGGTCTGTATCCGCGAAGCCTCGCTCGGGCCCAACTTCGGGATGAAGGGCGGCGCTGCGGGCGGCGGGATGTCTCAGGTCGTGCCGATGGAGGAGATGAACCTTCACTTCACCGGCGACTTCCACGCGATCACCTCCGCCCACAACCTTTTGTCGGCGATGATCGACAACCACATCTACTGGGGCAATGAACTGGCGATCGACGAGCGTCGGATCGTCTGGCGCCGGGTCATGGACATGAACGACCGCGCGCTGCGCGACATCGTGGTCAACCTTGGCGGCGTGTCGAACGGCTTCCCGCGCCAGACCGGCTTTGACATCACGGTGGCGTCCGAAGTCATGGCGATCCTGTGCCTGTCGAACGATCTGGAAGACCTGCAAAAGCGGCTGGGCGACATTGTTGTCGCCTATACCCGTGAGAAGAAGGCGATCTACTGCCGCGACATCAAGGCCGATGGCGCGATGACCGTCCTTTTGAAAGACGCGATGCAGCCGAATATCGTGCAGACGCTGGAGAACAACCCGGCCTTCGTCCATGGCGGCCCGTTTGCCAACATCGCCCACGGCTGCAACTCGGTCATCGCGACCAAGACCGCGCTGAAGCTGGGCGAGTATGTCGTCACTGAGGCTGGTTTCGGTGCTGACCTTGGCGCGGAAAAGTTCTTTGACATCAAGTGCCGCAAGGCTGGGCTGAAGCCCTCGGCCGCGGTGATCGTGGCTACGGTCCGCGCGATGAAGATGAACGGCGGCGTGGCGAAAGCCGACCTTGGGGCCGAGAATGTCGATGCCGTCAAGAAGGGCTGCCCGAACCTTGGCCGCCATATCGGCAACGTCAAGGGCTTTGGCGTGCCGGTCGTCGTGGCGATCAACCATTTCTACAGCGACACTGATGCTGAAATCGCCGCCGTGCAGGCCTATGTCGCCGAGCAGGGCGCAGAAGCGATCCTGTGCAAGCATTGGGCGCTGGGCTCGGCCGGGATCGAGGAGCTGGCGCACAAGGTCGTGTCGCTGGCAGAATCCGGTGCTGCGAACTTTGCGCCAATCTACCCGGATGACATGCCGCTGTTCCAGAAGCTGGAGACGATTGCCAAGCGGATCTATCACGCTGACGAAGTGATCGCCGACAAGTCGATCCGCGACCAGCTGAAGACCTGGGAAGCTGCTGGTTACGGCCATCTGCCGATCTGCGTCGCCAAGACACAGTATAGCTTCACCACCGACCCGACAGTGCGCGGCGCGCCGACGGGCCATTCGGTGCCGGTCCGCGAAGTGCGGCTGTCGGCAGGGGCTGGCTTTGTCGTCGCGATCTGCGGCGAGATCATGACGATGCCTGGCCTGCCCAAGGTTCCGTCGGCCGAAGTGATCCGGCTGAACGACGAGGGGCATGTCGAGGGCCTGTTCTAAGCCCCGCTCCACTGGAATAACCTCAGGCGCCCTACGGGGCGCCTGTTTCATCCCGGGGACCCCCGGAAGAAGATTGGATGAGGAAGAGATGACGGCCAAGGTGATCGACGGCAAGGCTTTCGCGGCCAATGTACGCGGACAGGTGGCGACACATGTCGCGCGGCTGAAGGCGGATCACGGGATCCAGCCGGGGCTGGCCGTGGTGCTGGTGGGGGAAGACCCGGCCTCGAAGGTCTATGTCAAGAACAAGCATGCCTCGACCATCGAGGTCGGAATGAACTCTTTCGAACATCGGCTGCCTGCCGAGACGGGTGAGGCGGAGCTGCTGGCGCTGATCGATCAGCTGAACGCCGACCCTGCGGTGCATGGGATTTTGGTGCAATTGCCGCTGCCGGGGCATCTGAACTCGGAACTGGTGATCAACCGGATCGACCCGGCCAAGGACGTGGACGGTTTTCACATTTCGAACGTCGGCCTTCTGGGGACCGGGCAGAAGAGCATGGTGCCTTGCACGCCGCTGGGCTGCCTGATGATGCTGCGGGACCATCATGGCAAGCTGGCAGGCCTGAATGCCGTAGTGGTGGGTCGGTCGAATATTGTCGGCAAACCGATGGCGCAGCTTCTGCTGGGCGACAGCTGCACGGTGACGATTGCGCATTCGCGGACCAAGGATCTGGCCGAGGTGTGTCGTCGGGCCGATATCTTGGTGGCAGCCGTGGGTCGGCCCGAGATGATCACTGGCGACATGGTGCGCCCCGGGGCCACGGTGATTGACGTTGGCATCAACCGGATCGAACGCGACGGCAAAGCGAAGCTTGTTGGGGACGTACATTACGAAAGTGCGGCTGTCGTGGCGGGGGCGATCACGCCGGTGCCGGGTGGCGTCGGGCCGATGACGATTGCCTGCCTGCTGGCGAATACGCTGACCGCCTGCTGCCGGGCCAATGGGCTGGCGGAACCGGAAGGTCTGACCGCATAGGTGGGGTAGAACCCCACCCTACCTTGGCATGGGAATCGCAAGGACGCGCGGGCCGGTAAGGATGGCCAGCGCGTCGTTTGCCATTAAGCTGGTCAGCGCTGGATCATGGGCGCGAAGGCCGCCGGTATAGACCCCATAGGCGGGCAAGATCAGGCGGTCGGCATCGGCGAGAAAGCAGGGTTTCGACTGACCTGCGAGGCGGGCCTTGGGGTGATAATGACCTGAAATCTCAGCCCTTTCACTTGGCTCTGCGATGTGGCGGAAGGTGAAGGGCGTGAGCTTCAGCTCGGCCCGGTGGGTGCCGCCAATCTCGATCGGTCCGGGGTCGTGGTTGCCGGTGATCCAGGTCCAATTGCGCCCGGCCATCAGGCGGGTGAGCCAAAGGCGCGAGGCTTCGTCGATCCCATCGGCGGCGGCAAGGTCGTCGAAACTGTCGCCAAGGCAGATCACGGTTTCCGCTTGGCTGGCTTCCAGGTCGCGGTCGAGTTTTTCCAGTGTCGCCTGCGTCTCATAGGGCGGCAGAAGCGCGCCGCCGCGCCGGGCGAGGCGTTCGGATTTGCCGAGGTGCAGGTCGGAGACGGCGAGGGTCTTACGGGCGGGCCAGAAGAGGCCGCCTGAGGGCAGGAGGTGCAGGGTTTCGCCATGAAAGAAGAGCGGGTGCATGGGTGCGTTTTGCCCTGCCGTTGTGCCCGTGGCAAGCCGGGGCCGCGGGCGGGGATATTTGAGGAAGAGAAAGCCGTCAGGCGAGGCCAGCGGCTTCCATCAGGGCCTTTGCTTCGTTTGTGGCGAGGCGGTCGCGAGCTTCGCCGTAGACGGGGATGCGGCCGGGCTCGAAGAAAAGGGGGGCGGCGAGGGGGGTGACGTGGTCAAGGCGTCTGAGGTCGATGTTTGGGCCAACGCGGGCGAGGAGCTGTTCGATGCGGGAGAAGTCGATCAGGCCGCGGAGGGCCTCTTCCCGGGTAATTTGCAGCAGGAGGTGGTCGGGGTCGTAGCGGCGCAGGGTGTCGTAGAGGATGTCGGAGGAGAAGGTCGCCTGCCGCCCGGATTTGCGGCGGCCCTGGTGGGAGCGTTCGATCAGGCCGGAGATGAGGGCGGTGTTGCGGAAGGTGCGCTTCATCACGGCGTTGCCGGAGAGCCATGTTTCCAGGCCTTCGCGCAGGGTGGAAAGGTCGAAAAGCGGGGCGGGGTTGGTGACGGGGTCGAGGCCCCAGATCAGGGTGGCATAGTCGGTGGCAACGAAACCGAGGGGGGCAAGGCCTTGGGATTCCATCTGTTTTGTCAGGAGCAGCCCGAGGGTTTGCTGGGCGTTGCGGCCGGCAAAGCCGTAGACGACAAGGTGTTCGCGGCCGTCGTGGGGGAAGGATTCTAGGAGCAGGGAATGGGGGTCGGGGAGGCGAGAGACCTCGCGTTGCTTGGCAAGCCACCAGGCGGTGTGGGCGGGGAGGTCGGGCCAGTTTTCCTGCTGGAGGATTTCCAGGATGCGGTCGGTGAGGAGGGTTGAGGTGGCGAATTTGGTGCCCGAGAAGACGGCGACTTTCGGGTCGCGGCCGGGGCTTCGGGAGACTTCGACGGTCATTTCGCGCAAGGATTCGTAGCGGACGATCTGGCCGCCGATCAGGAAAGTGTCGCCGGGGGTGAGGGAGGCGGCGAAGCTTTCCTCGACCTCACCCAAGGGGCTGGCGTGGCCGCGGAGGCGGACTTTCAGGGTTTCGATGTCAATGATCGTGCCGAGGTTCTGGCGGATCAGGGCGGCGGCGCGGGGGTCGCGCAAGTGCCATTTACCATTTGTTAACTTCAATCGTTGCCAGCGGTCATAGGCCTTAAGCGCATAGCCTCCGGTCGCGACGAAGTCGACGCAGGCGTCGAATTCTGCTTTGGTCAGAAGGGTATAGGGACCGGCGCTGACAATTTCGGTGAAGAGTTGATAAGCGTCGAAAGGCCCGGCGCAGGCGGTGGCGAGGATGTGCTGGCAGAGGACATCCCTTGGCCCCGGCCCGCGGGGTTCGCCGTCGAGCGTATGGGCGCGGACGGCGTCGAGGGCGGCCTGACATTCCACCACCTCGAAACGGTTGGCGGGAACCAGCAGGGCCTTGGACGGGGCGTTGTAGCGGTGGTTGGCACGGCCGATCCTTTGCACGAGGCGCTTCACGTTCTTTGGCGCGCCGACCTGGATCACCAGATCGACATCGCCCCAGTCGATCCCGAGGTCGAGCGAGCCGGTGCAGACGACGGCCCTTAAGGCGCCTGCGGTCATGGCCTGTTCGACGCGTTCCCGCTGTTCGCGGCTAAGAGAGCCGTGGTGGATGCCGATGGGCAGGTCTTGCGAGTTCTGTAGCCAGAGGTCGTGGAAGAAAAGTTCCGCCTGCGCGCGGGTGTTGTGGAAGATGAGGGTGGTCTTGTGGCGGGTGACCTCGTTCAGGATGGCGGGGATGGCATAGCGACCGCCACCGCCGCTCCACGGGGGCGGGGCTTCGGTTTCCAGCATGGAAATGTCGGGGTCGGGGCCGGGGTCGGCCTCAAGGATGGTCGTTTGGGGGCTTAGGAAACGGGCGAGGGCTGGGGGGTTTTCGACGGTGGCGGAAAGGCCGATGCGGCGGAGGGCGGGGTTGAGTGATTGCAGACGGGCGAGTTGCAGGGTGAGTTGGTCGCCACGTTTGGATTCAGCGAGGGCGTGGATTTCGTCGACGATAACCCGTTGTAATCCCTGGAAGATGCGGGGGGCATCTTCGTAGCTGAGGAGAAGGGCGAGGCTTTCAGGGGTGGTCAGAAGGATATGCGGTGGGTCGGCGCGCTGGCGTCTTCGCTGGGTGTAGGAGGTGTCGCCGGTGCGGTCTTCGACCCGGATTTTCAGGCCTGCGCCTTCGATGGGCAGCCCGAGGTTGCGGCGGATGTCGGCGGTCAGCGCCTTGAGCGGCGAGATGTAAAGGGTGTGAAGGCCGGAGGCTGGGTTAGGGCCAAGCTCGGCCAGTGTCGGCAGGAACCCGGCGAGGGTCTTGCCACCGCCGGTCGGCGCGATGAGGAGGGTGGCGGGGTCATGGGCGCGGGCCAGCATGTCCAGTTGGTGGGGGTGCAGGGTCCAGCCCTTGGCGGCGAACCAGTCGGAAAGGGTGGGAGGGAGCGTGACCATGAACAAAGTGATAATGCGCGGCGAGGGTTTGGGAAACGGGGTGGGGTGTGCGGTGGGGTAATGGGCTGATTTGGTGGAGAAATCCTCGTCTTTATCGCGTCTTGCGGGCGTCTTCCATGCGTCTTGCCCTGTGGAGGACGGGTCGGGCGTTAACCAAACCTCGCGAATCGGGGTGGTCGGCTGGATGAAACAACTGTCACGGAGGATTTTCGGGGAATGATTTTGCCTGTGGGCGGTTGTTCCGCGAAGGGCTGCGCCTTGGGAATTGCGGTGCTTTTTCTTGGACGCCTTGTCATTCCGCTTGCCGGTTCACGGGCGCAAGCCTAATCGGGAGCCATGAAACTGCTTTTCCTAGGCGATGTCGTGGGCCGATCCGGCCGGGCGGCGGTGACTGAGCGGCTGCCGGGCCTTCGCGCAGCTTGGGGTTTGGATTTCGTCGTGGTGAATGGCGAGAATGCCAGTCAGGGCGCGGGGCTGACGGGCGACCATGCCAAGGAGCTGCTTGCGGCGGGGGCGGATTGCCTGACGCTGGGCGACCATGCCTTTGACCAAAAGGACATGCTGAGTTTCATTGAAGGTGAGCCCCGGATCATCCGACCGCTGAATTTCTCGAAGGTAGCCCCCGGTCGCGGGCATCGGGTGTTCGAGGCGACGCAGGGGCGCAAGGTGCTGGTGACGCAGGCCTTGGGGCAGGTCTTCATGAAGCGGCCGTTTGATGACCCGTTCTCGGCGCTGGAAAGCGTGTTGAAGGCGCATACGCTGGGTGGGGTGGTGCAGGCGGCGATTGTGGATTTCCATGCCGAGGCGACCAGCGAAAAGATGGGCATGGGGCATTGGTGCGACGGGATGGCGTCGCTGGTCGTGGGGACACATACCCATGTGCCGACCTCGGACACGATGATTTTGGGCAAGGGCACGGCCTATCAGTCGGATGCGGGCATGTGCGGAGATTATGATTCCGTGATTGGGATGGAGAAGCTGGAGCCTTTGCGCCGGTTCCTGACCGGGATGGCCAAGGGGCGGTTTGAACCAGCGAATGGCGAGGCGACGCTGTCGGGGGTTTATGTCGAGACGGATGACAAGACCGGGCTGGCGACCAAGGTGCGGATGATCCGGGTGGGCGGCAAGTTGCAGGAGTCGACACCATGAATCGGGCCATGAACCCGCGCGTGTTCTTTGTGCTGATCCTGATCTGGCTGGGCGTGGGTTGGGGATCGACCCAGCCTCTGGGCAAGATTGCCACCACTGGCGGGGCGGGGCCGTTCGCGCTCATCTTCTGGCAGTCGGTGATCTGCGTGGTGGTGTTGGGGGTAATCTCGGGCATTCGGGGGCGGGGGCTGGTCTTCACGCGCGGGGCGCTGACGTTTTATGGCGTGGTGGCGGTCATCGGGACGTTGATCCCGAACACGACGTTCTATATTTCGGTCATGCATCTGCCGTCGGGGATCATGTCGATCATCATCTCGACCATTCCGTTGATCGCCTTTCCGATGGCGTTGGTCTTGCGGATGGAGAGGTTCAGCGTGCAGAGGCTGTTCGGGCTGGGGCTGGGGCTTTGTGGGGTGGCGCTGATTGCGCTGCCGCGGGCGAGCCTGCCCGATCCGGCGATGGCGGCGTGGCTGCCGGTGGCGATGATGGGGCCCCTGTTCTATGCGACCGAGGCGACGTTCATCGCCCGGTTCGGCACGGCGGGGATGGACCCGGTGCAGGCGATGTTCGGGGTGTCGGTCGCGGCGATGATCTTGAGCTTTCCGGTCATGATGGGTTTGGGGCAGGGCATGGTGATCTGGCCCGTCGGGAAGCCGGAGGCGGCGCTGATCGCTTCGTCGGTGCTGCACGGGCTTTTGTATTCGACCTTCGTCTGGCTGGCCGGGCGGGCGGGGTCGGTCTTTGCGTCACAATCGACCTATATCGTCACGGCATCGGGTGTGGTCTGGGCGATGGTCATTCTGGGTGAGAGGTTCTCGCCGATGATCTGGGCGGCGCTGGTGGTGATGCTGGCGGGTGTGGCGCTGGTTCGGCCGCGCGCCAAAGCGGTGGAGACATAATGTTCGGTTTCTCCATACCGATGGAGTGGCAGCCTTGGGTGGCGCTGGCGATTTTGGCGGTGATGTTCGTTTTGTTCGTGCTGGAGCGGGCCCCGGTCGAGGTCACGGCCATCGGCGGGGCGGCGGTGATGCTGATCCTGGGCATCCTGCCGGTGAAAGAGGCGACGGGGGTGCTGTCGAACTCGGCCCCATGGACCATCGCGATGATGTTTCTGGTGATGGGCGGGCTGGTCAGGACGGGGGCGGTCGAGGCGATCATCGCGGCTGTCGGGCGACATGCCGGGGACCGACCGAAGACGACGATTGCTGTGCTGATCGGGTCGATTGCGGTGGCTTCGGCCTTTATGAACAACACGCCGCTGGTTGCGGTGATGATCCCGGTGGTCATGCAACTGGCGATCAAGGTCGGGGTCGCGCCGTCAAAGCTGTTGATCCCGTTGAGCTACATGACCGTGCTGGGCGGGATGATGTCGCTGATTGGCACCTCGACCAACATTCTGGTCGATGGGGTGGCCAAGGATGCCGGGCTGGAGCATTTCAGCCTGTTCGAGATTGCGCCCTTGGGGATTGCGGTGACGCTGGCGGGGGGGCTGTTTCTGGGCATCTTTGGCAATCGGCTGTTGCCGGTGCGGCAGTCGATGGGTGTCCTTTTGAACGACCGGCGGAAGCTGAAGTTCTTCACCGAGGTTGCGGTGCCCGAAGACAGCACGCTGATCGGGCAGGCGGTGCTGGACATCGATCTGTTCAAGCGCGACGGGGTGCGGGTGATTGACGTGTTGCGCGGGGATGCCAGCCTGCGGCGCGACATGGCGCCGGTGAAGCTGGAGGCGGGCGACCGGGTAGTGCTGCGGACCGAGATGACCGAGCTGATGGGCCTGCATGCCCGCAAGGATGTGCATCTGGTCGACAAGTTGTCGTCGGTCAAGACCGAGACGGTCGAGGTGCTGATCGGGCCGGGCTGCCGGTTGGAAGGGCAGCGGCTGGGCGATATGCGGCTGCGGCGGCGCTATGGTGTCTATGTGCTGGCGGCGCATCGGCACAACCAGAACATCGGGCGGCAGCTGGATGATCTGGTGGTGCGGGTCGGGGATACTCTGCTGCTGGAAGGCACGGCAGAGGACATCCAGCGGCTGGCAGCGGATATGGACCTTTTGGACGTGAACCGGCCCCGGGTGGTGGCATTCCGCCGCGCCAAGGCGCCGATTGCGCTTGCCGCCTTGGCAGGGATCGTGGTCCTTTCGGCGCTGGACTTGGCGCCGATCCTGCCCTTGGCGCTGATCGCGGTGGCAGTCATTCTGATCACCCATTGCGTCGACAGCGAAGAGGCGTTCAGCTTTGTCGATGGCCGGTTGATGGCGATGATCTTTGCTATGCTCGCGGTGGGCGAGGGGCTGGATCAGTCGGGCGCGGTGGGGTTGATCGTGAACGGGGTAGCGCCCTGGCTGGAGAACCTTGGCCCCTTCGCGCTGATCTTGGCGGTCTATTTCATCGGCCTTGTGCTGACCGAGTTCCTGTCGAACAACGCAGTGGCCGTGATTTATACGCCGGTCGCGATCCAGCTGGCGCTGAAGCTGGGGCATGATCCCCGGCCCTTTGTCGTGGCGGTGATGTTTTCCGCCACCTTGGCCTTTGCGACGCCGGTTGGATACCAGACCAACATGATGGTCTATGGGCCGGGGGGGTACAAGTTTTCGGACTTTACCCGCGTGGGCCTGCCGTTGAATATCATCGTGATGCTGGTCGCCTCGGCGCTGATTCCGCTGATCTGGCCGCTTTGAACGGAGGGGCAAGATGCGCAAGTCGACACGAGTATTCTTGGTGGGGGCGATCCTAGTCGCTGTTGGGGCGGGGCTGTTCTGGTGGGGGATGAATACCGACCTTCCACCGGCCGAGGGTCTGACCAAGGCGGATGTGATGGCCGTAATCGGCAAATATGCCGGGGGCATCGGTGGGGCCGGGATCGGCATCTGGTTGGCTGCCTTTGTCATGCGGCTGCGTGGAAACTGAATCGGGCGTGGCAGCGGGTGGGGTTGCTTCCCGCCCCTTCGGCGGTGTAAGCCACGCCATCACCGAAATGGGACCGGAGTAAAGGCCATGGCAGGCCATTCTAAATGGGCGAATATCCAGCACCGCAAAGGTAAGCAGGACAAGGCGCGATCGGCAACCTTCTCGAAGCTGTCGAAGGAAATCACCGTCGCGGCCAAGATGGGGATGCCCGACCCCGACATGAACCCGCGTCTGCGGCTGGCGGTCAAGGCCGCGAAGGCCCTGTCGATGCCGAAGGACGTGATCGACCGCGCGATCAAGAAGTCGCAGATGGGCGACGGGGCGGATTACACGGAAATCCGCTATGAAGGCTATGGCGTCAACGGCATCGCGATCATTGTCGAAGCGCTGACCGACAACCTGAACCGGACGGCGTCGAACGTGCGGTCTTATTTCAGCAAATGCGGCGGGAACCTTGGCACCACCGGCTCGGTCGCGCACAGCTTTGACCGGGTGGGCGAGATTTCCTATCCCGCTTCGGTCGGTTCGGCCGATGACGTGATGATGGCAGCGCTGGACGCTGGTGCCGATGATGTCGAAAGCGACGAGGGCGGCCACTGGATCTATTGCCAGGTGGAAAGCCTGTCGGAAGTCTCGGACGCCCTGGAAAAGGCGTTGGGGGAATCGACCGAATCCAAGCTGATCTGGAAACCGCAGACCCTGACCGAGGTTGACCTTGAGACCGCGCAAAAGCTGATGCGGCTGGTGGATCTGCTGGAAGAGGATGACGATGTGCAGACCGTCACCCACAACTTCGATGTGCCGGAAGACGTGGCGGCGCAGCTTTAAGCGGCCGGAATTTTGAAGGAAAATTCCGTGTCGGAAATCGGTGGATTTCCGGCACGATTTCTTTGCAGAAATCGGTTTCTTGTCGGCACAGGTCGCGCGCTTTCCGGCTTTTTTGGCCTTGCCCCTTGTAATGTGGCCGAAAAGGGCGCATGTGAGCCGAGCAAAGTTTCTTTCTTTCGTCTTCTGTCCGCCCTACGGCCCGCAGCACTTCGATCGTCACGACGCTAAGCCGGGTCACCACATGCTGTGGGTGGCATATTACAGGAGATCTCACGATGGCCAGTGGCACCGTGAAATGGTTCAACGCAACCAAGGGTTTCGGCTTCATCGCCCCCGCAGGTGGTTCCAAGGACGTGTTCGTCCATGTGACCGCTCTGGAGCGCGCGGGCATCCGCTCGCTCGCTGATGGGCAAGCTGTGACCTTCGACGTCGAGCAAGACCGTAACGGCCGTGAATCGGCTGTGAACCTCGCGCTCGCATAAGATTTCGACCCTTTCGGGGTCGATTGGAACGGGGGTGGCTTAGGCCGCCCCCGTTTTCTTTTGCTGAAGGGTCTGCGCGGCCTCATGCCGGATGGCTTTGGTCACCGGTCCCAGTGCCGGGGCGGCAAGGCGGGTGAATTGCCAGTGCAGGGCCACATCCAGGGGTGTGTCTGGTGCAAGTTCCACCAGTGCGCCGGTGACCAAATGGGCCGCCACCAGCGGTTCGGGGTTCAGGCCCCAGCCTAAGCCATGCAGGCAGGCATCGACAAAGGCTTGGGATGAGGCCATGCGATGGCTGGAAAAGCCCGCGCGTTTGGCACTCCCGCCGGTCTGGCGGGTGACCCAGTGTTCCTGCAGGCGGTCCTTGTCCGAAAATGTCAGAGCGGGAGCTTGGGAGAGGGTCTTTGCCGTCACCCCGCCCGCAAACCAGCGCGCCATATAGGCGGGCGAGGCGGTCGCGCGATACCGCAGCGCGCCAAGCGGGATCGTATCGCAGCCTTGCAGCGGGCCGGGGTGCGAAGTGATTGCGGCCACGACTTCCCCGCGCCGCAGCCAGTCCTGGCTGACGTCCTGATCGTCGATGACAAGGTCGAAGAGAAGGCCTTGGGTCGCCGAAAGCGCCGGGATGACCCAAGTGGCCAGGCTGTCGGCATTGACCGCGATGCGCAGGGTGGCCGGGCCGGTGGACAGGCCGGGAAGGTCGGTTGACAGGGTGCGTTCCAGCAGGGCGACCTCGTCATGGTGGCGGATCAGGCGCAGGCCGGTGTCTGTGGCCTGACAAGGCGCGCCACGGCGGATGAGAAGGGTTCCCGCCACTTCCTCCAGCGCCTTGATCCTTTGGCTGATCGCCGAGGGCGTGACGTGGAGTTCCGCCGCCGCAAGATCGAAGGACCCCCGGCGGTGGACGGCGGCAAGGGCGGCAAGCTGGGCGGAGTCAAGCATTAGCGTCGCTAATCCTGAAGCAGGAAGATTAACTGGATTGTGCCGGTCGGCGCCGATAGGTCAAGGAAAATGGAGGGTGCCATGGCAGAGAGCGATCTGACAGCTTTGTTGCGGACGATGGAGCCGATGCTGCATCCCGACCCCTATGGCTTTGCGGTCTGGCGGGAAGGGGTACTTTTGATCACCCCCTTCGCGACTGTGGCCGAGGACGAGGGTCTTACAGTGGTCGCCCTGCTGGCAGAGGTCTGGGCCGCCGGCATGACCTCGGATCCTTGGGCGCGGATCAGTCTGACGGTCCACTCCGATCTGGCGGCGGTCGGGTTGACGGCGGCCTTTGCCGGGGCTTTGGGGCGGGTCGGGATCAGCTGCAACGTGATTGCGGGCTATCACCATGACCACCTGTTCGTGCAATGGGATCGGCGTGAGGAGGCCATGGTGGCGTTGAGGGAGCTTTCGAATGTTTGAAGCGGCAGTGAGCGGCTATGTCGTGGCCGTCAGTCTGATCATGGCCATCGGGGCGCAGAATGCTTTCGTGTTGCGGCAGGGGTTGCGGCGGGAGCATGTGCTGGCGGTGGTCGCGGTCTGTGCGCTGTCGGATGCTGCGCTGATCGCGGCGGGGGTGGCGGGGTTCGGGGCAGCGAGCAAGATCGCGCCCTGGCTGGGCGAGGCGATGCGCTGGGCGGGGGTGGTGTTTCTAGTGATCTACGGCGCGCTGCGGTTCCGGGCGGCGTTGCGGGGTGGGGAGGCTTTGCGGCCATCGGAGGCGGGGTCTGCCCCGTTGGGGAAGGTGCTGGCGACGTGTCTGCTGCTGACCTGGGCCAACCCGCATGTCTATCTGGATACGGTGGTGCTGTTGGGGTCGATCTCGGCCCAGTATGCGCCCTATCAGCTGGTCTTCGGGGTGGCGGCGGCTTGTGGGTCGTTGAGCTTTTTCTCGGCCCTGGGGTTCGGGGCGCGGCTTTTGGCGCCGGTTTTTGCGAGGGCCTCGGCCTGGGTGTGGCTGGAAGTGGTGGTGGGGGCCACGATGTGGGCCATCGCGGCGGGGCTGGCTTTGGGGTGAGGGGGCCGCAGGGGATTCCGCCTGTCCACGCAGGATGGGGAGAGGGGATGCAGAGATTTCAAGGGGTTGGGTGTGGTCGTTAGGGTCGGGTTAGGGATGTTTGGGCGGCGGCGCTGACGGCTGGTTGGTGGGGTTATCAACCGGAGCGCCTTTCAGGCGCGTTCTTTTTGTCTCGTCGTCGGGCTTCGCCTCCTCCTCGGGGATGGGGGCGCTTCGCCCGCCAAGCTTGCGGTTCCTTGAACCGCAAGCCCCCCCCCCGAGGATTTTTGGAGAAGAGAAAGCCGGTTCGGGGGGGATCAGGGGCAGTGCTCAGGACGGGCGGGGCACGACGCGGGACGTCATGCGGGTCCGGGCCTTGGTCCTTCAGATGACGCGGCATTTCTTGGGTTTGAACTGGCGCGTCCAGCCGCCCTCACGCAGCGCCGCAACCACCTTGCCTTTCATGAACAGCGCATCGCTCAGCATTTTGTCCTGCCACAGATCCGGGCCTTCCAACGCCGATGCATTGACGGCAATGTCACCGTCCTTCATATACCATGGCATATCCCAATAGTCAGTCGTCTCTGGTTTACGGCCAGTTGGAAGTAGAATGTCGCGACTTTCAGCAGGCACAAAGGATGTCTTGTAGTGGTGTCGGTTGATCATGAAATAGGGATGACCAATCTTGGCTTTGCGGTCGTATTGATATACCTGAAGCGGTATCAGCAAATTTTGTCCGAGGTCGAATTTTCGGAAAATGTCTGCTACCTCCTGGCAAAACATCACGCCAACCCCCCCCCGTAGATGATCGGCCGAAGCTTCCGCATATCCTGGTTTGGTGTCTCTACATAGACCCGAAGTGGCAGGTCTTCCGGGGCAATCGGCTCACTTTTCCTCCACGCTGCCCAACCAGGCTCGCTTCGTTCCTCCGCCAAGCGAAACAGGCGAGTGGTATCCCGAAGTATCTTGCTGACCCAGATTTCGTCATCAGCGATCGGTTTTCTGCTAGTCATTGTGTCCTCGATTTTTCGGGGGCAGGTCAAAGGTGAATGGTTCGGCCGATGGCTCGCGCTATGAGCGGTTGGTCAAGCCCGTTGGCATCTTGCCCCCTTGTCATCGGCGTGGCGCAGATCGCTAGCGCGGGGCGCGCGAAATTCAGAAAAATCAGGTCGTCGGGCAATTCATCCATTCCTGAAACCGGTTAAAAAAGCGCAGTCCAACGTTCAGCTTAGCTGCCTTTGCGCGGAAGAAAAGGCCCTGTGGTGGCTTGCCTTTCGCCTTGGCCTGAGGTCAGGTCGCGGGATGCAGCAAGCGCATGATCTTGGCCGCCCGCTTGACGGGGTCTTGTGGATGGTGGCGGCGGGGCTTTGTTTTGTGGGGGTGAACGGGATCGTTCGCTACTTGGGGACCGAGCTTCCGGCGGCGCAGTCGGCGTTTATCCGGTTCGGGTTTGGGCTTTTGTTCCTGATGCCGGCGCTTTGGGCGATGCGGGGGCGGCGGTTCTCTGTCGGGGTGGGGCGGTTGTTCCTGTATCGCGGGGGGCTGCATGTCATTGCGGTGATCTTCTGGTTCTATGCCATGGCGCGGGTGCCGGTGGCGGAGATGTCGGCGATTGGCTTTCTGGGGCCGGTGACGGTGCTGGTGATCGGCGGGCTGATGCTGGGCGAGGGGTTTAGCGGGCGGCGGATGCTGGCGGTGCTGGTGGCGGTGCTGGGCGGGCTGGTGGTCTTGCGACCGGGCCTGCGGGAGCTGACGCCGGGGCATCTGTCGCAGCTTTGCGCCACGGTGTTCTTTTCGATGAGCTATATCATTGCCAAGCGGTTGAGCCGGGAGGCCCCGGCTTCGGCCATCGTGGCCATGCTGTCGGTCACGGTGACGCTGGGGCTGTTGCCGGTGGCGTTGTGGCAATGGCAGCCGGTACGGGGGGATCAGCTGGCTTGGTTGGCCGGGGTCGCGGGGTTTGCGACGGCGGGGCATTATGCGATGGCGCGGGCCTTTGCGGCGGCCCCCTTGGGGGTTACGCAGCCGGTGACGTTCTTGCAGCTTTTGTGGGCGTCGATCCTGGGGGCGGTGGTGTTTGGCGAGCCGGTGGATGGCTGGGTGATTGGCGGCGGGGCGCTGATTATCCTTGCGATCAGTGCCAACACCTGGGTCGAGGCGCGGCGGGATCGGGCTGGGGCGCTGGTGATCGAGTTGCAGGATTGATCCCGGGGCGGGCGTGTTGCGCGGCGGGCCTTTGTGCCGCGCGCCGGGCTTAGCTGCTGTTGAGGAAGTTTCCCTAGGGTCCCCCTTCACGGCGATCCTGCGGAGGTTTTCATGCCCGACGATACGACGATCCTGTCGCTGCCCCTGATCCTTCCGGCGCAGGCGCAGAAACATGTCACCCATAACGAGGCTTTGGTCCAGCTGGACCTGATCGTGCAGCTGGCGGTGATCAACCGGGTGCTGACGGTGGCTCCGTCGGTGCCGGTGATTGGCGACCGGTATATCGTGGCGGCGGCGGCGACGGGGGCTTGGGCGGGGCAGGCGGGCAAGATTGCGCTGTTTGCCGAGACGGGATGGCAGTTTACGGCGGCTTTGCCGGGCTGGCAGGCGCATGTGCTGGCCGAGGGGCAGACGGCGGTGTTTGACGGGCTCGTGTGGGAGACTGTGTCGGATGGGCCCCTGACCGTGGCTCAGTTGGGGGTTTCGGCAACGCCTGACGGGACGAACCGGCTGTCGGTGTCTTCGCCTGCGACGTTGCTGAACCATTCGGGGGCGGGGCATCAGCTGAAGCTGAACAAGGCGGCTGCCGGGGATACGGCGAGTTTGCTGTTCCAGACCGGGTTTTCCGGGCGGGCCGAGATGGGGGTGGCGGGGTCGGATGATTTCTCGGTCAAGGTGAGCGCGGATGGGTCGGCCTGGGCCACGGCGCTGACCTCGGCGGCGGCGACGGGCGAGGTGACCTTGCCGAAGCCTGTGCACTTGGGCGGGCAGGCGAGTGATCCGGCGAGCCCGGCGGATGGGACGCTGTGGCTGAACACGACGACGGGTGAGGTCAGGGTTCGGACTGCCGGGGCGACGGCGGCTTTGGGCGGCGGGGTCTCGGATGGGGACAAGGGGGATGTCACCGTCTCGGGTGGGGTCTGGACGATTGATGCGGGTGCGGTGACGCTGCCCAAGCTGGCCGATGTGGCGACGGACAGTTTTCTGGGCCGGGATGCGGCGGGGACGGGGACGCCGGAAGTGCTGACCCCAGCGCAGGCGCGGGGCATTCTGAACGTGGCGGATGGGGCGAATGCCTATGTGCATCCGAACCATACGGGGGATGTCAGCTCGACCGGCGATGGGGCGACGGTGATTGCGGCGGGTGCAGTCAGTTTTGCCAAGATGCAGAACATCGCGACCGACAGTCTGATCGGGCGCGATACGGGTGGGACGGGTGATCCGGAGGCGATTTCGGTCACCGGGGGGATCGAGTTCAGCGGCACGGGAGCGATCCGCACCTCGGCCTTTACCGGGGATGTAAGCAAGACTGCGGGCGGGACGGCGCTGACGATTGCGGCCAATGCGGTGGACAACAGCAAGGCTGCCGATATGGCGACAGCGCGGATCAAGGGGCGTAGCACTGCCGGGACGGGGGATCCGGAGGATCTGACGGGAACGCAGGTGACGGCGATGCTGGATGGGTTCACGACCTCGCTGAAGGGGCTGGCGCCTGCATCGGGTGGGGGCACGACGAATTTCCTGCGGGCGGATGGCAGTTGGGCTGCGCCGAGCGGGGGCGGCGGGGTCTCGGATGGGGACAAGGGCGATATCACGGTCAGCGCCAGCGGGCTGACCTGGACGGTTGATCCGGGCGTGGTGACGCTGGCCAAGATGGCCGATATTTCGACGGCGCGGTTCATCGGTCGGACCACGGCGGGCGCGGGCGTTCCTGAGGCGTTGACCGGCACGCAGGCCACGGCGCTTTTGGATGGGTTCACCAGCGGGGCGAAGGGGCTTGTGCCAGCCTCGGGCGGGGGGACGAGCAATTTCCTGCGTGCGGATGGGACCTTTGCGGTACCGGCTGCCGGGGCTGCGGGGGCAACGTCGCAGCTGCAATACAACAATGCCGGTGCGCTGGCCGGTGCGTCGAACGCGGTGATTGAGGGCAATGAACTGCGTTTGCCATTCATTGCGACCCCGACGGCCCCGGCTGCGGGCGGCGTCAAGCTTTACGGGATGAACTTCGGCCCCGGGGCCCCAGCGTTTATGTTGCCAAATGGCAAGGTGCAGTGGGTACAGTCCGATCTGGGCGATTTCAGCGTGCAGCGGTTTACGCCGACGCCAAATTCGACCTCGCTGGTGCTGGAGACCAGCATCGCGCTTTCGGGCGTCGGCACTCTGACCAGCGTTGCACCGACGGTCACCAGCCTGTTCACTCTGATACCGAAGGTGGAGTTTCTGGTCACCACGGCGGCAGCTGCGGCCATTGCCGGCTGGCGGGTCACGGCGGGGGGTGGGCGATATCTGCGGGTCGGCAAGGATGCAAACGCGCCGGGCGGCTTTCTGGTGCGGACCCTTTGGGGGCCGTCAACCGGGGTCGCGACCGCGACCAACCGCTGCTTTGTCGGGCTGTCAGATGCGAATGCGGCCCCGACGGATGTGGAACCGTCCGTGCGCCTGAATATCGTCGGCATGGGTTGGGATGCGGCCGATGCCAATATTCAGATCATGAGCAATGACGGCACAGGGGCGGCCACCAAGATCGACCTTGGGGCAAGTTTCCCGGTGCCGACCACAGACCGGACTTCGGTTTACGAAGTGCAACTTTACAGCCCGAATAGCCTGACGCAATCGGTCAGCTACAGGGTCCTTCGCTACAATACGACCGACAAGACCATCGCGGCCGAAGCCTCGGGCACGGTCACGACCGACCTGCCGGGGGTGACGGCACTGCTTGCCCCGTTCGGAGCCTATAGCGCGGGCGGCACCTCGTCGGTGATCGGGCTCGGTCTGATGGGCATCCTGACTGCGCGGGAGTATTGAGGCAGGCAAGGTCGTCGGATGGTCAAAGCGGGGTGTCTGGGCGGGCGGGTTTTCCTTGCGTTGTTTGACAGGCCCGGCGACCTTGCCTAGAGAGGTTCTGGCCGAGCATGGTTTCCGGCAGGTTGAACGCAGGCGGAGGCGGCTGGTGCGGATTGCGATTGTTGGGACCGGGTATGTCGGGCTGGTGTCGGGGGCCTGCCTTGCCGAACTTGGGCACAGTGTGACCTGCATCGACAAGGACCTGGCCAAGATTGCCGGGCTTTTGCAGGGGCGGTCGCCAATCTATGAGCCGGGACTAGAGCCGCTGATCGCGCGCAACATGGCCGAGGGGCGGCTGGCATTTACCACAGACATTGGCGCGGCAGTGGCCGGGGTGGATGCGATTTTCATCGCAGTGGGAACCCCGTCGCGGGCCGAGGACGGGCGCGCCGATCTGGGGTTTGTCATGGCAGCGGCGGCGGAAATCGGGCGATCTTTGACCGGCTATGCGGTGGTGATCACCAAATCAACGGTCCCGGTCGGCGCTAACCGGCAGGTCGCCGAAGCGATCCGGGCCGCCAATCCGCAAGCGGGGTTTGACGTGGTCTCGAACCCGGAATTCCTGCGCGAGGGCGCGGCGATCGCCGATTTCATGCAGCCTGACCGGGTGGTTGTGGGCGTCGACAGCAAAGCGGCGGGCAAGGTGCTGGCCGAGATCTATGCGCCGCTGACCAAGGCGGGCGTTCCCATGATCGAGACCGGCATCGAAAGTGCCGAACTGATCAAATACGCGGCGAATGCGTTCCTTGCGACCAAGGTGACCTTCATCAACGAAATCGCCTCGCTTTGCGAAGCGGTTGGGGCGGATGTCACTGCGGTGGCGCGCGGGATCGGGCTTGATGCGCGGATCGGGCCAAGGTTCCTGCAACCGGGCCCGGGCTATGGCGGCAGCTGCTTTCCGAAGGACTCCAAGGCTTTGGCCCATATCGGCCGTGACAATGGCGTGCCGTTGCAGATTGTCGAGGCGGTGATCGGGGCCAATGATGGCGTCAAGCGCCGAATGATCGAGAAGCTTGAGGCGCTGTGTGATGACGACATGCGCGGGCGGACGATTGCGGTCTTTGGCGTGACCTTCAAGGCCGATACCGACGACATGCGTGAAGCGCCGTCCTTGACCATCGTGCCAGCGCTGGTGGCTGCGGGGGCGAAGGTTCGGGTTACCGATCCGCAAGGCAGGCATGAGGGGGAGGCGCTGCTTGCCGGCGTTGAGTGGATCGAGGACCCCTATGCGGCGGCAACCGGGGCCGATCTGGTGGTGATCCTGACGGAATGGGCGCTGTTTCGCGAGCTTGACCTTGCACGGCTGGCGCGGGGAATGGCGCTGCGGCGGATTGCCGATCTGCGCAACATCCATGCCCCCGAAGCTTTGCGTGCCGCAGGGTTCGACAGGATCGCCGGCATCGGGCGGTAAGGCGGTTTCGTCTAAAATCGCGGCCAACTGCCGCCGTTTCGCCGCAGACCCCTCATGAGGGGTAAACCACGCTGTGCCATGTTCGCCCTTGGGTAAATGGGTGAAGTGGGGCTTGGGGTGTATTCCTTTCAGGTGGTGGAGACGTTTGCGGCTGCGCCGTTGAACGTGGTTTCCGGTATTTGCGACATGGAGATCGTGGTGCAGGGCGGCAACACGCTGCTTTACACGGCAACCCGCGCTGGCGGCGGGGTTCTGGCACTGGATATTGATGCCGGGATGGTGCTGGTCGATCAGGAAACGACCAGCGCCGGATCAACCCTGCCTGCCCCGGCGACGATCGAGGCCCTGACCATCAACGGGGTGCGGCAGCTGGTGGTGACGGGGGGCAATCAGGCCGCGCTGCAGGTCATGGAACTGCAATCGAATGGGGCGCTTGCGGCACCGGTACAGCTGATCGGTGGGCCAAGCGGCACGCTTTCGGCCGAGGCCGTGGTGCAGGTCGGGGGGGCGACATTCTTTTACGCGGCCAAGGCGGGGGAAAGCGCGATCCAGGCCTATTCGGTGGCGGCAAACGGCGCGATGTCGCTGGTTGGCACCAAAGTGGTCGGCAGCGCGTTGCAGGGCATCGATCTGACCGAGCTGACGCCTGTCACCGTTGGCGGGCAGAGCTTTCTGGTCAGCCTGTCGCTGGTCAGCGATTCCCTGCGCCTGTTCCCAATCAATACGAATGGCAGTCTTGGCACGCCAACGGTTTGCGGCATGGCGCA
Source organism: Paracoccaceae bacterium (assembly GCA_947504705.1). Lineage (GTDB taxonomy): Bacteria > Pseudomonadota > Alphaproteobacteria > Rhodobacterales > Rhodobacteraceae > Tabrizicola. Next base: position 42,445 of record CANNIA010000029.1, read on the forward strand.
GGGGTTGGGCGTGGCCGACCCCTCGGCGGTCAAGGTGGTCGAGACCGGCGGGCTGACTTATCTTTTGGTCGCCTCGGTCGGGTCGTCTTCGATCAGTGCGATCGAACTGGCCCCCGGCGGCGCGATGCGGGTGGCCGATCATGTGGTCGACACGCTGGATACAAGGTTTCAGGGGGTGCAAGCGCTGGCGACGGCGGTTATTGACGACCGGGTCTTTGTCATGGCCGGGGGCAATGACGGCGGCGTGACGCTGATGGAACTGCTTACCGATGGCAGGCTGGTGATGGTGGGCCATATCCTCTGCGAGCAGGGCCAGGCGCTGGACAACATCACGGCAATGACGGCGCAGGTTGTGGACGGCAAGATCGAGCTGTTCGTTGCAGGCGAAGGCGCGGGCATCACCCGGTTGGTCGTTGATCCGGGGCCGCTGGCATCGATGATCATGGGCGGTGGCGAGGATGCCACGCTGACGGGCGGCGCCTTGGGCGACATGATCCTGGGCGGAGATGGGTCAGAGCGGATCGAGGGTGCCGCGGGAGCCGACCTTCTGGGCGACGGGGCGGGGGCTGATACGCTGTCGGGTGGGGCTGGAGAGGATCTGTTCGTCCTGTCGGCGGATGGCCAAAGGGATGTGATCACTGACTTCCAGCTGGGCACCGACAAGATCGACCTGTCTGCCTGGGGTCGGGTCTATTCACTGGCCGCGCTTACGATCACTGCCACGGCGACCGGGGCAGTGATCAGCTTCGGCGAGAAAGTACTGGAGATCGTCTCGTCCAACGGTCTGCCAATCCAGCCGTCGGCCTTTCGCCTGAGCGATTTCACCGGCCTCTGGCACGCCCCACCGCCGGTGTCGGATGGGCTGGGGTCGATCTGCGGCACGGCACTGGCGGATCATCTGGTCGGCACCAATGCCGATGAGACGTTCTGGGTAACGGCCGGTAGTGATACGCTAAACGGAGGCGGCGGCTTTGATGTGGTGGATTTTTCTACCTCGACCGCCGCGGTGACAGTGAATTTGCAGTCGCAAGCCCAGAACAGCGGCGCAGCGGCGCGGCAAAGCTATCAGTCGATCGAAGGCCTGATCGGCACGGCCTATGGGGACGTGCTGTCGGGGGATGGTCAGGATAACCTCTTGCGCGGCGAGGCGGGCAATGACCGGCTGTTCGGCGGGGCTGGCAATGACCGCCTGTTCGGCGGGGTCGGAAATGACTCGCTTTTCGGCGGCAGCGGGGCGGATTTCTTCGATGGCGGAGCAGGTCGCGACCGGGTCAGCTATGTGCAGGCAACGGCGGGGGTCACGGTTGACCTTGGCGCACCTGCGGCCAATCTGGGCGATGCGGCGGGCGATGTCTTTGTCGGGGTAGAGGATGTCGAAGGCTCGAACCTTGACGACATCCTGCGCGGCGACGGTCAGGCGAACTGGCTTTCAGGCCGCACCGGCGATGATCGGCTGGAGGGCGGGGCGGGCAACGATTCACTCCTCGGTGGAGATGGGGATGACCGGTTGGTCGGGGGTGCAGGTGCAGACCGACTGGACGGGGGCGAAGGGTTTGATATCGCAAGTTTTTCCGACAGCGCCGCTGCGGTCACGATTGATCTTGCGACGCCGGCTTTGGCCACGGGGGATGCGGCGGGCGACAGTTTCACCGGGGTTGAAGGCTATGAGCTTGCGGCCTTTGCCGATTTTTTCGCGGGGTCGGACCTTGACGAAACCATCTGGGGCTTAGCGGGCAATGATAAGCTGGATGGGCGGTTGGGCAACGACACTTTGGCAGGTGGTGCTGGCAACGACACGCTGACGGGTGGCGATGGGGATGACGTTCTGGTGGGCGGGGCCGGCAACGACAGTCTGGTTGGCGGACTGGGGCGCGACATGGCCTCGTACCGCGATGCCGGGGTGGGGGTGTTGGCGGATATGACCAGGGTG
>CANNIA010000030.1 GCA_947504705.1 Paracoccaceae bacterium
CGTCAGCGAGCCACGGCGCTTCAGCGCTTCATTGTAGGCGGGCCAGTTCCTGGTCTTGTAAGCAGGGGGTGTAGGTTTGCTCATGCCGTCCAGCTACCACACTGGATTCACAAGATGAATCCCTCACAGGATTTGTGCAACAGAGCCCCGTCCCTTGTTAAAGCGATGCTATTTTTGCCAGACAGTAAGGAATTATTCCCAATTCGGAGCAAGCAGTGTTTCTTTCGGCATATTGCCCAGCCTAGGCCCTTCGGGGTTGTGTGTCGCGGGCCCTTGTGGTCTGGTTCGAAAAAGCACTTCAGTCGGCAGGGGACGTGAATGAGGAACCTCGTATTCGGTATTTTGGTCGCATCGACCGCAATTCTGGGATTCTTTGCCTATCAGAGCAGCCAAAAGCTGGTCGCCGCCAATGCGGAACTTTCAGCCAAATCCGAGGCTGCTGCATCGCTTGAGGCTGAAAAAGTGGCACTCGTGGCTCAGGTTGCAACCCTGCAAACGCAGGTCGACACGCTGACCAAGGCTGCCGCCGATGCCACCGCTGCGCTTGGGGCGACGACGACCACGGAAGGTGCTGCGTCGACCGAGGGGGCAGCCACAACGACGCCCTAAGGTGCGGGTATAGCACCTCGGTCGGGGTGCACCACGGCTTGGCGCGCCCCGGCGACAAGTGCCATCACCAGCGCGGCCACTTCTTGGCGTAGCGCGGCCTCGGGCAGGCCAACCAGTCGTGCCTGCAGCGCCAGATGCACGACGCCATGCACTGCGCCGAACAAAGTCCTGACCCGATACCTAAGCTCATCGGCCGGCAGGTCCGGTCGGATAGCGGCAAGCGGTGCGCCGATCCTGGCGATCAGAACCTCATGATCCTGTCGATGCCAGTCCGCCATTTCGACCCCATCGGGCAGGCGGTGCTCGAAAAGCGCCGACCAGAGCTTTCTGTTCTGCAACGCAAAGACCGCATAGGCGTCTGCAAGGGCAAGCATGACCACTTCCGGGGTCGCCGCGGCTGAGGCTGGTGCCAGCGCCTCGCCCAATCTGGCCAAAGTGCGCGAGTTCACCCTTTGCACCAGTTCGTCCAGATCGGCGACGGCGTTGTAGATTGCGCCAAGTGCACAACCTGCCAATTGCGTCACGTCTCGCGCCTTAAGCCCTGCAAGGCCCTTTTCAGCGATTTTGGATTCTGCCGCGTCAATCAGCCGGGTTCGCAAATCGGGTCTGCGGTCGGTCGTTCTGGCGTCGCTCATCTGTGTTCCTGCGTCATTTTGAACGTTGTTCAATTTTTCCTTGAACGGCGTTCATGAAACTGTAACAGTGTGAACACTGTTCATAAGCAAGGAGCTACAGATGTTCAACACGATTGTCACTTTGGTCAGGGGCCGCAGCCATGATGCGGCGCAGGGACTGGCAGATGCGAATGCCCTTGCGATCCTGCGGCAGCAGGTCCGGGATGCGGCGTCAGGCGTAGACGCCGCCCGTCGTGCGGTTGCCGTTGTCATGGCCTACGCCGACCGCGAACGCCGGGCGCTGGTCCGGATCACTGCACAGCTTGCTGACCTTGAAGCCCGTGCGCTTGCCGCATTGGGGCAGGGGCGCGAAGATCTGGCCACCGAAGCCGCAGCGGCCATCGCCCAGCTTGAGGCCGGGCGTAATACGACAGAAACCGCCCTTGCGACCTATAAAATTGAAATCTTTCGGCTTCGCGACGAGGTATCGGGCGCCGAAACCCGTCTGCAGGACTTGCAGCAGGGTCTGCAACTCGCCGATGCCGCGCAGAAGTCGCAGACGGCGCGCGGAGTCGTGACCCGCCCGGTTGCTGCCTCGCTTGCCGAGGCCGAGGCGACGCTCTCCCGCCTGCAGGCCAGGCAAGCAAATGCCGAAGCCACCGCCGCAGCGGTCACCGAACTGACCACTGGACTGTCTGCCGAAACGGTCTCGGCCCGGCTTGCCGCAGCAGGATGCGGCCCTTCGCTGAAGCCGGACGCCTCGGCTGTGCTTGCCCGGCTTAAGAAAACGGTCGGCTGACTGTCGAAGACTTAAAAATAAATCAAGGAGATGAATCATGAGTGACCTTCCCCAAATTCCGCTTCGCACGTCGCAAGCCTTCACTTGGTTCAGTTTTGTGAACTTTGCCGTGGCAGGAACTATGATGGCCGGTGGCATCTACTTTCTCGAAGCAAGCTTCTCTGCCAAGGGCTTTTACGCAATGGCCACGCTGATGCTGGTCAGCTCGACTGTGGGCATCACCAAAGCCATGCGCGACAAAGAGGAATCCGACCGACTTCACAACAAGCTGGAAGAGGCCCGTACCGAACGGCTGCTTGCCGAAGTCTCGCGTGACCGCTAAGGCGGTTACCCGCAACCAACAAGTCGGGGCCGCCTAGGCCCCGGCGATCCGGTCCACTTCAACCGGCGTGAAGTCGAAGAACGCAAGATGGCGGTAAAGTTGACCGGGTTCGAGCCGGGTTGAAGGAAACTGTGGATGGTTTGGGGAATCCGGAAATTTTTGGGTTTCCAGCGCCACACCGGGAAAGCGATCATAGGTCACGCCGCCCTTGCCGGGCTGGCTGCCATCGAAATGCGCACCGGTATAGACTTGAAGGCCGACCTCGGAGGTCCATAGCTTCAAGGACCTACCAGACGCAGGATGTATCAGTTCCGCAGCCGGGCGCAGATTTTCACCGTGCAACGATTGGACCGGGGCCGAGAGACAGAAGTTGTGGTCAAACCCCTCTGGCCCCGGCGTTGCTTCGCTGATCTGGCGCGGGCCAGTGAAATCAAAAGGGGTACCGGCCACGGAACGGATCTCGCCCGTTGGAATATTGGTGGGATCAACCGGCGTATAGTGCCGGGCATGAACTTTCAGCTGCTGGTCCAGAACATTGCCAGCCCCGTGGCCCGCAAGATTGAAGTAGGGGTGGCTGGCCAGATTGACGACCGTCGGAGCCGAAGTTGTGGCGCGCATCTCGATCATCAAGGCGAAATCGCCGATCAGCCGATACGTGCAAGAAACCTCCATCGCGCCGGGAAAGCCCATCTCGGCATCCGGGGACTGGGTGGCAAAGACCACATGGTCGGGCGACTGGTCCGCTACGCGCCAGATCTTGCGGTCAAACCCATCGCTGCCACCGTGAAGCTGATGCGGGCCATGGTTACGCTCAAGCACCACCTCGCGACCATCCAGCGGAAAGCGGGCAAAGGCAATGCGGTTGGCAAAGCGCCCGCAGATCGTGCCGATATGGCCACCGACAGTCAGGTAGTCCTCGGGACGATCATGACCAAGCACGACATCGGCAAAGGTCCCGTTCCGGTCCGGTGCCCAAAGTGCAGTCATTCGCGCGCCAAGGGGGAGCAGGTCAAGCCTGATGCCGCCCTTTCGGGAAATAGTAATGGTTTGAAGGGATTGCACAGCAGCAGAGTCAGCCAATTCCGCCTCCTGGGTCAGAAACTGAAAGGATCAACACTCGCCCGACGACCCAGCGTCATGGCATCGGACACATGAACCATTGGCGAGAGGTCAACATCACTTTCACCCAGCCGGACAAGTTCGGCCATGCGCGCGTAAAGTGCGGGATATTCGCCCATGATCGAGCTGGTCCCAGCAACAGTATTGCCGTCGATCTCAAGCACGTTGCCGCCCATGCGCAGGGCAAGCTGGCCTTCGTTCGTTTCAACCTCGATATCCCAAGTCTGATGGCCCTCTTGCCGCCAGTCAAAATCGGCAGTGACATTGCCCGAAAATGTCAGTCGCGCTGCTATTGGGGTCTGCCGGTTCGACGGGAAGTCGAGATCCGCTGCAGTCAGATGCACAGGTGTCGGCAGGATTTTGGTCAGGATCGATAGCGCGTTGCTGCCCGGGTCGAAGACACCCATGCCGCCGGGTTCAAATACCCAGTCCTGACCGGGATGCCATTTCCGCACATCCTCGCGCCAGGTGATATGGGCGCGGGTCACGGTCTTGCTCTGCAGCCATGCCTTGGCCGGGGCCACCGCATGCGCCATCCGGCTGTGCCAGGTGGCGTAAAGTGTCAGGCCCCTCTCTTCAGCGAGGGCTTGCAACGCGTGGACTTCGGCAAGTGTCGCTCCCGGCGGCTTTTCCAGCATCACATGCTTGCCCGCCTGCAGCGCCGCCCAAGCATAGGCAAAGCGCGGCACCGGGGGCAGGGCGAGCGAGACAACTTCAACCTCGGGTCGGGCGGCCAGCATCGCCTCGATGGCCGCAAAACTTTCGACCCCCTCGACATGGCCCTTGCGGCTGACGGTCGCTGCTAGCTCCCAATCGAGGCTGGCGGTGATCGCAGGGACATGCTGATCGACCGCGATCTTGCCGATACCGACGAGAGCAAGCTTCATCAGTGGCTTTCCCGCGCAACGGCGTTGCCCCGGCAACCCACCAGAAAGTCCATGTCCGCGCCCTTGTCGGCTCCCTGAACGTGGTCGTGGTACAGCTTGGCATAGCCGCTGGCGGGCGGCTCGACCGCCGGTTTCCACGCGGCTAACCGCTCTGCCAGTTCCGCCTCGGGGATATCCAGATGCAGACGGCGGGCCACCACATCCAGTTCGATCATGTCGCCGGTCCGCACCACCGCCAGCGGTCCACCGCGCGCAGCCTCGGGAGAGGTGTGCAGAACCACGGTTCCGTAAGCGGTGCCCGACATCCGTGCATCCGAGATCCGGACCATGTCGGTAATCCCCTTGCGCAGCACCTTGGGAGGTAGGCCCATGTTGCCGACCTCGGCCATGCCGGGATAGCCGCGCGGTCCGCAGTTTTTCAGGACCATCACGCAGGTCTCGTCGATCTCCAGCGCCTCGTCGTCGATGCGGGCCTTGTAGTCGTCGATGTCCTCGAAGACGACCGCGCGACCCCGGTGCTGCATCAGTTGCGGGCTCGCAGCGGAAGGTTTCAATACCGCCCCATCCGGCGCAAGGTTGCCCTTCAGCACCACGATGCCGCCCGACTGGGTCAGCGCCTTGTCAGTGGGAAGGATCACATCGTCATTGTCGATCCGCGCATCCTTGACCTCATCCCAGACCGGGCCGCCGGAAACCGTCAGCGCGTCCTTGTTCAGAAGTCCTGCCTCCCCCAGCCGCTTGATCACGGCAGGCAGGCCCCCGGCGTAGAAGAATTCCTCCATGAGATACTTGCCTGATGGCATCAGGTTCACGATCGTCGGCACATCGCGGCCCCACTGGTCCCAGTCGTTCAAGGAAAGATCGACCCCCATCCGCCCGGCAATCGCCAGAAGATGGATCACCGCATTGGTGCTGCCTCCGATGGCCGCATTGGTGCGGATCGCATTCTGAAAGGCGTCGCGCGTCAGGATGTCAGAAGGCTTCAGATCATCCTTCACCATCTGCACGATCCGCCGCCCGGTCAGATGCGCCATCACTCGGCGGCGGCTGTCGACCGCCGGGATCGCGGCATTGCCCGACAGCGTCATCCCCAGCGCCTCGACCATGCTGGCCATTGTGCTGGCCGTGCCCATCGTGTTGCAGGACCCCGGGCTGCGCGACATCGACGCCTCTGCCTCGACAAACTCCGCCGCCGTCATCTCGCCCGCCTTCACAGCTTCAGAGAATTTCCACAGATGCGTGCCCGATCCGACCCGTTCCCCCCGGAAATAGCCGTTCAGCATCGGTCCGCCCGAGACCATGATGGTCGGCAGATCGCAACTTGCTGCCCCCATCAAAAGCGAGGGCGTGGTCTTGTCGCAGCCGACAAGGCAGACGACCCCATCCATCTGCTGGCCCCGGATGGTCTCCTCGACCGCCATGGCGGCAAGGTTGCGGAACATCATCGCGGTGGGGCGGAAGCCGCTTTCGCTGACAGAAAAGACCGGGACAATGACCGGCAGACCACCGGCCTCATACACCCCGTGCTTTACCCGCTCGGCAAGGTCATTCAGATGTGCATTGCAGGGGTTCAACTCACTGAAAGTGTTCAGGATCCCGATCACCGGGCGGCCGTCGAACAGATCGGCGGGCAGGCCCTGGTTCTTCATCCAGCTGCGATGATAGATCGCGTCCTTCGAGCTTCCGGCGAACCATTCCTGCGAACGAAGTTTGCGGGGCCACTTGGCGGGCTTGAAGGTCATCTGAAGTCCTTTCTTCGGAGCCTGTGGTGGCGCCATGATCGCTAAAAGAGCATGACTTGGGAAATAGTCCGAACTGTTGCCCAAGTCAAAAGGCCGGGAGGGCTAATCCCACAGTCTGGTCAGGAAATCGCCAAGGTCGGCGGTGTGGTGGTGAATATGCGGCTCGGACATGGGTTCCGGCGCGACATGCACAGTGCGCATACCAAGTGCGTCGGGAACTTGCAGGTTCCGTGCGTCATCTTCGAACATCGCCGAAGTGGTCGGGTCCAGCCCATCCCGGGCAAAGACCGTGGCAAAGGCCCGGGCCTCGGGTTTGGGGTGGAAATTGGCTTCCTCGACCCCATAAACCGCATCGAAAAGGCCAGCCAGGCCGCGCGCCTCGACGACCTTTACGGCATAGGGCACGCAGGCGTTGGTGTAGATGATCTTGCGGCCGGGTAGGGCTGCGATGGCCGCCGCCAAGTCAGGGTCTGGGGACAGCACGGAAAAGTCGATCTCATGCACTTCGGTCAGATAGGGGCCGGGGTCGACGCCATGCTCGGCCATCAGCCCCGCCAGCGTCGTGCCATAGGTCTGCCAGTAATGCGCGCGCAGATGGTCGGCCCGCGCACGGTCGACCTGCAACGCGCGCATGACCCAATCGGTCATCTTTATCTCGATCTGGTCGAAGAGGCGCATGTGCGGCGGGTAAAGCGTGTTGTCGAGGTCGAAGACCCAGGTCCGGACGGCAGCGAAGTGTTTGCGTGGCATGCGGATCGTCTAGCGGCAGGATGTCTGATTTGGAAGGGTTGATTGAGTGGGGGCAGGGGGCTAGGGTCTCGCCGCAGGTTCTGGGGGCCCATCCGTGCAGAAAGATGCCTATACGCTGATCCTCGAAGCGATCGAGGCAGGGCTTTACAAGCCCGGCGATCGGCTGGTCGAAAGCGAGCTGGCCGAACGGCTTGGCGTGTCGCGCACCCCGGTGCGTGAGGCGCTGCAGCGGCTGGAAACCCAGGCGATGCTGACCCGGGATGGGCGCAGCCTGATCGTAGCGACGCTTGACCACAACCAATTGGCCGAGCTCTACGCCGTCCGAAGCGAGCTTGAAGGTCTGGCAGCTCGGCTTGCGGCACGGCATGCCACGCCTGAAGAAGTCCGAGTTCTGCAAAGCATGGTTGCGGAAGACCGCGCGCTCTTGGGCGGCGATCCACGGGCGCTAAGCCGGGCAAACAAGCGCTTTCACAAGCAGATCCATCTGGCCAGCCACAACCGGTTTCTGGTGCAGCAACTCGACCTTGTGCATCGGTCGATGGCGCTGATGGCGAATACTTCTTTTGCTGCCGAAGGCCGGGACGAGGTCGCCTTGGCCGAACATGACCAGATCGTTGCCGCAATCGCAGCAGGCGACGGTGAAGCGGCCGATCAGGCGCTGCGGACCCATATCAGCCGAGCCTTTGAAACCAGGCTTCGGGTCGAGGCGGGTGAGCTGAAACTGCGCTAGCTTTTGGCCGGGGGGCAAAAATCCGCGATTTAAGTCGCGATTTCCGCCAGAAATCGCTGCCTTGGGCTTGGGTCAACGTTTCTCGGCCAAGTGGTCGAAAATGCCATGCCGGGTCTTGTCCCAGAAGAATGGCTTCGTGGCGATCTCGAAAACGGCCTTGTAAGCAGCCAGACAGGCCAGCGAAAAGTATACAGACATGGTCGCAACCCACCACAGGCTCAGACGATGGCGCGTTCGGGTCAGCCCGACGACGCCAATCGCAAGGTTCACACCTTCGCAAATCACGAAGGTTACGGTCATCAGCAGCATCGCCGGGCGCGGCATAGCATCGTAGAGCGGGTGATGTAGCCCGAGGGGTACGATCAGCAGGGACAAGAGAAGGGGCGCTAGCAGGAATTGCAAGCTCGTCCCAATGAACATGATCTGAAAGCCCAGAAAGGCGCGGGGGCCAAGCTGGCGATACAGAAGCCTCGGCTGGCGCATATGGACAGCCCAAGTCATAAGGTACCCCTTGATCCAGCGCGACCGTTGTTTGACCCAAGCTAGCGGACGGCAGTTCGCCTCTTCCTCGGTCGTGGTGGCGATCATCTCGGTCCGAAATCCGTGCCGTGCCAGGCGAATGCCAAGGTCGGCGTCCTCGGTCACGTTATAGGCGTCCCAGCCCCCGACCCGCTCAAGCAGATCGCGGCGCAGAAACAGGGTCGTCCCTCCCAGTGGAACCGCCAGCCCCAGCCGGGCGATCCCGGGCAGGATCAAGCGGAACCAGCCGGAATATTCGACTGTGAAGCAACGACTTAGCCAGTTGGTGCGGGGGTTATAGTAATCAAGGATCCCCTGCAGGCAGGCCACTTCGGGGGCCGAAGCCCGGAACTGCGCGACCACTTGCAGAAGTTGCCTCGGATCGGGCGCGTCTTCGGCGTCATAGATGCCGATCAGACTGCCACGGCAGAACTCCAGTGCATGGTTCAAGGCGCGCGGCTTGGTTCGGACCGCCCCTTTCGGAACCACTACCACCCGCATCCAGGCCGGAAGCTCGGCAATTGCCAAGGCGTCGCGGGTTACTCTGTCTTCAGTTTCGACAGCTAAGATCACGTCCAACCTGTCAATGGGATATTCAAGCCGCGCAAGGCGCTGTATCAAGCGCGCGGCGATATCGGCCTCACGGTAGAGCGCCACGATGATAGAAAAGACCGGCAGTGTGTCATCGTCCGGCGCACAAGGGGCGGCGTGCATCGGCGACCTAAACGCGGCGTGCATCGCCAGAAGCTTCAAGCCGATGATCAGGATCAACGAGCAAAGGGAAAAGCCGAGCAGCACCAGTCCGACACCAATCGGAGCAATCAATGTCGCAACCACGGCTGCCAAAAGCACAGCCATCGCCCGCGGTGCCCGATGCAGCTTGACCCAGCCCCGGCAACTTTCGGACGCAGGAAAGCACGTTTCGGACTGACGGGCGATATCAGGCCCATAACGGGAATGGATAGCGGCGATGATGTCGCGTTCCGGCGCAAGGGCGGTGACGACCGGTCCCAGATCAGCTTCAACGGTCGGGCGGATGGCTGCGAACTCTTCAGGGCGTGACAGGGCGATGACCGTCACGTCCCCGGCCCGGCGCAAGGGAACAAAGCCGTACATCAGGCAGGTCAGCGGGCCGATGGCGGCGACCAAGCGCGGGTCCGGCAAGGCCGAGGCCAGATCGATCGTCTGGATCCCCCAGCTTCCCGCCGTGATCTCCAGCACGTCGCGTTCCTGGATCAGGCCGCGCGCGCGCAGGGTGTCGGTCAGGCGCCCCGCCTCACGCCTCGGGCGCGCAAGGGCCTGGACGATATCGTCCGAGCTGACAAGGCCTCGACACAGAAGCTCAACCCCAATCGCCCGCCGCCGCGCGCCGCGCGGGGTCACGGGAACCGGGGCGATCCCGGGATCGGCAAAGATGTGACGTTCGGCCCGTGCCATGCGCGTCCCCGGAAAATGCCAAGGCCCCAGCATGCGCGCGCTGGGTTAACGGGACGTTAATCTCGTCTCAGGCCGCGCGACGGGCCTGCATGGCGGCTGCAAACCGCTCGAAAAGATAAAAGCTGTCCTGCGGTCCGGGGCTCGCTTCGGGGTGGTACTGCACCGAATAGATCGGCTTCCCATCCACCGCGATGCCGCAATTGGTGCCGTCGAATAGGCTGACATGGGTCTCCGACACGCCCTTTGGCAAGGTATCAGCATCGACCGTAAAGCCATGGTTCATCGACGTGATCTCGACCTTGCCGGTAGTCAAGTCCTTGACCGGGTGGTTCGCACCATGATGCCCGTGGTTCATCTTGCGGGTCTTGGCACCCAGCGCCAGGGCCAGCATCTGGTGACCAAGGCAGATCCCGAACAGCGGCAGGTCCTTCGCCAGAACTCCCTTGATCATCGGTACGGCATAGCCGCCCGTCGCCGCCGGGTCGCCCGGGCCGTTCGACAGGAACACGCCTTCCGGGTTCAGGGCCAGCACGTCCTCTGCCGTCGCCGTGGCGGGAAGCACGGTGACTTCGCAGCCAACTGACGCCAGACAGCGCAGAATGTTGCGCTTGGCACCATAGTCGACGGCCACGACGCGGAAACCAGCACCCTCGCGGCGGGTATAGCCCTCGGGCCAGGCCCAACGTTTTTCGTCCCAGCGATAGCTTTGCGCGCAGGTCACTTCCTTCGCTAGATCAAGCCCGACCAGACCTTTCCAGGCCCGCGCCTTCGCGACCAGCTTCTCGATGTCGAACTTGCCCGCGGGGTCATGCGCCAGCGTCACATGCGGCGCGCCCTGTTGGCGGATGGCACGGGTCAAGCGGCGCGTGTCGATGCCCCCAATGCCGATCCGACCGATCTTGGTCAGCCACTGGGTCAGTTCGCCCGTCGAGCGCCAGTTCGACGGCTCCTTCGGGTCCCACTTCACCACCATGCCAGCGGCGACGGGAGTGGCGGTCTCGTCATCCTCAGGTGTCACGCCGGTGTTGCCGATATGGGGGAAGGTGAAGGTCACAACCTGCCCCGCATAGGAAGGGTCGGTCATGATTTCCTGATAGCCGGTCATCGCGGTGTTGAAGACCAGTTCGGCTACCGTCTCGCCCGTTGCCCCAAAGCCGTGACCGTAGAAAATCGTCCCATCGGCAAGTGCGAGGCAGGCGGTAGGCTTCTGCGGCGCAGGCATGGGCGACTCTCCTATCGGTAAATTGCGCGGAACCTAAGGGCAGGGGGGGCAAGGGTCAAGTGCGGATGGGAAAAGGATTGTAACGCAAAATCAATGCCTTGAGAAAATTTCCGCCGGTTGCGATTGGGGAAGGTTACGCGTATTGTCCGAAACTTGGAAAATGACCGGGATATCTGCACCATGCTGCTGCGTGATCGACTGCAAACCGCGCTGAAAGAGGCGATGAAAGCCAAGGCGGCGGATCGCCTGTCCACGCTTCGCCTGATCAATGCTGCGATCAAGGATCGCGAGATCGCCGTCCGCGGCGAGGCGGATGCCGGTGAGGTTGGTGAGCCGGAAATCCTCCAGATCATGGGCAAGATGGTAAAGCAGCGCCAGGAATCGGCCCGCGCCTATGAACAGGGAAAACGGCAGGAGCTGGCGGACAAAGAACTGGCTGAAATCGGCGTCATTCAGGAATTCCTCCCCCGCCAGATGGGTCAGGCCGAGATTGCTGCGGCTGTCGATGCCGCAGTGGCAGAAACCGGGGCTGAAAGCATTCGCGATGTCGGCAAGGTGATGGCGGAGCTGAAGGCCAAATACACCGGCCAGATGGATTTCGGCGCGGTAGGTGCGCTGGTGAAAGGGCGGTTGGGGTAGGGCACGCGCCGACCCAAGGCTCTGGGCGTTAACCCGTTGGCGGGGCTTGGCTTTGCGGGGCTTCCCTACGTCTTCCATGCGTCTTCCATTGAGGAAGACTTGGGGCGCGTTAACCATGCTCTAGCAGTACCGCTTGGTCACCCAATTTTGCTGTTGCCCTTCGGCCCAAAGGGCGCCTAGGTTGTCCGATCCGGGGACAGCGGCAGGTCCTTGATGATCTCGCGGTCGCGGCTGTTCCTGAATTGGGCGAGCCTGACCACCCAAATCGCGCCCAAAGGACCGGGCCGCCATTCACGCCCAACATGGGACCGGCGTCAGAACCGAAGCTACCCCGATGACCCAGACGTACCCGGCTTGGATCAGCCACCACTTCGGCCAGAGGTGGAGGCGCTGGGTCCCGACGTCGAGGGAAAGCCGTTCGTAGGGCTTGGGACGTCAATCACATGACCGATGTTTCAGGAGCCACTATTACGCTGCTTTGATCGCCGGCCTTAAGAAGTTTTTCTTTGTTCTGTTCAATTGTGTTGTTTAGTTTCTCGGATAGCTCCTGGTGATTAGAAAAGTAGATTATGTTCATGTGTATATCGAAATGGATTTTGGTGGGAGTACCCGGCTTCAAAACGCTGTTCTGACTTGCCATATAGATTACAGGCTTGCGCAACGCTTCGGCATATCCTGCTTCAAAGTAACAGGACGGGCGCTCGTCTGTAAGATCGGCTATGATAAATGCAGAGGCGTGAATTTCTTTTTTGATGCGGGTGACGAGATCTTCGAGGGCATGCTCTCGGTCGATTCGAACCAAAATTCCGCCGAAAGTCGCAACTACCGACTCAACCTTTGCGAACCGCTCATCAAACTCGCGAAGTATACGCTGTTGCTCTTGGTCTCCATGCTTGGAGCCCTGAATCGGCGTGATCATGAACACCCGAAATTTGTTTGTAGCCAGAAGCACTTCTGCCTTCGCTCGTAGCTTTTCGAAGAGGTTTTTCTTTCCCTTGACGTAGTCCGAAAGTGAAACACCTGACTTCTTATCCCATGCATCTTTTGTCTGATAAATGCGCATTTCGAGAACATTGTAGGTTCTGCTCTGCTCGCCCCACTTTGCGGAAAAAAACCCGAGGCAACAAAGGGCAGTACGACATCAGCGAAAATCTGATCTTCAGATTTGTTTACGATCACTTTCTGCTTACCGCCAGAAAGGTTTGCTATTGCATGAAGTTTCACTGTTGCTCCAATTCGATGAAATTTCTGTCAATATTTAAAAGTCGGCCCCAAGGTTTCCCTTGGGGCCGTTCGGTACTTCAAACCCGCTTAATGCGCGTGGCTGTGGTCCCAGTCGCTCTGCTTAGGCAGCTGCTCGAACGTGTGTTCGGGCGGCGGGCAGGGCAGGGTCCATTCCAGCGTGTCGGCGTATTCGTTCCAGTAGTTGTTCACGGTGATCTTCTTGCCCCACAGAAGGGTGTAGAACACGATCCCGATGAAGAACACGAAGGACGCGAAGGACAGGAACGCACCCATCGTCGAGTACCAGTTCCAGTAGGCGAATGCCTCCGGATAGTCGATATACCGACGCGGCATGCCCTGACGGCCAAGGAAGTGCTGCGGGAAGAACGTCAGGTTTGACCCGATGAACATCGCGTAGAAGTGCACCTTGCCCGCCCATTCGGGGTACTGACGGCCCGACATCTTGCCGATCCAGAAATAGACCCCGGCGAAGATCCCGAACACCGCACCAAGCGACATCACATAATGGAAATGGGCGACCACATAGTAGGTGTCATGATAGGCACGGTCGACCGGGGCTTGTGACAGCACGATCCCGGTCACCCCACCAAGAGTGAAGAGGAACAGGAAGCCCAAGGCCCAAAGCATCGGCGTCTTGAACTCGATCGAGCCACCCCAGATCGTCGCGATCCAGGAAAAGACCTTCACGCCCGTCGGCACCGCGATGACCATGGTGGCCAGCATGAAGTAGGACTGCTGCGTCAGGCTAAGGCCCGCAGTGTACATGTGGTGCGCCCAGACGACGAAGCCCAGAACACCGATTGCCACCATAGCATAGACCATCGGCAGATAGCCGAAGATCGGCTTCTTCGAGAAGGTCGAGATGACCTGGCTGATAATGCCGAAGGCCGGGATGACGATGATGTAAACTTCCGGGTGTCCGAAGAACCACAGGATGTGCTGGTAAAGTACCGGGTCACCACCGCCAGCCGGCGAGAAGAAGGTGGTCTCGAAGTTGCGGTCGGTCAGCAGCATGGTGATTGCACCCGCCAGAACCGGCAGCGCCAGCAGGATCAGCCAAGCCGTCACGAAGATCGACCAGCCAAACAGCGGCACCTTGTGCATGGTCATGCCGGGGGTGCGCATGTTCAGGAAGGTGGTGATCATGTTGATCGCGCCCAGGATAGACGAGGCACCCGACAGGTGAACCGCAAAGATCGCAAGGTCCATCGCATAGCCGCCCTCGGCCGTGGTGGTCAGCGGTGGGTACAGAACCCAGCCGACACCAGCGCCCGACCCAAGGCCGGTGGTCAGCGAACCGTTACCCCCCGGCGACAGCATCGAGGCCACACCCAGCGAGGTTCCGGCGATATAAAGCCAGAACGACAGGTTGTTCATCCGCGGGAAGGCCATGTCCGGCGCGCCGATCTGCAGCGGCATGAAATAGTTGCCAAAACCGCCGAAAAGCGCGGGAATGACCACGAAGAACATCATCAGGACGCCGTGATAGGTGACCATCACGTTCCACAAGTGCCCGTTCGGTGTGCAGACGTCCGAGGAGGCGATAAACCGCGCGCCTTCCTGACACATGTACTGGACACCCGGATGCATCAGCTCCAGCCGCATGTAGACGGTGAACATAACCGAGATCAGGCCGACGAGGCCGCCTGCGAACAGGTAAAGGATCCCGATATCTTTATGGTTCGTGGACATGAACCAGCGGGTGAAGAACCCGGGTCTGTGGTGCCCGTCTGAGTGGTCATCGTGACCGTGAATGGCTGCGTCCGCCATAGGCGTCTCCCGCTTTTTCGTTGTCTTCATGCCTGCCATTTGCGCCCGCAGGCTTCCCGGCCGGTTTTCTGGTAGCCTGTCTTTAACTGGGCCAGACCAAGGTCGCAATGCATGACTTTGCCGCAGGGGGCAGAATTCCAGTGTCAAAAGAGAATGGCGCGGCGCCTTGCGAGGCCGCGCCATCCCAAGGAAACGCAGGAGGGGATTACTGGACGACTGATGCCAGATAGGCGGCCACGTCGGCGCCGCCCTCGCTGAGCTTGAAAGACATCTTCGACTTGGCAGCCTCATCGCCCAAAGCGGTCTTCAGATAGCCGCTTGGGTCGGTGACATAGGTGGCAATACTTGCCTCGTCCCAGACGGCGCCAGTCGCGCCAAGGGCCGCCGCCGACTCGCCATAGGCAAAGTCGGGGTCCGACGCGACCGCACGTCCGATCACGCCATAAAGGTTCGGGCCAGTTCGGCCGCCCTTCTGGATTTCCGTTCCATCCGGGGCAATGATCGAATGGCAGGCCTTGCACTTCTTGAACGTGTCTTCGCCCACGACTGGGTCACCTGCAAAGGCAGGGGCCGACAGTGCAGCGGCGGCAACGGCAAGAAGGATGAACTTCGTCATGATGTCCTCGTTGGTCAGTCAGCGCTCTAGGCGCATCCACAGAGCGAACATGGGGTTGGGGCGGCTTGATATGCAATAGCAGCCGGCTGCTATGCGGCAACTTACCCCAGGCAAGAGCCCTGAAACCGCCGCGCGAATGTCGAAATCAGCGCCGCATCAAGGTCATTCATAGTCACCGGCAGGCCAAGATCGACCAAACTCGTTACCCCATGGTCACGGATGCCGCAGGGGATGATTCCCTGAAAATGGCTAAGGTCCGGTTCCACGTTGATCGAGATGCCGTGAAAGCTGACCCAGCGCCGTATCTTTATGCCAATGGCGGCGATCTTGTCCTCGGCGGGTTTGCCGTCTGCACCATGGCGATCCGGCCGGGTGACCCAGACGCCCACGCGGCCATCCCGAATCTCGCCCGTCACGTTGAACTCGGCCAGTGTTTCGATCACCCAGCGTTCCAATTCGCGCACGAAACAGCGCACATCACTGCCCCGCGCCTTCACGTCGAGCATGGTATAAATCACCCGCTGCCCCGGCCCGTGATAGGTATACTGACCGCCCCGCCCGACCGGGTAGACGGGAAACCGGTCGGGCTGAACCAGATCAACGGGCTTGGCCGAGGTGCCAGCGGTGTAAAGCGGCGGATGCTCCAGCAGCCAGATCGCCTCACCTGCGCGACCTTCGTTCATGGCTGCGACATGTGCCTCCATGGCCGCAAGCGTCTCAGAATAGGGGGCAAGCCCGGGAATGTGCCGCCATTCGACCACGTTTCGCCTCCGTCTTCGGACCGCGGTATGAATTCCAGCCTTCCGTAAGGAGGCGGAAGTGCTAAGCTCTCATCAGAGCATTTTTTCGATGGGAGTCATGTGATGAAGTTCAACAGGATTACAATGGCCATCTTGATGGCATCGGTGGCGCTTTCGCCCGTATCTCCGATCAACACGCCAGCCCGGGCGGATGGCAAAGATGTCATCGCGGGTCTGATCGTCGGCGGTATCATCGGCAGCGCAGTTGCCAACGATAACAACAGGAAGAAGAAATCCACTGGAACGTCGACGGCTTCGTCTGCGGCGCGGACCGCAAACAAAGAGGTTCAGACTGCACTGAACTACTTTGGCTACAATGTCGGCACACCGGACGGGTCGATCGGACCAAAGTCCCGTGCAGCAATTTCCGAGTATCAGGCCTTCCTTGGTTATCCCGCCACGGGTGAGCTGACCGAAAACGAACGCCTGATTCTCGTCACCGCCTACCAGCGCGGCATGGCGGGGGGCTCTTTGGTTGCAGAAACCGTCTCCAGCAGCCCGTATGGCATGAAAGCCCTGCTGGTTGCCCAGCGTGACGAAATGTCCGGGCTCGCCCCAGCAACCTCGCTGGCAGAAGGCACTGTCGCCCCGGCGGATGGCTCAGTTGGCGCGGCCACCGCCGCTGCCCTGCCGCGCCTTGTGCCCGAGACCGAGGACGACACGGCCGAAATTACCGAAGCCGCCGCAACCGATGAGGCACCCGCACTTCCCTCCTTCATCGGAGACGCCGGCGCCAAGGGTTCGCTTGCGTCTGAATGCGACTCGATCAGTCTGGCGACAGCCGGCAATGGCGGCATGGCCACTGCCGACACCATGCAGGACGCAAGCTTTGCATTGGGCGAACAGTTCTGCCTGGCGCGCAGCACGGCGATCGACACCAGCACCGCTTTGACCGCCAAGCTTGCCAGCTTCACGCCGGAACAGATCGCCCAGCAATGTGCCGCCTTCGGCCCGGTCCTGAAAGAGCATGTTGCCGCCCTGTCACTGAAGCCCGCCGCCGAAGTGCTTGAAGGTGTGGAAGGGTTCGTCCTGACTTCGGGCATGTCTCCTGCGCAACTTTCAGGCACGGCGAAGGTCTGTTTGGGAACCGGTTACGCTCAGGACGACATGAACGTCGCTATCGGTTCGGCGCTTTTGCTGACCGCCTTGGGTGAACGGGCCTATTCCGAATACCTGGGCCACCACCTCAGCCAAGGCTATGGCGCGACCGAACGGCCCGACCTCGCGATGGATTGGTACCAGATGGCGATTGACGCGATGGACCAAGGGCAAATGGTTGTCGCCCCCGAGGTGTCGGGGCGTGATCTCTTGATCCAGAAAGCCTCTTACGCGATCAATGGCCGGACCGAGGAAATCACTTCGGTGGTCGAGACCGAGGAAGCCGCCGTTGTGGTGACTGAGCCCACGCCCGAAGCCGCCCCAGCCGAGGAGGTGGTCGAGGTGGCTGCAGAACCCGCCGCAGAACCTGCCGCAGAACCCGCCGTCGAGCCTGAAGTGACTGTCGTCGCGACCGAATCGACCGACGGTGCAACGGATGAAGACGTGGCTGCAGCTCAGGTCGCGACTGCCGAGGCCGACGAAGCTCTGCCCGAGGCTGTCACGACCGAAGTCGCAGTGGCCGACGCGGCAGCCGACGCTCTTGCCCCGGTGCCTGTTGTCGATCCGTCGGACGCCATGAATGCGCAACTCGTCCTTCTGGCCGTGCGTCTGCCGCTGATGATCTTCACGCCTTACTGAGGCCGCGAATGATCGACCGGGGAAGTGAAGGGATGGATGCGAATCCCTCTTTTCTTCCCCGGAGACTGTCGCTAGATAGCGGGCGTCCGAAACCAGACCCTCTGCGGATGTGGCGGAATTGGTAGACGCGCAGCGTTGAGGTCGCTGTTCCTTAACCGGAGTGAAAGTTCGAGTCTTTTCATCCGCACCAGGGTCGGGTTTTGGCAAAGCAAAGGGCGCGAGGGTGCAAACCCCCGCGCCCTTCGCCTTTTCGGGGCGGCAAGAAGTATCCCCGCCCGGTGGATTGAAAAACGCAGAATCGCCTGATTTTCCGGCAAATATCCGCCAAAGTGACCGCCAAGATTCCAAAGACTTGCCCAATTTCCCGATAGGGCCAATTCAAACCGTCGTTGTCCGGAATCTGGAGTCATCGCCCGGAAAATCTGCGTTGCATTGCTATGGAAATCTCGCTTAAGTCGACTACGGTTAGAAGGCGCTAAGCGCCCAGGCCATCGGGGAGAAACGGGTGACTTCAGAACCGCGCAGCGACGCCTTTGTCGCTTTTGAACATGTCCAGAAAAGCTATGACGGCGTTTCGCTTGTTGTAAAGGATCTGAACCTGTCCATCGGCAAGGGCGAGTTTCTGACAATGCTTGGCCCGTCCGGCTCGGGCAAGACCACCTGCCTGATGATGCTTGCGGGATTCGAAACCGCGACCCATGGCGAAATCAAGCTTGACGGCGTGAACATCAACCAGGTCCCGCCGCACAAGCGCGGCATCGGGATGGTGTTCCAGAACTACGCACTTTTCCCGCACATGACTGTGGGCGAAAACCTTTCCTTCCCGCTGGAAGTCCGCGGCATGGGCAAGGACGAACGTGAGGCGAAGATCAAGCGCGCGCTGGACATGGTGCAGATGGGGGCCTTCGCCAGCCGCCGCCCGGCCCAGCTTTCGGGCGGCCAGCAGCAGCGGATTGCCCTGGCCCGCGCATTAGTCTTCGATCCCTCGCTGGTCTTGATGGACGAACCCCTTGGTGCGCTGGACAAGCAACTGCGCGAACACATGCAGTTTGAAATCAAGCACCTGCACGAATCGCTGGGCATCACGGTCGTGTACGTCACCCACGACCAGGGCGAAGCATTGACCATGTCCGACCGGATCGCCGTCTTCAACGATGGCCGGATCCAGCAGCTTGCCCCGCCCGCCGACCTGTACGAACGCCCCGAAAACAGCTTCGTCGCCCAGTTCATCGGCGAGAACAACAAGCTGCTTGGCACCATTGAAGAACTGACCGGCGACAAGGCCCTTGTCCGCCTGACGACCGGTGAACTGATCGACGCAACCGCCGTCAATGCCAAGGAAAAGGGTCTCAAGACCCTCGTTTCGATCCGCCCCGAACGGGTGGAATTCAAACCCGAGATGATGCCGCCCGGCGCCCATACCATCGACGCCGAGGTGATCGAGCTCATCTATATGGGTGACATCCTGCGCGCCGTGCTAAAGGTCGCAGGCTCGGACAACTTTGTCATGAAGATGCGCAACACGCTGGGGCAGACCAAACTTGCCCCGGGACAGAAGATCAAGGTGGGCTGGCATCCGCAAGATGCCCGCGCGCTCGACCCCTGATTCCTCCCGGCGGGTCTGCCGGTCGGAAAAGAGCAAGAAACCAACTTTCAACCACGGGAGACTGCGAATGAAGAAGATACTCATCCTTTCCACCGCGCTGACGTCCCTGGCTTTCGCAGCCAAGGCCGACATCACGGTTATGTCCTGGGGCGGCGCCTATGGCGAAGCCCAGACCGAAGCCTTCGTCAAGCCGTTCATCGCGGCCACCGGCAAAGCCACTGTCATGGTCGACAGCGACAACCCGGCTCCGGCGATCAAGGCGATGGTCGAAGCTGGCAACGTCACCGTTGACGTGGCCTCGGTCGAGTATGCCGACGGTATCCGCCTGTGCGACGAAGGCGTGCTGGAACCGATCGACCCGGCCAGCCTGCCGGCAGCCCCCGATGGCACTGCCGCCATCGACGACTTCCTGCCCGGTGCTGTGACCGAATGCGCAGTGTCGACCGACATCTGGGCCAACGTCTACGGCTACGACACCACCAAATTCACCGGTGACGTCCCGACGACCGCTGCCGACTTCTTCGACCTGGCCAAGTTCCCGGGCAAGCGCGGCCTGCACAAGTCGGCCAAGGCCGTTCTGGAATTCGCTCTGATCGGCGACGGCGTGCCGGTCGGCGAAGTCTACAACGTTCTGTCGACCCCCGAAGGCGTGGACCGCGCCTTTGCTAAACTCGACAGCATCAAGGCGGACGTCGTCTGGTGGGAAGCTGGCTCGCAAGCGCCGCAGCTTCTGGCTGACGGCGAAGTCGTGATGACCACCGCCTACAACGGTCGTCTCTTCGCTGCCGCGATGAACGAAGGCAAGCCGTTCCAGATCGTCTGGGATGGTCAGGTCTACGAAAACGAAATGTTCGTGGTTCCGAAGGGCGCACCGAACAAAGAGGACGCGATGGCATTCATCGCTTTCGCCACCTCGACCGAAGGCCTGCGTGCCTCGGCACAGCAGATCTCCTACGGCCCGGCCCGCAAGTCGTCGATGGCTGAAGAGATCATCTACAAGGACGGCACGACGGTGATGGCACCGCACCTGCCGACCGCGCCTGAAAACCTGACCAACGCGCTTCTGTCGTCGTCCGACTTCTGGGTCGACCACGACGCAGAACTGAACGAGCGTTTCCAGGCCTGGCTCGCCCAGTAATAAAGACCCCGGGCGCGAGGATGTCCTCGCGCCCGGACCCAATTGCATGAGGCAGGCATGGCCGAGGCCACCCAGGAACTTCTGACAACCGCCGATGGCCGCCCGCTGAAAGAGGCGTTGGCTACTGCACAGTCACGCGCCAAGCGTCGCGCATTCCTTCTGGTATTGCCGCTTCTTCTGTTCATCGTCCTGACCTTCCTCGTCCCGATCGGCTACACGCTGAAACGATCTTTCGAGCATGACGGCTTCGCCGCGTCTGCCCCCGCCCTTGCTTCTTGGTTCCGGGCGAACCCAGACTTCGACCCAGCAAATCCGCCGGAAGAGGCTTATGCGGCCCTTGTCGAAGACCTTGCCCGGATGCAGGTGGAAAAGACCACGGGCCTCGCGGGTGCGCGGATCAACTATTCGGTTCCCGGCACAATCTCGCTGTTCAAGAAGGGCTCACGTGAAGCAAAGACTCTGCCCCCCCCCTTCAAGGACTCGCTAATCGCCCTGGATCCCGACTGGGCAAAGCCCGCCTTGTGGCGCGGCATGGCTTCGGCCTCGCACGTCTACACGACCGAATTCTACTATGTCGCCTCGGACATGAAGCTGAACGATGACGGCTGGGAGCGCGGCGAAGACAAGGAACGGATCTATCTCTACCTGTTCTTCAAGACCTTCATCGTCTCAGGCATCATCACGGTCCTTTGCCTTCTATTGGCCTTCCCGGTCTCGCATTTGCTGGCCACTTTGCCGATGGCCAAATCTTCAATCCTGATGATCTTCGTCCTGCTGCCATTCTGGACTTCGCTTCTGGTGCGCACCACCAGTTGGATTGCGCTTCTGCAAGAGCAGGGGGTGGTAAACGATCTTCTCGTCGGCATTGGCCTGATCAGCGAGGATGGGCGGATGACGATGATGTACAACATGACTGGCACGATTGTGGCGATGACGCATGTGCTGCTTCCGTTCATGATCTTGCCGCTCTATTCGGTGATGAAGGTAATCCCGCCCAGCTATGCCCGCGCTGCCCGCAGCCTTGGTGCGACCAGCTGGACGACGTTCCGCCGCGTCTACCTTCCGCAGACCTTGCCCGGCATCGCTGCGGGATCGCTGCTCGTCTTCATTCTGGCAGTCGGCTACTACATCACGCCCGCTTTGGTTGGCGGCGCGGATGGCGCGCTGATCTCGAACATGATCGCCGCAAACATGAAGAACTCGAATTGGTCGCTGGCCGCCGCTGTCGCAGCGATGTTGCTGGCTGCGATTTTGGTCCTGTACTGGCTTTATGACCGGCTGATCGGCATCGATCGGCTGAAGCTCGGGTAAAGAGGAAACCATGGCCCTACCCACCTATGCTTCGCCGCTAGAGCGCGCTTGGTATTACACTTACCTCGTGATCTGCGGGCTGGTGTTCCTGTTCCTGATCGCGCCGATCCTGATCGTGATTCCGCTTTCCTTCAACCCCGACTCCGACTTCTCCCTTGGGCGCGAATTTCTGGACCCGCGCACCTACTCGCTGCGCTGGTATGACACGCTTCTGACGCTTGGCCATTCGGCAACTGAAGGGGCGGTGCGCGACAGCACCTGGTGGTCCGAAGTCTGGCACCGCGCAACATGGGTGCAAGCGGCGAAGAACAGCTTCTGGGTCGGGCTTTGGGCCACGGTTCTGGCCACGATCCTTGGCACCATCGCGGCGCTTGGCCTGTCCCGCCCCGAAATGCCCTACCGCCGCCTGATCATGGCGCTGCTCATCAGCCCCATGATCGTACCGATCATCATCATCGCCGTGGGGATGAGCTTCTTCTTCGCCAAAGCCTGCATCGCCCCCGACAGCGCCATTGGCGCGATCTTCGGCGTCTTCCTCAGCGACAAGGGCTGCCTCGCAAACTCCTACCTTGGCGTGATCGTGGCCCATGCGGTCCTTGGCATCCCCTTCGTCATCATCACGGTAACCGCCACGCTGACCGGGTTCGACCAGTCCCTGATCCGCGCCGCGCATTCGCTGGGGGCCAACCCGCGCACCACCTTCTTCAAGGTGATCATGCCGCTGATCCTGCCCGGCGTCATCTCGGGCGCGCTTTTCGCCTTTGTGACGTCATTCGACGAAGTGGTGGCCGTCCTCTTCATCGCCGGCCCCGCGCAGCAGACAATCCCGCGCCAGATGTTCAACGGCATCCGCGAGGCGATTTCCCCCGCGATCCTCTCCGTCGCCACGATCCTTGTCGTGATCTCGGTCCTGCTACTGATCGCGGTCGAGCTTCTGCGCCGCAGGTCCGACCGGTTGCGCGGCGTTACCGGGCGCTAGGGCAGAACCTGCAGCCAGAACCACGCGGTCAGCACGGCAAGTCCCGTTGCGATCAGGATCGAGCTTGCCGCTACGCGCTTGCCGACCCCGTACATGTTGGCAAAGAGATAGGCGTTGATTCCGGGCGGCATCGCACTGGTGATAGTAGCTGACCGAAGCTCTGGCACAGTCAGTTCAAGGCTTTGCGTTCCAAGCGCCCAGGTGATCAACGGGTGCAGGATCAGCGATAATCCGGTAATCATCGCGACGATCCGCAGGTCGCCGTCAGGCCGATAGCGGACCAGCACCCCGCCAAGCCCGAAAAGCGCGGCCGGCAACCCCGCCGATCCAATCAGCTTCACCGCATCCAGCGTGAAGACCGGCAGCGTAAGCCCTGACAGGTTCACGACAAACCCCGCGCTGATACCGATGATCAGCGGGTTGGTGACCAGCCCCGACCCGATCTGCATCATGACCCGCGACATCGCCAGACCCTGACCGTGGGTCTTGACCACCTCCATTGCGGTGATGCCAAAGGCATACATCAGCGGCGAATGCAGCGCGATCAGCGCGTAATTGGTCGCCAGCGCATCCGCGCCATAGGCCCGTTCCGTAATCGGCAGGCCCAAAAGCAGCGTGTTGGAAAACAGGCAGGCAAAGCCGATGGCCACGCAATCCGGCCCCGGACGCCCAAAGATCAGGCGCGCGCCGAACCCGCCAAGGACAAAGCAGACAACGGCTCCGGTATAGAAGGCGAAGAACGGCGCCAGTGTTAGATCATGGCCAAGGTCCAGATTGGCGACCCCAAGGAACAGCACGCAGGGCACTGCGATGCCTTGGGCAAAACGCATCAGCCCGTCGATGGCCTCTGACGACAGATACCCGCGCCAAGTGGCAAGATAGCCAGCGCCCATAACCAGAAAGACCGGGAGGATGACGTCGAGGAGTGCGCTCATTTTCGGCCCTTTGCGGATAATCTGGGCCAGAAGCAATGGCTACGATTACAGGATGTTCTCATAGACCACGTCCCGACCGTCATAGGCAGGGGTGACATGCGGCGGCAGTTCGGCCAGCAGCGTTTCATAGTCCAGATCAAGGTGCATGTTGGTCAGGATCGCACGGACGGGTTTCGCGCGGGCGATCCAGGAAAGCGTCAGTTCCAGATGCGCATGCGTCGGGTGCGGCTTGCGACGCAAGGCATCGACGATCCAGCAATCCAGCCCCTCCAGAACCGGCCAGCTTTCATCGGGAATCCGAACCACATCCGGCAGATAGGCAAGCGGGCCAATGCGGAAGCCAAGCGCGTCCATGCTGCCGTGATCGGCGCGGAACGGGGTGAAGGTGATCTCGCCACCCGCCCCCGGAATGCTCACTGGCCCGTCAATCGACCGCAGGTCAAGGATCGACGGATAGGGTGAACCTTCTGGCTGCACGAAAGCATAGCCGAACCGCGACAGCAGCGCCTCTTGTGTCGGGGCATCGGCCCAGACCGGCAGGCGCTGGCGCTGGTTCAGAACGATCTGGCGCAGGTCGTCGATGCCGTTCATGTGGTCGGCGTGGCTGTGGGTATAGATCACCCCGTCCAGCCCACTGACCTCTGCATCCAGAAGCTGCTCGCGCATGTCGGGCGAAGTGTCGATCAGAACCCGCGTTGTCCCGTCCGCAGTCTCGCGCGTGACCAGCATCGAACAGCGGCGGCGGCGGTTCTTGGGGTTTGTGGGCTCACAATCGCCCCAGTGATTGCCGATCCGGGGCACCCCGCCTGACGACCCGCAGCCGAGGATCCTGAAGGTCAGCCGCGCCATCATGCCGCCTTTGCGCTGCGTGCGGCGCGGGTGAAGAGCCGGTCAAAATTCGCGGTGGTCTGGGCGGCGAAGTCTTCAAGGCTCAGGCCAAAGACCGGTGCCATGGCGGTTGCGGTATGGGCGACGTAGGACGGTTCGTTGCGTTTGCCGCGATAGGGTGGCGGGGCAAGATAGGGGCTGTCGGTTTCCAGGATCAGCCGGTCCAGCGGGGTCTTGGCGAAAATGTCGCGCAATTCCTGAGACTTGGGGAAAGCCGCTATCCCTGAGATCGACAGGGTAAAGCCCATCTCAAGCGCCGCCTCGGCGAGGCGCGGGCCAGAGGAAAAGCAATGCATGACGCAAGTATAGGGGCGGTTCTTCATCCCCTCGGCAAGGATCGCCTCCACGTCCTCATCCGCCCCACGGGCGTGGATGATCAGCGGTAAGCCGGTTTCCTGCGCAGCTTCGATATGGATGCGGAGGCTGGTTTGCTGGATCGCTTTTGACTCTGCCGTGTAATGGTAATCAAGCCCGGACTCACCTATCCCGACAAAGCGGGTATTGCGGGCGAGCGCCACCAATTCTTGAACGCTTACAAGGGGCTCCTCGGCGGCGCTCATCGGATGGGTGCCGGCGGCATAGAAGACCTCAGCATGGGCTTCGGCAATCGCCCGGACCCGGGGTTCGTGCTTCAGGCGGGTGCAGATCGTAACCATCCGGTTCACCCCGGCAGCTCGGGCGCGGGCGATCACTTCGGGAGTTTCCCCAGCAAGATCAGGGAAGTCGAGGTGGCAGTGACTGTCAACCAGATCGGGCAGGGGGATCATCGCGGGGTTACCTTTGGGCGAGGGAACCCGCCGTCTCGTCTACCTTCAAGAGGATATCCATCAGAAGCGCGGCAGGGTCAAGGTTGACCGCCTTGCCCCTGCGGGCGCGGGCTGAAAGGGTCTGCGCGAGCTCGGCCCATGCGCGGGCGGCCTGGGGGTGGGGGGCGAGACGGTGCAGGAGTTGGCCCTCGTTCGGGGCGGCCTCGGGCGGGGTCTGACCGGTCGCACCGAAGCGGGCGAGGCGGGCAAGGAAAAGGTCGATCAGGGTGACGATCAGATCGAAGGTTTCAGACGCACCCTTGGCGGCGGCGAGGTCGGCGAGGGCAAGGGCCTGCGGGCGGTCAAGGCGGGGCAGGGTGGAGAAAAGGCGGGTCAGGGCGGTGTAAAGCTTGAGGCCGTCAAGGTTGGTCAGCCGGAAGGCTTCGCCCACGGAACCGCCGGAAAGCTCGGCCAGGGCGGTACGATCCTTGGGGTCAATATCACCCCCGGCCTGGGTCAGGGCGTCGGCCAGGTCCTGCGGGCCAAGGGGTGTCAGGCGGAGTTCCCGGCAACGGGAGCGGATGGTGGGGAGGAGTCGGGCGGGCTGGTGGGCGATCAGGAACAGGGTGACGTTGGCGGGGGGTTCTTCCAGCAGCTTCAGCAGCGCGTTGGCGGCGTTGGGGTTCATCTCGTCGAGGCTGTCGATGATCGCGGTCCGGCGGCCGCCGTCGGCGGCGGAGAGGGAGAAGAAGCTCTTCATCTTGCGGACCTCGTCGACCGAGATGACTTGGGAAAGCGCGGTTTCCTTGTCGTTCGGGCCGCGACGGAGGAGGAAATGCCGGGGCTCGGCCAGCTGGAGAAGACGGCGGGCGACGGGGGTGGCGGGGTCGATGTCGAGGGTTGCGGGTGGGGGGGCCGCGAACATGCCGCCGTCATCCTCGGGGGTGGCGAGGAGGAACCGGGAGAGCCGCCAGGCGAGGGTGGCCTTGCCGACCCCCTTCGGGCCGGTCAGCATCCAGGCGTGGTGGAGGCGGCCGGAGGTGAAGGCCTGCAGAAAATCAGCCTCGGCCTGGGGTTGGCCGAAGAGGGTGCCGGTCTCGCGCGGGTGGGGGGCACCTTCAAGGCGGTCGGGGTCGGGGAGGGGGTCTGTCGTGGCCATGAGATCAGATTGCACGGGCAGAGGGGCGGGGGGAAGAGGGTTCTGGGGGTCCCGTGGTGTCCACGCGGGACAGGAACGGGATGTGGCTTGGAATCAAGGGGTTGGCTGTGGACGTTAGGGGTTTGTTAGCGGGGTTGGAGCGAGACTGGGGCCGCAAGAGGTGCCGGGTTGTGCTTGACAGGGCGGGTGGGGCGGGATTCCTTGTGGCTATAGGGCAATGCATTCGCGTGGGGGTTGGATTGGGGTTCGGTATTGGATGGGGCAAGGCGGTGCGCAGAGCGGGCGGGCTTCTCACGGGCGCAGGGGGTTGTGGTGATGGCAGGGTTGCGGTTGGTTTTGGGGGGGTGGGGGTGGTGGCCGCGCTGCGCCTCATTGGTGGAGATGGTGGGTTGGCATCCAACTTGCGCTTGCTAAGCTCGCTTGTTCAACCAGTGGTGGCGAGCACATGGGTAGAACCAGCAAGAAAGGAAGTCGGGTACGATGCTTAGAGGAGCTTTCAATTTGTTTTCCAGGCTGGTGGACTATTCTCCCTTTTTGGCGTTCACCTTCGCTGTGTGCCTTAATTTTTCAATTGCATTTATCATTGCTCCAATTTGGACGGACGAAGATTTGCCTATGTTAATTAGAATTATTGCGATCTCGACCATAGCAATTCCAGCGAGACTTGGCTACATTTTCTATCGTGCGTGGGTGGAATCAAAGAAAAAGAAGTGATACTTGCCCACATCAGCGTCCCTGTAGCGTGCGTGATTTCACGCACCGTACTTTGATCGAAGCCCACCTGCGTCCGGTCGCATTGCCTCCCTGCAGAACCTCTTCGTGAGATGCGGATAGTGGAGCGCATGAATGCACACCCTACAAGGTAGGCGGCATCTATCAGGGCCAGCCCTTGGATTGCCCCCCGAAAAAGGCTCCCCATGCCCGAAAAGGCGGTTGTGGTCGGGAACGGGGGGCGCTTATGATTGGCACCTCTGCGGGCGGGGGCTGTTCGGGCGGGATCGCCGGGATGAGGTCAGCGCCCACAGGGGACTGAGGCGTAGACCGGGGGGGTGGGGGATTTCTGTCATCGTGGCCGGTTTCGGGATGAAACCTAGCAGAAGAGCTTTTGGCGCATGTGTCCTGCCAAACTGAACCGAACCGAAGAACGCGGCTTCATCATCCCGATTGGCGGGGGCGAGGACCGGGTCAAGGACATGTTGATCCACCGCCGGTTTGTCGAGCTTTCGGGCGGGCCGAAGGCGGATATCGTGGTGATCCCGACCGCCTCGCAACTGGAAACCACCGGGGCGGATTACAACCGGATTTTTCGCGATCTGGGGGCGGCGCAGGTGGAATTCCTGCCGATCACCAGCCGGGCCGATTGCGAGAACCCGCACTATGTCGAGATGCTGGGGCGCGCGACCGGCATTTTCATCACCGGCGGCAACCAGCTGCGGCTGTCGACCATCCTTGGCGGCACGGCGATTGCGCAGGCGATCCGGCGGCGGAATGCGGCGGGGGTGGCGGTTGCGGGAACCTCGGCCGGGGCGTCGATCATGTCGGAACATATGATCGGCGGCGGGCAAAGCAATGTGGGTCCCATTGAGGGCGCGGTGACGCTGGCGCCGGGGTTGGGGCTGACGAATGCGGTGATCATCGACCAGCATTTCACCCAAAGGAACCGGCTGGGGCGGCTGTTGACGGCGTCGTCCTTCAACCCGTTCCTGATTGGTCTTGGGATTGATGAGGATACGGCGGCCTTCATCGGGCCGGACAATGTGCTGGAGGTTGTGGGGTCGGGCACCGTCACCGTTGTCGATGCGGGGCAGATGACCCATTCCTCGATGTGGAATGCGCGACCGGGGCAGGCGCTAAGCCTGCTTGGCCTGCGGGTCGATGTGATGGGCGAAGGGTGCCGCTATGACCTGCGCGAGCGCCGCGCCTATCCACCAGATGCCGAGCTGGGTCTGGGGCAGATTGCTGCCGAAGACGGAACGAAGGAAGCCTGACTGCAACAAACGTGCGGGGGCAACGTATCCCCGCCGAGAACGGGGAGAATGCCATGAAGATCGTCTCGACCAATGTCTACGTCGGCCCGAACACCTGGGCGAGTTTCCCCGTCATCCGCCATGTGATCGATCTGGGCGTGTTGGAGGACTGGCCCTCGGTCAAGCTGGGCCCTGCGTTCATCGATGCGCTGGTGGCGGCGCTGCCGGGGCTGGCCGAACATGGCTGTTCTTATCGCGTGGAAGGCGGGTTCCTGCGGCGGCTGCGGGAGGATGAGGGCACCTGGATGGGCCATATCCTGGAGCATTGCGCGCTGGAGATTCAGGGCGGGGCGGGGTCGGACGTCAGCTTTGGGCGCACGCGGTCCGCGGGCGTGCCCGGCCAGTACAACATGGTCTATGCCTACAAGCAGCGCGATGTGGGCTTGGACGCCTGCCAGTTGGCGATCCGGCTGTTGATGCATATCCTGCCCGATCATGTGAAGGCGATGGTGGATTATGCTTTTGATCCGGAGTTTGATTTTCAGGCCGAGATGACCAGTTTCATCAAGGCCGCCCAGCGACGGGAATTGGGGCCCTCGACGGCCAGCCTGGTGAAGGCGGCAGAGGATCGGGATATTCCTTGGCTGCGGCTGAACGATTATTCGCTGGTCCAGTTCGGGCATGGCAAATACCAGAAACGGATCATGGCGACGATCACCTCCGAGACCCGCTGCATCGGGGTGGAGATTGCCGGGGACAAGTCGGAAACCTCACGCCTGTTGAACGATCTGGGCCTGCCGGTGCCGCAGCAGATGATCGTCTATTCCGCCAAGGAAGCGGCGCGGGCTGGGCGGCGGATCGGCTTTCCGGTGGTGGTGAAGCCGTTGGATGGCAACCACGGGCGCGGGGTGTCGATCAACCTGATGACGGAAGAACAGGTCGAGGTGGCGCATGCTGAAGCTTACGCGCAGGGCAAGTCCAGCGGGGTGATTGTGGAAAGCTTCATCACCGGGTTTGACCACCGGATGCTGGTGGTGAACGGCACGCTGGAGGCAGCGGCCAAGCGGGTGCCGGGGCATGTGGTGGGTGACGGGAAGCTGACGATTGCGCAGCTGGTCGAAGAGGTGAACAAGGACCCACGCCGCGGCATCGGGCACCAGAAGGTGCTGACGAACCTTGAGCTGGATTTCCAGGCCGAACGTCTGATGACCGAGGCGGGGCTGACGGCGGAATCTGTGCTGGAGGCGGGGCGGCTGTTCTATCTGCGCTCGACCGCCAACCTTTCCACCGGTGGGACAGCGATTGACGTGACCGACATCGTCCACCCCGACAACAAGGACATGGCCGAACGCGCGGTGATCGCGGTGGGGCTGGATGTGGGCGGGGTCGATTTCCTGATCGACGACATCACCAAATCCTACAAGGACATCGGCGGCGCGATTGTCGAGGTGAACGCCGCCCCCGGTTTCCGCATGCACGTGGCGCCCTCCGAAGGCCAGCCCCGCGATGTGTCGGGCAAGGTGATGGAGATGCTGTTCCCGCTCGGGTCCAAGGCGCGCATTCCGATTGCAGCGATCACCGGCACCAACGGCAAGACCACGACCAGCCGGATGCTGGCCCATATCATGAAAGCCACCGGCCACAGGGTTGGTCTGACCTCGACCGATGGGGTTTATGTCGACGGCAAGGTGACGGTGAAGGGCGACATGACCGGCCCGACCTCAGCCCAGATGGTGCTGCGCGACCCGTCCGTTGACTTCGCGGTGATGGAGACGGCGCGCGGCGGCATCCTGCGGGCGGGGCTTGGGTACAGGCGCTCGGACGTGGCCGCCTGCCTGAACGTGACCGAGGATCACATGGGCCTTGGCGGCATCAACACGCTGGAGGAGATGGCGCGGGTCAAGCGGGTGGTGGTGGAAAGCGCCACGGAAACCGTGGTCCTGAACGCTGATGACATCCATTGCTTGCGGATGGCGGATTATGTGACCGCCAAGACGATCTGCTATGCCACGATGAACGCCGAACATGCCTTGGTGAAGGAGCATATCCGCGCCGGGGGCCGCGCGGTCGTGCTGGAACGCGGCATGAATGGCGACATGATCACCATCTACAACAACGGCACGCATTTGCCGGTGCTTTGGTCGCATCTGATCCCCGCGACGTTCGAGGGCAAGGCCGCCTATAACGTGCAGAACGCGATGTTTGCGGCTGCCATGGCCTTCAGCTTTGGCGTTGACCTTGACAACATCCGCCATGGCTTGCGCACCTTTGACACCAGCTTCTTCCAGACGCCGGGTCGGGGGAACGTGTTTGACGAGCATGCCTTCAAGGTCATCCTCGATTATGCCCACAACCCGGCGGCCTTTAACGCGCTGTCGGGGTTGGTCGACCAAATGGACATTCCGGGCAAGCGGATCTTTGTCATCTCGATCCCCGGCGACCGGCGGGATGAGGATGTGGTGACAGCAGCCCGCATTCTGGCACCGCATTTCGATGTCTTCATCTGCAAGGCCGATGGCAACCGCAGGGGCCGGGGGAACGACGAAATTCCGCGCCTGATGCAGGCGGCGCTGATGGAAAACGGCGTGGATGCGTCCGCGATCCATATCATCCCCGAAGAACCCGATGCCGTCGCCTTTGGTCTGAACATGGCCGCAGAGGGTGACCTACTGGTGATCAACGGCGACGATACCGTGCGCTGCTGGAAGCAAATCATCTACTTCAAGGACCCGAACAAGGTCACTGAGGCTGCCGATGCGGCCAAGCCGCGTCCGATTCCGGCGGGGATGGAGGATCTGATCACCGACGCCGATGTCATCGTGCGCGACGAACGCGGCGTGCGTCTGGCGCGGGATCAGGGCGAAGGCGGCGATTGATCAGCCCATGAGCGAGGATATTGCTGATGCGCTGGAGATCCCGATTGCGGGCTCGGACGCACTGAAATCCGGGGAGGCGCGCCGGCTGACCGGGCCGGGGCTGCTTTTGGACCGACCGGGGGCGACGCTTGAGGCGGAGTTCACCGGCTTTCCCCCCGCGCGGGTTCAGGCGCTGTGGCATCACCACGCCCGTCGCGTGCTGGAAGGGGTCGGCTGGGGGGCCGAACGCAGCGTCGCGCGGGTGTTTGACGGCGGTATAGCCGTGGCTATTTCGGCCCCGATGGACCGGCTGTATTCAGCGTGCTTCGTCGTGCAGACCGCCTGGCATTTCGTGACGGCGGACCTGCTCTGGCAACCTCGTGGCGACTATGGTGCGATGCTTGCTGACCTTCGAGACGTGATGGCGCGCGAGGCCAATCCGCCGCTTCTGGCCTTGGTGAATGCGGCAGAGGCGCGGGGGATCGAGGTTCTGGCGGATGAGGATTTTGTCACGCTGGGCCATGGGGTTGCGTCGCGAAGCTGGAGTGCCGTCGCAATTCCGGCACCTGAGGCGGTGGATTGGACCGGGCTCGGCAACCTGCCGCTGGGTCTGATTACCGGCACCAATGGCAAGACGACGACGACGCGGCTGGCGATGGCGATGGCCGAAGCGGCAGGTAAGGTCGCGGGGTTGACTTCAACTGATATGGTAAGAGTCGGCGGCAAGGTGCTGGAAAAAGGTGATTTTTCAGGTCCCGGCGGCGCGCGGCTTTTGCTGCGTGACCCCACGTTGGAGCTCGGCTTTCTGGAACTCGCGCGCGGCGGCATCCTGCGCCGGGGTCTGCCTGTGCGGCAGGCGCGCGCGGCGGTGGTGACCAATGTCGCCGATGATCACTTGGGCGAATACGGTATCAACTCGGTCGCTGAACTGGCCGAGGTGAAATTTGCCATCCGGCATGGTCTTGGCGCGGGCGGGGTGATGATTCTGAACGCCGACGACCCGCCTGTCGTGGCCGAGGCCGAGCGGCTGGGGCTGAAGGCGGCGTGGTTCTCCTTGCGCGACGATGCGCCCCAACTGCAGGCCGCGCGGGGTGAGGGGCGGCTTCATGGCTTCCTCCGCGATGGGGCGATCTGGCTGCAGGACGGAGAGGCGCAAAGGATCGTGGCGGTCGCGGATGTGCCGATCACCATGGGCGGCGCGGCAAGTTACAATATCCTGAACGCGCTGGGGGCGGCCTGTCTGGCCTATATTCTGCGGGTGGATATCGGCTCCATCGCCAAGGCGCTGGCAGGCTTCCGCCCCGACCCCAGGGACAACCCGGGTCGGATGAATGAATTCCGCCATAACGGCGCACGGCTGTTTGTCGATTTCGCCCACAACCCGCATTCGATTGCCGCTGTGACCGGTGCCCTGTCGGCGATGCCTGCCAAGCGCAAGTTCGTGCTGATGGCCCAGGCCGGGGACCGATCCGACGACGACATTCGCGGCCTTGCCCGTGGCGCCTGCGCCTTTGGCCCGGATGTGGTGGTGGTGGCCGAGCTTGACGGCTATCGCCGCGGGCGCGAGGTGGGTGCGGTGCCAGCGATCCTGCGGGCGGAATGCCTGAGGCAGGGGGTGGCCGAGGCCGATGTGCTGATGGTCGATGCGCCCTCAGCCGGGGTGGCGCGGATCATGCGGCTGGTCCAGCCGGGGGATCTGGCGCTGTTGCTGGTGCATTCGGAACGCGACAAGATCTTCGCGATGCTGGGCGGTGAGGCGTAGTCAACAGCCAGTGACCCTTGGCCGCGAGGGCCTTGAAGGCATGGGCGGGCAGGCCTAGTGTCCCGGCGATGAACATGAGGGCATGATGGCCGGAAAACGCAGCATATTTGAAGAGGTCTCGGACACGGGGCCGAAGGCATTGGCGAGCAAGGCGGGCGGCATTGACGCGCGGCCAACGGGGGCGCGGAATGGCATCCGGCTGTGGCTGGCGGTCCTGTTCCTGATGGTCGTGGCGATGATCGCGGTGGGCGGGCTGACCCGGCTGACCGATAGCGGGTTGTCGATTACCGAATGGAAGCCGGTCACCGGTGCGCTGCCGCCAATGACCGATGCCGCCTGGGCCGAGGAATTCACGAAGTATCAGGCCAGCCCGGAATACCAGTTGCAGAACAAGGGCATGAGCCTTGAGGACTTCAAGTCGATCTTCTGGTGGGAATGGGGGCATCGCCAGTTGGGCCGGATGATCGGCGTCGTCTGGGCGCTGGGCTTCCTTGGCTTTCTGGTGGCGCGGCAGATCCCTTCGGGCTGGAAGAAGCCTCTTTTGCTGGTGGGTGCCTTGGGAGGCGCTCAGGGGGCGATTGGCTGGTGGATGGTGTCTTCGGGCCTGACGGGGGCGATGGTGGATGTGGCCAGTTATCGGCTGGCGACGCATCTGGGGCTGGCCTTTGTCATTCTGGGGGTGATCGGCTGGTATGTCCTGTTACTGGGGCGCAGCGAGGTGGAGCTGATGACGGCCCGGCGCGGCCGCGAGGCCAGGCTTTACAGCCTTGCGACCGGGTTGATGTATCTGGCCTTCCTGCA
The DNA here is from genome assembly GCA_947504705.1 of Paracoccaceae bacterium. Lineage (GTDB taxonomy): Bacteria > Pseudomonadota > Alphaproteobacteria > Rhodobacterales > Rhodobacteraceae > Tabrizicola. The sequence continues at coordinate 33,705 of CANNIA010000030.1, forward strand.
GGTGGTTCTAGGCGCCTTGGTGGCGGGGATTGATGCGGGCCGCGCCTATCCGACCTGGCCCCTGATGAACGGCAGCTTCTTCCCGGCGGATGCCTTCTATGTGCCGGATGGCAACGGGGCCAGTCTGCCGGTCTGGCACGCCTTCTTTGAAAACCCCGGTCTGGTGCAGTTCATGCACCGGATGTCGGGGTACTTGCTGTTCATCTTTGGCGTCATCGTCTGGCTGAAGGGTCGGCGGTCGGCCTATCAGGTGACCACGCGTGCCTATCATGCGGTGATGGCGATGCTGACAGCCCAGATGACCTTGGGCATCTATACCGCGCTGACGGCGGCGCAGGTGCATGTGGCGATCACCCACCAGATCGGCGCGGTGATCTTGTGGGTGCTGATCCTGCGGGCGCGGCATTTGTCTATGTACCCCGTGGCGGGGTCGATCCGGGAAGGTACGGCATGAGCGCGTTTGATGATTTGATGGCGTTCCAGCGCCAGACCGAGGCTTTGGCGCAAGTGGCGGGACGCTTGGGCTGGGATCAGGAAACGGTGATGCCGGAAGGATCAGCCGGGCAGCGGGCCGAGGAGATTGGCGCACTGGAAGGCGTGTTGCACGCGCGGCGGACTGATCCGCGGATTGCCGAGTGGCTGGACAAGGCCAAGGCCCCCGATGCGGTGGGTGAGGCGCAGCTTCGCCAGATCCGGCGGATGCACAAGCGGATGTCGAAGGTCCCGGCCAAGCTGGCCGAAGAAATCGCGACGACGATGTCGCTGGCCCAAGGGGTCTGGGCCGAGTGTCGGGCGAAGGAGGATGTCGCTGGCTTCCTGCCCACCTTGCGCAAGGTGGTGGGGTTGAAGCGCGCCGAGGCAGAGGCTTTGGCCGAGGGCGGCGATCCCTATGACGCCTTGGTCGATGACTATGAACCGGGGATGACCGGCGCCGAGATGGCGGCGATGTTCGATGCGATGCGACCCCGGCTGGTGGCCCTGCGTGAGCGGGTGCTGGGGGCTGCGGCTCCGAAAGGGCTGGTCGGGAGTTTTGACCGGGCGGGGCAAGAGGCGATCAGCCGGGAACTGGCCACCGTCTTCGGCTATGACTGGTCACGCGGGCGGATTGATATGGCGGTGCATCCGTTTTCGTCCGGGTCCGGCCATGACGTGCGGATCACGACGCGGGTGTCCGAGACCGACCCGTTCAACTGCTTTTACTCGACGATCCACGAGGTCGGCCATGCCGCCTATGAACAGGGGATCAACCCGGCCTATGCTCTGACACCCATTGGGCAGGGCGTGTCGATGGGGGTGCATGAAAGCCAGAGCCGGTCCTATGAAAACCAGCTTGGCCGCAGCCGCGCCTTTACCGGCTGGCTGTTCACCCGGATGCGGGAGGTGTTCGGCGAGTTCGGGATTGCGGATGCCGAGGGGTTCTACAAGGCGGTGAACCGGGTCCATCCGGGCTATATCCGCACCGAGGCGGACGAGGTCCATTACAACCTGCACGTCATGCTGCGTTTTGATCTGGAGCGCGCGCTGATCAAAGGCAAGCTGGAGGTGTCAGGTCTGGAAGATGCCTGGAACACCCGGTTCCGCGCCGACTTTGGCGTGGCGGTCGACCGGCCCTCGAACGGGATGCTGCAGGACGTGCATTGGTCCTGCGGGTTGTTCGGCTATTTCCCGACCTATACCTTGGGCAACGTCTATGCTGGGTGCCTCGTCAAAGCTATGCGGGCCGATCTGCCGGGGCTGGATGGGCGTGTCGCCAAGGGGGACCTGTCTGAGGCGACGGGCTGGCTGCGTGACAAGCTGCAACGCCACGGCGGGCTTTATGAGCCGCGGGATGTGGTACGCCGGGCTTGCCGGTTTGAACCCTCCGAGGGTCCGCTCTTGGACTATCTGGAAGCCAAGTTCGGCGGGATCTACGGGGTGTGAAAAGCTCCACGGGTCCTGCAGTCTGGCTGCTGGCGATTGGCCAGACGCTGATCTATGCGGGCTGCTACTATTCGTTCCCGGCGTTGCTGCCGGATCTGGAGGCGGCGACCGGTTGGGACAAGTCGGTACTGGCCTTCGGGCCGACGCTGGGGTTTCTGATCATGGCCGGGCTGACGGTGATCAGCGGTCGGCTGGTTGATCGGGGTCTGGGTGGCGAGATGCTGATCTGGGGGCCCGTCGGCGTTGCCGTCGGGGTGGCAGGGCTCGGGTTCGCTGTGACGCCGGTCCAGTGGTATCTTTGCTGGGCGTTGATCGGGGTGGCGCAGGCGGGGTGTCTTTACGAGACCTGTTTTTCCTTCTTGACCCGGCGGCTGGGCGATGGCGCGCGGTCGGCGATCACCAAGGTGACGCTGGTGGCGGGCTTTGCCGGGACGCTTGCTTTCCCGCTGGGCCACTGGGTCGGCGCGGTGTTTGGCGGGCAGGGCGGGATGCTGGCCTTCGCGGCGATGCCGCTGCTCGCGGCCCCTTGCAACCTGATCGCGGTCCGGTCGCTGCGGCGGCGGGAACGGGCGGGGGTCACGCTGGCCCCGACCCCGGCGGGCACTTTGCAACGGGCACTACGGAAGCCCGCGTTCTGGATGCTGGCGGCGGCGTTCATGGCGATCTATCTGAACCACGGGGTTTTGCTGACCTATGTGCTGGTCCTGTTCGCCGACCGGGGGGCTGCGGCGGGGATGGCGGCGGTGGCGGCGGCGTCGATCGGACCGGCGCAGGTGGCGGGGCGGCTGGTCTTGCTGGCGGCGGGCGGGCGGGTGACGACGGGGCAGGCGACGCGGGCCTCGGTCGCCGGGATGGTGGTGGCCAGTCTGGTGCTGTGGCTGGCGGGGGTGGCACCGGGGCTGATTTTTGTTTTTGCGGTGGTGCAGGGCGGGGCGATCGGGGTGATGTCGATCCTGCGGCCGGTGCTGATTGCCGAGGTTCTGGGGCGGGAGGGGTTCGGCGTGATCTCGGGCGCGGTGGCGGTGGCCCCGATCCTTGCAGCGGCGGCGGCACCTTCGGTGGGGGCGGGGCTGTTGGCCTTGGGCGGCGCGGGGCTGGTTTATGGGAGTTGTCTGGCGCTGGCGGTCTTGGGGCTGGGGATGACGGTGCTGCTATTGCGCGGGCGGGACGGGTTGGCGGGGTGATCTGTCCACGGTGGACAGGTGCGCGGGGTTTAGGGATTTCAATGGGTTGCGCGTGGGCGTTCAGGAAATCTTAACGTCTTGGCGGATGGGAGCGGTTTTCAAATTGAACGCCCTTGCAGGCGCATGTTTCTTGTCTCGTCGTCGGGCTTCGCCTCCTCCTCGGGCCTGGGGGCGCTTCGCCCCCCACGTCGATGGTTTCAGAGAAACCATCTCCTTCCCCCCGAGGATATTTGGGGAAGAGAAAGCCGTTGGAGTGGGTTCGGTGCCCGCGGCGCGGGACCGGGAGCTGCGGGCGATCGTGGCTGACCTGTCAGCCGGGTGCGCCGTTCGAGGGTGCGGCTGCCTGGCGGCCCTTGACGGGACGCCAGGCTGGGAGTGTGGGCTGAGGTGCGCGGGTCAGTTCCAGCTTTGAAAGTTTAAGAGCCTGTTGTCGCCCTTGCTTCCAAGGTCGAAGCGGGCCCTGACGTACCAGAGCGCGCCTTTGTAGGTCGGGCTACCGCCGCCGAAGGTGTTGCCGTGGCGGGCGGAATCGGCATAGATTTCAGTGCCGTCGTTGATGTAATAGCCAAGGCCAAGGCGCGCGACGTGGTAGAAACCGGCGCCGCCATAGTCGGAATTCTGCAGCCCGGCCCGCAGGTTCAGCGACCCGGTAAGGGCATAGCTGCCGAAAAGTTCGGCCATCGTGAAGGGTTCGTTATCGTCAAAGCTGCTGCCAAGGCGGGCTTCGACGCGCAGGGGGCCAGAGATGCAAAGGCCTTCCGCGGCGTAAAGATAGATGCCCCCGTCGTTCAGATCGCTGGCACCCATGGCACCGAGGCGCAGCTTGTCGGAGACATCGGTCGTCAGGTGCAATGTGGCCGTAGGGAACTGGCGGAAATCGAGCAGAACTGAGCTGTCGACTTCGCTGAGATAGCCGAGGCCGATCTGCGCGCCAACCGTGCCGAAATCCCAGGCGGCATCGCCATAGGCTTCGGCGGTGTCGACGTTGAGGCCCAGGCCATCATCATAGTGCTGGTACTGGAGATCGACCGCAGCCCCCTCGAAAGTCTGCGCGGTGGCGGGCAGGGGGAGGCGGGCCAGAAGAGTGAAAAGTGAGAATTTCTTGGGGAAGCTTGCAAATCTTGCCTTCGCCGAAGGTATTTCAGCGGCGCGGCGCTGTCATCAGGGGCTGGGGGTTTTCCCGGGCCCTTTATCTATGAACCTTTGAATACCTTCAGCGGTCGCCGGGAAAAGCGCGTTTTCCACCATCTCGGCCCCGGCGAGGGCATAAGCTTGCGGCAGGGGTTGGCCAAGTTGGGCCTGGAAGACACGTTTGCCAAGACGGATCGCGGCGGGGTCTTTGGCGGCGATGCTGGTGGCGAGGGCGAGGGTCTCGGCTTCAAGCTGATCGGGGCTTGCCAGTCGGTTCACGACGCCAAGCGCGTGGGCGCGAGGGGCGGACATGAAATCGCCGGTGGTCAGAAGCTCGAATGCCATGCCTGGGGCAAGGCGGCGAGACAGGGCGACGGCGGGAGTGGAGCAGAAGAGGCCGAGGTTGATGCCGTTCACGCCGAAGCGGGCGGTCGCGGATGCGACAATCAGGTCAGCGGTGCAGGCCAGTTGGCAGCCTGCGGCGGTTGCAACACCCTGGACCTGGGCGATGACGGGTTGGGGCAGGGCGTGGATCTGCTGCATGACGCGCGAGCAAAGGTCGAAGAGGGTTTGCAGTCCGGCGCGGCCATGGTCGGGGGCGTTGCGGTAGGCCTGCATTTCCTTCAGGTCATGGCCCGCCGAGAAGGCCTTGCCTTCGGCTTTCAGGATCACGACCCGCGTTGAGTTGTCCTTGGCGATCCGGGCAAAGATTTCGGCCAAGGCCGTCAGCATATCGGTGGAAAGCGCGTTCAGCGTTTCGGGCGAGGACAGCGTTACCGTGGCAATGCCGTCGCCAACCTGACCGGTCACGATCCCGACCATGGGCTTAGCCCTTGGGCTTGAGGAAGCGGCCGTCGATTTCAGCCCCGCTTTCGATCACGATGGCATTGGTGCGGACATCGGCTTTGACTTGGGCCGTCGAGCGCAGGGTAAAGCTTTCGCATCCGATCTTGCCATCGAAGCGGCCCTTGATTTCCACCGAATGTGCAGAAACCGAGCCCTTCACCCGACCCTCTTGCCCGATGATCAGGCCGTTGGCGGTGATATTGCCGTCAATCTCGCCCAGAACTTCGACCGAGCCGGTCGAGCTGATCTCGCCCGTAATGCGCAGATCGGGGCCAAGGACCGAGCGGGCGGAGTTGCTTCCCGATGTTGCCGGGCGGGCGGTCGGGGCAGAGATCGGGTCGGCGGTCTTGGAGAACATCGCAGGCTTCCTTGGAAAAGCAGTTGAGCTGATAAGGCGGAAGAAGGGCGGCGGGGTCAAGGGGGCTTGTCGGGGGCTTGTCGGGGAAGGCAGCTTTCCCCCCTTGCGATGTCGCGGGTTGACCTGACTTGGGGGGTTCGGGATGGTCAGATGGGATCGGGAATCAGGGGGATGCGATGGACAAGTTCTTTCAGCCGGTGTCGGGGTTCGATTTGCCACGCTTTGCCGGGGTACCGACCTTTATGCGGTTGCCGCATGTGCCGTTTGACCATCCCTGGTTTGGCGAGGTGCAGATTGGTCTGATCGGCGCACCCTGGGATGGGGGGACGACGAACCGTCCGGGTCCGAGGCACGGGCCTCGGCAGTTGCGCGATCTGTCGACGATGATCCGGGCGCAGAATGGGGCGACCTGGGTGGCGCCGTTCGAGCTGGCGCGCTGTGCGGACCTGGGGGATGTGGCGCCGAACCCTGGGGACCTCATGGATTCGATGGCGCGGATGGAGGCTTTCTATACGAAGGTGGTCGCGGCGGGGATCATGCCCTTGACCGGGGGTGGGGATCATTTGTGCAGCTTGCCGATCCTGCGGGCGGTGGCGAAGGCGCGTCCGGTGGGGATGATCCAGTTCGACAGCCATACTGACCTGAATGACATCTATTTCGGGACGTCTCGGTACAATCACGGCACGCCCTTCCGCCGTGCGGTCGAGGAGGGGTTGATCGACCCCAAGCGCTATTGCCTGATCGGCATTCGCGGAACGGCCTATGGGCGCGAGGACTGGGACTTTGCGGCGGCGAACGGGATCAAGATCATCCCGATTGCCGAGTTCCACGCGCGCGGGGCGGATGACGTGATGGCCGAGGCGCGGGAGATTGTGGGGTCGGGGCCGGTGTATGTGACCTATGACATCGACTTCGTCGACCCGACCTTTGCTCCGGGCACCGGGACGCCGGAGGTGGGCGGGCCGAATTCATGGCAGGCCTTGCAGGTGGCTCGGGGGTTGAGGGGGCTGGATGTGGTGGGGGCGGATCTGGTGGAGGTCTCGCCGCCGTTTGATCCTTCGGGCGGGACGGCCTGGCTGGGGATTTCGCTGATGTTCGAGATGCTGTGCGTGATGGCCGAACGGGTCGCGCGGGGCTGATGTTGGAGCGGGGGCCTGCCCCCGCACCCCCGGAGTATTTTCGCCAAGAGGAAGCTGAAAGATGCAGGCTGAGATGATCATCACCAATGCGAAGGTTCTGACCATGGACCCGGCGCACCCGAGGGCGGAAGCCGTGGCTTTGGGTGGAGGGCGCATTCTGGCGGTGGGCAGCTGGGCCGAGGTTGAAGCGCTTGCCGGGTCGGGGTGCAAGGTGATGGATGTGGGGGGGCGGACGCTGCTGCCGGGCTTTGTGGAAAGCCATCTGCATCTGGTTCTTGGTGCGAACGAATTGACCCAGTTGCAGCTGGGCGGCGTAAGCGGGTTTGACGCGCTCGCCTCGGCATTCCGGGCCTATGCGGTGGCGAACCCCGGTCTGCCAATGGTGATGGCGCAGGGGGCGGCCTATGAAATCCTGGAGCATTCAGTAACGCGGGTCGATATGGATCGGGTGATTGCGGACCGCCCCATCGCGATGATGTCGCCGGACCACCACACGGTCTGGGCCAATACGGCAGCCCTGACGGCAGCGGGGCTTTTGCACGGGGCCGAGATGCCTGCGGGGCATGTCGTGATGATGGGGGCAGATGGCACGGCTACTGGTGAGCTCCGCGAGTTCGAGGCCTTCAGCCCGGTGCTGGCGCTGACGGGTGATCTGCATCTGCAGCTGGGGATTGCCACGGGCGAGGAACCGAACCCCTGGCCAAGTGCCGAACAGCGGGCGAAGGACAAGCAGAAGGTGGCGGCGGGTCTGGCGCATTGCGCGGCGCATGGGATCACCAGCATGGTGAACATGGATGGCAACCGTTATACTTGCGTGCTGCTTGCCGAGATGGAGGCGGAAGGTACGCTGACCGCGCGGGTCAAGGTTCCCTTTCATTTCAAGCCACATATGGAACTGTCCGAGTTGGAGCGCGCCAGCGCTCTGACGGCGGAGTTCACCAGCGACTGGGTGAGTTCGGGCTTCGTGAAGATGTTCATGGACGGGGTGGTCGACAGCCGCACGGCCTATATGCTGCAGGACTATCCCGAAACGGTGGAACGGGGCGAACCCCTGTTTGAGGCCGAGCGGTTCAAGGAGATCTGCCGCGCAATCTCGGCGAGGGACCTGCAGATTGCGGTCCATGCCATCGGCGACGGGGCTGTGCGCCAGACGATTGACGGATACGAAGCGGCAGGTCGGCCCGATTTGCGCCACCGGATCGAACATATCGAACTGATCGACCGGAACGATGTGCCAAGGCTGGGAGCCCTGGGGATCACCGCAAGCGTACAGCCGCCCCATCCGCCGGGTGCGATGGATTTCCCGATCTCGTCGATGGAGCATGTCTTCCACCGCAACCGTTGGAAAGACGCATATCTGACCCTAACCCTTGTCGAACACGGCGCGCCGTTGGCCTTTGCCAGCGATTGGCCGGTGACAGATGTCAGCGTGATGCGTGGCATTCAGGCGGCGCTGACGCGCGTACCCTATGAGGGTTGTCAGGATGAACGGGTCGGGCTGCTGGAGGTGCTGCGGGCCTATACGGCAGGCGGGGCCCAGGCTGCGCATATGGAGGGTCTGACGGGAACTCTGCGGGTCGGGATGGCGGCGGATCTGGTGCTGATCGATGGGGATATCGAGGCGATTCCGGCGGAAAAGATGGGCCAGACGGGAATCGCCCTGACGATTGCGGGGGGCAGGGTGACGCATGACCCCGGCAAACTGGCACCGTAACAGGTGCGGAGACTTTCTAAGCTACTGATATTGCATAGTAAGACGACGGTTCCGAAAAAATCGTCATCTTGGTGTCATTTTCTGCTTGCGGGTTCTGGGGGCCAGACGTAAAAGCCCCCTCACCGAAACGGACCAGCGATGGAACGGGACGGGGGCGGCGAGAAAATCGTCGCAGGATATCTGGAGGCACGACGGCAGTTACGCCAGAAGTTCTGGTGTGCTGCAAGTTTTGTGTCCGCGCTCTTTGAAGTTATTTGGTTAATGAAGGGATATGCGGGCGGTTTGGGCGCATCGGCGTCTGATCGCAGCATATCGGCCTAGTAGGGTGAGCAATCATCCGATGATCTAGGTGTCAGCTTCACTACTTGTGGGTCACGTTGTTCGCAAG
>CANNIA010000031.1 GCA_947504705.1 Paracoccaceae bacterium
GCTCAGCCACAGGCATGCCGCCTTCAGCCTGACGCAGGATCGCGAGGATCTGGGGAGCGCTGTATCTCGTCATCTTCATCCGAACCTCCTCATGCATCTTGCCGAGAAAACTCTACCTCTGAAGCCCCTTACTTTCGGGGGGGATTACCGTGGGACCTGAGTAATCGTTCCCGTCGCCCATCGCGCTGGACGACGAAATGCCGCCGAAACCATAGACCAGGGCATTGCCAACTGACGTGCCGATGCTGAGTTTGGCGTCGTTAAGGTGCGTCAAGCCATAGTCATCAATAAAGCTCTGAGGGGCTGTAGGGTGGCCTTCATCCGTCGCGCCTTGCAAGGCAATTTTTGCGCCTAGAATGATTTTCGTTCGGATTCCGCCGGTAACCAAAAATGCCCCCTTAATCGCGGCGCTGTCGACCACATAGCCCTTGTCCGGGAAATGTTCAGGCTGAAACATCGAAGTGCCCAAGTTTCGGTTGGCCGACAGACCGACGCAAAGACCGGACCAGTCCTGCGAGGCGACGGCATCGGCGCCTGCAGCAAGCGCGATCATCGACATAAGGCCTAGAGGGATCTTCTTTTCCATTCATCCAACATTGAACAGATTTGAATGTGAGCGTGCTAAGCGGCAAGCCGCTGGTCAAGGGCGGCTAGACCTCCAAGCAAGGCCTACGGAAGAATATTTACACCACAGATTCATTTCGGCCACGCAAGACTGCCAAGGGTCAAATCAGCCCCGGCGACCCTGCTGGCCTATCTTTGGCAGAATCGGCCCGGGGCGCGAGCAATTCGCAGCCCCATCCCGGCGCAGGCGGCGCGGTCGGGGGCCCCATCCGCCCGGCGTGGCATGGCAGCGACCGGTTGCATCACGCGGGGCACGGCATAGTCGCCCAGCTTTTCGCTGATCGCATGGCGGGCGCTGGCCACGGCTTGCAGCTTATTGGTGCCTTCCTCCAGCACTATGAAGGCGAAAAGCTCGCCGTCGGCCCCGGTTTGGGGTTCTTGAAGCAGATCGCATCGTGCACGCCAGTGACCGAACGCATCAACTGGTCGACCACGAAGCCGTTGATCTTTGCGCCCATGATATTCATCACATGGTCGGCCCGGTCGGCGATCCGCAGCCGGCCATCCGTCTCAACCGATACCACGTCGCCGAGATAGAGCCAGCCGTCGCGGAAGGACTCGGCACTGGCGTTTGGGTCGTTCAGATAGCCTTGGACCATACAGGGGTTGCGCACCCGCACCATCCCGCGTTCGCCGGGCGCGACCGGAGTGCCGTCGACGTCGATCACCTGAATTTCGCTGTCGCGCATCTTGCCTTTGGCTTCGCGCTGCCAAAGGGTGGAATAGCTTTTGCTGGTTTCGCTGGCACCGTAGGTGTCATCGACGACTTCGAAGCTGTCGAGAATCGCTACCGCTTCGTGATCGGGCGCGCGCGCCAGCCAGTTCGACTCGCTTGGCGCGCGGGGAAAGGATGGCCACGTTCAGCACCGATTTGATCAGCCCGCGCGACCCGGAAACCGTATCGATGCCCGCGCCGTACCTGTCTTGCGGCTGCAGCCCGAAGACGAGGGCCGAGCCGTTCAGCAGCGCCGCCGCTGCCCGGGCGAGGAAGGGTCGGGAATAGCAATGCGCCAGCAGGACATAGCGGCTTCCGGGGCGGAATTCATCGCTGACGGCGAGTCACCGGCCGACCACAATCATCTGGCTCAGCGCGAGGAACTTCGGCAGGCCGGTCGCGCCGGAGGTATGGACCCAAAGCCATGCGGCATCGGGGTCGGGTGAATTGGTGGTGTCAAATGCGGGGGAAGTGGCGGGGGACCGGGCTTCATCAATCGCATGCGCCGGGGGCCGGAGGGGCCTTGGCCTTGGGGTCGTAAAGGTAGTGCGTCGGCTGGAGTGCGGGCGGGGTCGCGTTGTCTCCCGCGAAGGGGAAGAATTCACCCCCGACCCAGGAGGCGCCCAGAAGGACGGCAAGGACCAGAACCGGCTCCAGCGTGCGCAGTTGCACACGCGAACCCGGCCGATCCCCGCCTCACGCATCCTTGCGGCAAAGGCGAGGCCCAAACGGCGAAGATTATCGTGGGTGAGGGTCTGGTCAGGGAAGACAACCGCCGGGACCGAAGGATTGGCCGGAGCGCGTTCTGCATAGGCGGCGGCAAAGGCGATGGGGTTGGGCATTTGGCTTTCCTTCGGCTCAGCCCTCACCGGGCAAGTCCCGGGCTATACGGGCGCATTCGGCACCGCGCGGCACACCGTCATGGGTCACGGAAATATCGGGCACGACGTAGAAATAGCTGGGGGCTTTGGTTCCGGTAAGTCTTTGAGTGCAGTGGGCGACGACGGCATCGATAGTCGAGACGATGTCAACCGAAGGCGCAAGCACCAGAAAGGCCATCGTCCGGGGCGGGGTCTGTTCGCGCGGGTCAAGGAAGACCGCCGCCTGCCGGACACCGCGAACCTGCAGCAGCACAGCCTCGACCTCCAAAGGGTCAATCTTGATGCCACCAAGGTTGATGATCTGGTCAACCCGCCCGACCACTACCAATGCGCCATTCGCCTCCCGTCGGGCAAGGTCGCCGGGATGGAACCAGCCGTCGCGGAAGGACCGGGCGGAGGCAGCGGGCGCATCGCGATAGCCGGGGACGAGATAGGAGTTGCGAACACGAAGTTCTCTCACCTCGCCCATGACACAGGGCTGACATTCGGAATTTCGAACCTCGACCGCGGTATCCTGCGGCAGGCCGGTGCGGGTCATTTTGCCTTCGTGCAGATGTCGGCGGTTGACGAAGGACTTGTTGCTTTCGCCCGAACCGTAGGCATCGAAGAGCACATCGAACGTCGCCAGCATCTTCAACGCAACCTTGTCGCTGAACGGGGCGCCGCTGACATGAATGATTGGTAAACGGTCTTTGGGCCGGGTTTCTATAAGCCACTCCAGAACCTTACGCGGGGAACCGGCGAAAAGGTTGGCACCTTCTGCGGCAAGGAGGGTGGGGCCCTTTGAATCAAGGATCGTAGCACCGTTGACCAAGGCGGCCATGGCGCGAACGAAGAACGGACGGGTCCAGCAGGGGAAGATGGAACAGAACCGGGTTTCGGCCCCGCGAAAATCCCGGGCGACGGCGATGGAGCGGTCGAAGGCAATTTTCCGGCTAAGGATCAGCGCCTTGGGATCGCCTGTCGTGCCAGAAGTGTGGATCGTCCACCAAGGCGCATCGGCGACAATCGCACCGGGAAAGGCCTTGGCCGTATCGGGGCCGGCCACCGTGCTGCAGGGCGACCATTCGGCGGTCATCGCAACGAGCCGCACCCCGGGGGGCACATCGGTCGGCGGCGATTCCGGGCTGTGCAGCAGCACGAGCGGCCCCGGTTCAACCCCGGTCAGCGCGGTGTGCACGACAAGGCGCGCGCCCACCAGCGCTGTGGCCGCCAGCGCTGTGGCCGCCATGACTGCGACCGAGGCGATCATGTCGCGCGATTGCAGTTCGGCTGTCACCCCCTGCCCGATGCCGTTCACCTGCATGTTCAGCGCAAAGGCCTGCGCCACCTGCCAAAGCTTGACGTGGCTGAGCCGCATATCCGGCGCGACAATCGCCTCGCGGTCGGGCAATCGGTCTTCGTCAAGCGGCGGATTGGTCAACGATCGCAGGCCGCGTTCGGACAAGCCGAAACCGCCGGTCTGGTTGATCCGTGCAAGAATATCGACGTTCACATTGACCCGGTTGCCCGGATCATCGTAGACGACAAAGGCAATCATCGCGTCCTTGGGGGCCGTAAGCAGGTTGCGGAATGGGACCGCCTCGCGCGCGCCGGGGACAGTCGAAATCAGCGCATCGACCAGCGCCGCCTGAATCTTGTAGCCGCCGAAATTGATCACGTCATCGGCGCGGCCCAAGACAACAAGCTCGCCGTTCTTACCCCAATGCGCCGTGTCGCAGGGATAGAACCAGCCGTCGCGGAAGGCCTTGGCACTGGCTTCCGGTGCGTTCGGATTGCCCGCCGCCATATAGCCATTGCGCACCCGGACATGCCCGCTTTGGCCAACGGCGCAAGGGGCTCCGGCGTCATCGATGATTTCAACTGTGCTGTCCTGCGGCGCACCGCGCATGGCGACCGCGCCATCGGGGTCAATGAGCATCTCGTTGGCAAAGCTTTTCGAAGTTTCGCTGGCGCCGTAGACATCCGGCACGCGGTCAAACTGTGCAGGAATGTCGCCGCCGACCCCATCGGAAGCCGGGCACCGCTGACCTCAAGCCGGGCGATCCGGCGCGGCAGGTGCGCGTTGGACTGTAGGCGGAACATCTGGCCAGGCGAGGCCGCGACGAAGTTGACGCCATGCTGCAACCAAAGCGCAGGAGCACTGCCTTCGACCACGGTGCAGGCGTGCAATAGGGCCGCCAATGCCCGGGCAAAGAAAGGGCGTGAGGTGCAGCCGAAGAAGCTGGCGAAGGTCGTCGCCGCGCGCCTGCGGTCACGCACCATGCGTTGGCTGAGGGCGATGAACTTCGGCTCGCCCGTGGCGCCCGAGGTGTGCAGATACATCCACGGGGCCTCGGGTTCGACGGGGGCAGGGGCAAGATCTTCGGTCCCCGGCCCTTCGGAGCGCAGCCATTCCGGCGGCAGCAGGTGGAAATCAACCGCCGAGTGGCCCGACATTTCCGGGGTCCGGTAGAAATGCGTGGGCTTCACTACCTTGGCCCGGGCCAGGATCGGCCCCGCCACCACGAAGCCCGCGCCAAGCAGCGCGGTGGCCATCAGCGCTGTCAGGACCACGACCGTGTTGCGCGAGTTCAGCGCCACCAGACTGACCTGCCCGACGCCATCGTCGGCCAAGTGCCGGGCCAGCCCGTTCGCCGCGCGCCAGACCTGGCCATGCGACAGTGCCACGCCATCGCCAAGCAGGGCGGGAAAATTCCGGTAACTTTGCGCAACCCGGCCATACTGTGCGGCAATGCTTTCAGAGGATTGCATGTTGTCAACCACCTCACCCGGCCTGATAGATCGCCCGACACATGACCGCTTGGCCCCGCCATCATGGGCGCGCGGGACCTCGGAAATCTCGATCAGCCGCTCGGGGATCGACTTGCTCCAAAGCTCGGAACGATCATCTTTCGGAAAGCATCGGCAACCTCTGTCATGGCAACGCCGGGCGTTGGCACGACAAAGGCCAGAAATTCGTTGACCTTGCCCTCGACCAGGAAGCCAAAGCACATGGCATCGGCGACCCACTGCAGCGCGCGCAAGGCATCGTCCATCGCCAGTGCGCTTACCTTGACGCCACCAATGTTCAGGATGTCGTCGGTGCGACCAACAACCTGCAACTCGCCCCGAGGGCCAAAGAAAACCACGTCTCCGGTATAGAAACCCCCATCGCGGAAGGACTTGGCAGTCGCCTCGGGATTGTCGAGGTAGGCTTGGGCCAGATAGTCGTGGTCACACGCACCAGCCCGGTTTCGCCCACTGCAAGGGGTTTGCCGGTGTCGCTTACAATCTCAACCCGGCTGTCCAGCGGCAGACCCCGGGTGGCAAGCTTGCCGTCCGTGTCGACGAACTTTACGTTCTTGAAGCTGCGGTTGGTTTCGGTCGAGACGCAAAGGTCGACCACCTGATCAAAGCTTAGCAACAGGTGCAACGCGACGGCATCCGAAGGCCGCGCGCCCGACACATGGATCAGCGGCAGATTTCTGGGCAGTGTGCGACCCTCAAGGAACACGCCGATCCGGGCGACCGAGGCGTAGATGGTTAACCCCAGCGGCATACCAAAGCGCGCTGTCGCGGCTTTGCACGACGGTTGCGCCGATGACGAAAGCGCTGATGAACCGGATGATGAAGGGATAGGCTTCGGCTCCGAAGAGTGTGCAGAAGACGGTCTTCCGGGTCAGGAAGTCGTCCTCGTGGATAAGGCTCGGAAGTCTTGCACCTCTTGCAAGATCGTCAGGACTTTCGGCGTGCCCGTGACTCCCGGGGCAAGTGCTGAGATCGGCGGTACCGACTCGGCAACTGGCGGCGGGCTGTTGCCAGAATCAGCCGCCCCGGACTGAACCCTGTCTCTGTGCCGTGAGGTATCATAGCGCCCATTCGGGAACCTGCGACCTCGACCGTCACCCCATTTCGGCTGTAGGGTGAACCTTGGCAATTGTGGCCACAAGGGCCTAGGTTGCGGGCAGAGACCTTGCGGGGGTGCGGTATGAAGCAGATTTCGACGCAAGTTGTGATAGTTGGGGCCGGGCCTGCAGGCATGATTCTGGCGCTTTTGCTGGAGATGGCTGGCGTTGACTGCGTGGTGCTGGAACGCCGCGCCCGTGACGATGTTCTGGCGCGCATCCGTGCCGGGGTGCTGGAGCCTTCTGCAGTGGAATTCCTCCGGGAAAGCGGGCTGGTGACCCGGCTTGACCGGCTTGGGCGCCCGCGGAACGGCAGCCGCATCGCCTGGCAGGACCGGCCCAGCATGATGATCGATGTGAAGCGCTGGACCGGAACCGAGATGATGGCCTATGGCCAGACTTTCCTTACCGAAGATCTGTACGCTCAAAGCGATGTTCTGGGGACACGACTGTTCGAGGAGGTCGATCACCTGAAGATCGAGGGGATTGATTCGAGCCGACCTACTTTGGAATTCTGGACACCAAAGGGAAACTTACACATCACCTGTGACTATGTGATTGGCTGCGACGGTTCGCGGGGGCATTGCGTAACCCTGATCCCCGAGGCAAAGCGCCAAATATTTAAACGAGTCTATCCTTTCGGCTGGCTTGGCATACTGGCAGAAACGCCGCCGGTCGACGATTTCACCTATATCTACCACAGTGAGGGCTTCGCTCTTGCCACCCAGCGTGGTCCGAACCTAAGCCGTTATTACGTCCAGACTCCGCTGGATCAGGGGATTGAGGCTTGGCCGGATGACCGGTTCTGGGAAACCTTCCTGCACCGCGCGCCAAAGGACCTTGCGGAACAGGTGGTCACCGGCCCCTCGATCGAAAAGTCGCTGGCCCCCCTACGGTCGCGCGTGGTCGAACCGATGCGCTGGGGCAACCTGTTCCTTGCTGGCGATGCTGCGCATCTGGTGCCGCCCACAGGGGCCAAAGGGCTGAACCTTGCGATTTCCGACGTCCGGCTGCTGTCGCGCGCGCTTTTGGCGCATTACCAGGACGGGACGGACGAGCTTCTGGACCGCTATTCCGAAGACGCGCTGCGCCGGGTCTGGACGGCCTCGAACCTGTCATGGCGGCTGACGCGGTTGTTGCATGTCTTTCCGGGCGAACCTGCGATTGATGCTCGCCTGCGGCTTTGCGACTATGAAGAGCTTCTGGAAAATGAGGATTTGCAGCGCGTATTGGCCCGAGATTATGCGGGGGTCAGTTCGACCTGAAAGCGGGTGGCATCGTCACTTCTTCAGGCGCACACTTGTTGCCAAGCTAGCTGGGTTTCGAGAGATAGCTCTTTCGTGCCCGGAATTCCGATACGGAGTTGCCGTTCGGGAATGGTTGATCCGGAACCGAAACTCCCAGAAACGCGCACAAGGGGCCCCAACCTTCGCGCACATTCATCGCCAGAAGCCTTTTTGGCGGAATTCCCGCGATCACGGCTTTGCGGTGGTCTTCGAACCGCTGCAGCGCAAAGTCGCGGTCGGTGATCCGGCCCTGGAAGATGCCCTCCAGTGCCACTTTCCGGATCAGGGCCGATCCGGCGCGGCCATTCGGATCGGGGTCAACCTCTGCACCCAGCGTTGCCGAGGGCACAATGGTTTCCAGCATGCTGTCATACCACTTTGACGGATCGCGCACCGACAGGATCACCTTGGCTCGCGGGAAATGCGCCGTGATCTCGCGCCAGTAGGCCGAGGCAGGCCAGTCGACCGTGCTGTCGTAGCCGTCGAACACCGTGTCCCAGTCAGCGGGTCCGCCATCGGCAATAGCCTGCCAGATTGCGGTCAGCCGGGGATCGCGGCGCAGTTCGTACATGTGGTGGCAGGGGCCAAAACCCAGCATCTCGATTGCCCGTTGCAGCGATTGCGTGCCGGTGCGGCCGAACCCTGCGCCGATGATCTTCAAGCCCATCCCGTCCCGCTTTCCGCAGCGTTGCGCATTCCCGCGCGGGCGCTTTTCGCTTGCCACTCTTGCACAGCGACCCTAGTCAACGGGAACCGGGCTGCAAGGCCTTGTGGTCTGTTGGATGCCCCCTTGGTCAGCGTTGATCCCGAAACTCTGCGGCGTGTTGCTCCGGTCAGCCATGCTTTGTTGACGCATGGCGGGCTGATGACGCACCAACTGGTCCGGCTTTTTGGCCCGGTCCATGCGGTTCAGTCCCAGATGGAACGGGAGGGCAATACCGTCACCCGCTGGTCAACCCTGCATCAGACGGCAACGGGCAAGGCTTTGCTGGAGGCGCGTCTTGTGATCGCCGCCCAGAACCTGCCCAACGGGGTTATCGACCAGTTGTTGTCGGGAGACCGGTTGTTCGGCGGGCTTCTGACCGAAGCGGGCGTGGCAGTCCGGATGACGGACCGGGTGATCTATCAGGCCGGGCCTGAGGGTAAGGTCGATGCTGTGTTCTGGGGGCGGCGGCAACGCATCCTGCGGGCGCCTGACGGCGTATTTTTGTGCGATGTCGATGAATGCCTGTCGGGCGAGGCCACCTTGGGCCGCCTGCTGATCGCCCCGCTGGCCGAGCCTAGAGCGACCAAATAGCAGCCCAAACGAAAACCCCGGCCACATAAACCGGGGTCTATCGGGATTAGGCAGGCGACCTTAACGGCGGCGGCCCTTGCCGTCTTCTTCATCTTCGTCATCGTCATGGCTGCCAGAGGGCAGGTTGAAGAAGCTGTCGGCATCCGAGAAATCGCCAGCCGGGCTGTCGTCTTTCTCGTCATCGCCGTAGACTTCCAGGCCCGAAAGCGAGGACGGCATCTTCGGTTCCGGTGCCATGCCCAGCGACTGTTCTGTCGACACCAGCTTGCGGCGTTCATCGTCCGACATCACGGTGCCTTCGGCAGCCTTCTTGCGGGCGGCGGCCTGCACAGCGATATCAAGCTCGGACTGCTTGCACAGGCCTAAAGCCACCGGGTCGATCGGCTGAATACCCGAGATGTTCCAGTGCGTCCGTTCACGGATCGACAGGATCGTCGGCTTGGTCGTCCCGACCAGCTTGCCGATGGCGCCATCCGAAAGCTCGGGGTGGAACTTCACCAGCCAGTAGATCGCTGCCGGACGGTCCTGACGCTTGGACAGCGGGGTATAACGCGGGCCGCGACGCTTTTCTTCGCCCACGGCGGCAGCGTTGAACTTCAGCTTCATCCGGTACAGCGGGTCGGCTTGGGCGCGATCGATCTCAACGGCGTCAAGCTGGTTGTTGGAAACCGGGTCAAAGCCCTTGACCCCGGTGGCCACGTCGCCATCGGCGATGCCCTGCACTTCCAGCTCATGCATGCCGCAGAAATCCGCGATCTGCGTGAAGCTGAGCGTCGTGTTATCCACCAGCCAGACGGCAGTGGCCTTGGCCATAAGCGGTTTCGACATCGGATCTCTCCTTTACAAACCTTCCCCGGGCCGGGAAAACGGCGGCGGGCGGACCCGCGAGTTCCACGTTTTCAGGGAATTCAGCGCTCATATAGGGCGGAATCGCCGGAAGGGAAAGCGAAAATGCGCCAGATCCTGTTGGCCCTTGCGGCTTTGTGCTGGGCAGGGGCAGCGCGTGCCGAGGGTGAACCTGCCGGGGACTTCGACTATTACGTCATGTCGCTGTCGTGGTCGGCCACCTGGTGCGCCCTGGAGGGAGATGATCGGGGCGATCCACAATGTGATCCGGGGCGGGGATTGACCTTCGTCTTGCACGGGCTTTGGCCACAGTATGAGGAAGGTTGGCCCTCGTATTGCCGGACCACAGAACGCGATCCCTCTCCGTCAATGACTGCGGAAATGGCCGACATCATGGGTAGCGCGGGCCTTGCCTTCTATGAATGGAAGAAGCACGGGCGCTGTTCAGGCCTTGCGTCGCAGGACTATTTCCAGACCGCGCGGAAGGCTTTCGAGCGGATATCGGTGCCAGAGGTGTTTGCGGGCGTCGACCGTCCGCTGTCCTTGCCCGCGCGCGTGATCGAGGACGCGTTTCTTGACGCGAACCCCGGCCTTAAGCGCGACCAGATCACGATCACCTGCAAGCAAGGGCTTATTCAGGAGGCGCGAATCTGTCTGACGCCGGACCTTGAACCCCGGACCTGCGGCAGCGATGTGATCCAGGATTGCCGTCTTGACGACGCGCTGTTGGAGCCGGTGCGATAGAAAGTGGCGGGACCGGATCGCAACGCAGCGACTTGGAGGGGGTGTCGGCACTAAGTGCCGGAAAGCCCGGGGCCTGAGCGGTTGGGGAACTGCCTGTAGCCGGAGTCTTGGATCGGATCGCCGATCCCGCCGACTCACAATTATCAAAACCCTTCCGTGAATGCGCGTGAAGAAACCGTCAATCCGTCCCTTTGGTAAAAAATTAACGATTTAGCTAGGCGCTAAGCCCCTATCTTCAACACGATTTTTCCCACATGGCCCGCAGATTCGATTCGCCAATGCGCTGCCGGGGCTTCGGCCAGCGTGAATTCACTGTCCATCACCACTTTCAAAGCCCCGCACTCGACCAGCGGCCAGACCTGAGTTTCGACCGCTTGAGCAATCCGGGTCTTGGCAAGGTCGGACTGCGGACGCAGGGTTGACCCGGTCAACGTCAGCCGCCGCACCATCACTTCGGCAAGGTTCAAGGCCATCTTGGCCCCTTCCAGAAACGCAATCTGGACCAGCCTTCCATCATTCGCCAAAGCCTTGAGGTTACGCTCGACGTAAGGTCCGCCGACCATGTCAAGGATCAGGTCCGCCCCGCCGACTGCCAGAAGCGCGGCGACGAAATCCTCGCTGCGATAGTTCACGGCAACCTCTGCCCCCAAGTCGCGACAGACTTGGCATTTCTCATCCGACCCGGCGGTCGCAAAGACCCGCGCGCCCATCGCCGCCGCCATCTGGATTGCCGTCGTGCCAATGCCCGAGGTGCCACCATGAACCAAGAATCGCTCCCCTGCGCGCAACCCGCCGCGCATGAAGACATTTGACCACACCGTGAAACAGGTCTCGGGCAGGCAGGCGGCTTCCCGCAATGAAAGCCCCTTCGGAATCGGCAGCGCGTGGCTTTCCTGCGTCACCGCATATTCGGCGTAACCCCCACCCGGCAACAGCGCGCAGACCTGATCGCCGATCTTCCAGCGGCTGACCCCAGGCCCGGATTCGACCACAGTACCTGAACACTCCAGCCCCGGCAGCGGCGAGGCGTTCGGCGGCGGCGCATAGGCCCCGGAACGTTGCAAAGCGTCGGGCCGGTTCACCCCGGCATAGGCAACGCGAATGACGATCTGGCCATGACCCGGCACCGGAACCGGAACCGACACAGGCTGCAGCACATCTGGCCCGCCGGGGGTGGAAATCGCGACGGCAAGCATGCTGTGCGACAGGGCCATGATCGGTGTTCCTTGATCAGGGGGAAGGGATCGCATCCTTCCCCGGAATTGATTGATGCCGCGTGAAGGCTTATGCGCCCGTCGCATGCATGGCAACCATGCTCAGCCTTGGGTGTCGGTCGGCTCGGTCTGGGAGGCTGGCGCCCGAATAGCCGAAAGCACACGCCCAGGCCCGGTCATGAACGCTTTGCCAACGGCAGACTCACGGAGCCGGGATTTCCACTTTTCAAAGCCCATCACCTGATCGATCCGGCGATCAAGGAAGTCGCGCGTTGCCTGATCTTCGGGACTCGTATCCCCCAGCCAGTAAAGCACCGTCGCGCCATAGACCGCTGAAAGCGTGGCGCGCTTGCTGTACCAGTTCGCATCGCGGCTTTCGTCGCTCAACGCGGTCCAGATCCGATCCGCCGTGCGCCAGATCGCTGCGGCTCCTTCGGCGCTGTGCTGCGGCAGCGCGAACAGCGTTGCGCCCCGGCGGACCAGCTCACGATCAGCGCAATCCAGTCGGAGCCGAACCGCCGTCGCGATGCGGTCGCGGAAACGAAGATTTGACAGGTCGATCGCCGCAAGACGCTCGACCATCTCCTCATCGCCGCTGGCGTGATAGGCCAGCGCCAGATCGACCCCACCGCGCGGGAAGATTGCACGGGCAATCCCCTCGGCCAGACCCGCATCCTGTGTCGCTGCGCGCAGGGTCACGTCCGACCAGCCGTCAAACGGCACATGGGGCAGGGCCGCCGTCAGCAGACGCGCTTGCAGGTCGTTGTCAGTCTTGATCATCGCCGGCCCTCTGCACCAGCCTTCAATCTAGTGGCTTTGCCAAGGCTCCGCCATCCCGATGCGGGCCTAAGCCCTGGCACCAATCCCCTGCACCATCTGGCCGAACCCCGCCAGGGCCACCAGCACGGGCTCGATCCGGCGCCCCCAGTCAGTCAGTGAATATTCGGTCTTGGGTGGGACGCTGGGAATCACCCGGCGGTGGACCAGCCCCCTCTCCTCCAGCATGCGCAGCCGATCCGCCAAGATGCGCGGGCTGATCCCGGCCAGCGAGGCCTGAAGTTGGCTATAGCGTCGCGTCCCGCCGAAGAGGTCGCGGAAGATCAGCGTTGTCCACTTGCCCGAAAGAACCTCGCCCGCCGCCGCGATGGGGCAGTCGGGCCTGCAGTCGGCGTCGAGGGGAAGAGCGGGGGGCATGGCAGTCTCCATAACTTCACTTTTGGTAACTACTTCACTTAGTGAAGTAAATTTCCTAGTTTGCCCCTGTCACAACCAAGGAGCCCCGACAGATGCCCTTCCTCAGACCCGTCGCCATTTTCATCGGCCTGTCCCAGATCGTGCTGGCCGCCCTATATTTCGCTGTCCCTGCGGGCTTTGTCGCCTGGCAGGGCCTGACCCCGCCTGCGGCTGACGCCGGATACCCGCTGGCCATGCTGGCCGCGCGGTTCCTTGTCTATGGTCTTGGCATGTTCCAGATCGCCCGCGATCCGGCAGGTAACCTCTTTTGGGCACGTGGGATGGTAGCGATCCAGCTTATCGACCTAGCCGCCGGGGCCACCTATCTGGCCATCGGGGCTATCACCCCGGCCACGGCGCTTTTGCCGATGGGGAATGCCGCGCTGTTCGCCGCCGCTTTGCATCTGGCGCTTGTCCGGGCGCAGCCGACAGGTGCGCTGCAGGGGCGGACGCTCTAGCCACAGCACAGCGCAATGGTGGACAAGCCAACCGCCGTCTGCTATGCGCCCCCGGCCTGCACAGATCAGTGCAACTCAAGCTTAGAAAGGTGGTGAAAACCACATGCAGGTCAGCGTCCGTGACAATAACGTCGAACAGGCCCTTCGGGCCCTGAAGAAAAAGCTCCAGCGCGAAGGCGTGTTTCGGGAAATGAAGCTCAAGCAGCATTTCGAGAAACCCTCCGTCAAGAAAGCGCGCGAGCAGGCCGAAGCTGTGCGCCGTGCGCGCAAGCTCGCCCGGAAAAAGCTTCAGCGCGAAGGCGGTATGTAAGACATCCGCGACACTGGGGATCGTCGCAAGACAGTCTCAAATCGAACGACCCCCGTCCGTAAGGCCGGGGGTTTTTCATTTCTCGCAGGCTTGAGTTCAGCCCAGGTTGCCGTTCTTCAGCCATGCCGCGCATTCCGGCCCAAGTTCCGCCAAGGCCCGCGCTTCGTAGTCTTCGCTTTCCTTCTGGCTCAGCAAGGCCTGCCAGCGCCCGTTGGTACCCTTGTTGATGAAGGTCTGTGCGCCGCCTTCCCAAAGTGCCCCGCCCAAGGGCGCACTCATCTCGGCATGGGCCTTCATATAGTCGAACGAGCAATGCCTCAGGATGCTGTCCCAGTTCTTCGGCTGGATTTCTAGAAAATCGGCGATGCGGCGAATCTCGCCCTCCATGTCGCACTTCAGATCGGCGAAGTGCAGCATGGTGACATTGGGCAGATCGCGCAGCGCCCACCAGGAGCGGACGTTTTCCCAGAACGGCCAAAACGGCTGGCCATCCCCGGCCATCCAGTCGCGATAGTATTGCACCGGGTCGGTGCCGGGACGCTCGATCCGGGGGCCGACAAGGCCGGGGGTGTCATTCAAGGCGCCATACCAATGGTCATTGGCATTGGCATGGTGGTTGAACAGGCTCCACGCCACATCGCGGCCATCGCGGCCAATGTAGATGTATTTCGCTTTCGGCGAAAAGACCAAGGCATCAACCGGCAAATGGGTCTTGACCGACCGGCGGTGGCTTTGCGCTTCGATCGCGGGCATTTTGACCTCACGCGGGGGGAAGCGCAGATCGACCCAAGGCGAAAGTGCTGGGACATCGACGCTGGCATCGCCGTCAAAGATCAGCTGGGCGACGATCTGTTGGGTCCAAGTGGTGCCGGACTTGGCATAGGTCGCCACGATCACGTCGTCATCGCGGAACTGAAAGCCGTTCCACATCGTCGAATCAAAATGGTGATTATGCATTTCGCGGGTCTTGGTCGGATAGGCGGGCACGGTGGTCTGGATGTTCATAATTCCCTCGTTTGTTAAAGCGTTTCGTTGCCGCCAGACTGCACGGAACGGGGGAACTCGGGCTATGCCCTACTTTGCGGTTCCGATATGCATATTTGCATAGCCGTGCGAAGCCCTTCCAATCCGCAAGAGCGCAAGTCGCCGCTTTGCCAAGACGATTTGCTCTGCGTGCCGATGACCGATCCCTTGACTTTCGGGCGCAAGACAATGATCGCCTGAGGGACAGAACGGCCGCAGCAAGATAGCGACCCGTTCAAGCGTGCTTGAGATCGACCAAGAGAAAGACAAGAAAATGCGGACAGTCCTGATCACCGGAACTGCGGGCTTCATCGGGTTTCACCTGGCCCGGGAACTGCTGCAGCAAGGCTTCCGCGTCGTCGGCTATGATGGGATGACGGCCTATTACGACGTGGCGCTCAAGCATCGTCGCCATCAGATCCTGCTGCAATCGCCCGGCTTTTCCTGCGAAGAGGGGATGCTGGAAGACATGACCCGGCTGGAAGCGCTGGCCCTGCGGGAAAAGCCCGAAATCATCATCCACCTCGCCGCACAGGCTGGGGTGCGCTATTCGCTGGAAAATCCGCGCTCTTACGTTGAATCGAACCTTCTGGGCACGTTCAACGTGCTGGAATGCGCCCGAATGCTTGGGGTTGAGCATCTGCTGCTGGCCTCGACCTCGTCGGTCTATGGTGCCAACACCGAAATGCCTTTTGGCGAAACCCAGCGCACCGATGCGCCGATGACCCTATATGCGGCAACGAAGAAAGCGAACGAGGGGATGGCGCACAGCTATGCCCATCTGTGGAAGTTGCCGACCACCTGCTTTCGCTTTTTCACCGTCTATGGCCCCTGGGGGCGGCCCGACATGGCGCTTTTCAAGTTCGTCCATGCCGCCCTGAAGGGCGAGCCGATTGAGGTCTACAACTACGGCAACATGGCGCGCGACTTCACCTATGTGACCGACCTTGTCCACGCGATCCGGCTTTTGGTCGACTGTCCGCCCGAAGCCCCCGCATCGCCCAAGGCAATTCCCGAAGGCGACAGCCTTAGCCCGGTCGCCCCGTTCCGCACGGTGAACATCGGCAACGGCACCCCGGTGCAGCTTTTGGAGTTCATCTCCGAAATCGAAGATGCCCTTGGCATGCCGATCAAGAAGAACATGCTGCCGATGCAGATGGGCGACGTGCCCGCGACCTGGGCCGATGGCGCGCTGTTGCAAAATCTCACCGGCTATCGCCCGCAGACGACCGTGCGCCAAGGGGTGCGGGCCTTTGTCGAATGGTATCGCGACTATTACCAGGTCTAAGCCTTAGAAGAACCCGCGCGGGATCAGCCGGTGTTCATAGGCGTCCCGCTCCAGCTCCTCGCGGAAATCGGGGTGGGCGATGGAAGTGAGCAGCTTCGCTCGTTCCGCGATGGTCCGGCCCTTCAGGTTCACGATGCCGTATTCGGTGACGACATACATGATGTCGCTGCGCGGCGTGGTCACCACGTTTCCGCGCGTCAAGGCGGTGACAATCCGGCTCCGGCGCTCGCCCTTCTTGTCATAGGTCGAGGCGAGGCACATGAAGCTTTTGCCGCCCCGGCTGGCATAGGCCCCGCGCATGAACTGCAACTGTCCGCCAGTGCCCGAGATATGCCGGAACCCGTCCGACTCGGACGCCGCCTGCCCCTGCAGGTCCATCTGGGTGGTGTTGTTGATCGCCATGACCCGATCGTTCTGCATGATGACATGCGGGGCGTTGGTATAGTCGACGGAATGGAACTCCACCTCGGGGTTCTTGTGGATGAAGTCGTACAGGTACTGCGCGCCCAAGGCGAAAGTGCAGGCAAGCTTGCCGGGGTTCAGCCGCTTCCGTGCGCCTGTCACACGGCCCGTCCGGTAAAGATCAACGATGCCGTCGGTCAGCATCTCGGTATGGATGCCAAGGTCCGTGACCGCACTTTCGGCCAGAAGCGAACAGACAGCATTCGGCATGCCCCCAATGCCGATCTGTAGGCAAGACCCATCCTCGATCTCGCCCGCGATCAACCGGGCGACGGCTTTGTCGACCTCGGTCGCTGCGGTCTTGGGCAGTTCCGCCAAGGGCTGCTCGCTGCCGGGGATGATATAGTCAACCTCCGAGATATGGACCCCTGTGCCTTCGCCCATGACATAGGGCAGGTTTGGGGTTTCTTCGACAATCACCACCTTGCCGCGTTCGACCAGTGCCCGCATCCAAAGGGTGTTGGGGCCGAAGTTGAAGAACCCCTTGTCATCCATCGGTGCGGTCCTGAAGACCACAATATCGGGCGGGTCGATGAAGCGGCGGTAATAGTCGGGAATCTCGCCCAGGTTCACCGGCAGGTAATGCGCGATGCCCTGATCATGCTTCTTGCGGTCATAACCGCTGAAATGGGTCGAAAACCAGAAGACATGCTTGCCCTCCGGGTCAGCCTCCAGCACGGCGCGGGGCCGTGTGGTAAGACAGGCACGGATGCGGACATTGCTTAGCGGGCCGATACGGCGGGCAAGGGCTTCGTCAAATGTGTCAGGCTGGCCCAGCACAGCCCCATAATCCAGCCACATGCCGGGGTCGACCAGAGCCGCCGCTTCTTCCGCTGAAATCCGTCTGGCCTGTTTCGCCATCATTCGCCCCCTCGACTTTACTTCAATCAACCACGCAAACCGGGCTCTGCCAAGTATTCAGGTCGCAAGGCTTATCAGCGCCGTCCCAGCGACCGCCAAGGCCGCCCCGACCCAGGCCGCCGGATGTGGCAGGCGGCGATGCAAGGCCCAGACCATCGGCAGGATCAGGATCGGCGTGGTCGAGGACATGGTGGTCACGATCCCCACATCGCCCCGCGCCAAGGCCGCCATCAGAAGCGACATGCCGATCACCATGCCGCAGACCGAAGCCCCGCCGATCCGCTTGATCGACTGGCGGTCGGGCGAAGGCGTGCGCAACGCCGGAATGGCCAGCAGCGCCAGAAAGAACAGCGTCGCCACCCCGGTCCTGACCGCAATCGCCGCCACCGGATCGGCCCCGGCCAGCATTGCGGGGCGCGCGAACAAGCTTCCCGTCGCCTGACCCAGCGCGGTCATCAGCCCAAGCATGATCCCCAGCCACAGCGGCTTTGGTGGGCGCGGGCCTTCGTCGCCCTTCGGGCCAAGCACGGCCAGCACGATCCCGCAGACGATCAGCACCACGCCGGCACCTTGCGCCCCATTCACCGTCTCGCCCCGGAAGACATAGCCCAACACCAGCGCGAAGGGCGCTGCCGTGGTGAACAAAAGCGCCGAGATGCGCGGCCCGGTCATCTGGATCGTGGCGACAAAGGTCAGCGAGGCAAACATGATCCCCGCCACCGAAGACCCGGTCAGCCAAAGTGCCATCTCCAGATCAATCGACTGCCAGCCGCCTGTGACCAGCGCAATCGCCCCGGTCATCAAAAACGCCAGCCCCATCTGCCAGCGCGACACCTGCACCGGCCCGACGCGCCCGGTAACGCTGTCGATGTACAGCGCCGAAGCCGCAAAGGCCGCTGCCGCCGCAAGGGAAAGGGCAACGGCCAGCATTTGGGTCAGATCACCTGAGCAATCGCAGCGGCCAGAATCGGCACCGTTTTCGCGTTCAGCCCGGCAATGTTGATCCGGCTGTCACCGACCATGTAGATGCCATGCTCTTCCCGCAGCCGAGCCACCTGCGCTTCGGTCAGGCCAAGGCGGCTGAACATGCCGCGGTGATGGGCGACAAAGTCGAAGCGGTCGGAATTGGTCGCCCGGCGCAGTTCATCCGCCAGTGCCTTGCGCAGGCCCAACATGTTCTGCCGCACTTCCTCAAGTTCCGTCTTCCATTCGGCCTTCAGTGCCCGATCCTCAAGGATCATCGTCACCAACCGCGCGCCGTGGTCGGGCGGGAAGCTGTAGTTCTGCCGGTTCAGGAACGCGAGGTTGCCCTGCACCACCGCCTTGCGGTCGGGCGAGGTCAAGGCGATCAGCACGCCCGTCCGCTCACGATAGATGCCAAAATTCTTGCTGCACGAGGCCGCAATCAGCACTTCCGGGAATGCCGCCGCAACCTTACGGGTGGCCGCTGCATCTTCCTCCAACCCGTCGCCAAAGCCCTGATAGGCAAGGTCGACAAATGGCACCGCCTGCTTCTTCAGCAGAAGCGCAATCACCTGATCCCACTGGCCGGCATCAAGGTTTGCCCCGGTCGGGTTGTGGCAGCAGCCATGCAGCAGGACCGCATCACCTGCCACGACACCCTCCAGATCAGCCATCAGCCCCGCGAAATCGATGCCCGAGGTGGCAACATCGAAGTACCGATACTCGGCCATCGGCATGCCAAGGTATTTGATGATTGACGGATGGTTCGGCCAGGTCGGGGCCGATAGCCAGATCCTTGCCTTGGGGTTGGACATCTTGATCAGTTCCAGCGCCTGCCGGATTGCGCCCGTCCCGCCGGGTGTGGCCACCGAGGCCGCACGGCCGGCATAACCCGCCCCAAGGATCATCGTGACCATTGCGGCGTTATAGGCGGGCTCACCGGCCAGACCAGTATAGGTCTTGGTCGTCTCGACCTCCCACAGCTTTTTCTCCGCCGCCTTCACCGCCCGCATCACCGGGGTCAGGCCGGTCGCGTCCTTGTAGACGCCAACGCCAAGGTCGATCTTCGTCGTCCTTGGGTCATCGCGGTACATGGCGATCAGTTGCAGGATCTTGTCCTGCGGCTGGGGGTTCAGAGTTTCAAGCATTCTGTCCTCGTGGCCTTACGCGCCGGTTGCGACCTTCAGGTCGTCGTACATGCCCCATTCGGCCCAGGAGCCGTCATAAAGCGCGTGGTTGCGGTGGCCCATCCGTTCCAGCGCCAAGGACAGCACCGCCGCCGTGACGCCTGACCCGCAAGAGGTAATCGCGGGCTTCTTCAGATTGACCCCCGCCGCCTCGAACACGGCCTTCAGGTCCGCCGGGGATTTCATCGTGCCATCCGCATTCAGCACTTCGCCGATGGGAATGTTCTTCGACCCCGGAATATGGCCGGACCGCAGACCGGGACGTGGTTCCGCCGCCTCACCCCGGAACCGCGCGGCAGGGCGGGCATCGATGATCTCGGCCTCACCCAGCTTTGCCGCGTGGGCGACTTGCGTCACGTCCTTGACCATCTGGTTCTGGCGCGAAACGGTCATGTGGCGGTCGCGGACGATCGGGGCCATATCCTCGATCTCGCGGCCCTCGGCCTGCCATTTCGGCAAACCGCCGTCCAGCACGGCCACATCGGTCTTGCCCATCAGCCGAAAGGTCCACCAGACCCGCGCCGCGCTGAACAGACCCGCGCCGTCATAGACGACCACCTGATGCCCGTCACCCACGCCCATCGCCCGCATACGGGAGATGAATTTCTCGGGCGGGGGGGCCATGTGCGGCAGGTTAGACCGTTGATCCGAAATCTCGTCAATGTCGAAGAACCGCGCGCCGGGGATATGGGCGGCCTCGTACTCGGCCTTCGCGTCGCGGGCCATGGCGGGCAGATACCAGCTGGCATCCAGCACCCGCAGATCAGGATCGCGCAGATGCTTGGCCAACCATTCGGTCGAGACCAGCGTCTTGGGGTCATCTTCGGCCATGAATCCCTCCCGTTCTTTGATCTTCACCTAGCCCGCCACCCCCTTGCGCGCAAGAGTGGCAAGGCTAACCTGTGGCCCATGCAGAACACATCCCCCCTCTCCGCCCTGATCGACAGCCATGCACCCGACCTGACCGGCATGGCCGACCGGGTCTGGGCCACGCCGGAACTTCTGTATGCCGAATTCGCCAGTGTGGCCGAACACACTGCGATGCTGCGGCAGAAGGGCCTTCGCGTTACGGAAGACGTGGCAGGCATCCCCACCGCCGTGATGGGCGAGGCGGGTGCGGGTGGCCCCCTTATCGCGATCCTTGGCGAATATGATGCGCTGCCGGGCCTTTCGCAGGTTGCTGGCATTGCCGAGCCCCGACCCTTGACACCCAATGGCAACGGCCACGGCTGTGGTCACAACTTGCTGGGGTCAGGCGCAATGCTTGCCGCCTGCGCCTTGAAGGATTGGCTGGATCAGACCGGCACCCCGGGCCGCGTGCGTTACTACGGCTGCCCGGCCGAAGAAGGCGGTGCCGCCAAGGCCTTCATGGTCCGCGATGGCGCATTTCAGGGCGTGGATGCCGCCATCACCTGGCACCCCGACAGCCTGACCCGGGTCGATGACCCGCTTAGCCTTGCCAACACACGCGCCGATTTCACCTTTACCGGCAAGGCCAGCCACGCCGCCGCCTCACCCCATCTGGGCCGCTCCGCCCTGGACGCGGTGGAACTGACAAGCGTCGGCGTCAACTACCTGCGCGAACATGTGCCGCAGGATGCCCGCATCCACTACGCCTATCTCGATGCCGGTGGCCCCGCCCCAAACGTCGTGCAGGCCAGCGCCAAGGTCCGCTATTCGATCCGGGCGCTCAATCTTTCGACCATGCTGGACCTTGTCGATCGCGTGCATAACGTCGCCAAAGGTGCCGCGCTGATGACCGACACCAAGGTCGAGATGCGCGTCTTTTCCGCCGTGTCGAACATGCTGGGCAACGAGGTTCTGGAACACTTGATGCAAGAAGTGCTGGACAACCTTGGCGGCGTCCCCTTCGACGACAACGATGTTGCCTATGCCAGCGCCATTCAAGCAACCCTTACGGCCGAGGAAATCAGCCAACCCTTCCGCCGCGCCGGGGTTCCAGTGCGCGCCGAGCCGCTTTGCGACTGGATCGTGCCGCGCAAACAGGCGGGTGAGGTGATGATCGGGTCAACCGATGTGGCCGATGTATCCTGGGCCGTGCCCTTGGTGCAGCTTCTGACCGCAACGCTAGCCATCGGCACTCCGTTCCACACATGGCAGGTCACAGCGCAGGGCAAGACCCCAGCGGCGCATAAGGGCATGACCCACGCCGCCCGCGCCATGGCGATCTGCGCCCAGCGCCTGTTCACCGATGCGGGTCTGCTGAATGCGGCGAAAGCCGAACACGCCGCCCGCCTCAAGGCCGAGCCCTACCGCTGCCCGATCCCATCAGATGTCCAGCCGCCGCTGGTGCCCCGGCCTTAAAGGCCATGCCCTTGGCCGGGGACGAGTTTACTTGACCAGAGCCTTTTTCACCATGCCAAGGATGGCAGTCAGCACAGCGCCACCAGCCCCGCCGGTTACGACCGACTGGATGATGCCGCCGATATCAAGATTGGCAACGGCGTCCGCTCCAAGCCCCAGCTTGCCGGCCACAAAGCTGCTGACAAGGCCGCCGACGGCCCCCACAACCGAATTTCCAGCCGTCCCAAGGCTGAGATTCTTCAGACCTGCACCAGCCGCATTACCGCCGACCAGACCTGCAACGATCTGGATGATCATGTTCATATCCATACTAACTACCTTTCCCACTTGATCGGCTCCCAGTCAGGGCCGACCTTCCCCGAACTTAGTGTCCGGTAGGAGAAACCTTGCCAGATATGGTAGAGGGCAGCAAGAAAACTCCGGCCCGGGCCCTTAGCCCCGACTGTTCTGCTTCATCAGGCGGGCCTTGTCGCGGTCCCAGTCGCGCTTGGCTGATGTCTCGCGCTTGTCGGCCAGCTTCTTGCCCTTCGCGATGCCCAACTTCAGCTTCACGATGCCGCGGTCGTTGAAATACATCTTCATCGGCACGATCGTCATGCCTTCGCGGCCCACGGCTGACCATAGACGCGACAGTTCTTTCTTCGACACCAGCAATTTCCGCCGCCGCCGTTCCTCATGCCCGAAGGTCTTGGCCTGCAGATAGGGCGCGATGTATCCGTTGATCAGCCACAACTCGCCGCCTTCGACGGATGCATAGCTTTCGGCGATGTTCGAACCGCCCTGCCGCAGGCTCTTGACCTCCGAGCCGAACAGCATGATCCCAGCCTCAAGATCGCTTTCGATCGCGTAATCGAAACGCGCCCGCCGGTTTTCGGCGATCAGCTTGGAATTGGGATCAGACTTAGCAACCATGATCGAGTTGAGATAAGGTCTGCGCGTGGCATAGTCCAGAAGGGTTGCGATGTTCACTCAGATTGCGCTGGGAACCGGGCTGCTGCTTGTCCACGTCATGATCATGGCTGTTGCGGCCTTCCTGCTTGAGGTGACCTTTCGCAGGCTTCACCATTGGCTGGTAACCCCGCCCCAAAGACCGAAGCTTCTGCTGATGCTGGTTGCGGTCTGCCTGTGGGTCCTTGCCGTGGTCACCTGCGGAGTTTGGATCTGGGCCCTGTCACTTCTGGAACTTGGCGCCTTTCCAGATCTTGAATCGGCTGTCTATTTCTCGCTGGTGGCATTTACGACCCTTGGTCTTGGCGACGTGGTGGCCCCGCAAGAGTGGCGCATCCTGTCAGTCATGGCCGCCGTCAACGGCTTTCTCAGCTTTGGCCTGCTGACCGCGCTTCTGGTCGAGGCACTGCGGCAAGTTCGCCTCGCGCAGCTTGAAATCCGCCACCGGCACTGAGGGTCATCAGCCCTTAAGCTCATCGGAAATCCGCACCGGCCCCGCCTCGCCCTTCAGCTTGGCGCGGTAGATTACCACCCCTTCGGCCACCCGCATCACATAGGTCCGGGTTTCGTCGAACGGGATGCTTTCGACCCAATCCACCACATCCACATCGGGGCTGCGGGGGTCGCCGAACTCGGTGATCCAGCGTTCCGGCCGTTTCGGCCCTGCGTTGTAGCCTGACGCAATAAGGGCAATCGAAGGCCCGAACGTCTCGGCCATCTCGGCCAGATAGGCAGACCCCATCTGCACGTTATAGGCCGGATCGGTCAGCAGCTTGTCGACCTCATGCTTTACCCCCAGCTTGTCGGCCATCAGCTTCGCCGTGCCGGGCAAAAGCTGCATCAACCCACGCGCATCTGCTGCCGACCGCGCTGCAGGATCAAATTCGCTTTCCCGTCGCGTGATCGACAATGCAAGCGCCCGGCTGACGGCAAGGTCATCCGGCACGAAATCCGGCACCGGGTAATAGGCGGCAGGCAGGATCAACCCCCGCTCGGCCGCCGCCTTGGCGACCAGAAGGGCAAGGTGAGGCTCCCCCCAATCCAGCGCCAAATCGGCCATCTGGGCGAGACCGGTATCGTCCTGGCTTTCTGCCAGATGCAGAAGGAAACGCTTGGCCAGCGTCCTGTCGCCCGCGTCCAGCAAAAGCCTGACCGCATCAAGCACCGAAGACTTGGTGAAAGCCGCCGATTTCCAGTCAGGCGCAGCCCCGTCGGCCAGAAGCGAGGGGTCCAACGGGAGCCCAAGGCGTTCCGCCGCCAGCAGGCCGTAGAACGCTGTCTGAAACTGAGCCGCCGCCTTGTAGCTGGCGGTCGGGTCCTGACCCGCAGCCTCTTCTGCGCGGCCCTGCCAGTATTTTGCCCGTGCCATGCTGATCGGGGTCGAAACCCCGGTTTCCAGATGCTTGAAATGCCGCAGCCCGGTGATCGGATCTCCCAGCTTGCGCAGGGCAATGAACCCGGCAAGGAACTCCAGGTCGATGAAATCCTGCCCCTCGGTCAGGAAGTGGTTTGCTGCCACCTTGTAGGCCTCATCGCTTCGCCCCTTGCGCATCAGATAGCGCGCCAGAACCGCCCGCCGGTCAGCCCAGGCTTCGGGATGGCCCAGCGCCTCGGCACTGGTGGACCGCTGCAGGATCATCTCCAGCGCGTCGTCATAAAGGTCGCGCTTCATGCGCCAGATGAACCGATCATAAGCCAGACCCGCATCCCCGGCCCGCGCTTCTGGCACTGCGTCGATTAGCGCCGTCACACCCTTGGCTTCTGCCTGTAGCCCCATCCGGGCCGCAGCCAACGCCTGTAGATCCTCACCCACGCGCGGCAGCATCCGGCGCGCCTCGACAATGCGGCCATCCCAGAGCGCGGTCTCCAGCCGCAGGTCATCCGCCAAAGCCAAGGCATCCGGCATCAGCGCGATCAGTGCGACCTCATCCTCCTCGGCAAACGGCAGGCTGGCCCAGGCCCGGATCGCCTCGGTCTCCGCCTCCGCAACACGCCCCGCAGCCATCAACGCGCGAACAAAAGCTACTGTCCCCGCCCCAGTCTGCGGCAGGTCCGTCTTGAAGAATAGGGTTGCTTGCGACGGGTCATCGACCAAGGCCAGCGCCGCTTCGCCCTTCTCGCGCAGATAGGGCAGACCAGGCCAGTCGGGATGTTTGGCCAGAAAGGCCCGATACTCCGCAAAGGTCCCCTTGCCACCGCGCAGCTGCTGCCACTGGATGATGTCGTACCCAACGCCGGCCGGAGCCGCTGCAAGGGCCCCGTCCCAGTCCTTGCCCGCCGCAAGCTCCAGCGCTGCGCGCATCGCCGCGGCCGTGTCAGCATGGGCTGAGGTTGAAGCAAGGCCCAATGCCAGAAGCACGGACCGCAGAATGATCTTCATGTCTGTCATGCGCCGAATCTGCCTGACCGACCAAGCTCCGGCAACCCACGAACGCGTTAGTGGCAAGACTTGGCATTGATCCGCCCAACCGCTATGAGAAGCACGTTTGCAACCGGGCCGATGCCCATACACAGGAGAAGCGTCATGATCAGAGGGTCCCTTCCTGCCCTGGTGACGCCGTTCAAGAACGGCGAGCTGGATCTGGTGGCGCTGAAGAAACTTGTGGATTGGCATATTGCCGAGGGCTCGCACGGGTTGGTCCCCGTTGGCACCACCGGCGAAAGCCCGACGCTTTCCCATGCCGAGCATCAGAAAGTGATCGAGGAAGTCGTCGCCGCCGTCGCAGGCCGCATCCCGGTCATCGCGGGCGCGGGTTCGAACAACACCGTCGAAGGCATCAGCCTGATGCGCCATGCCGAAAAGGTGGGCGCAACGGCGGCGCTGGTCGTGACGCCCTATTACAACAAACCGACGCAAGCAGGCCTGATCGCGCATTACACCGCGCTCCACGACTGCTGCAAACTGCCGATCGTGATCTACAACATCCCGGGCCGGTCGGTCGTCGACATGTCGCCGGAAACCATGGGCACGCTGGCCAAACTCCCCCGGATCATTGGGGTCAAGGACGCCACCGGCAAGATCGAGCGCGTCTCGATGCAGCGCGCATCCTGCGGCAAGGACTTCATCCAGCTCTCCGGCGAAGACGCCACCGCGCTGGGCTTCAACGCCCATGGCGGGGTCGGCTGCATCTCGGTCACCGCGAACGTGGCCCCGAAGCTCTGCGCCGAGTTCCAGGAAGCGACCCTGCGCGGCGACTACGCCAAGGCGCTGGAGTATCAAGACAAGCTGATGCCGCTGCATGAGGCGATCTTCATCGAGCCGGGTCTGGTCGGCGCGAAATATGCGCTATCAGTCTTGGGCCTGTGCTCCGATGAGGTCCGCTTGCCGCTGGTCGGCCTGACCGATGGGACCAAGACCAAGATCAAGGCCGCGATGAAACACGCCGGGCTGATCTGACCAAGCGCCAAATTTCTCAAGCAAGAAATTTGACAAATCCTTTCCTTAAAGGATTTGGCGCTACCAAGGTTGCGCGGTGGTTGCCATTCCGGCCGGCACCGCGCAGGTTGCCCCGCGAAGGGGGCCGCTCGGCCCTCAGACTCCCCCAAGCCGCAGACCCCGCAGCATGAACCTATCCGACAATCACAAAGGCGCGGTCTTCATGGTCGCCTCGATGGCGGGCTTTGCAGTTGAGGATGTCTTCGTCAAAGCCGCCGCGAAAAGCCTGCCGCTGGGCCAGGTCCTGTTGACCATCGGACTTGCCGGGATGCTGGCCTTTTCCCTGATGGCCCTGCGCAAGGGCGAAGCCCTTCTGCCCTCCGCCTTCCTGTCGCCGGCCATGCTGGTCCGCTCCGCGTTCGAGATCACGGGCCGCCTTTTCTATGGCCTTGCGATCACGCTGACCGCTCTCTCGACCACCTCGGCGATCCTGCAAGCCACGCCTTTGGTCGTCGTCGCGGGCGCGGCGCTGGTCTTTGGCGAAAGGGTCGGCTGGCAGCGCTGGCTTGCTGTCCTGACCGGGTTCCTTGGCGTCATGGTCATCCTGCGACCAGGGTCCGATTTTTCGACCCTGTCGCTTCTGGCGGTGGTCGGTCTCCTTGGCTTTGCCGGACGCGACCTTGCCACCCGGGCGGCCCCCAAGGGCCTGTCGAACCGCCAGTTGGGAGCCCTTGGCTTTGCGATGCTGGCGATTGCCGGAACGATCCTGCTGGCGATCAACGGCGGTGCCGCGCTGCCCGATGCGCGAACCCTCGGCCTTCTTGCCGGGGGCGCGGTCTTTGGCGTGCTGGGCTATCACGCCCTGACCTTCGCCATGCGCACGGGTCAGGTCAGCGCAGTCACCCCGCTCCGCTATACCCGCCTGATCTTTGCGATGGTTCTGGCCATGGCGCTCTTCGACGAGGTGCCGGATCACACCACCTGGATCGGCGCGGCACTGGTTGTTGGATCGGGGATCTTTGCCCTCACCCGCCGGGCGGGCTGAACGCTCGGCCTAACGGCAAAGCTTCCAGTCCTTGGCCGATTCTTTCAGATGCGAGACAAACGCCTGAACCTTGCGCGTGCGGTGCAAATCGACGTGAGTTACCAGCCGCAAGGGCGATTCCCAGTCGTCCCGTGGCGGCAAGATCTGGACCAGATTCGGGGTCCCCTCGGCGCGGAATGCCGGGATAAAGCCAATCCCTGCCCCCGCGATAACTGCCTGCTCCAGTGCTGCAGGTTCTGTCGCGGAATAGGCAATCTGATCTGGCTGGACCGCAGTACGCAGCCAGCGGTGAAAGGGTGCGCGGGTCGTTGTAAGATCGGCGGAAACAAAGCGGTGACCGTCGAAATCAGCTTCCGAGGCAGGCAAGCCAAACCGCTCGACATAGCTACGCGCAGCATAAAGCCCGGTCCGGATCCTTACCAGCGGCTGCACGACATTGTCTTGCTCTTCCTGAGCATCCCCGGCCCGGATCGCGACATGCGCCTCGCCATAATCCAGCCGAAAGATCCGCATGTCGGTCAGAAGCCGCACCCGCACGTCCGGCCATTTTTCCTGAAAGCTGAGCATTACCGGCGTTAGCAGATCAGAGATCCCGGCGATGGACGTGACGATCAACTCGCCCGAAACGCTTTCGCCCCGGCCCTTGATCCGCCCGGCCAGCTGGATGAACTGGTCATCCGTCGCTTGCGCCACCGACAATAGGTCATGCCCCGCTTCGGTCGCGGTGTATCCCCGGGAGTGACGTTGGAAAAGTTTGGTTCCAAGTCGCTTTTCCAAGGCATCGATGTGGCGGATCACTGTCGCGTGGTGGACCCCCAACACATCGGCCGCCCCCGAGACCGTGCCAACGCGCGCCACTTGATAGGCCGTGCGAATTTCGTCCCAGTTGTCCATGTGACCCTCAGCCCGTGCAATAACGCACAGAATCGCAGTTTCGCACCGCCCGCAAGGCCGGGATTCGCGGATTGACGCCGGAAAGGGCGCACCGCAGTCTCTCGCCAACACAAGAAGGGCTGGAAGCATCCGGATGAGGGTTCTTGAAAACACTGCCGAGCGGTTGAAGCTGCGCGAGATTCCCTTTGGGGCGGCGGCCCTTCTTGGCGGCATCACGCTGATGTTCTTCCTGTGGGGGGCTGCGCTGGTCAATGCCGGGCAGGCTGCTGGTGGGCTTGTCCTTTGCGGGATCGGAGCGATCTTCTTTGTCGGCTGTTTCAGCGTCTTCGTGAAGGTGCTGACAGTCACGCTGGACCGGGGCCTTGATCTGGCAGAGGTAGTCGAAGGCGGGGTCTTCGGCAAAAAGCGCAAGACCTTCAAGCTTGCCGAAATCCAGGGGGCGACGCTGCAATCAATAGTGATCAAGCGCAAGCCGGGTGACTTGGCCAAAAAGGGCCGCGTAACCCACGAACTGACCCCCGAACCCCGGGTCTGGCGCGTGGCCTTTGCCCGCACCAACAACACACCCCTGCCGCTGACCGACGCCTACGGCAGCGAAAAGACCGCCCAAGCCATCGGCGGCGCGATCAATGGCTGGTTTGGCAAGCCGCAACGGTAAGGGGTCGTTCAGGCCCTGCCGCTGGCCCAGCCATACTGCTCGGGCGTTTCCACCGCGCAAGGCCGCACCGCGCGCAGCCGGGTCAGGGCGCCGGCGGGGTCTTCGCCCGCCTCGACCATCAGCCGCAGCGTGGCCATGCCCGACCGACCGCAGCCGCCCATGCAATGGACTAGCACTTTGCCGCCTTGCGCCAGCACCTCTTGTGCCCGGGCCGAGGCTTCGCGCCACAGCCCCGCCGTCACCGCATCCGGTGCACCGAAATCGGCGATGGGCAGGTGGAGCCAGCCGATACCCTGGGCGGCAAGGTCATAGGGCAGGGTCGCTGCCCCCTTCGAGGCCAGTTCCTCGCCCGTCGTCATGGTCAGAACCAGCTCCGGACCGAAACCCAACAGGTCGCGCAGGTCGGCCTGATAGGCTCCGCCTCGCCCCGGCATCGGGCTGATCGCCAGAACCCCGCCGCCCAAGGCCAGTTCAGCAATCGTCAGTGCCATGCGACGACCCGGTCAACCAAGGTCACGCAGCACCTCGTCCTGATGTTGGCCCAGCCGTGGCGCGGGGCGATCCAGCGCAAGCTCCGCCCCCGAGAAGGTCATCGGGCTGCGCAACCCCGGCAGACCTTCCGGCGCGATCTTCAACTTGCGGGCAATCACCTGCGGATCGGCAAAGACCTCATCGAGTGAATTGATCGGACCGGCAGGCACGCCGTCTGCTTCACAGGCCGCCAGAAGATCGGCCTTCGACCAAGCCTTCGTCGCCTCGGTGATCCGCCGGGTCATCTCCTCGCGGTTTGCGATCCGGTCGGCGTTGGTCAGATAGTCCGCCGCCGTGGCCATATCCTCAAGCCCAAGGATCTTGCACAGGCGCTGGTATTGCCCGTCATTCCCGGTGGCAAGGATCAGCCAGCCATCCGCGCAGTCAAAGACCGCATACGGCGCAAGGTTCGGATGCGCGTTGCCCATCATCCCGGGCACCTTTCCCGACGCGAGATAATTCATCGCCTGATTGGCCATGATGCTGGTCGCCACGTCCAGAAGCGCCATGTCAACCTGCTGGCCCTCACCCGTCCGGCCCCGCTGGATCAGCGCTGCAAGGATACCCGTGGAGGCATAGACGCCGGTGAAAATGTCGGTAACGGCGACGCCAACCTTCTGCGGCTGACCCTCAGGCGCGCCGGTAACGCTCATCAAACCCGACATGCCCTGAATGATGAAGTCATAGCCCGCCCGATGCGCATAGGGCCCATCCTGCCCGAAGCCGGTGATCGAGCAATAGATCAGCCGGGGGTTCACCTTGCGCAAGCTTTCCCAGTCCAGCCCGTATTTCGCAAGCCCGCCGACCTTGAAATTCTCGATCACCACATCGGCGTCACGGACCAGCCGACGCACCAGCTCCTGCCCCTCCGCCGTGCGGAAATCGCAGGTGATCCCGCGCTTGCCCCGGTTGGCGGAATGGAAATAGGCGGCGGTCTTCTCGCCCCCGTTTTCAATGAACGGAGGCCCCCAGCGGCGGGTGTCATCGCCTTCCGGGGCCTCGACCTTGATCACATCAGCGCCCAGATCGGCCAAGGTCTGCCCGGCCCATGGGCCAGCCAGAATCCGCGCCAGTTCGATGACGCGGATGCCCTCGAGTGGTGCCGTCATCCTGAATTGCCAAGGCGGTATCGATTGCCCAGGGCGGCGTCGATTGCCGCCGACAGGTCCTCATAGGACGGATTGCCGACCTTCTCGCCGTTGACGAACAGCGTCGGAGTGCCTTCGACACCGTCAGCTTCCATGTTGGTCTCGAACTGCTTGACCAGCGCTTCGGCCATCGCCTGATCGTTCAGGCAGGTGTCGATTGCTGCGGCATCCATCCCCGCCGAAACGCCAATGGCCTTCAGCGCATCGATTATCGCCACCGGGTCCTGCGAGGCCATCCATTCCTGCTGCTTCGCAAACAGGATGTCATGGATGCCGAAATAGCGCATGTCGCCGCCACAGCGCGCCATCATCGCCGCCCAAAGGCCGACGCGATCAAAGTAGACCTCGCGCAGGGTGAAATGCACTTTGCCAGTGTCGATGTAGTTCTTCTTCAGGTCAGCCCAGACCGTTTCATGGAAGTGCGCGCAATGCGGGCAGGTGAAGCTGGCGTATTCGACGATCTTCACGGGCGCATCGGGCGAGCCGATCGAGAAATCGCCGGGGGGCGGCACTTCTGCGGGCGCATCCTCGGCGAAGACAGGGGTCATCGCGGCCGAGGCGGCGGCGGCAAGGGCAATCATGGCCCGACGGTTCAGTTTCAGCATCTTGGGGGCGTCCTTTTTCAGGCAATTCACGTTCGGGGGCGAGTTAAGATGTTTTGGGCCAGCTGTTCAAGCGCCGACCGCAAGCCGGGGTCAGCAACCTCTTTCGCCTGCTCTCTGGCGCGGGTTTGCAGCGCCGGGTCGGGGCGGGGGGCCGGTTTCGCAGCC
Source organism: Paracoccaceae bacterium (assembly GCA_947504705.1). Classification (GTDB taxonomy): domain Bacteria; phylum Pseudomonadota; class Alphaproteobacteria; order Rhodobacterales; family Rhodobacteraceae; genus Tabrizicola. The sequence continues at coordinate 30,975 of CANNIA010000031.1, forward strand.
GGGGCAAATTCGGCTTGGCCCTCGGCAAAGCCGGTAGCCGCCGTCTGGGTCAGATGGATATGCGCCACGGCAGCATAGCCATAGACCGCATTCACCCGGTCTTTCAGCTGTGGGAGCTGCATCTGCACGATGGGCGCCTCAGTGGCCTTGACCAAAAGCGTCAGAATCGCGCCCAGACCTTCACGGCCAAAGCCGACCTTCACCGGGCGGGTCTTGGCGGCAAGCTCTGGCCCCGCAACTTCGGCCCAATGAGTCAGCAGCCGGGTCACGGCAAAACCGCGTTTTTCGCCCGCCTGACGCACAGGGTCCTTCATCAGCCCGAACGCGGGTTCAAAACCGCGACGGCGATGCTCGGCACTGGGTTCTGGCAGGGGTTTGCGGGCCATGTCGTCCTTTTGCTTGCCCCATTCTACCGCAAGCGCCCCCACCCGCCAGTGCCAAGCGCCAGACGCCCACATAAAGATTACGTGACGATGAGGTGATCAACCGCTGCACCCGGTTCGGGCGGTTTTCGCATGGAGCGGCGTGCCGCCGCACGCTTTTTCCCTGCGTCGCGGGTCTTCGCCCGCTCCTTGGTGGTTGGGGGGCGCTGCCCCCGTCTCCTGCGGAGACTCCCCCGGGATATTTGGGAACAGGTGAATGGCGACGGCTGGCTTTGCGCTTTTGGGGCATAGATCTCTGGCCCTTGGCTTGCTAACCGCTATGGTCAAGACTGCCCTAAACCCGGTTTTCCCCTTGCCCGATCCGCTGAGCAGCCTGCTTCTTGACTGGTATGACAGGAATGCGCGGGTGATGCCCTGGCGCATCGGTCCCGCTGAACGGGCGCGGGGTCACCGCCCCGACCCCTATCGCGTCTGGTTGTCCGAGGTGATGCTGCAGCAGACGACGGTGGCAGCCGTGACCGCCTATTTCCGGCGCTTCACTGCCCGCTGGCCCGATGTGGCGGCACTGGCGGCAGCGCGGGACGAGGAGGTGATGGGCGAATGGGCAGGCCTTGGCTATTACGCCCGCGCCCGGAACCTTCTGAAATGCGCGCGGGCTGTGGTCGCGGATCATGGGGGACGCTTTCCTGAAACCCGCGCGGGGCTTTTGACCCTTCCCGGCATCGGCCCCTATACTGCCGCCGCAATAGCCGCGATTGCCTTTGACGAACCGGCGACGGTTGTCGATGGCAATGTCGAACGGGTCATGGCCCGGATGTTCCAGGTGGAAACCCCGCTTCCCGCCGCCAAGCCACAGCTCGTTGCACTTGCCGAAACCCTGACTCCGGCCCAGCGCCCCGGCGATTATGCCCAAGCCGTGATGGACCTTGGCGCAACGGTCTGCTCTCCACGCAATCCGGCCTGCGGGATCTGCCCCTGGGTCTCGCGTTGCAAGGCCCGCATTGCCGGGATTGCCGCCACCTTGCCGCGCAAGTCGCCCAAGCCCGACAAGCCCATCCGACATGGCCAGGTCTGGATCGGTCACCGCGACACCGCGCTTTTGCTGGAGCGCCGTCCCGACAAGGGCCTGCTTGGCGGGATGCTCGGCTTTCCCGGCGATGGCTGGGATGGCACGGTAGGCGACGCCCCAGCCCATGCCCCCTGGCGGGACATCGGCGAGATCCGGCACACCTTCACCCATTTCCACCTGACCCTTCGCGTCCATGTCGCCCGCATCGACACCAACCCCCAGCGCGGCGAATGGGTCAGCCTTCCTCGCCCCTCCGACCTCCCCACCGTCATGCGCAAGGCCTGGGACCTTGCCCGCGACCATATCGCCGGTTGAGCCCATCCCGCTTTCCGCTAGACTGGCGCAATGAGCCCGCTTCCCAATGCCCTGCCGTTCTGGCTGTCGTTTTGCCTGCCTGTGATCGCCGTCACAGGCATGATCTTTGGCGGTTGGACCGTTCTTTTGGTCGCCCCCAGTGCCTGGTTCCTTTTCACGCTGCTGGACGCGCTGACCGGCCACAACACCGCGAACCCCGACCCACAGACGCCAGACGACCAACTCACCTGGTACCGCGCCGTTACCCTGATCTGGCTCCCCGTCCAGTTCACCCTGCTCTGCACTATGCTCTGGTTTGTCCCCCGCGCCGCCCATCTGGGCACCGCCGAAGCCATCGGGCTTTTCTTCGGCATGGGCGTCATCTCGGGCACCATTGGGATCAACTATGCCCACGAACTGATGCACCAGAAGTCGCGCCTTGAACGCGGCCTCGCTGACCTTCTGCTCGCCACGGTCCTCTATTCCCACTTCCGGTCCGAACACCTGCGCGTCCACCACATCCACGTCGGCACGCCCCGCGACCCGGTGACCGCGCGCTATAACGAGGGCTTTCATCGGTTTTTCCCCCGCGTCCTCTGCCAATCCCCGCACTCCGCTTGGAAGGCCGAAGCCGCGATGCTGGCCCGCAAGGGCCTGCCACCGCTCCACCGATCAAACCCGTTCTGGCGCTATGCGATCATGCAAGGGGCGATGCTGGCACTGGCCTTCACTTTGGGTGGCTGGATGGGCCTTTGCCTGTTCCTGCTGCAAGCCTTCACCGCGATCTGGCAGCTGGAGCTGACCAACTACATCGAGCATTACGGCCTGACCCGTCGCCACCTGGGCGAAGGCAAGTATGAACACGTCCTGCCCCGCCACAGCTGGAACGCAGATTTCCGGGCGACGAACTGGCTTTTGATCAACCTTCAGCGCCATTCCGATCACCATTATAAGCCCGACCGCCGCTTTCCCCTGCTGCAAACCTATGGCCCGGACGAGGCGCCGCTTTTGCCCTTTGGCTATCCCCTGATGACCATGGCCGCGATGGTGCCGCCGGTCTGGAAACGGGTGATGAACCGCCGCGTGAAAGCCTGGCGCAAGCAGTTCTACCCCGACATCACCGACTGGCACGCCTATAACAAAGGGCTGAACCCGGTGGCGGGGTAGGTGGCGGCACGACACCCGCGAATGGCAGCATTGCGGACGAAGCGCACGTCAGTGCAATCCTGCTATTGAAACCGCTAAAGCCAGCTGTATCGGTCTGCATCTTGGGACTTGAGCGTCGCTATCATACGAGCCCGTTCTTCTCTCGACGCAGCGTCGCGGATCGATCGGAGTTCTCGATCAACCGAGTCTCGAGTCGCGCCCCGGGCTTCCGCTTTCGCATACCAGTTGGCACCTGCTGCGTAGTCCCCAAGTTGCATGCTGACCGCTCCAAGCAACGTGCAGGGGCGGAAGTCGCCTGGTGTCAGCCGATGAGCCTCGAGACCCCACTGCTTTGCTTCATCGTAACGCTTGAGGTCGCGCAGCGCGCCACCGCGTGTCGTGAGTGCGGCCGAGCGTGGCTTTTGATCAGCGACCAGAACGAGCGCCTCCTCCACGACTCTTAGCCCTTCATCCGCGCGTTCTGCCTTCCGCCATTCAGCACAGGCATTAACGGCCTGCCAAACATCACCCGTCCGATTCCATTCCTCGGTGAGGGCTGTCGCCCGGTTGGTGTGGTGCGCTTTTCGCAATTCTTTGGTCCAGTAGTTTAAGCCTGAAGATTTCAGCCAGCGAAGGTCATCGTCCTGGATCGGTTTACCATCTGCGACCGAACGCAAGATTTGCATAACCCTGCCGGAGTTCTCATCCTCGATATGGACTTGACCGACCTGTTCGCGAAGCCGCCTCCCTTCGAGCAGCTTCTCGCGCTCCTCAAAGGGAGCCGCATTCTTTCGCTCCGTCGCCTCATAGTTGAAGTGCGGCACTGCGGGTCGTCTCGGCTCGTCGACAACCTTAGACTTGATACGGATCTCCTGCTCCACGCGAGAACTCTTGCGGAAACTATCCGCGTCCAGTTCGCCAATAGCGAGCTGAAGCATTGCGTGGTGCCCGCGCTCGCGCAAGAATGCCTGTTGGATGACCGACAAGGGGCGGCGAGCTTCGACCGTCTGAATGATGGCGTGGAGACGACTTGCTGGTATCCTAGCTCCTGGGACATCATCCAAGAAATAGGCGGCGGCAAGATCGGCAGTAGAAGAATTCAAGGCGCTCAGTCTCCGGGAGCTTTCGCGATCACAATGCGCGAGCCAGTCCACCGATAGCAAGTCGACATTTCTGCTGGTCGACGGTGTGTCCATGTCTGCAAAGGGCTCGAAGCTGCCAACGCGACCGATCCGACCCGCTGCACCGTGAACCTCTGTCGTTGCGCTTGGCACTCCACCTCAATCAACTTCGGCTCTCGCTGCCCCATCACCTCGTTATGCTCCTTATTGGCGAAGGGCAGAACGGCGATGACACGCGCTTGGCCAAGTGTATTTGCCCCCTTTGCACGTCTTAAAAAACAGTAAATGACCACCCGCACCTTATTGAAGTCAAAAGAATTTCCGAAAACGCCCACCGTGGACAGAAGATGAAAAAACCCCGCCGTGACGTCACGGCGGGGCAAGGTGTCCCCAGGTGATCCCGGGGACTGGCGTGTTCGATGAATTTCAGTGGGTGGTGGTGCCGTCGGCCTCCATCTCGGCCCGGATCTGCTGCCGCAGGATATCAATCGGAACCATCTTCCCGTCCCGTTTGAAGTGCCAGTAGGTCCAGCCGTTGCAAGACGGAGCGCCCTCCAGCGCCGCTCCAACCTGGTGGATCGAGCCCTTCACATCATTCCCGATCAAGGTCCCGTCCGCCCGAACCTTGGCCTTGTAGCGGTTGCCGAGGGAGAACAATTCCTCCCCCGGCCGCAGCATGCCGCGTTCGACGACCTGCCCGAAGGGAACCCTAGGTTCCGCCCGCTTCGACCCGGTGATCTCTAAAGCCGAGGCATCGAACCGCCGCACCCGGTCGATCCTGGCCTGCGCGGCCTTGCGGTAGGCTTCCTCCCGCTCGATCCCGATGAAGTCGCGGCCCAGCATCTTGGCCACCGCCCCAGTCGTCCCAGTCCCGAAGAACGGGTCGAGCACAACATCCCCGGGGTTCGTCGTCGCCACGATCACCCGGTGAAGCAAGGCTTCAGGCTTCTGGGTCGGGTGGGCCTTGTCGCCGGCCTCATTCTTCAACCGTTCATGCCCGGTGCACAGCGGGATCACCCAGTCCGACCGCATCTGGATGCCATCGTTCAGGGCCTTCAGGGCCTCGTAGTTGAAGGTATACTTCGCTGCCTCATCCCGGCCGGCCCAGATCAGGGTTTCATGAGCATTCGTCAATCGCTTGCCCTTGAAGTTCGGCATCGGGTTCGACTTGCGCCAGATCACATCGTTCAGCAGCCAGAAGCCCTGGTTCTGCAGTTCCGCCCCCAGCCGGAAGACGTTGTGATAGCTGCCGATCACCCAGATCGCTCCGTTTGGTTTCAGCAGGCGTTTCGCTGCGGCCAGCCAGTCACGGGTGAAGCTGTCATAGACGGCAAAGCTGGCGAACTGGTCCCAGTGGTCGTTCACGGCGTCGACGAGGGAATTGTCGGGCCGGTGAAGCTCGCCCTTGAGCTGCAGGTTATAGGGAGGGTCGGCGAAGATCAGGTCAATGGATCCTGCAGGCAGGGCGTTCATCGCCTCGATACAGTCACCCGAAAGGATCTGGTTCAGCGGCAAGCAAGCCTGCGCCGCAGTGGTTTTCGTTGTCATGCTCTGCCTCTGCCCCCGGCCTCTGTGTGCCGTTCTAGTTGGGGGAATCATGAGTCACAGATGATTCGCAGTCAAATTCTTTTTTGAATCAAGAACTTACAGAATTCTCTTGATACAATATGTTGTGGACAGGTCGGAACGAACGCCTATGATATGGGGTCACACCTAAAATCAGCAGGGCCACCAGATGCAGTTTGGTCGGGTATCCGGCGTTCTCGGCCCAGCCATAGCCGGGGTAGTGTTGCGCCAAATCCACCATGATCCGGTCGCGCGTCACCTTGGCGACGATCGACGCCGCCGCAATCGACAGGCATTTCGCGTCGCCCTTGATGATCGCGGTGGCCGGAATGACCAAGCCGCGCGGGATCAGGTTGCCGTCGATGAGGACGTAATCGGCCGTCAGGCCTGCAATGGCGCGCTCCATCGCGAGGTGGCTGGCGCGCAGGATGTTCAGGGTGTCGATCTCTTCGACGGTGGCATGGGCGATGCTGACCTCGGCTGAGGCCATGATTTCGGGAAACAGTGCCTCGCGCCGGGCGGCGGTTAGCTGCTTTGAATCGCGGAGGCCTGCGGGGATCCGCGCCGGGTCAAGCCGCACGGCTGCTGCGGTCACCGGACCGGCAAGCGGGCCACGTCCGACCTCATCAACGCCCACTACGCGTTGGGCGCCTTGGGACAGGGCAAGAGTTTCATGGCTGAAGTCAGGAATGTCGCGGGGCATCGTGCAGTGCTATCCCGGAAACCGGACATGAAAAAGGGGGTGGGAGCTGCTCACCCTCCCACCCCCCTTGCGACTGCGGAAGGGAATCCGCGTCGCATTGGGCCATATCAGTAGCCCAAAACCCTGTAGCCTGCCTTGCGGAGGCATTTGGCGCTGTAGACTTTGTCGCGTTCGCCGAAGATCGTGGCCCGGCTGGCGCAGGTGCGCGGCAAAGAACGCTTGAAGCCTTCGCTGCGCAGGCAGTTTTCGGAATAGAGGGTCAGCGCCTGCCCATCGCCGTCGATCGAAATAGCACAAGCCGTGGGCAGCCTTTCCTTGCGGGTGGGCTTGTCGGTACCCGCGTCTTGGTCGGTCAGTTCCTGGGCAATTGCCCCGATGACCAAGGCCGCGATAAGGGCGCGGGCAAGGTCGTCTTTCTGATCTGCATACGACGGGCTTACCGTAGCAAGGACCAGCGCCATGACCGTAGCCCAGGCTGCGAGGGCGGCGGCAACGCTGCGAACGGTCCAAGCAGGGTTGGCAAGCCGGCGCAGCCCTGGGCTTGTGGTGCGGGGTCTGAGGATGACGGACATGGTGGCCTCGACTGGTTGAAGGACTGAACAGGTGGTGTGGCGATCTTGCGGTGCCACGATCCGGATGGGCCAGACTGGTGCGGCTGCGAAAAGGTAAGCAATATCGCAGGGGTGTTAGGCGATAACCTGGGTCAGTCGGGGGTCTGATATCTGATATCATTAGGCCAATTCGACGGGTGATATTGAATATCAAGCGCCCCACGCGCATTGTCTGCAGTCAAGGAGCAGCCGCTCTTCCCGGAGTCGGAAAAATGAAAAGACTAACTCTTGTTGCCGCCGTGATGCTGGCATTTGCCGGGCCTGTCGCTGCGGAGTGCTATGCCGACTATAAGGCAAAGCGTGACGAACCGCTGAATCTGGCGTACGGTGTGGCTCAGGTGTCGGACGCGAACTGTTCGCCCAGTGCCGCCGAAGGTGAACTGGCGCCCCGGTTGGCCAGCGATGGCTGGACGCTTCTGAACGTCCTGTCCACATTCGGGCCTGAGGGGCTTGAAGAAAGAAAAGCGAGTGCCAGTGCCGCCGACCACTTCCTCCGTTACTGACAGTCTGAAGGCGGGTAACCGCGTTGTAGCCTATGGAATTGGCGCTATCGTCGTGATCCTGCTGGGCGCGGCGTTTCTGTTGTTCCTGAACCTGCCGGATGCAAACGCGTTCAACGCGCGGGTCGAGCAGATCTTTGTCGAGAACAACGATTTGACCACCGAGTCAGAGATCAAGCTGCTGGAGATTCTGGCGCAGTCGGGAACATCGTTTTCCGAGGTGCTGATCAGCTATCGGTCGGTGATCTTTGTGCTGCTGGTCTTTTCGACCGCGCTTCTGATCGCGGCACTGGTGTTTCTAGTGATGATCATCGCACTGAACCGCCGAATCTCGGCCATTCAGCGGTCGGGCATTCAGGTGGCCAGCCTGATGATCAGCCGCGAGTCGCGGGCGGTCTATATCAACGATCTGGAATTTCAGCTGACTGAAGCCGCGCTGGAAACGCTGTCGGTTCTGGCCGAAGCGCGGATGGACGACGAGGTTCTGACCGGGGTTCAGATCGAATCGGTGATCTCGGGACGGGCCGAGGCGGATTGCGACGAAGCCGCCGGGGCGACGCGGGTGAAACGGTTGCGCGATGCCTTGGGTAACCAGCTTGTCAGCGAGCTTTTGGTCAAGACCATCGCCCGGCGCGGCTATGTGCTGGCGGTGGGCAAGGACACCATCCGGATGATCTGAAAACGCAAAAGACCCGGGCCTTGCGGGCCGAGTCTTTGCTGTGGGTGGTGAGCCGGACAGGATTCGAACCTGTGACCCGCTGATTAAAAGTCTTCGGTAGCATGTTTTATACCAATAGGTTACAAGGTAGTTTATACATCGCCTTTATAACTAACGGGGTGGAATCATGGCCCAAACACCTTCAGCGATTAAGCTCTACAAAGGCCTTTCCATCTACCGGGTAGCCAATTCTTCGCTCTGGTATGTCCGAGTGTGGGACAGACGGACCAAGAAATACATTGTGAAATCAACGGGGATGGACACGTCGATCAAAGCTCGGGACGTGGCTCAGGAACTCGCTCTAAGCCTTCTCAAGGCCGAGAAGGTCGTTGAACGGGAATTCACGTTTAGGCATTTCGCTCTCAAACTGCTGCACAAATCCAGACTTCTGTCGGCGGCAGGGGAACGAAGCAGCGGCTACACACGAGCCATCCACTGGGCTGTGCAGAACGAGGACTGGGGTCTGTTACGTTGGTTCGGCGACAAGGATATTCGGCAGATCAAGACCGTCTCTTACCAAGAGTACATCGCAGACCTCACCAAGAAGCGCCCTGACATCACTGCATCTACGAAAAACACGCTCATGGCTGCCTTTCGGAACGTGTTGAAGATAGCAAGGGATGAGGGTGTTATTGATGTGGTCCCGGCCACACCTCGCACAAAGGCCAAGGACAATCCCCGACCGTTCTTCCGCTTCCATCCGCTGGTATCGAAGGACAATGACGCCTACCAGAAGCTCTTGAAGACAGCCAAGAAGATGGCAGAATCCTCAGTGGAGGTTCGAGGACACAAGATCACCGACGAACTCTACGACGTGATCCTCTTCTTGACCCACTCCTTCGTCAGACCCATCACAACTGAACTCTATGCGATCCGTCACAGCGACATAACCATCGCAAATGATCCAAGACGGCTGATCGTCACAGTGAGAGACGGCAAAACTGGATACAGGGCCGCCAATACCATGGAAGCTGCTGTGTCGGTTTACGAGCGCATCAAGAAGCGCAACCCAAGTGCTTTACCGGAAGACTTCATCTTCCTACCCGGCTACCAAAACCGAATGACCGCTTCGAAGATCATTCAACGGCAGTTCCATGCACTCATGGAGGAAGCAGACCTTCAGGTCGACCGCAACACAGGGAACGCCCACACCCTGTACTCCCTGCGCCATACAGCCATCTGTATGAGGATCATCAACAGCGAAGGGAAAGTGAACATCTTCAACCTTGCCAAGAACGCTGGGACATCAGTCGACCAGATTGAACGCTTCTATGCGCGGTTCCTTCCCCTATCACCGGAGATGGCCAGGAACCTTCAGACCTTCGCTTAGGTGACTTTTGTGTTGCCTCTTCGGAACGACCGAGAGCAACCCAGCTATCGCTGAAAACCGCGGAGCCGTTGCCGTCCCCTTCAGTATCTTCACCCAAGCCTCCCAAAATAGTAAATGTTGTATATGGGTGTGAGAGGCGAACATTTACTATTTTTCGGTCTGTTTTCAATTATTTGCAAGGAATGAGGACGAGGTCAAGCCGTGTCGCCACTAGTACTCCCACGCCAACATGAGTGTCAGCACACGGACGGTCACCTCGGGATCGGCTGGGTTCTCTGACCCTGACGTAAGTGAACGGTCGTAGTAGTCGAACTTCCAGAAAATGGTTTCTCCCTTGTGCAGGAGTGTTCCAAAGTCGTGTTCGCCGTGCGGGTCGTTGTCTTCCGTGAACGTGTCGAAGGTTGCCACTTTGTGCAGGATCGCAGCGATGTCATTCAGCGCCTGGATCCCTTGCGTGACCATGACACGGCATCCAAGCAAGGTTGATCGCGCCCTGTCGTTCAGCTCCCGGATGCTAGTATGATCCTCCATCCAGCCCTCTACATCCGACATCAAAGATGTTCCTGATCCTGAACAAACCTCGTTCGTTCAACAGGATACGGAGCGGGAGGTCGCAGTCCGTCAAGGTGTGGCCATCCCCGCATCTGTTGCAAAAGTCAACACGCACGGGCGACCAAGACGGATTGACCATCTGACCACGAGTTGACACAGTAGCGAACAAAAACAGAAACGAGCGCCGCCACCCATGGACGACCTCAGACTTCACGACTTCTCCGACGTTTCGCTCGAAGATGCGATTGACATCATCCAGTCCGAAATTCGAGACGAGTACCTACAACCCCACTCATATCCGTGGATCATCGGCTACTCGGGTGGGAAAGACAGCACCCTTGTAACGCATCTCGTTTTCAACGTGCTGCTTTCGCTACCAAGAAGCCAGAGAAAACGAGAAGTGCACATTGTATCGAACGATACACTTGTAGAGAGTCCTTTAGTTATCAAACACATAGTGGATAGCTTAGAACAAATCCGCGAGGCTGCGGATACACTGCGCCTTCCGGTTAGAACAGAGATCACTCGACCTGCACTCTCACAAACTTTCTGGGTGAACCTGATCGGACGAGGCTATCCTTCCCCGAACCGTACATTCCGCTGGTGCACGGATCGAATGAAGATCCTCCCCACTAGCGCATACATCAAAGCGCGAACAGACGAAGCCGAAAGGGTTATCCTTTTGCTGGGTGTTCGTCGAAGTGAGTCAGCCACCCGCGCTGCGTCGGTTAAGCGTTACGACAATGGTGAGAGGCTAAACAGGCATAACGATCTCGCCGGGTGCTTGGTCTTTCGACCTATCGTTGAACTTGTCCGTCGTCGAATGATTTGGAACAGGCGGCCTAATTCTGGAGCGGATCGTTCGGGCTCATCGGGTTCAGGTTATGCTGCTTGACGCTGATGGTTCAAGCGGCGGTTTTGGATGGTTTCCAGTTTGATGCGTCTCCTTTCGGCCAGA
>CANNIA010000032.1 GCA_947504705.1 Paracoccaceae bacterium
GTCACAAGATCGAGAACATGTTCGGCAAGCTGAAGGATTGGCGGCGTATCCACACCCGCTACGACCGCTGCGCCCACACCTTCATGTCCGCCATCGCTATCGCTGCCATCGTCATCTTCTGGATATGATCAATGAGTCCTGAGCCTAGTAGACGACGCGACAAGCTGGCCGGATCAACCAAACAGTTTGATCCTTGACGGTTTCACCTTTGACCGCATTGACGGATCAACCACTTATTCCGACCAGTCGCCACTGGCTCGCCACCGGTTCCCATTGGCAGGGAGATTTCCTCCCTCAACCCTATACCCATCTTGCCCGGGTGCTGCGGCAGATGGGTCATGCGGGTGAGGCTCGGCAGGTGTTGATGGAGCGGGAGCGACTGTTGGCCGCGCATCGACTCACCTCGGACCGCGCGGATTTTCGCGCCGCTTATGACGGTGGAGTGATGACCAAGGGTGATTCCGGGCAGATTTGGCTGAGCATGACTCTCGCGCGGCTTTGGTACGGTCTGACGCGCCGGGTCGCTGGCTATGGTTACGCCCCTCAATACGCGTTGTATTGGGCAGTCGCCTGCATTGGCGTATCGTTCTTTGCCTATATGCTGTTCTGGCAGCTTGGGGTCATGGTTCCAACGGATGCGGTGATTCTGACCTCCGTGGAATGGAAGGCGGCTTTCGATGCTAGCTGGGACGCGCCCGCGTTGATCTGGGCCAAGGGCAGCGGCCCGGCAACCTCGCATTACGAGACCTTCTATTCCCTGCCCAATGCGTTGGATGTGTTCCTGCCGATTGTCGATCTTGGGCAGCAGTCGACCTGGGGGCAGACCACGGTGACCGCGATGGGCAAGGTGGCGCGGATCTACACATGGATCCTGCAGATCGCAGGCTATGTCATCACTTCGCTTGGGCTTGCCGCTGCGACCGGGATCATCCAGCGCAACCAGCCGGATTGACCGGGCTTACCGTTCGTAGGATGGGCAATATTGCCCATCCTACATTGCACCACTCAGAACAGCCCGTCGCCGCCCTGATCCTGCTCGACCGCTTCATCCGCGACGGCCACTGCTGCGCCGCCGATAAGAAGCGGGGCGCAGGCTGATGTTGTCAGAGCCACAAGTGTCAGCAAAAGCACCAAACCCGTTTTCCGCATGTCTGTCTCTCCCTTTGCATGTGTTGCCAGATCGTTAATGCCCACGACCAACCTGTTGTTTTCATTGGGTGGCGTGACACTGTCCACCGTGGACAGTCAGAACTCCACACCCGGCTGGCCCTTGATGCCGGACCGGAACGGATGCTTGATCAGGGTCATCTCGGTCACCAGATCGGCCACCTCGATCAGCTCCTCTTTCGCGTTCCGGCCGGTCAGGACCACATGGGTCAGGGGGGGCTTTTCGGTTTTCAGGAAGTCGAGAACCTCGGCGATATCAAGGTAATCATAACGCAAGGCGATGTTGATTTCATCCAGCAGGACGAAGCGGATACTGGGGTCGCGGATCAGTTCCTTGGCCTTCTCCCACCCCGCCCGAGCGGCGGCGATGTCGCGGGTCTTGTCCTGGGTTTCCCAGGTGAAGCCCTCGCCCATCGCATGGAACTGGCAGAGATCGCTGAAATTCTCGGTCAGAAGCCGACGCTCGCCCGTATCCCAGGCCCCTTTGATGAACTGGACCACGGCGCAGGGCATTTCATGCGCCACACAGCGCAGGATCATGCCGAAACCGGACGACGATTTGCCCTTCCCGGCCCCGGTATGGACGATGATCAGACCCTTCTCACCCTCTTTCCCTGCCATGATCTTGTCCCGCGCGGCCTTCTTCTTCGCCATCTTCGAGGCGTGCCGGGCAAGGTCGTCGGTTTCAGGTGTCGCAATGGGGTCGGTCATGGTCGGTCGTGTCCTTGACAACGGGGGGGTGCATGGCTCAGGTGAACCTCGCGCTGGTTCCTGTTTATGACAGGCGAAGAGGGAATGCGACAGGTCGGAAGCGACCTTAAGCAGCCGCCCCCGCGACCGTGACCGGAGAGGTCCCATGGCCACTGACCGTAAGGTCGGGAAGGCGGGGATCGTGGGGGCCCGACTATTGTCAACCCCCGTATCCGCAAGCCGGGAGACCTGCCAGCGCGAAGGAAGAACCGGCGGACGGGGTGTTCCGCGACCGGGGGACAGGCGGTGACGCCTTCTCTGGCCCATGCCCTTGCCGCCTTTTGAAGGGCCGCGATGACCGCCACGCTTTACGTCTGCACCACCTGCAAGGCCGGGGAACCGGTGCTGGAGGGCGATCTGCCCCCGGGTGCCAAGCTGCATGCTGCCTTGACGGCAGGGGCGGCACCTGAAGGCGTGCGGATCGTCGGGGTCGAATGCCTGTCGGCCTGCAACACCGGTTGTGCGGTGTCGTTGGCCAAGGTGGGGGCCTGGTCTTACGTCTATGGCCGTCTGAGCCTTGACGATGTCCCCGCAATCCTTGATGGCGCGGCGAAATATGCCGTCAGCGCGGATGGAATCGTTCCCTGGCGCGACCGCCCGACTGTCTTTCGCAAGCAAAGCATCGCCCGTATTCCGCCTTTGGAGGCCATGAAATGACCGATCTGACGAAAATCCCAGTGACCGTGATCACCGGCTTTCTTGGCGCCGGCAAGACCACGCTGATCCGCCACCTGATGCAGAACCCGCAAGGCAAGCGGCTGGCCATTCTGGTCAACGAGTTCGGCACCGTGGGCGTGGATGGCGACATCCTGAAATCCTGCGCCGATGAGAATTGCCCGGTCGAGAACATCGTGGAACTGGCCAACGGCTGCATCTGCTGCACCGTGGCTGATGATTTCATCCCGACGATCGAGGCCCTGATGGCGATGAAGGTCCGCCCCGACCACATCCTGATCGAGACCTCGGGCCTTGCCCTGCCGAAGCCTTTGCTCAAGGCCTTCGACTGGCCCGCGATCCGGTCGCGCATCACCGTGGACGGGGTGATCGCGCTGGCCGATGCCGAAGCTGTTGCCGCTGGCCGCTTTGCCCCGGATGTCGAAGCAGTGGAGAACCAGCGCGCGGCTGATCCGTCGTTGGACCATGAGACGCCCCTGTCCGAGGTCTTTGAGGATCAGATCCTCTGCGCCGACCTGATCCTTCTGTCCAAGGCTGACCTCGCTGGAGAAGCCGGGCTTGCGACCGCGCGTCAGGTGATTGCCGCCGAGATGAACCGGCCCGTGCCGATGCTGGCGATGACCGATGGGGTGATTGACCCGCGCGTCCTGCTTGGCCTGAATGCCGCTGCCGAGGATGACCTTGCCTCGCGCCCGTCGCACCATGACGGGGCGGATGACCATGAGCATGACGATTTCGACTCGGTGGTCATTGACCTGCCCGAGGTGACCGATCCGGAGGCCCTGTCGGCAGCCATCGTGCGGCTGGCGGAGGAGTTGAACATCCTGCGCGTCAAGGGTCACGTCGCCGTGGCAGGCAAGCCGATGCGGATGCTGGTGCAGGCCGTGGGCTCCCGCGTGCGGATGCAGTTTGACAAGCCGTGGGGAGCCGCCCCGCGCCGGTCGCAGCTGGTGGTCATTGCCGAGCATGACGACATCGACCCCGCTGCAATCCGCAAGGTTCTGGGGGCTTAAGGGCGCGCCATGCACGTTGTCTTCCGCGAAAGCCATGGGCTGGAGGAAACGGACCAACCGTTCGACCTGGGTCAGGACCCGGGCGATCTGGTGGTGCTTTCGTTTTCCGACAGCGACCTTGGCGCCTTTGCGGCAGGCTATGAGCGGGCGTTGAAGGGGGGCCTTGCCCACCCGACGCTGCGACTGGCCAATATCATCGCGCTGAAGCATCCCGTTTCGGTCGATACCTATGCCGAGCGGACCCTCTCCGGGGCCAAGGCAGTGCTGGTGCGCCTGATCGGGGGCGAGGCTTACTGGCCTTATGGTCTGGCTACCCTGCAGGACCTTGCCCGTCGTCAGGGTATGGCGCTGGCGATCCTTCCCGCCGATGGTCGCCCCGACCCCCGGCTGGATGAGCTGTCGACGCTGCCGGTTTCCACCCTGCGCCGGTTGCAGGCGCTTTGTGACGAAGGCGGGGCGGTTGCGGCTCAGGCGGCCTTGGCGCAATTGGCTTTGGCGGCGGGGATCTATGCCGCGCCGGTCGTGGGCGACAAAACCGTGCCGCAGATGGGGTTCTATGATCCCGAGCGTGGCGTCTGCCCTGCGCCCGAGGGTGCGAATCCGGTCCTCGTCACCTTCTACCGCAGCTATCTGACCGCCGGGGATACCGCCCCTGTCGATGCGCTGATCCATGCCCTGCGGGCCGAAGGCTTCACCGCCTATGGCGCCTTTGCCCCCAGCCTGAAGGCCCCCGGCGTGGCTGACTGGCTGAAGGGGCATCTGACCGCGCATCCCCCGGTTGCGATCCTGAACGCGACCGCCTTCTCGGCCAAGGCCGATGACGGTGCGACCCCCTTCGACGGCGCGGATTGCCCGGTGTTTCAGGTCGCCCTCTCCACCGCCCGCCGCCGCGATTGGGTCAGTTCCGACCGGGGCCTGTCACCTGCCGATCTTGCGATGCATGTGGTGCTGCCTGAGGTTGACGGTCGCCTTTTCGCTGGCCTGATCAGCCACAAGTCCCCCGGCAAGCGGCACCCCGAGCTGCAATTCTCGCGCTTTGCCCACCGCGCCGATGCCGAACGGATTGCCGCCGTGGTTGACCGGGTCAAGCACTGGCACCGCCTTGCCACGACTCCCGCCGCCGACCGGCGACTGGCTGTGATCCTTTCGACCTATCCCGGTCGCGCGCATCAGATGGCCCATGCCGTAGGCCTTGACGCGCTGGCTTCGACCGAGGCGCTGCTCAGCGACCTTACCGCCGGAGGCTACAACATCACCGAAGGTGCAGTGCTGGCCGAGGCGCTGACGGAAACCCTCACATGGCCTGTTGTCGCCTACTTGGACGCGCTGCAAACCCTGCCAGAAACTCTCCGCGCCGATCTGACCGCTGCTTGGGGCGACGTGATCTCTGACCCTTCGGTGAGGGATGGGCAATTCCACTTCCCCGCCACCCGTCGTGGCAATACCCTGGTCGCCCTTCAGCCCGAGCGTGGCGATGTTCAGGCCCGTGACAACGACTACCACGATCTCTCCCGCACCCCGCGCCAAGCCTTTGTCGCCTTCTATCTTTGGCTTCGGGCACAAGGGATGCATGCGCTGGTCCACATGGGCGCGCATGGCACGCTGGAATGGCTACCGGGGAAATCGGTGGCCCTGTCCGATACCTGCTGGCCCGAGGCGCTGATTGGCCCGCTGCCGGTGATCTATCCCTTCATCGTCAATGACCCGGGCGAGGCCGCCCAAGCCAAGCGCCGCATCGGGGCGGTAACGCTTGGCCACATGCCGCCGCCGATGGTCGGCAGCGTGGTGCCGCCGGAGCTTGTGCGCCTTGAGCGACTGCTGGACGAATACTCAACCGCCGATGGCCTTGACCCCGCCCGCCGCACCCGGCTGATTGCCAGCATTCGGGATGAGGCTGCAGCCTCGGGCGTTGCCGAGGATCTGGGCTTGGCGAGCGACGCCACCCCTGCCGAGGCGATCACGAGGATCGACCGGTTCGTCTGTGACCTGAAGGAAAGCCAGTTCGGCCATGGGCTGCACATCTTTGGCGAAGGGGCCGGGGAGCGGGAGGGGCTGTTGACCGCCCTCAACGGCCATAAGGTCGCCCCCGGCCCGGCTGGCTCCCCGAACCGGGGCCGGTCGGATGTACTGCCCACGGGACGCAACCTCTACTCCGTCGACCCCCGCGCCGTGCCCTCGCGCAATGCCCATGCGCAGGGCGTGAAGCTGGCCGAAGAACTGATCCGCCGCCACCTGCAGGACCATGGCGATTATCCGCGCGGGCTGGTGGTTGACCTTTGGGGGTCCGCCACGATGCGGACAGCGGGCGAGGAATTCGCCATGGCGCTGCATCTGGCGGGGATGGCGCCGAAATGGGACGAGGGGTCGGCCCGCGTCTCGGGCTTTGAAATCCTGCCGCTGGCTATTCTGGGGCGGCCACGGATCGACGTGACCCTGCGCGTCTCGGGTCTGTTCCGCGATGTGTTCCCGACCCTAGCGCAGCTGTTCGAGGCAGGGGCCGAGGCGCTTGCCGCCCGGGATGAAAGCGCTGAGGACAACCCCTACACCTCCCGCGCCGCCCGTGTCTTTGGCCCCAAGCCCGGCCTTTACGGCCTTGGCATGGGCACAGCCGCCGACACCTTCACCGATGAGGCCCGAGCTGCCGCTGGCGAAGCCTGGCTGAACGCCTCTGCTTGGGCCATCGGACAAGACGGCCAGTCGACCGAGAACCGCGCCGGGTTGGAAACCCGCGTCCTTGCCGCCGATGCCTTCGTCCATGCGCAGGACTTGCCGGAAACCGATGTCCTGATCGCCGCCGACTATGCAGCACACGAGGCAGGCTTCGCCGCGGCCGTCGCGAAGCTGGGCGGAGCCAAGCCCACACTTTACCACATGGACGCCACCCGCCCCGACACCCCGCATGCCCGCACCCTGACCGAGGAAATCGCGCGCGTGGTCCGCGCCCGTGCCGTGAACCCCGATTGGGCCAGCGGCATGATGAACCACGGCTACCGGGGCGGGGCCGAAATTGCCGCCACCCTCGACCACATGTCTGCCTTCGCCCATCTGGCGCAGGTCGTGCCGCCGCATCTTTTCGACCTTTACCACGAGGCCACCCTTGGCCGGGACGAGGTCCGCGACTTCCTTGCCCGCGAAAACCCCGCCGCGCTGGCCGCCATGGAGGACCTCTTCCGCCGCCTTCGTGATGCGGGCCTGTGGCTGACCCGCCGCAACTCCATCGCCGCACGGTTGGAGGGGGCGGCATGAGCCTGCGGTCTTTCTCTTCTTCCAATATCCTCTGGGGGTTTGGGGGGCAAAGCGCCCCCAATGCCCGAGCCGGTTGCGCGCCCTTCGCGCGCAGAGGCGAGATAAGAGGCTTGCGCGAAGCGCTCATTTTAGTAACCGCCCCTGGCCGAGGGCGCTCCGCATGACGGCGTGGGAGATCAAGGGTTGGTGCCCCGGCGCGCTGCGTCCGATGCAATCGGGTGACGGGTTGGTCGTCCGCATCCGCCCACCTTTGGGTCGGCTGACGCCTGTGCAGGCCGCCGCTATCGCCAAGGCCGCCACGACCCACGGCAACGGCATCATCGACCTTTCTGCCCGCGCGAACTTGCAGCTTCGCGGTGTGACCGAGGCGTCGCATGGCCCACTGATTGACGACCTGCGCGCGCAAGGCCTGATCGACCCGGATATTCAGACGGAAAGCCTGCGGAATCTGATCGTGACTCCGTTCCGGGATGTTGAGACTACGGTGCTTGCCGCCACCCTGACCGCCGCTCTGGCCCGGATGCCGCGTTTGCCGGGCAAGTTCGGCTTTGCGCTGGACACCGGCCTGCGCCCGGTTCTGACCGGGGCTTCGGTCGATATCCGGGTGGAGCGGGCCACGGACGGCCGACTTATCCTGCGGCCCGAAGGTCACGCGCTTGGCCAACCTGTCACTGATCTTGCTGCCGACGCCATCGCCATGGCGGAATGGTTTGTGGCGAAGGGTGGCGTGACCGAAGGCCGGGGGCGCATGTCCGCGCTGATCGGCCGGGGGATAGTCCCGCCCGGATGCAGCCTTGCCCCCGCCGATCCGCTGCCACACCCCGCGCCGGGGCTGCACCCCGAAGGCGCACTGGTCGCTTTGGCCTTTGGCCAGATGAGGGCGGATACGCTGTCCACCCTCGCAGCACTTGGCCATGAGATCCGCCCGACGCCGTGGCGGATGTTGCTCCTTGTCGGCGCGGAAACGGTCCCTGAGGTCGCCGGATTGATCGCCGGCCCCGCCGATCCGATCCTGCGCGTCACGGCTTGCACAGGTGCGCCCGGCTGCCCGCAAGCTTTGGGCGACACTCGCCAGTTGGCCCGCAGGCTTGCCCCGCATCTGCCTGCAGGCATGGCCCTGCACGTCTCGGGTTGCGCCAAGGGCTGCGCCCACCCCGCTGCCTCGGACCTGACCCTTACCGCCACTGGCCAAGGCTACGACCTGATCCGGAGCGGCACTGCATCCAATACCCCCAGCCTGACGGGCCTTGGCCTCGAAGCGATCCATGATCTTCTGAAGGCCCCCCATGCCCCACACCTATGAAACCGACGGCGCAGCGATCTATCTGCAAAGCTTTGCCATGATCCGGGCCGAAGCCGATCTGGCCCGCTTTACGCCCGAGGAAGAGATCGTCGCCGTCCGCATGATCCATGCTGCCGGGATGGTGGAGCTTGCGCCGCATATCCGCTTTACCCCCGGCATGGCGATTGCCGCGCGCGCCGCGCTGGAGGATGGCGCGCCGGTGCTTTGCGATGCGCGAATGGTCAGCGAGGGGATCACCCGCGCCCGTCTGCCGAAGGGGAACGAGGTCATTTGCACCTTGCATGATCCTTCTGTCCCTGCTCTGGCAAAGGAAATGGCCAACACCCGTTCCGCCGCCGCGCTGGAGCTTTGGCGGCCCTATCTGGCCGGGTCCATCGTCGCGATTGGCAATGCCCCGACCGCGTTGTTCCACCTGCTGAACATGCTGGAAGACCCAACTTGCCCGCGCCCGGCGGCGATCATCGGCTGCCCGGTGGGCTTTGTGGGTGCAGCGGAATCGAAGGATGCGCTGATGGAGGCTCCGCCGGTGCCGTCGGTCATCGTCAAGGGACGGCTTGGCGGTTCGGCGATCACGGTCGCTGCCGTCAACGCGCTTGCCAGCCGGAAGGAATGAAAATGACCCCCGGGATTGGCCCAAAGACTGGTAAAGTGATCTGTGCAGGTCTTGGCCCCGGCGACCCGGAGCTGATGAGCCTGAAATCTGCCCGGATGATCGGTTCGGCGGACCATATCGCCTATTTCCGCAAGGCGGGGCGGGCCGGTCAGGCGCGGCGGATTGTCGAGGGAATGCTGAAGCCGGGTGCGACGGAATACCCGATGGAATATCCGGTCACGACCGAAATTCCCTTCGACAGCCCGGAATATACCGAGGCGCTGGCGCGGTTCTATGACGATTGGGCGGACCGGTTGGTTGAACTGGCGGTGACGCAGGATGTGGTGGTGCTGTGCGAAGGCGACCCGTTCTTCTATGGCTCGTTCATGCACCTCCATTCCCGCCTTCAGGGCCGGGTGCCGGTCGAAGTGATCCCCGGTATCACCGGCATGACCGGCTGCTGGAATGCGACCGATACGCCGATCACCTGGGGCGATGATGTGCTGACCGTGTTAATGGGCACGCTGCCCGAGGATGATCTCGTCCGACACATGGAAACCGCCGACGCGCTGGTCGTCATGAAGACGGGGCGCAACCTGCCCCGCGTCCGCCGTGCGCTGGAGCGGGCCGGGCGGCTGGATGCGGCATGGCTGGTCGAACGCGGCACGATGCCGAACCAGCGGGTGGCGCGGTTGGCCGAGGTTGATGCCGCCGACTGCCCCTACTTCGCGATTGTGCTGGTCCACGGCCACGGCCGCCGCCCGGAGATCCTGGAATGAGCGGATGGTTGGCCATCGCGGGCCTTGGGCCGGGGGATGAGCGTCTGGTCACGCCCGAGGTTTCAGAGGCTCTGGCTGCGGCGACTGATGTGGTGGGCTATATTCCTTACGTCGCCCGGGTTGCTCCGCGCCCGGGGTTGACGCTGCACCCTTCCGACAACCGTGTCGAACTTGACCGTGCCCGTGCTGCGCTGGAGATGGCGGCGGCGGGCAAACGGGTGGTCGTCGTGTCGTCAGGCGATCCTGGGGTCTTTGCCATGGCCTCGGCGGTGTTTGAAGCCTTGGAGGGCCGGACGGACTGGCAGGCGCTGGATATCCGCGTGTTGCCGGGGATCACGGCAATGCTGGCGGCGGCGGCGGCTGCGGGGGCACCGCTCGGCCACGATTTCTGCTGCATCAACCTGTCGGACAACCTTAAGCCCTGGGGCATGATCGAGTCCCGCCTGCGCCATGCGGCAAAGGCCGATTTCGCGATGGCCTTCTATAACCCCCGTTCCGCCAGTCGCCCGGAAGGGTTCACACGCGCGCTGGAGGTGTTGCGGCAGGAATTCGGGCCGGATCGGTTGATCACCTTTGCCCGTGCGGTCTCCACCCCCGACCAGCGGCTGGTGACCGTGACCTTGGGCGAGGCAACTCCCGAGATGGCGGATATGCGCACGGTCGTCATCGTCGGCAATTCGGCGACGCGCCGGGTCGGGCGCTTTGTCTACAGCCCCAGGAGCGCGGGATGAGCCGGGCCAAAATCCTTCGAAGGATTTTGCAAATTTCTTCGAAGAAATTTGGTGCGCGCCGTTCAGCCGTTCAGCCAGGCCATGACTTCGCTGACCTTCCGGGCAACGGGACGGTTTGGCACGGCGGGCCGGTCGATCATCACGACCGGCAGGCCAAGCGCGCGGGCGGCGGCGATCTTGGCGACAGCACCTTTGCCGCCCGCATTCTTGGCCACGATGATTTCGGTCCCGTGGTCGCGCATCAGGGCGGTGTCGTCGTCCACATCGAATGGCCCGCGCGCCACCACGACCCTGACCTGCGGCAAAGGCAGCGCGCCGGTCGGCGCATCGACCAGCCGCAAAAGATAATCATGCTGCGGCTGGGCGGCGAAGTCCTGAACATGCAGGCGCCCGATGGCAAGGAACACCCGCTTTGGCGCGCCGCTCAGCGCTGCGACGGCTGCGGGAATATCGGCGACATTTGTCCAGGTATCCGCGTCACCTGCCACCCAGGGCGCACGCTCCAGCGCGATCAGGGGCACGCTTTCGGCAGCACAGGCGGCAACTGCGTTCGCGCTCATCTGCGCGGCGAAAGGGTGGGTTGCGTCGATGACATGGGTGACCTTTTCGGCCTGAAGATAGGCCCGCAGCCCCTCGACCCCGCCGAAACCGCCGACGCGCATGTGGATCGGCTGACCCATCGGCGCTTCGGTGCGCCCGGCGTAGGAATAGACCCCCGACAGCCCGGCCTTGGCAATCGCCTTGGCCATCAGACCCGCTTCGGTCGTGCCGCCAAGAAGAAGGATGCGTGTCATGTCTGATCCCTGGCTGACCGTGATCGGCTTAGGCGAAGATGGACCGGCAAGCCTGTCGCCCGCAAGCCGTGCCGCCCTTGACCGCGCGACGGTCATCATCGGCGGTCCCCGGCATCTGGCATTGGTTGCGGCGGGGGACAAGGGCAAACCCTGGCCGATCCCGTTTGACCTTGCGCCGGTTCATGAGTGCCGCGGCCAGCCCACGGTCGTTCTCGCCTCGGGCGATCCGTTCTGGTTCGGCGCGGGCGGCAGTTTGATGGCGCAACTGTCGGCGGGTGAGTGGGTGTCGCACCCCGCGCCGTCGTGCTTTTCGCTGGCGGCGAACCGGTTGGGTTGGCGGCTGGAGGACTGCATTTGCCTTGGCCTGCATGCCGCGCCCTATGCCCGGATGCGCCCGGTGCTGGGGCGGGGGGTACGGGTGATCTGCACTCTGCGGGATGGGGCTGCGGTGGCGGAACTGGCGGCTTGGCTGGCGGGGAATGGCCATCCGAATGCCGAGGTGACTGTGCTGGAGCGGTTGGGCGGGCCGCTGGAGCGGATCACGCGCGGAGCTGCTTTGCCTGCGCCGGTTTCGGCCCCGATCGCTGTAGCAGTCGAAGGGCGCGACCCCGGCTTGCCGCGCGCCTCGGGTCTGCCGGATGAGCTGTTCCAGCATGACGGGCAGATCACCAAGCGGGCGGTGCGGGCGCTGACGTTGTCGACGCTTGCACCGCGGGCGGGTGAAGTGCTGTGGGACATCGGCGCGGGGTCGGGCTCGGTGGGCATCGAATGGCTGCTGGCCGGGGGGGCGCGGGTCGAGGCGCTGGAGGCTGACCCGGTGCGGGCCGAGCGGGCGCGGGGGAATGTCGCCGCCTTCGGGCTGGCGCACCGGCACCGGCTGATCGAGGCGCGGGCGCCGGAGGGGTTGGAGGGGTTATCGGCCCCGGGCGCCGTGTTTGTCGGCGGTGGGGCGTCGGAGGCGGTGTTGTCGCGGTTGTGGGAGGTGATGCCGAAAGGCGCGCGGCTGGTGATGAATGCGGTGACGATCGAGACCGAGGCTTTGGTGCTGGACTGGTCAGCGCGGCAGGGTGGCGAGCTTTTGAAGATCGATCTGGCAGAGCCGGTGGCGATTGGCCGGAAACGGGCGTGGCGCGCGGCGCTGCCGATCCTGCAATGGAGCGTCACGCGATGATCGTCGCGGGGTTCGGCTTTCGCGCCGGGGCGACCTTGGCCGCGCTTCAGGATGCCTTGGCGCGTGCCGGGGGGCCTGAGCGGGTGACGCATCTGGCGACGGTTGCGGCGAAGGCGGAGGGGCTGTTGCCTTTGGCCGGGGCGCTGGGCCTGCCGGTGATTGCGGTCGCGGCTGGGGAGTTGCCGGGGCAGGTGGTGCTGACCCATTCTGAACGGGTGGATGCACTGTTCGGCACGGGGTCGGTGGCGGAAGCGGCGGCTTTGGCGGCGGCTGGCCCGGGCGCGCGGCTTTGGGGGCCGAGGGTCGTGTCGACCAATGGCACGGCGACTGCAGCGATTGCCGAAGGGGGTGCGTCGTGATGGGCTTGGGCGGCTTTAGAATTGAGCGCCGACGGCGCAAGCTTTTTGTCTCGCCTCTGGCCTCCGGCCAACCGGCTCGGGCGCGCCTTCGGCGAGAGTATTTGGACCAAGAGGGAAGGGCGGGGTCGGGTTTGCGGCCTTGGCAAAGGGGTAGGATATGACGGTCCATTTCATCGGGGCGGGGCCGGGGGCGGCGGATCTGTTGACGCTGCGGGGGCGGGATCTGATCGCGGCCTCTGCCGTCTGTCTCTATGCGGGGTCGCTGATCCCGGAGGGGGTGTTGTCGCATTGCCCGGCGGGGTGCCGGCTGGTGAATACGGCACCGATGTCGCTGGACGAGATTATCGCCGAGATTTCGGCGGCGCATGCGGCGGGGCAGGATGTGGCGCGGCTGCATTCGGGGGACCTGTCGATCTGGTCGGCGATGGGCGAGCAGTTGCGCCGGTTGCGCGACCTTGGCATTCCCTATGACCTGACGCCTGGGGTGCCTTCGTTCGCGGCGGCGGCGGCGGCCTTGGGGGTGGAACTGACTTTGCCGGGGTTGGCGCAGTCGGTGGTGCTGACCCGCACCGAAGGCCGCGCGACGCAGATGCCGGAGCGCGAGACCTTGGCGGCCTTCGGGGCGACGGGGGCGACGCTGGCGCTGCATCTGTCGATCCATTTGATCGAGAAGCTCGTGGCGGAGCTGGCGCCTTTCTATGGCGCGGATTGTCCGGTGGCGGTGGTCTGGCGCGCAAGTTGGCCGGATCAGCGGATCATCCGAGCGACTTTGGCGACGCTGGCGGCTTCGGTTCCTGCCGAGGTGGAGCGGACGGCGCTGATCTTGGTCGGGCCGTCGCTGGCGCAGGAGGGTTTCGAGGAGAGCCGGTTGTATGCGGGCGACTATGATCGGCGGTATCGTCCGGTGGGCACGCATCCGCGCTTTCCGGGGACGGGGTCGTGATCCCCGGCCTGATCATCGCGGCTCCGGCTTCTGGCACCGGCAAGACCACGGTCATGCTGGGGCTGTTGGCGGCGTTGCGCGAGCGGGGGTTGAAGGTCCAGCCGTTCAAGAACGGGCCGGATTACATTGACCCGGCGTTTCATCAGGCGGCCTCGGGAAGGGCTTCGGTGAACCTGGACACCTGGGCGATGGGGCCGGGGATGCTGGCGGGGTTGGTCGGGTCTGCCGAGGGGGCCGATCTGGTGCTGGCCGAAGGATCGATGGGCCTGTTCGACGGGGTGGTGGTCAAAGGCGCGAGCGGGAATGGCGCGGCGGCGGATCTGGCGGCGCTGATGGGCTGGCCGGTGGTCTTGGTGATCGACGTCAGCGGTCAGGCGCAGACGGCGGCGGCGGTCGCACAGGGATTGGCGCGGTTCCGGGCGGGGGTGCAGGTGGCGGGGGTTATCCTGAACCGCGTCGCCTCGCCCCGGCATGAGGCGCTGATCCGGCATGGGATGGAAGGGGCGGGGCTTCGCGTGCTTGGGGCTTTGCCAAAGCGCGCGGCGATTGCCATGCCCGAGCGGCATCTGGGGCTGGTGCAGGCCGAGGAACTGCCGGGGTTGACTGCGATGATCGCGGCGGCGGCGGCATTGATGCGGGAAGGGGTCGATCTGGACGGGCTGATCTCTCTGGCGGGGAGCCGAGCGCCACTAGCCCCTGCCCCTAGGATCACGCCGCCCGGACAGCGCATCGCGCTGGCGCGGGACCGGGCGTTCAGTTTCGTTTATCCTCATTTGCTGCAGGGTTGGCACCGGGCCGGGGCGGAAATCCTGCCGTTTTCGCCGCTCGCCGATGAGGCTCCGGACCCTAACGCCGATGTGTGCTGGCTGCCTGGGGGATACCCGGAGTTGCATGGCGGAGTGCTCGCAGCAGCAGACCGGTTCCGCGCGGGTTTGCGCATCTTTGCGGAAGCCAAGCCCGTGCATGGCGAATGCGGGGGCTATATGGCGATGGGTGATGCGCTAATCGACAAGGACGGCACCCGGCACCGCATGGCGGGGCTTTTGGGGCTGGTCACCAGTTTCGAGAAGCGGAAGATGCATCTGGGCTATCGTCTGGCGGGGCTTCGGACGGCGATCCCCGGCTATTCTGCAGGTAGTCGGCTTGCTGGGCATGAGTTCCACTATTCCACGATCCTTGAGCAGCCCGATGCGCACTTGGCCGAGGTTACGGATGCCACCGGGGCGGCGGTGGCCGAGACCGGCAGCACTCGACGCCAAGGCGGAGGTGGGCTATCGACCGGCACCTTCTTTCACCTGATCGCCGAGGCGTCATGACCGGCTTCGTCACCTTTGTTTCTGCCGGACCCGGCGACCCGGACCTTCTGACCGTCAAGGCCGTGAGGGCGCTGGCGGCGGCGGATGCCGTGCTGTTTGACGATTTGTCCTCCGGCCCAATCCTGGCGCTGGCAAAGCCCGGAGCCGACATGGTGGGGGTTGGCAAACGCGCTGGTCGCGCCTCGCCCAAGCAGGATCATGTCAGCCGGTTGTTGGTCGACTATGCGCTGACCGGGGCGCGGGTCGTGCGGCTGAAATCCGGCGACAGCGGTATTTTCGGGCGGTTGGAGGAAGAGCTGACCGCTCTGCGCGAGGCCGGGGTCCCGTATGAGATCATTCCCGGTGTCACCGCTGCATCGGCCGCTGCTGCAGCGGCTGGCATTCCCTTGACGCGCCGCCAACATGCCCAGCGGGTGCAATTTATCACCGCCGCCGATACCACCGGAGAGCTTCCGCCCGGTTTGAACCTTGGCGCGCTGGCCGATCCCTTGGCCACGACCGTGATCTACATGGGCAAGCGCACCTTTCCGGCGCTGGCCAAGGCGCTGATCGAAAGGGGACTGTCTCCAGATACTCCTGCTTTGCTGGCCGAGGCGGTTTCGACCCCGGAGCAGTCGCTGCACCGGACCACGATTGCAGCGTTGGCAGAGAGGCTTGGCGAAGATCGCTCGCCCCTGCCGGGGCTGATCATCTTTGGCTCATTGGCCGAGGGGACGGCATGATCGTCACCTTCTGTTCAAGCTGTGAACTGGGCGAGGCGGGGTTCGCTGACACGTTCCGTCCGGCCCTTGCCGACGCGGCAATCGCAGCCGAGGTCAGGACGACCGAGTGCATGTCGGGCTGCACGCGCCGATCAACCTGTGCGTTCCGTGCGGCGGGAAAGACGGCCTATCTTTTTGGCGACCTGACGGCAGGCGACCTTCCTGACCTTCTGACCTTTGCGCGGCTTTATGCTGCCTCCACCGACGGCAATCTTGACGATGCGCGGGTGCTTGGCGCGCTGCGGATGAAGGCGATTGCGCGCATTCCGGGATAGGGGTCGCAAATCCGCCCGCAAGGGGCGCAAATGACCTTGACCCCGATGCCTGCCTGATGGCAACTGGGCCGACATGGTGTCCGGAAAAGACGCAAAGCGTTCGGACTGAAACGGGAATGGGCAAAGGCGGACTGAGTACAGCGCCGAAACCCCAACCGCCCCCGCGACTGTATGCGGCGAGCGGCTTTCCAGAAGGCCACTGGTCCCGATTGGGGCTGGGAAGGCGGAAAGCAGCATCGACCCGCGAGTCAGGAGACCGGCCATGTAAGGATGGAAACCGCCGTCGGGTGTGACGGCCAGGAGATGAAGATGATGATGACGATTACCAAGACCCGCGCCTCGGAAAAGACCACCACGCTCCTTTCGGTGCTTGGGATGGCTCTTCTGGGCCTGACGATTGTGGTTGCAGCTGGCCATGCCCAGTCGGCGACCCTGCATGACGCCGCCCATGACGTGCGTCACGCGACCGGCTTCCCCTGCCACTGACCGCCTGACAACAATGTTCCAGAAAATGCTGACCGGCGCGATTGGCGCCGGTGCTGCCGCATGGCTGCTGGCAGCCGTGCTGCATTTCGCATTCGTGCAGGAGTATATCCTGCTGGGCGAAGAATATGAAACGGGCGCTGCCGTGCATTACGCTGGCGTCGCCCATGACGAGGCACAGGCGGCTGAACCGGCTGTAGCCGACAGTGACATGGCGGCTGCTAACGACCACGATCATGACGAGGCTGCCTCGGAAGATGGGGCCACGGCCCATGATCATTCGCATGGGGATGCGGGCGATGAAGGCTCTGCCCTGACGCGCAACTTCTGGACCGTGGTCTTCTTCGGTCTGGTCTATGTCGGCTATGCGATGGTGCTGGTCGCGGGCTTCGGCCTGGCTTCGGCCTATGGCAAGGTGATCACGGCGCGCGAAGGCATCCTTTGGGGCATCGCTGGTTTTGCCGTGTTCCAGCTTGCCCCCGCGATGGGTCTGGCACCCGAGCTTCCAGGGACCATGGCTGCCGATCTGGGCGACCGTCAGCTCTGGTGGTGGGGCACGGCTCTGGCCACGGCGCTCGGGCTAGCGTCCATCGCCTATGGTCGCGGGGTTGCTGCGCTGGTTGTTGGGGTGGCGTTGCTTGCCGCACCGCACGTCATCGGCGCGCCAGAGCTTGAGGGCTTTTCCGGCGTCGCCCCGCCCGAAGTTTCGGCTGCCTTTGCCGCCCGTGCCCTTGGCGTGGCACTGGCGGTCTGGGCGCTGATGGGGTGGGTCGCGGGGCATTTGTGGTCCCGCGAGGCCGCCCGTTGATGATAACATGTCTGCAGCCCCTACCCCGGTTGGGGCTGCAGCAACCCATGGCGCTAAGATGACCACGCTTTCCCTTATCGGCATCGGCACCGGCAATCCGGATCATGTGACCGGGCAGGCCATTCGGGCGTTGAATGGGGCCGACCTGATCCTTCTGCCAAGGAAGGGTGAGGATAAATCCGACCTTGCTGACATCCGCCGCCAGATCCTGTCGCAGGTCCTTACTCGTACGGTTCCGGTTGCGGAATATGATGTGCCGAAGCGGGTCGATCAGGCGGATTATCTTGGTGCGGTAAACACTTGGCACGATGCCATCGCCCGGACTTGGGCCGACGCCATCGCCGCGCATCTGCCGCAAGGCGGGAAAGTCGCGCTGATGGTCTGGGGTGACCCATCGCTTTACGACAGCACCTTGCGCATCGCGGCGCGGTTGCCGGACCTGACGGTCACGGTGATCCCCGGAATCACCAGCCTGCAGGCGCTGACAGCGGCGCATGCGATCCCGCTGAACACTCTGGCGGCCCCAGTCACCATAAGCACCGGCCGGCAGTTGCGCGACCATGGCTGGCCTGAGGGGACGGTGACCTTGGCCGTCATGCTGGACAAGGGCGGGGCCTTCACCGCCATCGACCCCAAGGACGTGACGATCTGGTGGGGGGCCTATGTCGGCATGCCCGAGGAATGCCTGATCCATGGGGCGCTGGCTGACGTGTCAGAGCAAATCCTCGCCACCCGCGCCCGGTTGCGGGCCGAGCATGGCTGGATCATGGACATCTATATTCTGCGGCGCGGTCAGGATGCGTGAGGGTTTGTCTTGGCCGAAAAACGGGTCAGTGGCAGATTTCCGGCGATCCCTGTGGTAACCGACTGAAACGACGGGGTTTTGCCTGTCTTCCAAACGTCTTCCATGCGTCTTGCTTTCGTCTTGCCCTTTGGCAAGCCTGCGACCGATTAACCAAGCCGACGAATCGCCCAGGGCGGTCTTAGCCCGGATCGGAAAGACACCCGGCCAAAGTGGTGGCGATGGCCACGATAAGCTCGGGATAGGCGCGGGGGCCGGGTTGAAGCGTGCTGCCGACAGGGTCAAGCGCGGCACCGATCTTCACCGACGTTCCATCAACCAGCTGGTCGATCAATCCCGCATTATGCTGCGCCTCGGGGAAGACGCAGGTGACGGAACCCTCCTCTAGCGTCGCGCGCAGTTTCGACAGCCGTAACGCGCCGGGGGTTGCCGCGTCGCCAAGTGCGATGGTTCCGGCCGAGGTCAGGCCGAAATAGGTGATGTAGTAGCCATAGGCGTCGTGGAAGGTGACGAAGGGGCGGTCCTTGATCGGATCGAGCAGCGCCTTTGCTTCGGCTTCGGCGGTGGCGATCCGTGACCGGGCGATTACGGCGTGGGCGTCGTAAAGCTTGGCATGCTCGGGGTCGAGCCGCGACAGTTCTGCCGCGATCAGGTCGGTCCAATAGGCGGCGGTCGATGGGTCAAGCCAGACATGCGGGTCAATGGTGCCTTCGGCGGGCGTGTCACCGGTGACGCTATCGCCCACGAAATAGTTGATCTTGTAGGTGCCAACGTCGTCGAACAGCGTCAGGATCGAGCTTTCGCCCCCGCGGGCTTCAAGCGCGGCATCGAGCCAAGGCGTCAGTTCTGGTCCGACCCAAACGACCAGATCAGCGCTGGCAACAGACTCCATCTGGCTGGGTTTCAGCTGAAAGTCATGCTCGTCTGCGCCGGGGGCCAGCAGAAGTTCAGGGCTGCCAAGGCTGCCCATCACCATGTCGACGATGGAATGAACCGCCGGAATATCGGTCACCACACGCGGCACTTCGGCCATGGCGGCAGAGGTGGTCAGCAAAAGCGCAAGGAGATGTCGCATGGATTGGGCCTTCCGGTTACGGTTGAACTGGACTATGATGTAATACTATAACCTGTCAAGGCGTGACTCATGGCGCATGTGACCCATTCAGACTGTCCCGGATGCTTGGCCCCTGATCTGGCCTTTGCCGCGCATGACCATGCGCACTGTGCCACCGATGCGCTGACGCGGGCTGAAACGATCATCATGGCCACGGGCGCGCGGATGACCCCGGTGCGCAAGCGGGTGCTGGAGATCCTGCTGGAAGAGCACCGCGCGCTGGGGGCCTATGACGTGTTGGCCCGGCTTGCTGCCGAGGGCTTTGGGAACCAGCCCCCGGTGGCCTATCGTGCGCTGGAGTTTCTGGTTGATCAGGGCCTTGCCCACCGCATCCAGCGGCTGAATGCCTTTGCCGCCTGTGCCCACATGGGCGAGGCGCATGCTCCGGCCTTCCTGATCTGCCGCACCTGCCACAGTATCGCCGAAGCCAACGCCGGGCCTGCGCGTTCCGCCCTTGAAGCCGAGGCGAAACGCAGCGGCTTTGTGCTGGAGCGGTCAACCATCGAGGCCCTTGGGCTTTGCCCGAACTGTCGGGAGGCAGTGGCATGAGCCTGCTTTCCGCCCAGCGCATCTGCGTCCGCTACGGTGCCACAGAGGTGCTGCATGATGTCAGCCTTGCCATCGAGGCGGGCGAAATCGTGACGATCCTTGGGCCCAATGGTTCGGGCAAGTCGACGCTGTTACGCGCGCTGTTGGGCATCGTGCCAGTGGCCGAGGGGGGTATCCTTCGCAGTGAAGGGCTGCGCATCGGCTATGTGCCGCAGAAGTTGGCGGTCGACCGATCGATGCCGATCACGGTGCGGCGCTTTCTGTCGCTGCCGGTTCGGGTTGGCGATGCCGCCGCCGCCGAGGCTTTGGCGCGGGTGGGCATGGGAGGACAGGAGGGCCAGCAGATGTCGGACCTTTCCGGTGGGCAGTTGCAGCGCGTGCTTCTGGCGCGGGCACTGATCGACCGGCCGGGGCTTTTGATGCTGGATGAACCGACTCAAGGGCTGGACCAGCAGGGCGAGGCCGCTTTCTACCGTTTGATCGAAGAGGTGCGGACATTGACCGGCGCGGCGATCCTGATGGTCAGCCATGATCTGCACGTCGTGATGGCTGCCAGTGACAGGGTGATCTGCCTGAACGGCCATATCTGCTGCGAAGGCACGCCCCGCGTCGTTTCCAACGCACCGGAGTATCGCGCTTTGTTTGGTCTGGGCACCCAGGGCGCACTGGCGCTTTACCGCCACGAGCATGACCACGAACATGCTGACGGTCCGGCGCATCACCACCATGACCACGATCATCATGGGCACAAACACGGGCAGAAGCACGGGCACGGGCACGACCATGCTGGATGATTTCCTTGTCCGCGCCGGGCTTGCCGCCGTTGGGCTTTCGCTTGCGACCGGGCCGCTGGGGTCGTTCGTGATCTGGCGGCGGATGGCCTATTTCGGGGATGCAACCTCGCATGCCGCGATTTTGGGTGTGGCCCTTGCCTTGGCGACGGACCTGCCCATTGGCGTCGGGACGCTTGCTGTGGCGCTGGCAATGGCGGTCACAGTGGCCACGCTTGCGGCACGGGGCTGGGCCATGGACACCACGCTTGGGGTTCTGGCTCATTCGGCCCTGGCCTTTGGCTTGGTTGCGGTCAGCTTCATTCCCGGTGCCCGCACCGATCTTTCGGCCTATCTGTTCGGCGATATCCTTGCTGTCAGCCGGGGCGAGCTTTTGCTGGTCTGGCTTGGGGCGCTTGGCGTCCTCGCCCTACTGGCCTGGCGTTGGCAACCGCTGCTGACTGCAACCCTCAGTGAGGACCTGGCCCATGCCGCTGGGATCAAGCCTGACAGAGAGCGGCTGGTTCTGGTCCTTGCTCTGGCCGTGGTCGTTGCGGTGGCGCTGAAAGTTGTTGGGGCGCTTTTGATTGCGGCCATGCTGATCATTCCGGCGGCCACCGCCCGCAGCTTTGCGCGAACCCCGGAAGCCATGGCACTGGCCGCCATTGGCATCGGGGCGCTGTCCGGTCTGGGGGGCTTGGGCCTGTCGCTTTGGAAAGATACGCCCACTGGCCCCTCGATCATAGTGGTCGCGGCGCTGCTTTTTGCCCTTGGCACCCTGCGCCGCAGGGTTTGACGGCAAGGACGGGCAAAATTCCGGTTGCGCCGCCCGAAGCTTGCCCCAATCTTCCACTAGCAGGCGATTGCGCCGGTTGAGGGAGATGACAAGGTGTTACGGCAGATCAGCCTGATCTCGCTTCTGGTGTTCCTGCTTTCGGCGCTGGTCTTGCTTGATTTCAAGGCGGCCCAAAGGCTTGCCCAGACCCAGGACCGCGAGCCGCCCGGCTTTGCCGAACACCTGCTGGGGATCGGATCGCGGATCTCTGGGCGGATTCAGTCCGGCTTTGGGGGTGGGGCGTCTGAAAGCTCGGCCCGTCTTGCGTTGATGCTGCCTGCCGCGCCTGACGGCTGGGATGCCCGCGCGATTGATGCGGGCGATGAAAAGGCGTTGCTGGCGAAGAAGGACAATGACCCCGCGACGGTCGGCCTGATCCAGAGCCTTCTGACCGCCAATGGCCCAAGGGAAAGCGAAACCGCGCTGAAGGCCTATGGCCGGAAGGATCAGCTGGTCGTCTTCAAGCTGGTGCGTCAGACTGATGCGCTTTTTACTGACCCGGCAAGGCTGTCCGAGCTTGACAGCGGGATCGCCGCGGGATCGCAACAAGAGTTGCATGACTTCATCCGGGTCCGGGGGTTGGACGTTGGCGAACTTGTCCTGCCCGAAGCCACCCGCGCCAGGGTCTTTACGGCAGAACTTGGCGGGCAGCTACAGTTGTGGGCGCTGGCCTCTGGGCGGCTGACGGACAAGGACCTGCTGCCCTTTTTCGAAACGCTTGATGTGGCGGCGATGAATGCGTCGGTTCGAAGCCATGAAGGCGGGCTTGGCGATGTGCCGGTGATCGTGGTCGTGTCCGAACTGAATGAGGCTGACCGCGCGGCCTATGCGGCTGATCGGGCCGCCAAGGCCTGGGACCGCGCGGCGCGTCTGGGCAAGATCCGGGCGGCGCTAGCGGGCGAACCTGGCTCTGTGCCTGACAGCGGCACCGAAGATTGCAAGGCGAGCGTGAATGGGGTCACGATCTGCGCAGTGGGCGGTTAACGCCCCGCGAGCCGTCCCACCCTAAAACTTTAGCCCAGAAAACCGCGAGGGTTTCTGCGGCACGCCGGGCAGGACACAAAGCATCTCATAGAGAAGGTTTGCCGCGATCAGCGCGGTGTTGCCCGATGTGTCATAGGGGGGCGAGACCTCGACCAGATCGCCGCCGACAAGGTTCAGGCCCTGACAACCCCGGATGATCTCATAGGCCTGCCACGTGGTCAGCCCGCCGGGTTCCACGGTGCCAGTGCCGGGGGCGAAGGCAGGGTCAAGGCTGTCGATGTCATAGGTAAGATAAACCGGCGCATCGCCGATCTTGGCGCGCACCTGTTGCATCAGGCCGGTAAGGGATTTGTGCCAGCATTCCTCGGCCTGCACGACGGTCCAGCCCTTGTCGCGCGCCCAGTCGAAATCTTCCGCCGAATAGCCGGTGGTGCGCAGGCCGATCTGGAAGACCTTGTCGTTCTGCAGGCAGCCATCCTCCCACGCGCGGCGGAAGGGGCAGCCATGCGCCACGGTTTCGCCAAACATCGTGTCGTTGATGTCGGCATGGGCGTCGATGTGGATCAGTGCCACCGGCCCGTGCCGTTCCTTGATCGCGCGCAGGATCGGCCAGGTGAGCGTATGGTCGCCGCCAAGGGTCAGGGGGATGATGCCGTGCGACAGAACCTCGCGGTAATGCGCCGTGATGATGTCGACGGTTTTCTTCAGGTCGAAAGTGTTGATAGCCACATCGCCAAGGTCCGCCACTTGCAGATGGTCAAAAGGGGCTGCCCCGGTGGCCATGTTATAGGGACGGATCATCCGGCTTTCATCCCTGATCTGCCGTGGGCCAAGTCGTGTTCCCGGGCGGTTGGAGGTGCCGTGATCCATCGGAATGCCGATGAACCCGACGTCCAGCCCCTTGGCCGAGGTGGCCGTGGGCAGCCGCATCATCGTCGCCGGGCCGCCAAAGCGCGGCATGTCGTTGCCACCAAGAGGTTGGTTGAAATCGCTCATCGGTTTGATCCTTTTACACCGCCGCGCATGTGTTCCTGTGATAACGAGTTTCCGCGCGCGCCGGTGCTACACCAAAACCGACGCCATGTCGTTTTCTGACGCCAAAGGTCGGGTGGACTTGCACCCCCTTTCGCCCTTCTGGCAGACAGGGGCAAACTCATCGCAGGAGATTCCCCCAATGAAAACGCACGTCAAAGCCTTGGTTGTCGGGGGCGGCGCAGTGGGGACCGGGATCGCCTATCACTTGGCCAAGGCCGGGTGGGATACGATGCTGGTGGAACGTGACGAGCTGACCGCGGGCTCCACCTGGCATGCGGCGGGCCTGCTGCCCCTGTTCAATATGTCCTATGCCACGACCCATATCCACAAATACTCGGTCGATTTCTACAAGGGGCTGGAGGCCGAGACGGGATTGAATGCGGGCTTCGCTGTCGTCGGCAACCTGCGGATGGCGCAACACCAGCAACGGATGGACGAATACATGCTCTATTCCTCGGTGGCGGAAACCGCCGGGGTCTATCATGAATTCCTGAAGCCGAACGAGATCAAGGACCGCTGGCCGCTGGTGCGGACCGAAGACCTGATCGGCGCGCTTTACCATCCGCAGGACGGATACATTAACCCGGCAGACGTGACGCAGGCGATGGCCAAGGGTGCCCGCCAGCTGGGGGCCACGATCGAGCGCAGGATCCAGGTCGACGGCTATCGCTGGACCGGGTCGGAGTGGATCGTTTCCGTTACCCGGATGGAAGAAAAAGGCGGTATGCTTGTCGCCAGTGGCGACACGTATGAAATCCACGCTGAGCATGTCGTGACCGCCACCGGTAACCACGCCCAGCGGACCGCGCGGCTTTTGGGGATCAAGACCCCCGCTGTCGTCGTCGAACACCAGTACATCGTGACCGAACCCGATCCGATGTTGGTCGAATATCGCAAGACCCACCCCGAGCATCCGGTCCTCCGCGATGCCGACGCAAAGTGGTATGTCCGCGAAGAACGCGGCGGCTGGATCCTTGGGCCTTACGAAAAGGGTGCTCCGGCTCGCTTCCCCTATGGCGTGCCGGACAGCTTCCGTGCTGACCTCTTCCCGCTGGATCTGGAGCGGATCGAGCAGGAGTATATGTCCTTTATCCACCGGATTCCGTCGTCGGAAACCGTGGGTCTGAAGGACGATTACAACGGCCCGATCTGCTATACCCCCGACGGCAACCCGCTGGTCGGCCCGGCACCGGGCCTGCGCAACATGTGGCTGGCCGAGGGGTTCAGCTTTGGCATCACCGCTGCGGGCGGCACCGGCTATTATCTGGCGCAACTGATGACGCAGGGCGAGGCCGAGATCGACATGGCCAGCTTGGACCCCAAGCGGTACGGCAACTGGATGACAACCGAATATGCCTCGCGCAAGAACGAGGAATGCTACGACCACGTCTTCGTCCTGCACCACCCGGATGAAGAACGCGAAGCCGCACGCCCGTTGCGGACCGCCCCTGCCTATGACCGCCAGAAAGAAATGGGCGCGCAGATGGGGCAAGTGAACGGCTGGGAGCGCCCGAACTACTATGGTCCGAAGGATGCGCCTGCCACATTCGACCACGATGGCCGCAGCTTCCGCCGTGGCGCATGGTGGCCCCATGCGGTGGAAGAAGCGAAAGCCGTGCGCAACACGGTTGGCCTGATCGACGCTGCCGCGTTCACCAAGCATCTGGTGCGCGGGCCGGGAGCAACGGCGTTCCTGGACCACTTCACCTGCAACAAGCTGCCAAGCGTTGGCCGGATCAACCTGACCTATGCGCTGACCGACCACGGCACGACCCGGACCGAATACACCATCGTCCGGCTAAAAGAGCATGAGTACTATCTGATCTCGGCCGGGGCCTGGACGGCCTATGACTATGACTTCCTGCAAAAGGCCGCCGATGACTGGATGGCGACTAGCGGTGGTCATATCGACATTCACGACATCACCACCCAGTGGGGCGTCTATGCCCTTGCTGGTCCGAATGCCCGGGCATTGCTCAAGGACTTGGTCAAGGACGCCGATCCGGAAACCGTTCTGTCGAACAAACGCTTCCCCTGGCTGACCTGCCGCAACATCGAGCTTGGCATGTGCCCGGTCCGCGCCATTCGCGTGGCTTATACGGGTGAGCTTGGCTGGGAACTGCACTATCCAATCGAATTCGGCCGCTATCTGTGGGACCTGCTGTGGTCGGTCGGTGAAAAGCATGGGCTGAAGGCCGTCGGGGCGCGGGCGCAAAACTGGCTGCGTCAGGAAAAGTCCTATCGCGCCTTCGGCAACGAGTTGGGCCGCGACGCGACCCCGCTGGAAGCCGATCTGCCGCGCTTTGTCGACCTGTCGAAGGAATTCCGCGGCAAGCAGAAGATGCTGGACACCGGCATTCGGTCGAAATGTGTGACGCTCCTGATCGATGGGCCAGCGGACGCGGACCCCTGGGGCAAGGAAGCGCTGATCCATGACGGGATCAAGGTTGGCCGTCTGACCTCGGGCGGCTATTCAGTGGCCTTCGGCAAGCAGATCGGCATGGGCTATGTTCCGGTCGCCTTGGCCGAGCCGGGGCAGAAGCTGAAAGTGAAGATGCTGCTGCAGGAATGGGATGCCGTTGTCACCGAAGACAGCCCCTTCGACCCGACGAACGCCCGCATCCGCATCGACGGGTAAACGATTTCCGCAGGGAAATCGTAACGGAGCCCGCGCGGGCACCGTTACGGAATTCGTTTTCCGAATTCCGGCCCTTTGCTACAGGGAGGGTTCCCGATGCTGACCACCGCGCGCCTGATCCTTCGCCCCGTCACCCCCGCAGATCGGGCCAATCTGGTGGCGCTTGAGGCTGACCCAGAGGTCATGCGCTATCTGAACGGTGGCCAGCCGGTTCCCGAAGCAGGCCTGCCGGATGGCGATTTCCTTGCCCCGCGCGGAACCGAGCCGGAGGTCCTTGCCGCCCATGAAACCGCCACAGGGTGCTTTGTCGGCTGGTTTGCCTTCTTCGATGATGGGCTGGTCGATGGTCTCCGAACTGCCGAAATCGGTTATCGCTTGGCCCGCGACGCTTGGGGCAAGGGCTATGGCACCGAAGGCGCAAAGGTTCTGATCGCAGAAGCTTTTGATCATTGGGGTTTCGACCGCATCCGGGCCGAGACGATGGCAGTCAACCTTGGCTCGCGCCGGGTGATGGAAAAGGCCGGGATGCAACTGGTCAGCACGGTCTTCCCGCATTTTCCCCATCCGATTCCCGGTTCGGACCAGGGCGAAGTCGTCTACGAGATCCGCAAATCTGATCCCCGATAGGCACTCGCTAGCAAACCACGACCCTGCGGCCTTGAACCCCGGTCTGCCCATAGCCATTTCCCTGCCATGGAGCAGACGGAATGACCCGGGTCGAGCGTAGATTCCGCCGCCAGTTCGCCATGCTGGAGCGGTACTTCCCCAGTGCAAAAGCGCCGCTTGAGGCGCTGCGAAGCAAACGTTGGCGGCTGGTCCGAATTCCGCTTGCGTTATTCCTGGTCTTGGGCGGGATCGTGTCGTTTCTTCCCATCCTCGGGGTCTGGATGCTACCGCTTGGCCTGGTTCTGCTGGCCCTGGATATTCCCGTCCTGCGTGGTCCGATCTCGGTCTTTCTGATCCGTGGCCGGCGATTGATCCAGCGCTGGCACCGGCGATGGCGGGATTGGCGGCAGGGTGGCGCTTGACATGACCCGTCGCAAAACTGTTGCATCGCCGTGGCAATCTGGCTCCATCAAGGATCAAACCGGATGACACGGCGCGAACGCAGGTTTCAGCGGCAGTTTCGGGCGCTGGAACGGATGATCCCGCCCTTGCGCGGGCCGATGTCGCACTTGCGTCGGTCAAGCTGGTTTCCCATCCGCTTTCCGCTTGCTGTTGTGCTGACGCTTGGAGGGTTGCTTTGGTTTCTGCCAGTGCTTGGGCTTTGGATGCTTCCGGCGGGCCTTCTACTGTTGGCGGTTGACCTGCCAACCTTGCGCGGGCCGATCTCGGCCTTTGTCATCCGTGGCAGGCGGGTGGCAAAGCGCTGGTCACGGCGCTGGCGTGACTGGCGGGCTTAAAGCGACCTGCGCGCCAACCATTCTTCCCAGGTCCCTTTTGACCCGGCGAAGACGTTGACATCCACCTCTCCTGTGATGCCCGGGATCAAGCCGGTCGATGTGTACTGCCAGAAACTCCAGTTTTCGCCGTCATAGGTGCCATTCGGATGGTCAGCGACGGATCGCAGCCAGAATTCCACCCCGTTCATGCGCCACAACTCGTTGTCCTGGTAGAAGTCGACGGTGGTATAGATTAGCGGACGCTGGCCGTAATGGCGCTCGATGATGTCCAAGAAAATCCGCGCTTCATCCCGGATCGTCATGGGATCACGTCGGATCGTGCAGGTGGGCGAGGTCGGCGTCCATTCCATGTCCAGCACGGGCGGCAATGCGCCGGGGCTGCGGGGAACGTGCTTGATGAACCAGCGCGCCTGCTCCTCTGCCGAGCGGCAGTGGTAGAAGAAGTGATAGGCCCCGCGCACGACCCCTGCTGCATCAGAGTTTCGCCAGTGATCGTCGAACATTGGGTCGAACAGATCGCCACCTTCGGTCGCCTTGATATAGGCGAAGTTCACCCCGTTCGCATGCGCGGTCGCCCAGTCCACCGAAGTCTGGAACCGTGACAGATCAATGCCGTGAACCGGATAGCGGTCAGGCGACTTGCCCGGCCAATCGATCGGATCGCTGTCGGAGAAGTTCGAACTGATCACCGTCACGTCCGGAACGGCAAGCGGTGCCGTATCGTGCCCACGGACGCAGGCCGACAGGATAAGGGCGGAGAGGAGAAGAAGGCGGGTCATGTCACCATGCTGGCTTCTGGCCCGCCGTCTGTCATCTGGGTTTTCATCGGATGGGCGGATTTCCCACCCCGACGTTCAATTCGGTCGTTTTGCCAGCAGCATCAGATTGTTTGCCGGCATCTCGACGACCTGGACTTCAAGGCCGCAATCCTCCAGCTGTTCGGTAGCCCAGTCGAGATCCTTGTAGCCGACCGTTGGGTCCTGCGCCCGGATCGAGGCGTCAAAGTCACGGTCGCCGGGGCTTGTCGGCTCGCCGTCGCGCAGGAAGGGTCCATAAAGGCAGAACGTGCCGTTTGGCGCCAATGCCGCAGAGACCTCCATAAAAAGGGTTTCCGCTTCTTCTTCGGTGATCAGGTGCAAAAGATTGACCAGCAGGATGGCATCCCACTGCCCACGATCCGCGGCCCAACCCGAAGCAGTTGCATCCAGAAGCTGAGGAGCGCGGATCGGCCCGCCCGAGAATTCGGTCCAGGCCCGGATGGACGGAAAATTGATTGGCTCGACATCGGTCGGATGCCAATCAACCCCAAGCGTTTCGGCCATCTCGGCGGCGTGAAAACCCGAACCGGCTGCAAGCTCCAGAAGCCGCCCCTTTAGGTCAAGTTGGGTGAGAGCCTCAAGGATGTACTCGGCGTTGCGAGCGGCCGAAGGGTCCATGCGGCGCCCATCCGACAAAGTTTCGGCTGCAGAGTCGGGAAGTATCAGTGCCATGTTCTATCCAAACCTCGTTGGGGAAAGTTGGGTCACAAGACCCGGGTCGATTTCGGGGGCACGACCGGCTATCAGGTCGGCGGCAAGACGGCTGGCTGCGGGGCTGGTCTGGAAACCATATCCCCCCTGACCGGCCAGCCAAAAGAATGAAGGTTCGCGCAGGTCGCGTCCAATCACCAACACCCGGTCGGGCGCAAAGGTCCGCAGGCCAGCCCAGTTCGAAATCAATCGGGTCACGGATTCGGTCACCATCTCTTCGTAGCGCGCAAGACCCTCGGCCAGAACCATGTCGTCGGCCCAAGCGTCATGCGGGTCCATCGGGTGTTCCTCGGCCGGGCTGACGATCAGCGCCCCGGCGTCGGGCTTGGCATACCAGTCTTCTCCGGGGCCGAACATCATTGGCCAGCCGCTGACATCATGGCCACCCGGAGCCGGAATGCGCGCCATCGAGCGGCGGTTGGGGGTAAAACCAAGAGGCTTGATACCCGCCATCACCGCGACCTGATCCACCCATGCCCCGGCGGCGTTGATCAGCATCCGCCCGGTGAACGTCCCCGCAGCGCTGGTCACCCGCCAGCCATCCGCCAACTTCTCGATCCCGGTCACCTTTGCCCCGGTCAGGGCCTGCGCCCCGCGTGACCGCGCTTCGCGCAGGAAGCCCTGCAAGAGAAGGTCGGTATCGACATCCTCGGCATGAGTGGCGTGCCCGGCATAGGCCACGATATCCGGGTTAAGGATCGGGACAATCGCCTGCGCTTCGGCGACCGAGATCTGGTCGAAGGCCATGGCTTTGAGGTCGTGGTCAAAAGCCTCACGCGCGTCGGCTTTGGCCACCAGCATCAGCCCGCGCGGGGAAAGCACCCCCTCACGCGCGCGGAAATCCGGTTCGGAGGCCATCGACAGACCCACAACTGCAGGCGCGCCGTAATGCGGTTCAAAAAGCGCGGCCGACCGGCCTGAGGCATGATGCGCAAAGGCGGCTTCCGTCTCTAGAAGCAGCACCGACCCCAGCTTCGAAAGCCGCGCTGCCGCGGAAATCCCGGCGATGCCTCCGCCGATGATCAGGAAATCCGCGTCCATGTTTGCCCCCGAAATAGCCAAGGGCGCCCAATCAGGCTCCCCCGAGTCTTTCCATCCCATAGCCCGAGGCGCATGGCCAAGGCAACCCGGCCCAAGGTCGCGGCGTCACTGCGGAATTTCGCCTTCGATCCCCTCGACCAAGAAGTTCATGCCCAGAATGTCACCGATCGGCGCCACCTCACCGTCCTTCAGCCAGGGCGTCCCGTCCTGCTTGTTCAGCGGCCCGACAAAGGGAGAGGTCGTACCCGCCCCGATGGCATCCCGCAGGGCTTCTGCCTCGGCCTTGACCGAGCTTGGCACCTCTTCGGTGATCTGACCGATCAGCACGACGCCCGAGCCGATGCCTTCTTCGGAATCCGCTTGTTCATAGGTTCCGTTAATAAGCTCGTTGATCCGGCGGAAATAGTAGGGGCCCCAGTTGTTGATGATTGCCGAAACACGGGGCGAAGGCTTGAAATCCGCCATGTCAGACGCCTGACCGAAGCCGATTACCGAACCACCGCTCTTGGCTGCCTCTTCCATGGTTGCGGTTGAATCGGTATGCGCAGCAATCACATCGACCCCTGAGTCGATCATATCCCGCGCTGCCTTCCGTTCAATCTCGGGGTCAAACCAGGTAAAGGCCCAGATCACCGTCAGTTCGACGTCTGGGTTCACCCGTTTGGCGTTGACGTAATAAGAGTTGATCCCGGCCAGAACCTCGGGGATCGGGAACGAGGCGATGTAGCCGATCTTGTTCGTTCGGGTCATCCGCCCGGCGATCAGTCCCTGCACCGCCCGGCCTTCATAGAACCGCGCGTTATAGGTCGAGACGTTGGGGAATTCGCGTATATAGCCGGTTGCGTGTTCGAACTTTACGTCAGGATGGCGCCCGGCCACGGCGTTGGTGGCATCCATGAACCCGAACGAGGTCGTGAAGATGATGTTGCAGCCCGAATTCGCGAAATCCTCGATCTCGGCTTCGGCACTGGAATCTTCTTCCACATTCTCTTTCCAGACGATCTCGACCCGGTCGCCAAGGCCAGCCTTCGCGGCTTCGGCCCCGCGGTGATGCTGATAGGTCCAGCCACCATCCGCGATCGGGCCAAGGTAGATGAAGCACGCCTTCACGTGGTCCAATTTCTCGGCCGCCGCTGGAAAAGACAGCCCCATCGCGAAGGTTGCCGCCAGCAATATCTTGGTTGTCCGATTTTTCATGATTCCCCACCCGCGCCAGAAGAGCATTCCGAGGTCTAGAACCAGCGACCAAAGCGCCCTGACCGGGTCCGCCGCCGCTGCCAAGAAACCAGTAGATCAAGAGTTTGCGGGCCTAATGGATAAGTCAACTCCCGTGAGAGTTGTTATGCGAAAAAAGCAACAATCCAGAGGTTAGCTCGAGATTGGCGACAAATGAAAAAGCGGGCCCGAAGATCGGGCCCGCCTCTTAGCTCAGAATGTTCCGCAGGTCACTGCGGGATATCGCCCGTGATTCCCTCGACATAGAACATCATGCCGAGAAGATCGCCGTCCGGCGCAGTCGCGCCATCAGCCAGCCAGGCCGAACCGTCCTGCTTGTTGATCGGGCCGGTGAACGGGTGAACCGTCCCAGCCCCGATGGCATCGCGCAGGGCTTCGGCTTCGGCCTTCACTTCGGCCGGAACGCGGGCACTGATATCGCCGATCTTGACTTCGCCACCGGCGATGCCAGCCCAGATGTCGGCCTGCTCATAGGTGCCGTCCAGAAGGGCACCCACACGCTCGACATAATAGGGGCCCCAGTTGTCGATGATCGACGACACGCGCGGGCCGTCGGTGTATTCGGCCATATCCGAAGCCTGACCAAAGCCGATCACGTTTTCGGTCTTGGCCGCTTCGGCCAGAACTGCGGTCGAGTCGGTGTGCGACGCGATCACGTCCACACCTTGGTCGATCAGCGCCTTGGCAGCGTCAGCTTCTTTCGCCGGGTCGAACCAGGTGAAGGCCCAGACGATCGAAAGCTCGACGTTCGGGTTCACCTTCTTGGCGTTCAGGTAGTAGCTGTTGATCCCCATGATCACCTCGGGGATCGGGAACGAACCGAT
Source organism: Paracoccaceae bacterium (assembly GCA_947504705.1). GTDB lineage: Bacteria > Pseudomonadota > Alphaproteobacteria > Rhodobacterales > Rhodobacteraceae > Tabrizicola. Next base: position 31,927 of record CANNIA010000032.1, read on the forward strand.
GTAGCCGATCTTGTTCGAGGTGGTCATCCGGCCCGCGATCAGACCTTCGACGGCGCGACCTTCATAGAAGCGGGCGTTGTAGTTCGACACGTTGGCACTGTCGCGCTTGAAGCCGGTGGCATGTTCGAACTTCACGTCCGGGAACTTGGCGGCGACGGCATTGGTCGCGTCCATATAGCCGAACGAGGTGGTGAAGATGATGTTGCAGCCACCAAGCGCCATCTGGGTCAGAACCCGTTCAGCGTCGGCACCTTCCGGCACGTTTTCCTGGAACTGAATCTCGACCTTGTCGCCATAGGCTTCGGTCAGGGACATCGCACCCTGATGATGCTGGAAGGTCCAGCCGCCGTCGCCGATCGGGCCGACATAGACGAAGCAGGCCTTCACATGGTCCATGCCTTCGGCGAAGGCACTACCGCTGAGAGCAAGCCCAAGGCCAATGGCCGCGGATGCAAGCAGATTTCTACGTTTCATTCAGTCTCTCCCTAAGTGTCGGGCCTGTCCCAGCCCATGGATTTGGCCTCAGCGTGAGGCGTGGAAATTCTGTCCCAATGCAGCCGGAGCCCCATTGGCCTTGCCCCGTTTGCCCGCCGACATGATGACCAGCACGATGATGGTTATCAGATAGGGAGCCATGGACAAGTATTCGACCGGAATAGCCGATCCGGCCACCTGCAGGTTCAGCTGCAGAACGGTGATGCCGCCGAAAAGATAAGCGCCGATTAACACGCGCCAGGGCTTCCAGCTTGCGAAAACAACGATGGCCAGCGCAATCCAGCCCGCGCCAGCGGTGATCCCGTCCACCCATTGCGGCACGCGCACAAGGCTGATGTATGCCCCGCCCATCCCGGCCATGGCCCCGCCAAAGGCGATGCACATCAGCCGGATGCGGTTGACCTTGTAACCCAACGCATGCGCCGCCTCGTGGCTTTCGCCAACCGCGCGGATGATCAGGCCAAGGCGGGTCGTCTTCAGCACCCACCACAGGATGGCCGTCATCAGGATGCTGAAATAGACCATCCAGTCATGGCCAAACAGGATCGGCCCAACAACCGGCAAGTCGGCCAGCGCATCGGGCAAAAGCTGCCCCGTAGGCGGCGGCTTGATCCCGTTGTAACCCTGCCCTCCCAGTGAGGACACTCCCAGCCCGAACATCGTCAGCGCCAGACCGGTGGCCACCTGGTTGGCGAGGAATACCTGCGTCAGCAGCGCGAAGATCAGGCTAAGGAGCGCCCCCGCCACCGCCCCACCGACAAAGCCCAGCACCGGGCTGCCGGTCGCGACCGCAATCACGAAACCGCCCAACGCGCCGACGACCATCATCCCCTCGACGCCAAGGTTCAGAACGCCAGACCGCTCCACCACCGTCTCGCCCAGCGCCGCCATCAGGATCGGCACCGCCGAGGCCATGAGCGTCGCAATCAGGATGACCGGATTGATGCCACCAATATCCATCATTTCGCTCCCTTGACTGCGCCGCCCACCGAAAGGCGGAAGCGGTAGTTGGTCAATACGTCCACAGCCAGCAGGAAGAACAGCAGCATCCCCTGGAAAACCTGGATCGCGGCATCCGGCAGGCCAAGGTTGGTCGAGGCCATCTCTCCGCCCACATAGGTCAGCGCCATCAGGAACCCGGCCAGCACGATCCCCAAGGGGTTCAACCGGCCAAGGAAGGCCACGATGATCGCGGTAAAGCCATAGCCCGAGTTGAAGTCGATGCTGATCTGCCCCGCCGGGCCGGTGACTTCGAACAGACCTGCCATCCCGGCCAAGGCACCGGAAATCCCCATGCACATCACCACCAGCCGCGCCGGGTTGACACCGTGGAACCGCGCCGCCCTTGGCGCTTGCCCTGCCAGCCGGATCTGGAACCCGGCCTGATGCCGCGTCAGCAGGATATAGGCCAGAATACCCGTCACTAGCGCCGCCACCCCGCCCCAATGCAGGCCCAGCGGTTCATAGAGAAAGCTGTTCTGCGCCGCCGGAAAGCTGGAGAAGTTGCGGCTGCCCGGGAAACCCATGCCTTCCGGGTTCTTCAGGAACCCGGTCGAGGCCTTGGCCAGAATCGTCTCGGCCACATAGACCAGCATCAGGCTGACAAGGATTTCATTGGTGTTGAACCGCGTCTTCAGGATCGCCGGGATCATCGCCCAGGCCCAGCCGCCAAAGGCCCCGGCCACGACCATCACCGGAAAGATCAGCCGGTTATCCGTCGGGAAGACCGCCAGCCCCACTGACGCGCCGACGATGGCGCCCATGATGTACTGTCCCTCGGCCCCGATGTTCCAGATGCCCGCGCGGAAGCCCAAGGCGAGACCGATGGCGATCAGGATCAGCGGCCCGGCCTTCACCAGCAGTTGCCCGCGCAGGTAGAAGGCGAATTCACCGAAAATCGGGTCCCAGAAGATCGTGCGGATGACTTCGAACGGGTTCTTCCCCATCAGCGCGAACAGGATGCCGCCGACGATCATCGTCAGGATCACCGCCACCGGAGGCGTTGCGTAAAGCCAGAACCGGCTTGGCGTCGGGCGTTTCTCAAGCCTCAACATGATGTGCTGCCTCCATGCCATGCGCCCCGCCCATCATCAGGCCGATCTCGTCCATCGTCAGCCCTTCGGCTGGCCGCGGTTTGGTCAGCCGCCCGCCGTTCAGCACTGCAAAGCTGTCCGAGACTTCCAGAAGTTCATCCAGGTCCTGGCTGATCACCACGACCGCAGCACCCTCTCCGGCCCGATCCAGAATGCTTTGCCGGATCTGCGCCGCCGCCGCCGCATCCACGCCCCATGTGGGCTGGTTGATCACGATGACATCCGCACCCTGCATCAGCTCACGCCCCATCAGGAACTTCTGCAGGTTCCCGCCCGAAAGTGCACGCGCTGCCACATCCGGGCCGGGCGTGCGCACGTCATAGGCGGCAATGATTTCCTCGGCGAACTTGCGCGTCGCAGGCCAGTCTACAAAGCCGTTCTTCGTCAACCCCTTGCGAACCCCTGCCGTCAGGAAGGCATTCTCAACAAGGCTCATATCCGGTGCGGCCGCATGGCCGTAGCGGTCCTCGGGAGCGGCCACCAACCCGGCGCGCCTACGTTCCACCGGCCCAAGGTCACCCGCCGCATGGCTGGCGATCCGCACTTTGTCCGGTCCCGACTTGAGTTCGCCCGACAGGGCCAACAGCAGCTCTTCCTGACCATTGCCCGCCACCCCGGCAATCCCCAGAACTTCGCCCTTGGCCACGGTAAAGCTGACCCCTTTCAGCGAGGTGCCAAAGGGAATGGGCGAGTCCACCGACAGGTCAGACACGCCAAGCGCCACTTCGCCCTTCGCACCGACCCGGCGTTCCGGCGTCTTCAGCGCCATGCCGACCATCAGTTCAGCCATCTCGCGCGCGGTCTTTTCACGTGGAGTGCAGGTGGCCACCACTTTGCCCCGACGCAGGATCGTCGCCGCGTCGCAAAGAGTTTTGATCTCTTCCAGCTTGTGGCTGATATAAAGGATCGCCGTTCCTTCAGCCGACAACTGGCGCAAGGTGCGAAACAGGATTTCCACCTCTTGCGGCGTCAGAACGCTCGTCGGTTCGTCCATGATCAGAAGCTTTGGGTCCTGCAACAGGCAGCGGATAATCTCGACCCGCTGACGTTCGCCTGCCGACAGGTCACCAACCATGCGCGAAGGGTCGAGCGGCAACCCGTATTCCTCGGACACCGCGCGGATCTTCGCCGCAAGTTCCCGCATCGGCGGTGGGTTTTCCATGCCCAGCGCCACGTTCTCGGCCACGTTCAGCGCTTCGAACAGGCTGAAATGCTGGAACACCATCGCCACGCCCAAACGCCGCGCTTCGGCGGGTTTTGACGGTTGATAGGCCGCGCCGCGAAGTGTCATCTGGCCCTGATCAGGGCGCACCAGACCATAGATCATCTTGACCATGGTCGACTTGCCCGCACCGTTTTCGCCCAACAGCGCGTGAATTTCTCCCTCGCCAATGGCAAAGGTCACGTCCGAGTTCGCCACCACGCCCGGATAGGCCTTGGTGATCCCCTCGACGCGCAAAAGCTCTGGCCGTGTCGTCGTCATGCCCGCTTCTCCCTTACCGCCAGCTTTGGCGTCTTTAACAATTCTGCCGCCACACCCACCGCAATCGCCTGCGGATGCTTGCCAAGTGCGGGGTCGCCAATCGGGCACTGGATGCGCCCGATCTCTGCCGCCTCATGACCCAAAGCCTTCAGCCGAGACCTGAACCGAGCCCATTTGGTGGCAGAGCCGATCAGCCCACAGGATCGGAACCCCCGATTCAGCAATCTGTGGCAGAGTTCCAGGTCCAAGGCATGCGAATAGGTCAGGATCAGATGCTCTGCCGTCACCGGGGCGTGATCCGCCAGCAGCGCCGGATCGCTGGCCGGAACGGCAGTCACCCCATCAGGTACCACATCCGGAAAGCGTTCAGCTGCAACATCAACCCAGGTGATCGCAATCCCCGGCAAGGGGGCCAGCACGGCAACCAGCGCCCGGCCCACATGGCCCGCGCCCCAGACCCAGACCTGACGGTCAGGCTCCGCCACCGGCTCCACCAGCCAGCCCTGCACCAGCCCAGCCGCAGGCCGCAGACCCTGCCCCCGCGCTGCTGAAAGCAGCCGCTTGACGGCCAAAGGCATATCCCCCGGCCCACGCGCGATGACACCCGCCTCAACCACCGGCAGCGCCTCGAAAACCTCGGTCCACAGCGTCACCGCCCCGCCACAGCACTGGCCCAGCGACGGACCCAAGGCCACGCGATCCACCGCCCTGCCTTCGCCTGACAGCATCGCCCGCGCCCGTTCTGCCGCCTCGAACTCCAGCGCGCCGCCGCCGACTGTGCCCGATTGGCCCGAACCCCAGACCAGCATCGCCGCCCCCACCTCACGCGGGGATGACCCATCATGCGCCGCGATCACCACGCGGGCAACACGGCCACGGGCGGCCAAGGCCTCGGCAAGGGCGGTCAGGTCAAACACGGCCCTCAACCCTTCTGACAGCCATCAGCACCCGCTCTGCCGTCGCCGGGGCATCCAGCGCCGGATAGACCGACCCATCGCCACAAGCCGCCACCGCATCCGACAGCGCCAGAAACGCCGAGATGCCCAAGTTGAAAGGAGGTTCCCCAACCGCTTTCGATTTCCCCACCGAATCCTCACGGTTCGGCTTGCCCCAAAGGGCGACGTTGAACACCCGTGGCCGGTCGGACGAGGCCGGGATCTTGTAGGTCGAAGGCGCATGCGTCGTAAGCTTGCCCTTGCCGTCCCAGACCAGCTCTTCCGTCGTCAGCCAGCCCGCACCCTGCACATAGGCGCCCTCGACCTGACCGATATCCAAAGCCGGGTTCAGCGAAGTGCCCGTGTCATGCAGGATATCCACCCGCAGGATACGGTTTTCGCCGGTCAGCCGGTCGATCACCACTTCGGTCACCGCCGCGCCATAGGCGAAGTAGAAGAACGGTCGACCTTGGCCCTTGACCCGGTCCCAAGTGATCTTTGGCGTCGCGTAATAGCCGGTGGAGGACAGCGAAATCCGCGCCTGATAGGCCCAAGCCACGACCTTTTCCCAAGCGTAAACCTCACCCGCAACCCGCACCGTGCCGTCAACGAACTTCACCGTCTCGGGCTTGACCTGATGTTTTTCGGCAATGAAATCGGCCAGCCGCCCCTTGATTGTCTCGGCCGCTATCCGGGCTGCCATCCCGTTCAGGTCCGCCCCCGACGATGCCGCCGTGGCGCTGGTATTGGGCACCTTCGCCGTATCGGTCGCCGTGATCTTCACGACCCCGGTATCCACCCCGAAGACCCCCGCCGTGACCTGCGCGATCTTCTGGAACAGACCCTGCCCCATTTCCGTCCCGCCATGGTTCAGCGCGATGGACCCGTCCTGATAGACATGCACCAAAGCCCCCGCCTGGTTCAGCCAGGTGAGCGTAAACGAAATCCCGAACTTCACCGGCACCAGCGACAGCCCGCGCTTCAGGATCGGTGAGCCCGCATTCCAGGCCGCAATCTCGGTCTTGCGCGCGGCATAGCCAGAGGTCCGCTCCAGGTCCGCCACCAACTCATGGCCGATGAAATCCTCGACCGGCATATGATAGGGCGTGGTTTGCCCGGCCTTGGCGTCCATCGGCGCGTAGAAGTTCAGCTTCCTGACCGCTGAAGGATCGCGGCCCACGGCAAAGGCCGCGTGGTCCATGACCCGTTCGATCCCCACAATTCCTTGCGGGCCACCAAAGCCGCGATAGGCGGTGGCGCTTTGGGTGTTGGTCTTGAGCCGATGCGACTCAATCCGGATATGCGGCAGGTCATAGCAGTTGTCGGCGTGCAGCATCGCCCGGTCGGCGACGGGCAAAGACAGGTCCTGGCTCCAGCCGCAGCGGAACAGATGCAGGAACTCGATCCCCAGCACCCGGCCTTCGGCGTCGATCCCGGCGCGATAACCGATCCGCAGGTCATGCCGCTTGCCGGTGATCACCATGTCATCGTCGCGGTCATAGCGCATCCGGCAGGGCCGCCCCAAAGCCCGTGCCGCCACGGCACAGGCGATGGCCAAGGCGTTGCCCTGGCTTTCCTTGCCACCGAACCCACCGCCCATCCGGCGCACTTCGACCCGAACCGCCGACATCGGCAGATGCAGCGCATGGGCGACCTTGTGCTGCACCTCGGTCGGATGCTGGGTCGAGGACATCACATGGAAATCTCCGCCTTCCAGCGGCACCGCCGCCGCGACCTGGCCTTCCAGATAGAAATGCTCCTGCCCGCCGACCTCGAAACTGCCTTCGATGACCTGAGCCGCATTGGCAATCGCCCCCGCCGCATCGCCCTTGGTCCAGGTCACCGGCCCCTGTTCGAACCGGCTGTTCGCGGCCAAGGCATCATCGACGGTCAAAAGCGCGGGAAGTTCCTTAAAGCTGACTTTGCCCAGCTTCGCCGCCTTGCGTGCTGCCAGATGGCTTTCCGCCACCACCAGAAACACCGGCTGGCCGACATAATGCACCTTGCCCACCGCAAGCAGAGGCTCGTCATGCGCGGATGGCGAGCAATCCGGCATGTCGGGCAAGTCTTCCGCCGACAGCACCATCACCACCCCGGGCGCGGCGCGAACGGCGGAAAGGTCGATCCCGGTGATTTCGCCATGCGCGACCGTCGACAGGCCAAAGGCCAGGTGCAACGCGTTGGCCGGAAACGGCAGATCGTCGATATACCGCGCCTCACCCTTGACTTGCAGGGGGGCGGCGTCATGCGGCAGGGAAAGTCCGGCGCTCATGGCGTCACCTCCAGCACGGATACGCCCACACCGTTCAGGTCATGGAAATACCGCCGCATCAGGTTCTGCGCGACCTGCATCCGGTAGCCTGCACTGGCGCGCATGTCGCTCATCGGGGTGAAGTCGCCGGACATGGCCAGGGCTGCGGCCTCAACCGTCGCCTCTGTCCAGGGCTTGCCGACCAAAGCTGCCTCGGCCAGCGCGGCCCGCTTTGGCGTTCCCGCCATGCCACCAAAGGCGATCCGCGCTCCCGTGACGCGGCCGCTCTCGACAGTCACGTTAAGGCACCCGCAGACCGCCGAGATGTCCTGATCGAAGCGCTTGGAGATCTTGTAGCAGCGCAACTCCGGCGCATGCTCGGGGAAAGAGATCCCCGCAACAAACTCACCCGGTTTCCGGTCCTGCTTGCGGTATTCGATGAAGAAATCCTCCAGCGCCATCGACCGCATCTCGTCGCCCCGCCGCAGATGCAACGTCGCGCCCAAAGCGATCAGCGCGGGCGGCCCGTCGCCGATGGGCGAGCCATTGGCGATGTTCCCGCCAATCGTCGCCGCATTCCTGACTTGGGTCGAAGCATACCGCCGCAGCATCTCGGCAAAGGACGGCAACCGGTCCGCCACCGCATCCCGCAGGTCGGTGATCGTGACGCAAGCGCCCACATGCAACTGCCCGCCCCGCGCTTCGATGCCCTGCAGGTCCTTGACCCCGTTCAGGAAGGCCACCGGCTTCAAGTCGCGCAGTTGCTTGGTCACCCAAAGCCCGACATCCGTCGCCCCCGCAACCAGCACCGCATCGGGGTTCTTCACATACCAGTCGGCCAGCGCATCGGAATCCGCAGGCCGGAACGCCCCCGCTTCGCCTGCCGTGAAACCCGCCACCGCAGTGCGATCCTCGGTCATCCACGCCGGAATCGCGGCATCCTTGGCCGCCTCCGCCGCCCGGATGATTGGCGCATAGCCGGTGCAACGGCAGAGGTTCCCGGCAATCTGGTCGTCGTGATCAACAGCCCCGTTCAGATGCGCCACTGCCATCGAAACAACAAACCCCGGCGTGCAAAACCCGCACTGCGACCCGTGATGGGCCACCATCGCCTCTTGCACCGGATGCATCTGGCCCTTGGGACCCGAGATCCCCTCGACCGTCCGCACCGCCTTGCCGTGCAGCTGGGGCAGGAACAGGATGCAGGCGTTCAGCGACCGGCTGCCCTCGGCATCCGTGACCATCACGGTGCAGGCCCCGCAGTCGCCCTCGTTGCAGCCTTCCTTGGTGCCCGTCAGCCCTTGGTTGGCGCGCAGCCAATCAAGCAGCGTCCGGGTGGGGGCCTCGCCCTCGACCCGAACCGGCGTTCCGTTCAGCAGAAACGCAACTGTCATCCGTCAACCCGCCGCGGTCTCCCCGTTCAGAGCAATTTGCGTGTCCGCCCGATGCGGCGTAAAGCGGGCCACGCGCCCCTTATTGATCTTGCACCCATCAAGCCGGGGGGACCGATTCAAGGCAAGCAGAAATACTTCGCGAAAAAGCGAAGCTGTTAACAGGATTTTCCGATAATTCCCGCGAAAGACATGATGAATATGCCCAAGGCCCACTGGCCAGAGCCACATATTCCAGTTTAAAAGCAGATGTCGCCGTCCCGATTTCCTTGGGGTTTCTGATGGATCTCCGCCTGTTTCTTGCCCTTCTGCACATTGCCGCCTCGTTGGTCTGGGTGGCCGGGGGCGTTTCAACCGTCCTGACCGGCATCATGCGCAAGGCCCGCGCCTCGGCCGATGAGCAAGTCGCACAACTGCGCAGCCTGACCTTCCTTGGCATCTACCTGTTCTTCCCGGCCATGATCATCGCGGTCGGCTCGGGCCTAGCGCTGGTCATGACCTCGCCCGACGGATGGCAGCCCTTTGCCGTGCTTGGCCTCATCGGAGTGGCCGCAACGCTGGCCTTCAACGCGCTGATCCTGCACCCCACCGGCCGCCGCGCCGTCGCCATCGCTGGCGAACGCGGCACCATCGCCGCCTTGGTCGAGCTGAAACGCTTTTCCCGCCAAGCCAAGTTCGACCTCGCGCTGCGGGTGTCGGTCGTCGGCGTCATGATGATCAAGCCCGGCTGGCAGGATTATCTGGCCCTGGGCGGGATCGCCGCCATCCTCGCCATTGGGGCGGTGGTCTCGTTCGCGGAGTAAAGGGGGGGAAGGCCGCGATGAACGACGAAGGCTTAGCTGCGACCCCGCCCACACCGCACGAACACACCATCGGGTCCGCACCGCGTTGGATCAAGTATTTAGTGGTGCTGGTTTTCTTGCTGTGGGCCGTCGGAGCCTTCGCAGATATTTATTTCTTCAAGCGCTATCTTCCGTCGCATGTCTGGCTTGAAACAATTGAGCCATTCGCAACGATCCTTGGCGCAGTTACGGCGCTGATCTGCACGCTTTGCGTTTTCCTAGGTTTTCGCGACGAGGAACGTCGAACAGGAAAGCGCA
>CANNIA010000033.1 GCA_947504705.1 Paracoccaceae bacterium
AGGGGAAAGTTGCTTCCGTCGCCGGAAGGCGCGCCACAGCAGGCGTTTTCGCCGTAGGCGCAGGCGGTAAGCCCCGATCAGCCCCATGGCTGCCCCCTGCTCATATCCATCCTCCGCGTGACATCAGGCCCAGCGCCTCTAGCTGCCGCCAGCCGGTGTATCGAGTCGAACTTGCCCAATGCAAGACCGGGTCATCTACCAGACGATCATAATAGGCCGAATATTGGGCTCCATCGGCAAAATGCTCGCCCCGCAGTTTTTCTTCCTGTGACCTTTCAACAATTTCGGGCAAGAACTTGGTGTGCAAAAGAACGCCCGAGGTTAGCTCGCCCCCGTCCGTCGAATAGACCTCATTAAGCTGCGGCGGCAGCAGGGCATGGGTCGAATTGACATAGGCATAGCGCCAGTTCCAACGCACCAGTGGCGTCTTGTTCAGCGTCGGGGCCTTGCGGGGTTCGTCCGCAAAAAAGGCGCGGGCGCGGACCCCGCCCTGGATCCACAAATTGCGCAGCTTTGGCTGGACCTGCACCTGGTAATTGCCGCTATCGAACCAACACAGATGCGCAATCGGGTCATCCTCTGGGTCAGCTTCCCCCTGCGAGACAGAGCCTTCCGGATACATGTCCACCGTCAACGCCCCGAAACTCGCCTGCCCTTGCTGGTCCAACCAGTCGGTTAACGCCGAAAGTGGCCGGGTCTGCCAGTATGGGTAAACAAGGATCTCGTCGGCATCCAGTGTCAGGCACCAATGCCCATGCCCATATCGCAGCATCAGCCAAGTCAGCCAGTCCATCCCAAAGCGCGAGGCCTTGTAGCTGTCCCCAGTCCGCCAGACCGAAGCATCGGGCGCGTCGGCCAAAAGTGCCGCCGTCCCATCATCACTGGCGTTGTCGACGATAAGAAAGTGCCCGACGCCGAGGCGACGATTATGTGCCAGAAAGGCCGGCAGGCGTCGGGCCTCGTTCCGGACGCAGACAAAACACAGCACATCGCCGTCGTGGATCGCCACAGTCCGATCCGTGACCGATTCAAGCTGACCCCGCCGACGAAAGGCCCGGAAAAGCAATTGGCGACGGCGCAACCGGTTCCGATAGGCCAGCCAAAGCGCAATGGGTCCACCTGCTGGCTCGGGCAGCATGCCGACCGGCCAGGCATCGGGGGTCGGGCCCCTATGCTCTGCCGGGCTGCGCAACCCTTACTGTGCCGCTTTTTGCATAGCCATAAGCTCGTGCAGGAACGTCTCGAACTCGCCACCCAGATCGGGGCGCGACAGGCCAAAGGCCACCGTCGCCTGCAGGAACCCGATTTTCGAGCCGCAGTCATAGCGCTGCCCGCGGAACCGCAGGCCAAAGACACCTGACTTGCCATCCGCTTCCTCGGCAATGGCGTCGGTCAACTGAATCTCGCCCCCGGCCCCCTGCTTCATCCGGTTAAGGTTGCTCAGCACCTTTGGCGTCAGGATATAGCGCCCGATGACCGCAAGGTTCGACGGCGCCTCCCCAGCGGCAGGTTTTTCCACCATGCCCTTTACGCGCACGATGCTGCCCTGGTCTTCGGCAATGTCCAAAATCCCATAGCTGGAGGTCTTGGACATCGGCACTTCCATCGCGGCAACCATGCAGCCACCGGTTTCGGCGTACATCTCGATCATCTGCTGCAGGCAGGGGCGTTCGGCGGCAATGACGTCGTCCGGCAGTAGCACGGCAAAGGGTTCGTTGCCGATCAGCCGCCGCGCGCACCAGACCGCGTGACCAAGGCCCATCGGCCGGTTCTGCCGCACATAGGCAATCGCTCCCGAATCCATGTTGGTATCCTTGAGGATGTCCAACAGATCGGTCTTGCCCTTCTTGCGCAGCTCGCTTTCCAGCTCGGGCGCATAGTCGAAGTAATCCTCCAGCGCCGATTTCCCGCGCGAGGTGACGAAGATGAACTCCTTGATCCCGGCGGCCCGCGCTTCGTCGATCGCGTATTGAATAAGCGGCCGGTCGACCAGCGTCATGATCTCTTTCGGGATCGACTTGGTCGCAGGCAGAAAGCGGGTGCCAAGGCCTGCAACAGGGAAGATGGCCTTAGTGATCTTTTTCGTCTTCATGCTCGATCCGTTCTTTACGCGGCCTTTCTTGGCCCGTCCCCACTTTTTACCAGAAGATTCTGGCCCGAAACGGGCAGAGACGCGACAATACTGGTAATTTGAACTCACTGCTCAACCATTGCACGAAAAATCTTTCGAAATTGCGGGCAGTAGCAGCACATTCACCCTATTTTCCGTCAGATTTCGCCCGGTTCAGCATGGATTCGATCACCGGAACGTCGGTTGGATTGTTCAATTCCCAGAATTCTCGCCCCCGGCCCTGAACTTCGACGCACAACACCGGATGTCCGTTTTCTAGAAACCGTAGTTGCTCCAGACCCTCAAGCATTTCAAGGGGACCAACCGGCAATTTGGGATAGGTCAAGAGTCCCGAAAGTCTATAAGCATAGACGCCGACATGATGAAATACCGGTGTTGGCTCGTCCGCTGCATAGCCGCGCCCAGTATAGGGGATCACTTCCTTCGAGAAATAAAGCGCCCGGCCACCCACCCCGAAAACCGCCGTCGTCCCACCGACACGCCCCGCGCGCCGGTCGGCCAGAAAACCCGCAACCGCCCGCCCGTCACAGCGCAGGACCGGAGTGGCAATCACCGCCTCGGGGTCGGCAGCCAGACCCTTCACCAGATCCTCGACAAACCAGGCCGGCGTCAGCGGGGCATCGCCCTGCAGGTTCACCACCACGTCATAGCCCAGTAACCTCTCAGCCACCTCGGCGCACCGCTCCGTGCCGTTCTGGGCATCCGACGAGGTCATCACCACCTCGGCCCCGAACTCCCGGGCATGATCGGCAATCCGGTCATCATCGGTCGCCACCACCACCCGGTCGATCTCCTTGACCGCCATCGCCGCCTCCCAGCTGCGGCGGATCAGGGTCTTTTCGCCATCCGGGCCGCGCAGAACGACCAGCGGCTTGCCAGGATAGCGAGTGCTGGCATAGCGGGCCGGAATGGCGATCAACGTCTTCATTTTAGCACGACACCCGGAGCAAAGGCGATGAAGAACGGATTGTCCCAGCCCGGCTTGCCATAGGTCAGCGGCTGGCGGTCATCAAAACGAACAACCTGCCCGCCCGCCCGGCGCAACACGGCGTCGCCGGCCGCCGTGTCCCACTCCATCGTGCGTCCCAGCCGGGGGTAAAGATCAGCCTCGCCGGTCGCCACCAGACAGAACTTCAGGCTCGACCCGGCCGAGGTCATGTCCCGTACGGCGTATCTGCCGATATAGTCGTCGGTCGCCTGATCGCGATGCGATTTCGACGCAACCACCATCAGCGCCGCATTGTCCGGCTTCGCCACGCTCAAGGGATGCAGCGGCCCGGCCTGATCCTTGGCAAACGCTCCCGTTTCCTCAACCGCGCCGCCATTGGCCAGTGTATAGAATAATCGCCCCTTGGCGGGCGCATAGACGACGCCCGCGACCGGAGCCCCGTTTTCGACATAGGCGATGTTCACCGTGAAATCGCCGCGCCGCTGAACAAATTCTTTGGTGCCGTCGAGGGGGTCGACGATCAGGAATGTCTGGGCTGAAAGGGCATGGCTCGCCGCCTGTTCCTCGGTGATCAGCGGCAGATCCGGGAAAGCCGTCCGCAATCCAGCCGAGATTACTGCATCAGCCGCTTCGTCGGCTGCGGTTACCGGGCTTGCATCGCCCTTGGCCCGAACCTCGAAATCCGGGCCGTCATAGACCGCCATGATCGCATCGCCCGCTTCCAGAGCAAGCCGCCGCATCACCGGCACCAGCTTTGCAAGATCCATCATGACTCCCCGGTCTGAATGAGAACAATTGAACTTGTGGTTCGGCGCACTTATCCTTCGCCGATAACGGAACGGCAAGCTTTCCCTGCCAAGGCTTCCGTACCAGAGCGAGTTGAACCGATGTTCCGCCACGTTACCCGCAAAAGAACCCTGCTCGGAACCGCGCTAAGAACGCTGGAGCTGATCTTTCACTGCGCGGTACGCGAACTTCGGAAGTCGCACGGAAATGCGCTTCTCGGGCTGCTGATGACAATCTTTCAGTCCATCATCATCGTGATCGTGATGTACGTGACCTTCGAAATTCTGGGCCTACGCCGGATCGCCGTGCGCGGCGATTTCGTGCTTTATGTGATGTCCGGTGTTTTCATGTTCTCGACGCACGTCTCGGCAATCGGGGCGGTTTCACGGGCGGATGGCCCGGCCTCGCCAATGATGATGCATTCCCCGATGAACCCGATTATCTCGATTTGCGGCGCCGCCCTGGCAGTCCTTTACAAACAGGTCCTCGCAGCCTTGGTCGTTCTTTTCCTCTACCACGCGCTCTTCACTCCGGTCGTTATCGAGGATCCTGTTTCAGATATCGGCATTCTTCTTCTGGCCTGGGCCTCGGGCCTTGGGATCGGCATGGTTCTGCGTTCCGCCCGGCCATGGCAGCCTGATCTGGCTTCGGTTCTTACCACTGTCATCATGCGGGTGAACATTTTCGCGTCCGGCAAGATGATGGTGGCAAACAATGTGACACCGCAATTGCGGGCATATTTCGATTGGAATCCACTGTTTCACATCATCGACCAGGCCCGCGGCTACACGTTCCTGAATTACACGCCGCATTTCACTTCGGTCAGCTATGCGCTCAAGGTTACGTTGGTCTTTGTCACCATCGGCCTGATGGCTGAATTCTTCACCAAGCAGCACATATCGGAAAGCTGGGGCAAGCGGCACTGACCGGTGGTCTTGGCCTCGGCTGCTGTTGTCATCGCCGTGGCTTCCTCGGCGGCGGTGAACGCCGAAGGAACGGCGGTTCGGCGCCATGATATCGGCAGCTACCGCATGTCTGAACGGGGCTATGGCTTCGCGATTGTCCTCTTTCCGTTGGATGGAAGCCATCGCATTTCAGGATGTTGCACTCTGACCGTGCGTCAGACCGAAGTTTGATCCCCCATTCGGACGAAATCTCGGAAGATTTGCCGGATTCCACACGCCGAAGCCGTTGCAGGGCCGAAAGCACCTGCCTATATACGCTGGGCACGACGGCAGGTCGCCAGACATGTCGCCAATCCAGGGTAGGGATGCCTGCTTGCAAGGGTCCTTGCCGGAACATCGCCTGAAGTAAAGGGATACGAATATGGCCAAAGTCATCGGTATTGACCTCGGGACCACGAACTCCTGCGTCGCCATCATGGACGGCGCCCAGCCGCGGGTCATCGAAAACTCGGAAGGCGCGCGCACCACGCCGTCAATCGTCGGCTTCACAGAAAGCGAACGCCTTGTCGGCCAGCCCGCCAAGCGCCAGGCCGTGACCAACCCCACCAACACTGTCTTTGCTGTAAAGCGCCTTATCGGCCGCCGTCTGGGCGATGCCGAGGTGGAAAAGGACAAGAAACTTGTTCCCTATACCATCGTCGATGCTGGCAACGGCGACGCCTGGGTTCAGGTTCGGGGCGAGAAGTATTCGCCCAGCCAGGTCTCGGCGTTCATCCTGCAGAAGATGAAGGAAACGGCTGAATCGTATCTGGGTGAAACTGTCACGCAGGCCGTGATCACCGTGCCGGCCTATTTCAACGACGCCCAGCGTCAGGCCACCAAGGATGCGGGCAAGATCGCTGGCCTTGAGGTGCTGCGCATCATCAACGAACCGACCGCGGCCGCGCTGGCCTATGGTCTGGACAAGAAAGAGGCCCGCACGATTGCGGTCTATGACCTTGGCGGCGGCACTTTCGACATCACCATCCTGGAAATCGACGACGGCCTTTTCGAGGTGAAGTCCACGAACGGCGACACTTTCCTTGGCGGCGAAGACTTCGACATGCGCATCGTCCAGTACCTGGCTGATGAGTTCAAGAAAGAGCATGGCGTCGACCTGACCTTGGACAAGATGGCCCTTCAGCGCCTGAAGGAAGCGGCTGAAAAGGCCAAGATCGAGCTTTCGTCCAGCCAGCAGACCGAAATAAACCAACCTTTCATCTCGATGAACAACGGCCAGCCCTTGCACCTGGTGATGAAGCTGACCCGGTCGAAACTGGAAAGCCTGGTCGAAGACCTGATCAAGAAGTCGATCAAGCCCTGCATGGCCGCGCTGAAGGATGCTGGCGTTTCCAAGGATGACATCGACGAAGTTGTGCTGGTCGGCGGTATGACCCGCATGCCGCGCGTGATCGAGGAAGTGACCAAGTACTTCGGCAAGGAGCCTCACAAGGGCGTGAACCCCGACGAAGTCGTTGCGCTGGGCGCAGCCATTCAGGCTGGCGTTCTGCAAGGCGATGTCAAGGACGTGGTGCTGCTGGACGTGACCCCGCTGTCCTTGGGCATCGAAACCCTTGGTGGCGTCTTCACCCGCCTGATCGACCGCAACACGACGATCCCGACCAAGAAGTCGCAGGTGTTCAGCACCGCCGAGGACAACCAGAACGCCGTGACGATCCGCTGCTTCCAGGGCGAGCGCGAAATGGCAGCCGACAACAAGATGCTGGGCCAGTTCAATCTGGAACAGATCCCGCCCGCCCCGCGTGGCGTACCGCAGATCGAGGTGACCTTCGACATCGACGCCAACGGCATCGTGTCGGTGAAAGCCAAGGACAAGGGCACCAACAAGGAACAGGCGATCACCATCCAGGCCTCGGGTGGTCTGTCGGATGATGAAATCCAGAAGATGGTCCGCGACGCCGAGGCGAATGCCGAAGCCGACAAGGAACGCCGTGAACTGGTCGAAACCCGTAACCAGGGTGAAAGCCTTCTGCACTCGACCAAGAAGTCCTTGGCCGAGCATGGCGACAAGGTCGACCCCTCGACTGTCGAGGCGATTGAGCTGGCCATGGGCCCGCTGGAAGACGCGCTGAAAGGCGAAGACGCCGGCAAGATCAAGGGCGGGATCCAGAACCTGACCGAAGCTGCGATGAAACTGGGCGAAGCCATCTACAAGGCGACCCAGTCCGAAGGCGGCCCGGCCGAGGACGAGCCGCGGCCGATTGATGACGATGACATCGTCGACGCCGACTTCGAAGACCTCGGCAACAAAAAGCGGAAGTAACGCTGCGTGAATCGGTGAAACGGGCGGTCTGGCAACGGACCGCTCTACGCCGGTTCGACTTGGGGGTTTTGCTGTGGCAAAGCGCGACTATTACGAAGTGCTCGGCTCAAAGAAGGGCGCTACGGCTGAAGAGCTAAAGAAAGCCTATCGGGCGAAAGCAAAAGAGCTTCATCCCGATCGCAACGCCGACAACCCACAGGCCGAGGCCCAGTTCAAAGAAGTGAACGAGGCTTACGAGGTTCTGAAGGACGAACAGAAAAAGGCGGCCTATGACCGTTTCGGCCATGCGGCTTTTGAAGGTGGCATGGGCGGCGGTCCGCGTCCCGGCGGCGGCCAGCAGGGCGACTTTGCCTCTGCCTTCTCGGACGTGTTCGAAGATCTTTTTGGTGATTTCATGGGCCGGGGCGGCGGCGGCGGTGGCCGGTCCCGCGCCCAGCGCGGCTCGGACCTGCGCTATAACATGCGGGTCAGCCTGGAAGAGGCCTATTCCGGCAGCCAGAAGACGATCACGGTGCCAACTTCGGCGACCTGCGACACATGCCATGGTTCGGGCTCTGAAGGCGGGGGTGAGCCGGTCACCTGCCCAACCTGCAATGGCATAGGCAAGGTCCGGGCGCAGCAGGGGTTCTTTACCATCGAGCGCACCTGCCACCAGTGCAATGGCATGGGCCAGATCATCAAGAACCCCTGCAAGAACTGCGGTGGTCAAGGCCGCGTTCAGCGCGAAAAGTCGTTGTCCGTCAACATCCCGAAGGGGGTTGAGACCGGAACCCGGATTCGTCTGGCGGGTGAGGGCGAGGCTGGCCTGCGCGGTGGCCCGGCGGGCGATCTTTACATCTTCATCGAGGTGAAGGACCACGCGATCTTCCAGCGCGACGGGGTGCATCTTTTCTGCCGGGTGCCAGTGTCGATGCCAACCGCCGCTCTTGGTGGCGAGGTTGAAGTCCCAACGATCGACGGCGGCAAGGCCAGGGTCAAGGTGCCAGTCGGCGCGCAGAACGGCAAACAGATGCGCCTGCGGATGAAGGGGATGCCTGCGCTTCGATCTCCGAACACCGGCGACATGGTGATCGAACTGGCCGTCGAAACCCCGGTTAACCTGACCACCCGGCAACGGGAACTGCTCTGCGAGTTTGAAAAGCTCAGTGAAGAGAACAACCCCGAAGGGTCGTCGTTCTTTTCCAAGGTCAAGGGCTTCTGGGACGGGATGAAGGGCCAATAAAGGTAGGTCGACAAGTCGGTATTTTTGGTAGGTCGAAGAAACCGACCTATTGCCCACTCAACTTAGCGCGCCAATTAACCAAACCTTCACCATGATGCGACAGACTTGCACCATGGCCCCATCTTTCCGCGATACTCCCCTTCCGCTCTTCGCTCCACCCGGTGACGAAGACGAAGCCGCACCTACCGCGCTTTCCGGGGGGCGGCTGCCTTCCTACATCGCCGACCATCGCCAACGCCTGCGCGACCGTTTCCTGCAGGCGGGCGGTCCGGCCCTTCCCGACTACGAACTTCTTGAACTGGTGCTATTCCGCGCCATTCCCCGGCAGGACGTAAAACCGCTTGCTCGGCTACTTCTGGAAACGTTTGGTGACTTCAACCGCGTCGTTACTGCCTCGCCTGCCCGGCTGGAACTGGTCAAGGGTGCAGGCCCGGCCGTCGTGCTTGAACTCAAGCTGGTTGAAGCCTCTGCCCAACGCCTTATGCGGGCGCGGGTGCTGCAAAAACCCCTGCTCTCGTCCTGGAACGCGCTTCTGGATTACTGCCACACAACGATGTCACATCGTGAGACTGAGCAGTTTCGCGTGCTTTTCCTTGATCGAAAAAACGTGCTGATCGCGGATGAGGAACAGGCCAAGGGCACCGTCGATCACGTCCCTGTCTACCCGCGCGAAATCGTCAAGCGGGCATTGGAACTGAACGCAAGCGCCCTCATCCTTGTCCACAATCATCCCTCGGGTGACCCCACGCCCTCGGACGCGGACCTTTCGATGACCCGACAGGTCACCGAAGCCTGCCAGGCGCTGGGGTTGACGCTGCATGACCACCTCATCATCGGCAAATCGCAGGAACTAAGCTTCAGGTCGGCTGGTTACCTTTAGCCTTACTCCGAAGGTTCTGCCGCTTGCGTTTTCTTTCTTCACCAATCCTCAGCTTTTCCGCCTCGGCAATCAGATCAAGGTCGATTGGGAAAGTTAGACCCTCCGGCCCACTCTGCGGCTTGATGAAGTACCAAGATGGAAAGCGGTTGTAGGCCTCGTCGGAAACGAATTCCGTCAGGCGCAAGCGGACCCCCAACTGCGCAACCGCTTCATTCACGGCCCAAACCGTCAAGGGCCACATCTTCAGATCGTAATCGTCACCGGCCATGACGCCGCCCGGTTTCAACTTGGGATACCAGTCGCGAAAAGTCCGCCCACCCTCTTCGCCAGTATGGCATAGCCATCAAAGTAAATGAAGTCGAAATGGGCATCCGGAAACAGATCCACCGCCTGATCAAAGGTCATCCGCAACAGCGCGTAATCCGATGTCAGGCGCGTCGCTCGAAGCGCAGTTTTGTACTCCCGGATATTGTGGCCGTCAGAATAGGAATCTACACCCCAGAACCGTGCAAATCTTCCTGATTGCAGCATCCGCGCCGAAAAGGACCCTGCCGCCACTCCAAGCTCGATCCCCAGGTTTCCAGTTGCTGGCAGTGGATCGACGACATTCCAACGCCAAGTTCCAGGAACAACCTCGTAGTCGACGGGTTGTATTTGCCTCCAAGCCTCAGCCTTTGCTTCATGGCTGTTCATTCGCACCCTCCGCCATACCAAAGTCAGGCAGCAGCCAAAGCTCGACCCTGCGGTTCAGATGTCGGCCAATATCTGTTTCATCGCAGGCCATCGGCAAGGCCTCGCCAAAACCCTCAACCACTGGCAAACTTTCCAATGGTAAGTCGGGGGCAATCGCCACCAATTCTTGTGCAACTTTCGCCGCCCGCTCTGTCGACAGCGCCAGGTTCGCCTCAGCCGTACCCGACCCGTCCGAGAACCCGGCCAACACCATCCGCTCGTTCCTGAACTGGCTCGAAGCAATCAACTGTGCCAGATCCACCAGATTGTCCTGTGAGGTCGCATCCAGCGTCGACGTTCCATCCTCGAACCGGAAGGTAAGCGACAGCCGGTCCGCCCCATCCATGACCCCGACCAGCCGCTTGAGGTCGGCAAGCGTGATATCCTCACCCGCACCTTTGATCGCGTTGATCAGACGCAGCCCGTCATCGGTCATCGGACCACGGGTGGCCGCTCGGTCCACATAGCCGCTGGCGGCAATCACACCTTGGGCAATCGGGGTGCGCAGAAAATCCAGGAATTCGCGCGTCATCAGTGGCATCCGCCGCTTTGGCGCAAGCAGAAGCACCGGCAACGCCAGCGGATAATCCTCGGCCTTCACAGCAAGTGCTGTCGGCAGCAGCGGAAAACCACAGCTGTCTGCAAGGGGAAGCCGCCGCGCCGGGGCAATGTCGGCGCTTCCGGTCAAGCCGACTGCCCAGGGATCAAGCGCTACCGCCTTAGCAAGGCTTTCCTGATCCGGATGCAGGACCGCCGCCGCGACCGGAGTTCCAAGTCGCGCGTTCAGGGCAAGCTGCATGTCCAGTTCAGGCTGCAGGGAATGCAGCACGATCGGCATATCCGGCCCACCAATCGCCGACCAGTTGTCGATCTCGCCCGAAAGGATGCGCGCCAGATCCACGGTAGAGATTCTGGGCGTGGGGTTGTCAGGCGCGACAATCACGACCAACGGCTCCATGGCCACGGAATGCGCCAGGAAGGCTGGGTCGGGTTGAAAGCTCAGCTTCAGATCGGCATCTCCTGCCTCAAGCGCTGCGCTGGCAAAGGGTGGCGGCAGTGGCATAAAACTGATGACAGCCAGTTCTTCGCCGGTTTCAGGGTCCAGCACGCGTGCGGCAAGCGGGGGACCGTCCTGCGCCTGATAGACCAGCCCACGATTTTCGGCAAAGGCCTGGAAGAGGGGCGGCAGCAGTGCCTTGGCGGGACCCACGTCGCCGACGATCCGGATGACGGCCCTGGGTGCGGCCAGATCCGGGCAGGCAGGCCCCTCGCAGATTACGCCCTGCCCATCGACGGTCAGCATACCATAGGCGGTCGAAACCCGGTAAAATTCGCCGTCAAAGCCCTGAAGCGTCCCAGACAGCACAATTCCGCCCTCGCGAGAGGTCAGCGTGACATCCTGCGCAAAGGCCGGGGTCGTGGTCAGGATGGCGGCCCATAAAGCCGCAACGAACGCTTTCACACCCATAACTCGCCAGTCAGGAACCTATTCCGGAGCGTCGAGTGTCAGGTCAGGAAGAAGATTCTTCAACAGCAGAATGTCACCCGAGGTGCCGCAAAGCGGAACCGCGACGCTTCGGCTTGACCGCAAGGCCTTGCCGAGCCGCGACACGACAACTTCCGCTGCTAGGGTGCGGCCGCAGGTCTCGGGCGTGATCCCAAGTTCGACCGTCAGTTCGGGGCTGGCAAAGTCCCTCAACGCGACGGAATACACCTGCGATAGCAGCGGATCTTCCATTCTGGCCTGACCAAGCGTCGTGATCCGGTGAGGCGCACCCTCAAGGCCGGCACTTTTTGCAACAAAGACCTGGCCCTGTTCATCAGCCCGCAAGTCAAACCGGGCCGAACCAGCTATCTGAACCGCAAGCCGAAGATATTCCGCCATATCCGGAACAGAAATCTTGCCAAGCACAACTTCGGAACTTCCAACATAGGCCGCCACCAGCGCATCAGCCGTCATGGCCGGAAGCTGCACCTGCACCTGGCCATCCGCGCCGATGGTTTCAGTAAAGGCCAGCCCGGCATGGCGGAACACGACGCGCTCACCCATGTTGCAAGGGGCGGAAAGCGAAAGATCGATCATCGCCCCCGGTGCGTTTTCCAGACGAAGGCCCAAGGCACAGGCCGGATCGTCCCCGGTGGTGGTGGCCGAAACGGCCACGATCCCGGCAAGCTGAGGCAATTCTGCCAGAACCGGTTGTGGGGCATCTATTGCGCTTGCAGCAGCGGTCTCTTGCGGCAGAGGACGCAGTGTCTGCACGACATGTCCCGCCGCAAAGGCGACGGCCAGCACCGCGACGATGCGCAGAGCCATGATCGAGCGAGCTAACAACTGCAATGCCTCGGCAAGTTCAGACGATTCCCGGATAGGTGGAAAATCGGTCGACGGCGTGGCCGAAGTAAGGCAAAAGACACCAAAAAGCCTTCACTTCAACACAAAATCTACCCGGCGAAACATTGCCCAAGCGAAGGAATCCCGCCCTAGACCACTCGCCCGTGGCAATGCTTGAACTTCTCACCCGAACCGCAAGGGCAAGGATCGTTGCGACCGGGGTTTCCCCAGCTTGCCGGGTCAGCCTCGTCAAATCCAGCCATTGCAACGGCAGGGGCCGCAGCAGCCACAGCCGGCGCTGGCGTTGCAGCAGCTGGTGCCGCGACAGGCTCGGCTGCAACGGGCTCGGCTGCAACGGGCTCGACCGCAGCGGCGGGGCGCTGGGCTGCAAGCATTTGCCGCATCATCGCTTCCTGCTCTTCCTTCGTGACCGGCCTGATCCGCGAAAGCTGTTGGGTCACCTGCTCGCGCAGCGAGGTCAACAGGCCCTCGAACAGCTGGAACGACTCGGTCTTGTATTCGTTCAACGGGTCGCGCTGGGCATAGCCCCGGAAGCCCACGACCGACCGCAGATGCTCCAGCCGCAGCAGATGCTCGCGCCATTTGCCATCGATTGCCTGCAGCAGAACCTGCTTTTCGATCGATTGAATGGTCGATTCCCCAAAGGCCTTGGCCTTTTCTTCCATCATCAGGTCGGTGGCTTCGATCACCCGTTCCGCGATCACGGCCTGATCCACGCCCTCTTCGGCGGCCCAGGTGGCAATCGGCAGGTTGATGTTCAGCATTTCCACACAAGCCGCAGTCAGACCGGCCACATCCCACTGATCGGCATAGCTTTTCGGCGGCAGGTTCAGGTCAACCAGATCCTCGACAAGCTGGTGGCGCATATCGGCAGCGACATCGCTGACATGATCGGCCTGCATGATCTCCAGCCGCTGGCCGAAGATGGCCTTGCGCTGGTCATTCATCACGTCGTCGAATTTCAAAAGCTGCTTGCGGATGTCGAAGTTGCGGCCTTCGACCTTGGCTTGCGCTTTCTCAAGGCTCTTGTTGACCCAGGGGTGAATGATGGATTCGCCTTCCTTCATCCCCAGCGTCGTCAGGATCTTGTCCAGCCGTTCCGACCCAAAGATCCGCATCAGGTCGTCTTCCAGCGACAGGAAGAACGCCGAACGCCCCGGGTCACCCTGACGGCCCGACCGGCCGCGCAGCTGGTTGTCGATCCGGCGGCTTTCGTGGCGTTCCGTCGCCAGCACGAACAGCCCGCCTGCGGCTTTGACCGCCTCTTCCTCGTCCAGATGCTCACCTTCAATCCGGGCGCGGATCGCGACGTGGTCACCGTGAGGATCGGCGGCGATGGCTTCCATCACCTTGAATTCCACGTTGCCGCCCAGCTTGATGTCGGTTCCCCGGCCCGCCATGTTGGTGGCAATGGTCACCGATCCCAGCTTACCGGCATCGGCAACGATCTTCGCTTCCAACTCGTGCTGGCGGGCGTTCAGCACGCTATGCGCGATGTCGGCCTTAGTCAGAAGTTCCGACAACTGCTCGGACTTTTCAATCGAGGTCGTGCCAACCAGAATCGGCTGCTTCCGCCCATGCGCCTCAGCGATTGATTTCAGGATCCCCTGATACTTCTCACGCGCGGTGCGGAAGACCTCATCATGCTCGTCCTTGCGCTGCACCGTGCGGTTCGTCGGCACTTCAACGACGCCCAACCCGTAGATCGAGCGGAATTCCTCGGCCTCGGTCACGGCGGTGCCGGTCATCCCTGCCAGCTTGGAATACAGCCGGAAATAGTTCTGGAAGGTCACGCTGGCATAGGTGACGTTCTCGGGCTTGATCTGGACGCGCTCCTTCGCCTCGATTGCCTGATGCAACCCGTCCGACAGACGGCGGCCCTTCATCATTCGGCCAGTGAATTCGTCGATCAGCATCACCTCGCCGTTCATGACGA
This sequence comes from Paracoccaceae bacterium, assembly GCA_947504705.1. Taxonomy (GTDB): domain Bacteria; phylum Pseudomonadota; class Alphaproteobacteria; order Rhodobacterales; family Rhodobacteraceae; genus Tabrizicola. Next base: position 14,218 of record CANNIA010000033.1, read on the forward strand.
CGTATTGCTGGTCCTTGTGAAAAAGCTTGTGCGCCCGCAGGGCCTGATTGACGTGGTGAACGATGGTGGTGCTTTCCGCCGCATAAAGGCTCTGACCCTCGGGCAGGATCCCGGCCTTTTGCAGGATATCTTCAATCGCCTCGTTGCCTTCTTCGGTGAAGGTCACGTTGCGGGCCTTTTCATCCAGCTTGAAATGCTCGTCAAGCAGGCTGGGAATGACCGCATCCACCGACTGGTAAAGCGTGCCCCGGTCCTGGCTGGGACCCGAGATGATCAGCGGCGTCCGCGCTTCGTCGATCAGGATCGAGTCCACTTCGTCCACGATGGCATAGAAATGCCCGCGCTGGGACATCTCCTCGATCGAGCCCTTCATGTTGTCGCGCAGATAGTCGAACCCAAGCTCGTTGTTGGTCGCATAGGTGATGTCCGACCGATAAGCCGCGCGCTTTTCATCATCCGGCTGGTGCGAATAGACCACACCCGTCGTCAGCCCCAGCGCGCCATAGACTTTGCCCATCCATTCCGAGTCGCGCTTGGCCAGGTAATCGTTCACCGTGACCACATGCACGCCCTTGCCCGCCAGCGCGTTCAGATAGGCGGCAAACACGGCGACGAGCGTCTTGCCTTCGCCGGTCTTCATCTCGCTGATGTTGCCCTGATGCAGGAAGATTGCCCCCATCAGCTGCACATCAAAGGCGCGCAGGCCAAGGGCCCGGCGTGCGCCTTCGCGGCAGTTGGCAAAGGCCTCCGGCAGGATCGCATCCAGGCTTTCCCCGCCCTCTTGCACTCGCTTTTGCAAATCGCGCGTCTTGGCGATGATCTCGTCATCGCTCAGCTTCTGGAACTCGGGCTCCAGCACGTTGATCGCCTCAACGATCGGACGCACGGATTTCACCTTGCGGTCGTTCGGCGTTCCGAAAACCTTCCGCGCGAGTGCACCAAATCCAAGCATCTTTTCTCCGTCCGGGCAGGTTCCTAACTAAAACGAAAGGTTCTCGGGCTTGCCCGCCCCCGATGCCTTCCATAGAAGTGCCGACAAGAAAGCCCAAAGGCTGCCCTCGCGACTGCCGCGATGTAAGGTGTAGGCTTGGCATAGTCAACGTGGCAGGCATGTCCGGCCCGATCAGGAGACGGTGATATGAGCAGATTTTCGGCACTTTGGCGTGGTTTGGCCCTGGCGGCCCTGTTTTCGGCGTCGGCCCACGCCGAAGGCGAATCCGCCTCGACGGTGGTTGCAACGGTGAACGGCACCGTGATCACCTTGGGCGAGATGATTGCCATGCGTGAAACCTTGCCCGAACAGTATCAGTCGATGGCGGACGATGTGCTTTTCAAGGGAATCCTTGATCAACTCGTCCAGCAGGAAGTCCTGCGCCAGTCGGTCACGGAAATCTCACCACGCAACACCGCCGTCCTGTCGAACGAGGCGCGCGGCTATATTTCTGGCATCGCGATGGAAAATGTCGCCCTTGTCGCCGTGACGGATGAGGCTTTGCAAGCCGCCTACGACGCGCGCTTCAAGGATGCCGCACCCCAGACTGAATACCACGCCGCCCATATTCTGGTGAAGACCGCCGAAGAGGCTGATGCGATCAAGGCCGACCTCGCCGCTGGTGGGGATTTTGCCGAAATCGCCATGACCAAGTCGATCGACACCGGCTCAGGCAGCGCTGGCGGCGATCTGGGCTGGTTCGGGCTTGGCATGATGGTCAAGCCCTTCGAAGATGCCGTCGTTGCCGCCAAAGTTGGCGAGGTCTCCGGTCCGATCCAGACCGAATTCGGCTACCATCTGATTCTCGTGCAGGAAACCCGCATTGCTGCAAATCCGACCCTTGACCAGCTGCGCGACGATCTGGCCCAAGAGATCGAACGCACCGCCGTCGATGCACTGATTGCGGATCTTTCCGGCAAAGCCGCCGTCACACGTGAAGGCGAAGGCATTGACCCCGCGATCCTAAAGAACACTGCACTGATCGACTGAACCTGAAAGGGCAAACCATGGGCAAGACTGACTGGAAGGCCGCAGCGAAGGCGCTGAAGAAGAAACTTCGCAAGCTGACGGACAAGGGGGCAGACGCCCCCACCAAGGCCAAGAAGGCCAAGCCGGTCTCGCCCCTGGCCCCCGCCAGCTTCCCGGCTCTGCCCCAGATCAAGGGGGCTGAATTCTCCGCAGTCGAAGCAGGCGTGCGCTACCAGAACCGCAAGGACGTGATGCTTGTCCGCCTTGCCCCCGGCACGATTATGGCTGGGGCCTTCACGCGGTCTTCCACCCGGTCCGCCTGCGTGCGGGATGGTCAGGCCAAGCTTTTGATGAAGGTCCCCGACGGCGTGGGTGCTGCCATCATCGTCAACTCGGGCAACTCCAACGCCTTCACTGGCAAGCTGGGGGATCAGGCTGTTGCCGCCGTGACCAGTGCAGTCGCCAAGGAACTGGGCATTCCCGCTGCCCGCGTCTACTCCTCCTCGACCGGCGTGATCGGCGAGCCGCTGCCCTATGACCGGATCACCGCCAAGGTGCCCGATCTGGCCAAAGCCCTGACCGAGGCGGCTATCGAAGGTGCCGCTCAGGCGATCATGACCACCGACACCTTCCCGAAAGGGGCTGCTGCAACCGTGCAGGGCGAAGGCGGCGTGATCAACATCGCCGGCATCGCCAAAGGCTCGGGCATGATTGCGCCCGATATGGCAACGATGCTGGTCTACATCTTCACCGATGCCAAGATCAGCCAGTCCAGCTTGCAAAAGATGGTCTCGCGCAATGTTGACGGCACCTTCAACTCGATCACCGTCGACAGCGACACCTCAACCTCCGACACGCTTCTGGTCGCTGCCACAGGCCAGTCCGCCGCCGCCGAGGTGAAAGGCACCACCGCCAAGGCTTTCGAGGCCGCCCTCCACGGCGTCATGCGCGACCTCGCATTGCAGGTGGTCCGCGACGGCGAAGGGGCGACCAAACTGCTTGAGGTCCGCGTTACCGGCGCCGCCAGCGACGAAGACGCCGCCAAGGTCGCCTTCGCCATCGCCAATTCGCCCTTGGTGAAAACCGCCGTTGCCGGGCAAGACCCGAACTGGGGCCGCATCGTCGCCGCCATCGGCAAATCGGGTGCGGCGGCCGAGCGGGACAAGCTCACCATCCGCTTCGGCGATATCCTTGTTGCCAAGAACGGCTGGCGGAACCCCGACTACAAGGAAGAGGACGGCGCCTCCTACATGCAGCAGCCCGAACTCGTCTTTGCGGTAGATCTTGGTCTTGCTAAAGCCAAACGCTCGGTCTGGACCTGCGACCTCACCGCCCGCTACGTCGCAATCAACGCTGACTACCGCTCCTGATATCTTCTGTTCCCAAATATCCCGGGGGTCCGGGGGCTGGCCCCCGGTCGTCCCAACAAGGAGACCGCATGAAGACTCTCCTCGTCTCCGCCGTCGCCCTGATCGACCCCGATGGCCGCGTGCTTCTGGCCCAGCGCCCGGAAGGCAAGTCGCTTGCAGGCCTCTGGGAATTTCCCGGCGGCAAGGTGGAACCTGGCGAAACCCCCGAAGCCGCGCTGATCCGCGAGTTGAAAGAGGAGCTGGACATCGACACGTGGTCCTCCTGCCTCGCCCCCCTGACCTTCGCCAGCCACAGCTATCCGGACTTCCATCTCTTGATGCCTCTCTTCGCCTGCCGCCGCTGGCAAGGCACCCCACGCGCGACTGAGGGGCAGACCCTCGCCTGGGTCAAACCGAACGCGCTCCGCGACTACCCCATGCCCCCCGCCGACCTGCCGCTGATCCCGATCCTGCGCGACTGGCTTTAGGCTGCCGCACCTCGTTCCCAAAGAAGAACGCCGGACCAAAGGCCCGGCGCAGTTCCTAATTTTTTCCTAACGTCCACGACCAAGCCTCTGCGGTCATTGGATTATTCGCAAAGTGCCCACCGTGGACACTCTGCGGGATTTTATCAAGCGAGCGAGCGCTGAACTTCCTCGCGCTCGAAGATTTCGATGACATCGCCCTGCCGGACATCCTCGTAATTCTCGAACGCCATCCCGCATTCCTGACCCGAAATGACTTCTTTCACCTCGTCCTTGAAGCGTTTCAGTGTCTTCAGCGTTCCCTCGTGGATCACCACGTTGTCGCGCAGAAGACGCACGCCAGCTGACCGCCGGGCGACGCCTTCGGTGACCAGACAGCCCGCGACCTTGCCGACGTTGGAGACCTTGAAGACCTCCAGGATCTTCGCATAGCCGATGAAAGTCTCACGAACCTCGGCCTTGAGAAGGCCCGATGCAGCAGCCTTGATGTCGTCGACGAGGTCATAGATGATCGAGTAGTAGCGGATCTCGACACCCTTCTGGGTCGCCGAAGCCCGGGCCGTCGCATTCGCACGGACGTTGAAGCCGATGACCGGGGCCTTTGAGGCATCAGCCAGGGCTACGTCAGTATCCGTGATCGCCCCGACACCCGAATGCAGGATACGGACGCGGACCTCGTCGTTCCCGATCTTTTCCATCGCCTGAACGATGGCTTCGGCAGACCCTTGCACGTCGGCCTTGATCACGATCGGCAGTTCCGCGACGGATTGGTCGGCCTTGGCCTTGGCCATAAGCTGTTCCAGCGTGGTCGCAGCCCCGGCCGCAGCCCGCTTGTCCTTGGCGGTCTTGATCCGGTAGTCGGCAATCTCGCGGGCTTGCGCCTCGGTTTCGACGACGTTCAGCGTGTCGCCAGCCGAGGGCGTGCCCGACAGGCCCAGCACTTCGACTGCAGCCGATGGACCAGCTTCTCCAATCGTCTCGCCCTTGTCATTGATCAGCGCGCGGACCTTGCCCCACTGTTCGCCGACGACGAAGATGTCGCCCTTGCGCAGCGTGCCGTTCTGGACCAGCACCGTCGCGACCGGGCCCCGGCCCACGTCAAGTTTGGCTTCGATCACTGCACCCTGTGCCGCTCGGTTCGGGTTGGCGCGGAGTTCAAGGACTTCGGCTTGCAGCGAGATCGCCTCGAGGAGGTCATCCAACCCAAGGCCGGTTTTGGCCGAGACTTCAACATCTTGCACGTCGCCGGACATTGCTTCGACAACGATCTCGTGCTGCAGAAGGTCAGTCCGCACCTTTTGCGGATTGGCATCGTGCTTGTCGATCTTGTTGATCGCCACGATCATCGGGACCTTGGCGGCCTTGGCGTGCGCAATAGCCTCAACGGTCTGCGGCATCACGGCGTCATCAGCGGCAACCACCAGAATCACGATGTCCGTCACCTGTGCCCCGCGTGAGCGCATCGAGGTAAAGGCGGCGTGGCCGGGCGTGTCGAGGAACGTGATGACCTGCCCGTTCGCCGCCGTCACCTGATAGGCACCGATATGCTGGGTGATCCCGCCGGCTTCGCCCGAGACTACGCTGGTCTTGCGGATTGCGTCCAGAAGCGAGGTCTTGCCGTGGTCGACGTGGCCCATGATCGTGACGATCGGCGGGCGCGGCACAAGGTTGTCGTCCGAGTCCTTGACCGTGTCGATGACCTGTTCAACGTCAGCGTCCGAAACGCGCACGGCCTTGTGGCCGAATTCTTCGATCACCAGTTCGGCGGTGTCGGCGTCGATGGCTTGGTTCATGGTGACCATCATGCCCATTTTCATCAGCGACTTGACCACGTCGGCACCGCGTTCGGCCATCCGGTTTGCCAGTTCGCTGACCACGATGGTTTCAGGCAACTGCACGTCGCGGACCTGCTTTTCGGCCTTTTGACCCAGACCCAGTGCCTTCAGGCGGGCCTTTTCCTGCTTGCGCTTCATCGCCGCAAGGCTGCGCTGGCGACCGCCTTCGTCAGAAATCGCGTCAGAAAGCGTCAGCTTGCCCGAGCGACGGCCTTCGTCGCCGGTGCCGCGCTTGGCGCCACGGTCTGCACGGTCGTCCTTTTCGCGGTCAGTCTTGCGCGGGCTGAGGCCGGGCTTGGCCGAGGCCGGGCCGCGCGCATCTTCGGTCGCAGCCGGAGCTGCCGGAGCGGCACGGTCGGTTGGCTTGGCAGTTACCGGGGGCGGCGTGGTCGAGCGGGCGCGGGTGCCCAGAACATCGGCCTTGCGAGACTCGGCCGCAGCAACCTTGGCGGCGGCTTCTGCCTTGGCGGCGCGGTCTTCTTCTTCGGCCTTCAGGCGAAGCGCTTCCTCGCGGGCACGGTCTTCACGATCCTTGGTCTCGATCTCTTCGCGACGACGGGCGCGATCTTCCTCGCGGGTGCGGTCTTCTTCGGCCCGACGTGCGTTGTCCTCAGCTTCGCGTGCCTTGGCGACACGCAAAGCCGAAAGGCGACGCTCCATCTCGGCATCGGAAATTCCGGCAGGACGCTTGGACGGATCGCCCAGAGCGGACGAGTTCGCCGGCGCGGTTGCACCTGGGGTCCCCGGTTTGACCGGAGAGGGCACCATAACGCGCTTGCGCTTGGTTTCGACCACGACGCTCTTGGTCCGGCCGTGGCTGAAGCTTTGCTTCACCTGTCCGGAACGGGGGGCGCCCCCGAGGCCAAGAGGTTTCTTGCCGTCTGTATCGCTCATGCGTCCTACGTATCCTTCATGGCGGTCTCGCCGCCGTCATCCCCGCCAGTCTGACCACGCAGGCCAGCGAGTTTTGCCGCTTCCTCTACAACACGAGTTCTGAGTCCACCAGCGGCAAGCGCGGCGTGTATCGCACGTTCGCGCCCGAATGCCAAACCGATTTCCCCAGCCGTCAAAATGCCAATAAAGCCACCCTTGCCCTCGGGCGCGTGCAACTTGGTCTTGCCCCGTTCCGACCCGTCGGTGGCCTGGATCAGCGTCGTCGCCGTTCCTTTGAGCAGCCAGTCCTTAACCTTTTCGTAGCCGGTGACTGCATCCCCAGCCTTGCGGGCCATGCTGAGCAGTTCGACGACACGCTGCCCGATCAGCTTTTCCACCAGTTCGGCCAATCCATCCGGTACCTTCACCGATTGCCGGGCGGCACGGGCGAAGAGACCCTTCCTTGCCGCCAGGGCCATAGCCGCCCGGTCGGCAGAAACATAGATCCCCCGCCCCGGCAGCTTTCCCAGAATATCCGGAACGATCTGACCTTCGGGATCAAGACAGAACCGGATCAGCCCGGCCTTCGGCTGGCTTTCCCCGGTCGCAATGCACTTGCGTTCCGGATCCTCCCTGTCCTTTTCCCGACCCCCGCGCGTCATTGCGGCGTGTGCCCGAGGCCTGAGATCAGGCCTCGGCCTCCTCGGTCTCGTCGGCGTCTTCAGCCGACTTTTTCAGTTCTGTCGGATCGACCCAGCCCAGCATGACGCGTGCGGTCATGACCAAAGTCTGCGCCTCCTCCAGCGACATTTCGAACTTCTCCAGCACGCCTTCGTCCTTTTTGCGCTGGCCGTTCTCGGTCGTCCAGCCGCCGGCGAGTTCCCAGTCAGCGCAGGTAGCGAAGTCTTCCAGCGTTTTGATCCCGTCCAGGGCCAGTGCTTCCAGCATCTGGGGGGTCAGGCCTTCGAAGTTCACCAGGCTGTCTTCAACGCCCATAGCCCGGGCGTTTTCCATCGCCTTGGCATTGGCCGCTTCCAGATAGTCACGGGCGCGGGCCTGAAGTTCACCGGCGGTGCCTTCGTCGAAGCCGTCGATGGACAGAAGTTCGTCCAGCTCGACATAGGCGACTTCTTCAAGGTTGGTGAAACCTTCGGCGACCAGAAGCTGGGCCATCATCTCGTCAACATCTAGCGCATCCATGAAGAGCTTGGTGCGTTCGGCGAATTCGGCCTGACGGCGCTGGCTTTCCTCACCCTCGGTCAGGATGTCGATGTCGAGTGCGGTCAGCTGGCTGGCAAGGCGGACGTTCTGGCCGCGGCGACCGATGGCCAGCGAGAGCTGTTCATCGGGAACCACGACTTCGATCTTGCCGGCCTCTTCGTCGAAGACGACCTTGGTGACTTCCGCCGGTTGCAGCGCGTTCACAAGGAAGGTCGCGATGTCCGAATTCCACGGGATGATGTCGATCTTTTCGCCTTGCAGTTCGTTGACCACGGCCTGGACGCGGCTGCCGCGCATACCGACGCAGGCGCCGACCGGGTCGATCGAGTTGTCGTAGGAGATGACGGCGATCTTGGCGCGAGAGCCGGGGTCACGGGCAACGGCCTTGATCTCGATGATGCCGTCATAGATTTCCGGCACTTCCATCTTGAAAAGCTCGGCCATGAACTGCGGGTCGGTACGCGACAGGAAGACCTGCGGCCCGCGCGGTTCGCGACGGACGTCCTTGATGTAGCAGCGGATGCGGTCGCCGATGCGGTAGGCTTCGCGGCCGATCTTTTCGTTGCGGCGCAGGATGCCTTCGCCACGGCCGATGTCGACGATGACGTTGCCGTATTCCTCGCGCTTGACGGCACCGTTGATGATCGTGCCCTTGCGGTCCTTGAATTCCTCGAACTGGCGGTCGCGTTCGGCTTCGCGGACCTTTTGCAAGATCACCTGCTTGGCCGATTGCGCGGCGATGCGGCCAAGGTCAACCGGCGGCACCTCGTCGATGACTTCCATGCCGACCTGCGGGTCTTCCAGCAGCCCCTTTGCCTGGGCCACGGTGATCTGCGAATGGTGGTTCTCGACCAGATCATCCTCGACCACGGTCCGGACGCGGGTAAAGCTGGCGCGGCCGGTCTTGCGGTCGATCTTGACGCGGATGTCCATTTCCGCGCCGTAGCGCGACTTGGCGGCCCGGGCGAGGCTGTCCTCCATCGCCTGGATCACCAGTTCCGGGTCGATCATCTTTTCGCGCGCGACGGCTTCGGCGGTCTGCAGAAGCTCCAGCTGGTTGGCTGAGGTGATTGCCATGGGTTTCTCTCCCTAGTGTTTCGTCGGAGGGGCAGGCGTGTCGTCCTCGTCCCCGTCAATTTCTTCGATTTCGTCGAACTGGCCCTCGGCCGGTTCCTGCACCTTCTTTTGGCGCAACATCTCGTTGATCAGCTCGTCGGTGAGAATCAGCTTGGCGTCGCTGAGCCAATCGAACTTCAGCCCGATGGTCACCTCTTCGCCTGCCTCTTCGATCGTGATCAGGACTTCGTCGCCTTCGATCCCGGTAAGCGTGCCCTTGAAGCGGCGGCGGCCGTCGATCAGCTCGGTCGTCTCGATCCGGGCTTCCCAACCCTTCCAGACATCGAAATCCTTAGGCCGGGTCAGCGGACGGTCGATACCGGGGGACGAGACTTCGAGAACGTAGTTGTCTTCAACCGGGTCTTCGACGTCCAGCACGGCAGACACTGCAGTCGAAATGTCGCCGCATTCATCTACACCAATCCCGCCGTCAGGACGGTCGGCCATGATCTGCAGGACCCGCGTCTTGCCGCCCATCAGGCGGATGCGGACCAGCTCGAACCCGAGGCCTTCGATGACCGGGCCGACGATGTCGGCCAGACGGCGGTCGATGGCGGTCTTGGCGATAAGATCGGACATTGGGGTTCCAGAAACAAAAAGGCGGACCCAGCGGCCCGCCCGTGACTTTCGGTAGCTTCGAGTTTGGACCCCGAAACAGCTGTTGAAAGCGATATATGCCAGGGCCAGCGGCAATGCAAGGCGATTCACCGGCGATCCCGGCCTTGACCTCTAGCCTGCGAATTCCGTCGCGACAGCGTCCAGTGCGGATATCGCAGCCGAGGACATTGCTGGGCTTAGGAAATCGGGCCAGGTCGAGAACTTGACCGCCATCAAGCCGCTTCCCGGAGCGATCATCACCATCTGGCCAAAGATGCCGAAGCAGAAATGGCGGCCAAGGCGGCTGTCTTCGACCCAGAACTGGTTGCGATACGCGCCGTTCGGCCAGTCGCGATAGCTTTCGGCATCGTACAGCCCGTGCTTGCCGTGCCGTATGTCCTGACACCAGAATTCGGGAACGATCTGGCGATCGCCCAACTTGCCATTTTGCAAGAGCATCAGCCCGAACCTGGCCATGTCGCGCAGGCTGGCGCTGATCCCGCCGCAGGCTAGGCCGTAGCCAGCGCGATCCACAGTGATTGTCGCGTCCTCCTCGCACCCCATGGGTTGCCAGAGATGCTGGGAAATCAGCTGAGGCAGGCGCTTTCCGGTAACCCGTTCCATTGCGTGGGCAAGGACATCGGTTTCAATCGAGCGGTAGTGAAACCGCTGGCCATGTTCGGCATCCGCTGTCTTCAATCCAAGCATCTGTTCCCACATGCAGCTTGGCCAATTGCTGATGTCGACCCCTTCCGGCGCTGGCTTCCAGCCAGAGGCATAGTCGGTCTTTCCGACATCGCTGTCGCGGATATCGTAGTCCTCGGAATAGCGGGTGCCGGAAGTCATATCGAGCACGTGCTGGAGGCTTGCACCGTTCCACGCGGTTCCGGCCAGTTCTGGCAGATAGTGGGTGACCGGCGCTGACGGGTCGAGAAGGCCTTGGCCAATCAGGCAGCCCGCCGTTGCCGAGGTCACGGACTTGCTGACCGATTGCAGAAGATGCACCGACTGCGGCGTCATGCCGTTGTGATAGCTTTCATGCAACACCTTGCCATCTTTCCAGACAAGCATCGCATCGGTGTAGGTGTCTTCCAGCATCTGGCCGAAGGTGGTGATTTCGCCTTCAGGGCCGCGGAAGTTCAGGGCGTCCAGGCTTCCCGATGCGGCCGGAAGCGGGGTCACGATATCACCACGGCGGATGCAGGCAGTAGGAACAAGTTCGCGTACATGCTGGAATGACCAGCGATTCCAAGGTGCTCGATCCCAGTCGATCAAGGGAATACGCATATCGGGCTGTGGCGGCGATCCCCGCATGATCGGCGGGATCGGGTCAGAGTTCTTGTAGCTTGGCATTTCGTCACCGTGGGCGCTGGAAAGCACGGAGGAGGCCCGGGCAGTAGCCCGATGTCAAGCCCGCCCGGTGACGAATTGCTGGCACTTTTTCAAAGCTTGCGGAACACCATCACCAGACCACGGTCCTTGGCGTGCGGGTGGTCTTTGCCTTCATAGATCGGGATGTCACGCCAGCTGACCGGCGTGATTTTGCCATGCGCAACCATGCGGGCCAGTTCCGAGCCGAAACCGACACCGTCCAGCACCGGGCCGATGGTGCCGCAGGCGAAGACGGCACCGGGCTTGGTGATGCGAAGAAGCTCGGGGAAGCATTCCGGCCCGACATGGCCGTGGGTGAAGGTGCCGCAGCTGATGACCGCATCATAGCTGGCGTCGGGGATGTCCAGCATCTTGGTGAGGTCATCGACCATGAGGTTGCGGTAAAGCCCCTTCGTCCGGGCGATGTCCAGCATCTCGGGCGTGATATCCAGCGCGTCGACGGTCTGGCCACGCAGGTGTTCGGCCACAAGGCCGGTGCCTGCGCCGATATCAAGGATCGCGGCGTCGGAGCTGATCTCTGCTCTCAGGATCGCGGCAATTTCGCGCGGCGCGATATAGCCCCAGCCCTTGCCGAAGCTTTCGTCATAGGTCGCGGCCCAGCTGCCGTACATCTGGCGGGCCTCTTCGGGGCCGTTGATGTCGTAGGCGTCTTCAAGGTCGTAGGTGTCGAGCGGCATGGCCAATCCTTTCGGTCAGGGTCAGCCGGAACCTGTCACCTTCAGATGACAAGGTTGCGACACCCTGGGCCGACCGGATCAGCCTTGGGTGATCACATAAAGCTTGCGGACATGTTCGATCACCCGCCATTCGCCTTTCCAGCCGAGCGGCAGGTCAATTGCGTCACCGGGGCCAAGGAGAGATTTCGTGCCGTCGGCATGGGTCATTTCGACCTTGCCCGCGATGAAATGGCAGAACTCGGCGCTTTTGCTGCGGTCGGCGGTGAAGCGGCCGGGCGTGCATTCCCAGACGCCGATTTCCACCTTGCCGCCGTTGTGGCTGGCCAAGGCGACCGAGGCTTCCATCTGGTTGCCTTCGATGCTGGTTGGCTTTGCAGACATCGGGCCAAGGTCCATGGTTGCAAGCGCGTGGAAGGCGGAAAGATCGATCATAGGGTTATCCCCGTTTTGGCAGCCAACCGGCCAGGTTTTCATCGATCACAGCGGAAAGTGCTGCGATATGGGCGGCATCATCGTTCAGGCAGGGTATATAGGTAAAGCTTTCGCCGCCTGCGTGGAGGAAAGCTTCCTGGATCTCGCCCTGAATTTCCTCCAGAGTCTCGATGCAATCGGCGCTGAAGGCGGGGGCGATGACGGCGATGCGCTTCTTGCCCTGTTTGGCCAGTTCGGCCACATGTTTGACGGTATAGGGTTTCAGCCATTCCTCGGGGCCGAAGACCGACTGGAAGGTGGTTTCGATCCGCCCCTTCTCCCATCCCAGCCGCTCGCGCAGCAGGCGCGATGTTTTCTGACATTGGCAATGATAGGGGTCGCCGGACATCAGATAGCGCTTGGGCATGCCGTGGTAGCTGGCAACCAAAACGTCGGGAACATGGTCGAGTCTCGCATAGGCGGTTTCGACGGATTTCGCCAAGGCGTCGATATAAAGGGGATGCTCGAAATATTCCGCCACGGTGCGCGCGGCGGGTTGGCGCTTTTCGGCCATCATGGCGCGGAAGAACTGGTCGTTCGCGGTGGCTGAGGTGGCTCCCGCGTAATGCGGGTAAAGCGGGAAGAACAGGATCTTGTTGCAGCCCGCTTCAACCATGGCCTTGACCTTCGACTTGGTCGACGGGTTGCCATAACGCATGCAGAAATCGACCATGACTTCGGCGCCGTACCGGTCGGACATGGCCTTGGCGATTGCCGCCGTCTGCGCCTTGGTGATGGTCAGCAGCGGGCTTTCGTTCTTTTCGTGATTCCAGATCGACTTGTAGTTCCTGCCCGAGGAGAAGGGTCGCTTGGTCAAGATGATCAGTTGCAGCAGGGGCTGCCACTTCCAGCTTGGGTAGTCGACGACCCGCTTGTCGGAAAGAAACTCGGACAGATAGCGACGCATTGGCCAGTAGTCGTAACCGTCGGGCGTGCCTAGGTTGGCCAAAAGCACCCCGATCATTTGCTTTGGCAGTTTGGGGTGGTCGGCGGGGGCGTGTTCTGGGCGGGTAAGGTCAGACATGGGTCCATTCCGGAGGGGGCTTTGCGGACATAGCGTCTTGCGCGGCCCGGTCAATCATTCTTGAGCGGCAGTTCGGGGACGCGCAGGGCGTCGGCAAGCCTTGCCTTGGCGCTGCCGGGGCGGAGGGGTTGCTGCTGGCTGTCATGTGGGGACCAGCCCGTAAGGAAAACCAGTTCGAAAGTTGCCCTGACCCGGCCTTCCGGCGCAGGGAAGTTCTCTTGGTATATTGCTTCGGCCTCGTCAAAGATCCTCCGGCGGGTGAAGTGGCGGGGACGGGCGGCAAGGGCGCTGGTTTCGCCCATCGCGCGCAGGTCGGCCATCAGGGCCGCGAGACTGGCGTAGTGCACAGTTTGGGTCACGCTGTCGGCGACTGGCAGGGCAAAGCCAGCCCGCTGCATCAGCGCGCCAAGGTCGCGGATTTCGCCCATCGGCAGGACGCGGGGGGACAGGCCGCCAGTGACCCGGCTTTCGGCTTCGGCCAAGACGGCGCGGAGTTCCTGCAGGGTCCGGCCGCCGAAAAGGACGCCAAGGAATAACCCGTCAGGTATCAGAGCTCGGCGGCACTGGATCAGTTGACCGAGGGGGTCGTTCGCCCAGTGCAGCGACAGCGCGTGGATCACAAGGTCATGCGTGGCTTGAGCGAGTGGGAGAAGTTCAGTGGGTTCAGTTTGCAGGGCTTCGGGCAGAAGGTCGTGCCAGATCCCGGGAAAACCTGAGATCAGGGCAGGTAACGTAAACCTTTTGTTAACCTCAAGCAGTCTTTCCTGAAGATCATCGGCCGCAAGCGCGTGCAGGAGCATTGCGGCTGAATGGCCGGGCAAGCCTGTGGCACGGCGGCGCTGGCAGGCTAGTGTCGAAAGGTCAGTCAGGATCGGGGGCGTGGTCATCGCCTAAAGGATGGGGGGACGAGAATGGGAATGCAAGCTGCGCTGCACCTTCTATACCCGCCGCAGTGTATCAGTTGTGGCCAGGCCGTCATTTCGGACTTTGGCCTTTGCGCCGAGTGCTGGCGAGCAACCCATTTCATCTCGGGGCTGGTCTGCGACCAATGCGGGACACCCTTGCCGGGGCCGGACCGGACTGAAAGGGTGCTGTGCGACGATTGTCTGACGATTGCTCGCCCGTGGGAGCGAGGGCGGTCGGCGCTGCTGTACGGCGACAACGCGCGCAGTCTGGTGCTGGCTCTGAAGCATGGCGACCGGATGGACCTTGCCCGGCCTGCTGCTGCATGGATGACAAGGGTCGCGCAACCGATACTGAAGCCGGGAATGCTTGTGGTTCCCACACCGCTGCATTGGTTCCGGCTGTTTCGGCGAAAATATAATCAGGCGGCGCTGTTGTCGAAGGCGGTCGCGCGGCTTACCGGGCTTTCGCAATGCCCGGATGCGCTGATCCGGCGCCGCCCGACTGGAACTCAGGACGGCAAGACAAGGGACGGGCGCTTTGCCAATTTGCTTGACGCCTTCGTCGTGCCACCGCGCAGAGAAGCCGTGGTTTGCGCCCGCGACATATTGCTTGTCGATGATGTGATGACCTCGGGTGCGACCTTTGCCGCAGCGACCGAAGCACTTTTCGCAGCCGGGGCGCAGTCTGTATCAGTTCTGTCGCTGGCACGCGTTGCGAAAGAGGCGTGAATTTCCTAAGTCATGGGGAAAGAGGTTCCCTATGCGACACGTCGAAATCTACACTACCCCCACCTGCGGTTACTGTCAGGCCGCCAAGCGGTTGCTTGGTCGCAAGGGTGTTACCTTCAAGGAGATTGATGTCGGCGGAGACCATGACTTGCGGATGGCCATGACGCTTCGTGCCGGCGGTCGCCAGACCGTGCCGCAGATTTTTATTGAAGACCTTCATGTTGGCGGTTGCGATGACCTTTATGCGCTGGATGAGGCGGGCAAGCTTGACCCGCTGTTGGCCGCCTGATGCGTGCGGGGCTGGTCCAGCTTACGGTCAGTGACGATCCGGCGGTGAACTTGCCGGTGACGCTGGGGTTTGTGCGTGAGGCGGCTGCGAAGGGCGCGGAATTCGTTCTGACGCCCGAGTTGACGAACGGGCTTTCCTCAAGCCGGGGCCATCAGCGCGCGGTGTTTCGCAGTGAAGCCGAGGATCATACTCTTGGTGCCCTGGTGGTCGAGGCCAAGTCGCTGGGCGTTTGGCTGCTGATCGGCTCGCTGGGCCTTTTGACCACGGATGCCGATGGTCGATTCGCCAACCGGTCTTTTCTAATCGCCCCGGATGGCGAGATCGCTGCGCGTTATGACAAGATCCACATGTTCGACGTAAATGTCTCGGCGACCGAGGTCTACCGCGAAAGCGAAGGCTATCGCCCCGGGGACAAGGCCGTTCTGGCCGAAACCCCGTTGGGGATGATCGGTATGACGGTCTGCTATGATCTGCGCTTTCCGGCGCTTTATCGCCGCTTGGCCCAAGCGGGCGCGCAGATCCTGACTGTGCCCGCCGCCTTCAACCACATCACCGGTGCCGCGCATTGGGAGTTGCTGGTACGCGCCCGTGCAATCGAGACTGGCTGCTTTGTCCTGGCCCCGGCGCAGACCGGGTTTCACCCCGAATCACAGGGCAAGGGTCGCCGCACCCATGGCCATTCGCTGGCCGTTGCCCCTTGGGGCGAGGTTCTGGCGGATGGTGGAACCGGTGCTGGCGTGACAATGGTCGATCTCGACCTTGCCCGCGTTGCCGAGGCGCGGCACCGTGTGCCCTCGCTGACCCATGACCGGGGCTTTGCAGGGCCATGAGCACGGAACGCAACGACGATCTTGCTGTCGCGCTGTTTGGCGAGTTGTTCATGGCTGACCAACTGGCGCGCAACCGGATCTCGAAGATCCTGCCCAAGGGAATGGAGCTGTCGCATTTCTCGGTGCTGAATCATCTGGCGCGGGTGGGCGAGGAACGCACCCCGGCGCAGCTTGCAAAGGCCTTCCATGTGACGCGCGGCGCGATGACCAATACACTGACCCGGCTGGAATGGGCCGGGCATATCCACATTCGCCCGGATTGGGAGGACGCGCGGCAGAAGTTCGTCTCGATCAGCCCATCAGGGCGGGCGGCACGTGATTCTGCCGTGGCGGCCGTGGTGCCCCAGATTGCCGAGGTTGCACAGGCTTTGGGGGTGGATCGGGTGCGAGCCCTTCTTCCGGTTCTGCGGGAATTGCGCCTGAAACTTGAGGAGGAGGCCCCCTGACCCCGGCATTGCCGCAAAGACCGGTGCAGAAAGGCCATAGTCCCCAGCTTATGCACAACTAAAGGGCGGATATTGCTTGCCCTAGGGTGCGATCCTCCGCATAGACTGTTCCGAAATCCTGGGTTCTGATCGACATGCTGCCTATGCCACGTTCCCTGCTCGCCGCTCTTGCGGCCTCGACCATGATTGGTGCGGGGCTTTTGGCGTTTCCGGCCTTGGCCGAAATGACAAAGTCGCTGAACCTGAACGGCGCGACGGGTCTGATCGACATGCCCTCTGGCGAGGCGCAGGATGACGCGACCTTTTCGTTCAATTTCGCCAATATCGGGCCACTGACGCGCGCGACGTTCTCGTTCCAATTCTCGGAACGGTTGTCGGCCTCGTTCCGGTTCAACACCTGGCGGGACTGGAACACGCTGTTCCCGGCTGAAAAAGACAAAGAAACCGATCGCAGCATCGACCTGCATTATCAGGTCGTGAAAGAAAGCGGCTACCTGCCAGCCGTGACGATTGGCGTGATCGATCTGGCAGGCAAGGGGATGATGGCTTCGGAATATGTCGCCGCGACCAAAGGTTTTGGCGACAAGCTGAAAGTGACTGCCGGTCTTGGCTGGGGTCGCATGGGGTCGAACGGCGGGATCGGTGCGCCGTTTGGCAACCGCCCGACCCTGTCTTCTTCAGATTACGGAAAGATTCATATCGATCAGTGGTTCCGCGGTGACGCTGCTTTCTTCGGCGGGGTCGAATACAAGCTGAACGACCGCTGGACGCTGAAGGGTGAGTATTCTTCAGACGCCTATCTGCTGGAAGATGATCAGCGCGGCTTGATCGAGCACGATAGCCCGCTGAACTTTGGCATCGAATACCAGAAGGGACCGAATGTCCGGTTTGGGGCCTATTCGCTTTACGGTAGCGAAGTGGGTCTGGTGCTGCATGTGATCCTTGATCCCAAGCACCGCGCGTCGGGCGGCGTGATGGGTGCAGCGCCAGATCCGGTCAAGGCGCGTCCGTCGCGCAGCGCGAACTCGGGTGCCTATGATTCCAGTTGGGCCACCCAGGCTGGTGCAGGCCCCGCGCTGCGCACTGTGCTTGCAACGCGACTTGCCAAGGACGGGATCGTCGTTGAGGACATGGCCGTTACTGCCGACCGGGTGGAAGTGCGCATCCGCAACGGCCGGATTGACGCCGGCGCCCAGGCGATCGGCCGGACGGCCCGCGCCCTTAGCCATGTGATGCCCGCCTCGGTCGAGGTGTTCGAGATCGTCCCGATGGTCAATGGCGTTGGGGTTTCGAAGGTCACGATCCGCAGAAGCGATCTTGAGGATCTGGAATTTGCCGCCGACAATGCGACGGCCCTGCGGGAGCGGGTTTCGATTACCGATGCGGGTCAGATGCCCGACTATGCGCTGGGTGACGCTGGCCTGTACCCGAAGTTCCACTGGGGCTTGAAGCCCGCGCTTCGGATGACCGCACCGATGGAAGGTGATGTAGGAGCACGGCTTTCGGCTTCTTATGATCTAAGCCCGGGTTTGGTCCTGTCCGGCTCGATCTACGGGCGGCTTTACAGCACGTCCGACGGGTCTGCCGATCCGTCCGCCTCGATCCTGCCGCATGTTCGCAGCGACGGTGGGCTTTACAACGAAAATAGCGACATCGCGCTGGAGCGGCTGACCATGGCTTGGTACGCGCATCCGGCTGAAAACCTGTATTCACGGGTTACGCTTGGCTATCTAGAACGGATGCACGCTGGGGTTTCCGGTGAACTTCTCTGGGCACCGGTGGAAAGCAAACTCGCCATCGGGGCCGAGCTGAACTACACCAAGCAGCGCAATACCGATGGGGCCTTCGGGTTCGACGAGTATGATTATGACATCGTGACTGGCCACGTTTCCGCCTATTACGACTTTGGCAATGGCTATCTGGGGCAGTTGGACGTTGGCAAATATCTTGCCGGGGACGTCGGTGCCACAGTTTCGATCGACCGGGTCTTTGTGAACGGCTGGCGCGTCGGGGCTTTTGCGACGGTGACCGACGCCTCGGATGCCGAACTGGGCGCAGGCGGCTATGACAAGGGGATCCGCTTCACGATCCCCCTCAACTGGGCACTTGGCAACCAGACAAACAGCAAACTTGACGTGGCGCTGCGGCCCGCTGGCGGCGATGGCGGGGCCCGGGTGGACGTTGATGGTCGACTTTTCCAGTGGATCCGTGATTACCACACTGGCGCGCTTGATCCTGAATGGGGCCGCGTGTGGCGTTGACCGGGACTGGAAGGCTTGTCTTCGGGGCGCTGATTCTGGCGACGTTGTCGGCCTGTGGAAGTAGCAAGCCGCAAGCATCCCCCTTGGCCCAAGCGCTTGGCGCAGTTGCGAAAAACACCCTGCATGGCGGGTCTGCTGCTGCCGGGACGCAAGCCCCGGTGACCCGCGCCGATCTTGAAAAGCTTGGCACGCCGGTCCTGCAAGCGGCAGTTGCTGCCCGTGCTTTCGCCGCGCTTCTGAGCCCAAGTGATGTCAAGGGTAACGTAGTGACCTGGACCAGTCAGGATAGTGTGACCTTCACGTTCCGCGACGGTATCCTGATTCAGACTCGCGGCCTTGGACCTGACTTGATGTCAGCCGAGGCACCGTCTGTGTCGCAGTTGCTGTCATCCGGCGTCACCTATGAACGCGCCTATTATTTCCTTGGTGCCGATGATCAGCCGACCCGACGTAAGTATGACTGCTCCACCGCAATCGTCGGCAAGGAAAGCCTGGAGATTCTTGAGCGTAGCTATACGGTCACCCATGTGGTGGAAACTTGCTCGCGCCCACAGGGATCGATGACCAACGAATACTGGATCGACGGCACCACAGTCCGCAGATCGCATGAGCTTTTGAGCGGCGGCGCGGGCTTTGTCGATTTCGCAAGGATCATCGACTAAGGTCGAAAAGTCGGCGTTGGTAAGGGTTGTTTGCCGGTTTGCTGGTATATTCAACTTGTACCTGATACCCCGGAGGCTTAGATGCAGACAGCCATTTCCGCGTTGGTTTTCGCCCTGTTGTTGGGATCCACAGCCTTTGCCGGTGGTCCAGTCGTCGTGGTCGAGGATGAAGAAGTCGTCGTACAGAAACCCGCATCCAGCACGGGGCTGTTGCCGCTTTTGCTGATCCCGGTGGCGATCTGCATTTTTCTATGTGGCAATGATGCAGATCAGCCATCTGGCTGAGGGTTGAGCGACTAAAGGGCGGTCACGCCGGGTCAGTAATCCTTTTCGATGAAGATGCCGACCCCGGTTTCTCCGTCGCCGCCGACGCGGCCTTTGACAGTCACCCCAGGGCGAAGATCAAGGTTCAGGTTGATCGTGCTGGTCCCGGTCTGATCGATTTCGACCTCGGTATAGACATTGTCGGTAATGTACTTCCCCGCCTTGACCGCCGTCGTCCCGTCTTCGGCGGTTGCGACGTCCAGATCATCAAGACCAAAGCCCTTGCGCAGCCGAGAGATCACCCCCTCTCCCCCGCGCCCGGCAAGAACGGCAACCGCTTGAGCCAATTGGGCCGCTTGCAGGGCCGAGATGCTGTCAAGGCCGCGCCCGAATAAAAGCCGGGCCAGCACTTCTTCCTGCGGCAGATCAGGCACCGAGGAGAATGCGACCCTTGGTTCATCCGCCGGACCTTCGATCTTTACGTAGCTTTGAATCCCATCACTTTCGGTGCTGGCCGAAATCTCAAGCTGCGGCACCATACTGCCTTCCAGAATCAGGTTCGCAGTCTCTAGCACCAACCGTTTGCCAAGGATGTCGAGCCGCCCCCGAATCAGACCGAATTCGCCTGAAGGAACGACCGCCGCAGTTGTGCCGCCCAGTGTCAATGTGCCACCAAGTTCGGCGTCGATGCCGCGACCGCGAAGGAAAATCCGGCTTGGTGCGGAAAGGACCAGGTCAAGCCGATAGGCCGGTGACGAACTGCTCTGGCCGCCGTCCACTCCGTTCAAAAGCCCGGCTCGGCTGCGCGTTTCCCGGACATCTGCAGGTTCGTTTCGGTGGTCGATTTCCATCAGGATACCTGCCGCGTCGATCCCCGATTCGGGGACGCGAAGCTCGGTCTCCGAAAGGGTCAGCGCTCCAGAAATTGTGGCACCTCCGGAAAGGGGCCCTTTGATCCCAAGTTTGCCGACCAGCACCGTTTCGTAAAGCTTGGGGTCAAAAAAACGAACCCGGTCCAAGCTTACCGAAAGATCGGCGGGGAAGGGGGCAGTCACCCCGACCGGCCCTTCGATCCGTAATTTGCCGCCGGTCGACAGTCCGGCGGTCGCGGAAATCTGCGCCTTGCCCGATTTCAAATCGGCAATCGCTTCCACGTTCTGCAGCGAAAAGCCAAAGCTGGGGTCGCTGAGCCGCCCCCTGGCCAAAGTGACCCGGCCTGAAAGCGAAGCAGCCTCCAACGGCCCAATCAAACGAAGGTCAAAACGTGAGCCGCCATCCAGCACGCGGGGCGCAATGAAGATATTGGCAAGTCCGGCCTGTCCGGTTCCAGAAATCGAAAGGTCAGCCGAGGCAAGATCACGCGCGAGTGTTCCGGTAACCCTGCCATCCACTTGCCCCGGCCCGCGGCCAATCAGGTCAAGACCATAGCCGGTCTCACCCTGAAGAATTGTACCGGATACCGAAAGCGGACCGGACAGATCGGGCACCAAAAGACCCATATTCACCAGCTTTCCTTTGACCAAAAGCTGTTGCTGCCCATCCTTGATGCTGCCTGTCAGCGAAAGGTCAAACTCGGCGTTTGACAAAAGCATCGAATCGATACCCAAAAGACCTTCGGCAAGTCCAATGTCGGCCGTCAGGGTGCTTTGTCCAGCCAGAAGCCGGTCAACTGAGACATTGCCGATTGCCAACCGTTCGGCTTTGCCGGTCAGTTTCAGTTTTGCAGTCTGCGGCGTTCCTGTGACTGCCAGATCAAAAACCGCCTTGCCGGAATATAGGGGGTCAAGTGCCGACAGGTCGGCAAGCGTGATCGTTCCGGCAAGATCGCTTCCAGCCGTTTGAGCCGTCCCGGACAACGCCGCTGTCAGAGATCCGGCCTTCAGCTCAAGGCTTCTGATGGTGGTCCCGCTTTTGTCCCGAAGAAGCGAGAGTTTGGCAGTGGAATTACCGGACAAGAGGCGGTCGAACTGGTCGATCCCGACGCGCAGATCTTGGGCAGCCAGCGCGACCGTGCCATCAATATCACCCGAAAGACGGCTGACAGAACCCTCTGCTCGGATGCTGCCAGAACCGGCAACTGGAAGACCGGCCAGCGCGTCAAGGCGCGAAAGATCATCGACCGTTAGCGTAAGATCGCCCGAAGTAAGGAACGCGGCAGAAAGCCCGGCGACCTGTAACTCTCCTTCAACAGTCAGGCCCGGTCCGGCAAAAGTGACTTCAGAAAGGCGAAGCCCATCCTCACCGCTGGCAAGATGCAGGTTCAACCTACCCGAAAGCTCGGTCCCGAGTGCCTTCGCAAGACCGGCGTCGGTGGGTGCAAGGTCGGATGCCGAGACGTGAAGGGCGCCATTAAGGGTGCTTCCATTGGGATCGCTGACGATCCGGCCTGAACCGCCAAGTTCAAGCTCTCTGGCAGAAAGATCTGCGCGATCAAGCCCGCTGATCCGGGCCTTTGCCGTCCAGCCATGGTCGCCCTCTTGGCTGGTGGCTATCTGGAAAGATGCCTCATCGATACGCGTGGCCCGCGCTCCGAAAGGCAAAAGAACCGGGCCGCCATCCGGGTTGGACAATAGACCGCTCAACGTCAGGCTTTCGGGGGCGCCGTCCGCCGCGATCATGCCACTACCTTCGACGGATAGCGACCGCGCCTTGAGGTGGAATTGGTCAAGGGTCAACGCGCCAGACGCTGCACGTTCACCTTCCAGCACAAGATCAAGTCTGGTGCCAAGAAAGTCGGCGTACTCTGGCAGGAACAGTGGGGCCAGGTTTCCGGACAGGTCTGCCCTGAGGCCATAACCATTGTCCTTTGCGGCAAGCGTCACATTGCCGGCCAGCCGTTCCTCGCCATCAGTGGCAAGCAGAATGTCGGCGGTGAATGCCGAAAGTGGGCCAGAGCCGGTCAGGTGAAAGTCGGTCGCCGGGGTGCCGGGAAGACCAAGTGCAGTCGCGACCAGACCGTTGACGCCTTCGCCAGCGACAAGGTTCAGGTCCAGTTTTTCGGTCGCGTTGTCATAACCCGCATCCAGAGTAATCGCCCCGGCGGGTCCATCGCCCATCCGGATCAGGCTCAGCACCGCCTTTCCGGTGCCATCCGCCAGCGCCATCGCGGCGTCAAGTTGCCCTACGACCGGTTGGCCCAAGACAGCTGGAGAAAGCTCGATTTGAACAATCGCAAGTTTTCCGATGTCGATTGAGACCGGGAGCTCCGGCAGGCTGAACCCTGAAGCCTCGGGTGCAGGCAGGCTGGCGTTGCCCGAGGCTGGCAGCCGGGCCATCACAAGGTGTTTGGCCGAAAGCTCGTTGATGACCAACTCACCCGACAGCAGCGACGATTGGCTCCAATCCAGCGTCACGCCCTCAAGAGTGAGCCAGACGCCGTTGTCGTCGGCAATTGTCAGCACTTCGATGGTCGCGCGCGAAGGCAGGGCTCCGACAAAGCCGGTGACACTGACTGAACGCCCTGCGTCCGACAGGCTGTCTTCAAGGAAAGACGTCAGATAGTCCTTGTCGCTTTCTTGGGCGAAAGCAGGGGCGGCAGCGAACACGAGTGGGAAAAGCAGGGCTTTCCGCATCAGAACGCCTGCCCCAAGCCGATATAGACCTGCACCCCATCGCCAGTGTCGCCGCTGATAGGCGTCGCGATGTCCAGCCGAATCGGGCCAAAGCCGGTGTCATAGCGCAGGCCAAGACCCGCCCCGGCATGCGGCGACACAACACCATCAAGAAATCCGTTCAAACCCACGCTTCCAATGTCGGCAAACCCGACGATCCCGATTCGCTCGGTCACCATCACCCGAAGCTCGACCGAGGCACCAAGAAAGTATTGCCCTCCGATCTCGAACTCTGTCGGTAGCCCCTTGTTTATCGGAATGCCAAGCGAGCGGTAAGGTTGCCCCCGCACCGTCCCGCCCCCGCCAGAGAAGAACAACAGGTCGCGCGGT
This sequence comes from Paracoccaceae bacterium, assembly GCA_947504705.1. Classification (GTDB taxonomy): domain Bacteria; phylum Pseudomonadota; class Alphaproteobacteria; order Rhodobacterales; family Rhodobacteraceae; genus Tabrizicola. The sequence continues at coordinate 37,545 of CANNIA010000033.1, forward strand.
GTTTTAAGGAGGTCAGGGCCAAGCACCACCCCACCTTGCGCGCGCAGGGCAAGAACGACACGACCGCCCGCATCAAGTTTGCGGTAGGCTCTGCCATCGATGGTCCCCTGAACGCCAGATCCTGTAGTTCCGAAACCCAGGAATGGCATCACCGAAGCGTCGAGGTAGAAACTTGCCTTCGGGTCGCGGACATTGTCACGCCGATCCCAGCTCATGCTGATGGGCACGGAAAGGTTTCGGTAGGCGAACGCCCCGCCCGGATCAGTACCGTTCTGATAGGAATAGCTCAGCCCAGCCTTGCCGCTCAGCTTGTCGGAAAAGACATGCACCAGGTTCAGCCCGAATTCGAAGGCATCGACCGCATAATCCGTTTCATCCAGATGATCGTAGCCCAGACTTATGCCCGCCGAAGTGTCGGGGCCCAGCGTGGCCGGGCGATCAAGTGAAACGCCAAAGGCATAGTCGATTCCGCTTTGGCTTGATCCGATGTTGGTGGCACTGCCTTCAACCTTCAGCCGCTCACCCCCACCCATCAGATTGCGGTGAAGCCAGGAACCCTGCAGCGACAACCCGTCCAGACTGGCGATCTCGGCGCCGACCGAATAGCGTCGGGGCTTCTGTTCGACCACGGTTGCCGTCACACCCAGAAGATCGGGCGCGGTCACTGCGTCATCCTCGATCAGGGTAACCGAGCTGAAGATACCCGTGCGCCGGAGCCGTTCTTCGGCCCGTTTCAGTTCGATCTCACTGAAAGTCTCGCCTTTGGGCAGCCCGGCAATCTTCCGAATCCGGTTTTCCCGCATTCGGTTCGCGCCTTCCACGGCCATGGCCCCGAACCGCAGCTTCGGCCCAATGGACAGTCGCAGATCAACGTCCAGAAGCGCAGTTTCATGGTCTGCCACCACCGCTTCCGTTCCAACGCTGGCTTTGGCATGGCCAACATTGCGCCAAGCAAGGATCGAAGCATCAAACGCTTCGCCAACAAGCCCGCTTTCCGCAGGCTCTCCGACGCTGAAACCTTTCGGCATAGTGGCTCCGTCGACCAATGGGGTGATCGTTGCGGAGTGAAATCTGAACAGGGGGCCGGGATCCACTTCGACGACTATTGCCGAAACGCTTACCGGGATATCCAGCGGTGGAATTGCCGAAGCCTCGCGCCCGTCAACCTTGATACGGATTGCGGCCGAGTAGTGCCCGGCCGAATACAGGGCAGCGAGAATTCGTCCATAATCGGCCCGAGCGGCGGCAAGGAGGTCTTGCGGATCGGTCTGCCCTGACGCTTCCATGGAAAGCAAAAGCGATGCACTGCGCACTGTCGCTTCAAGTGAATCGTCTGCGCCCGCAACCTTCACATCAAGACGGTCCAATGCCCCGGCCCAGGGCGCAATAAGGCAAAGACCCGCCAGACTGGCAGCCGCCGATCCCCAGGTTTTCGCTGGCCGCCGAAGCATCCGATCCGCCCCTCCTTCGGGCGCTTGGCCAACTATCGCAGCTTGGCCTTCCCGGAGCAATCCGGGCCTGCCCCGGCGCGGCAACCGCGAGCCGGATATCCGCCAAGGCGGCAGTCGGCGTGCTCCGGCTGGTGAAGCTCGGCGTGGAAATGTTTCAAAGCTCTGGCGCAGACGTGACGCGGTTTGTTTTGCGTTTTTCGACGACCGGCGCATGGTGTTCAAAACAGCACAGGAGCCAAACATGCGCCACCTTACCTGGTCCGATGTTACCCCCAAGCCGCTTTGGCTGAACCGCCGCCAGCTTATGACGGGCGCCGCCGCCCTTGCCGCTGCTCCGGCTTTTGCGGACATGAAGGCAGCACCCAGCAAGTATTCAACCGATGCCACACCGAATACCCTGGAAGAGATTTCCGGCTACAACAACTTTTACGAATTCGGGACAGGGAAAGAGGACCCTGCGGCCTATGCCGGCGCCTTGACGGTCGATCCCTGGTCGGTGGTGATCGACGGGATGGTCGACAAGCCCGGCACCTATGACCTGGCCGATCTGGTGAAAGACCAACCACTGGAGGAACGCATCTATCGCTTTCGTTGCGTCGAGGCTTGGTCAATGGTAGTTCCGTGGATCGGCTTCCAACTTTCGGGCCTCCTGAACCGCGTGGGCGTCCAACCCGGCGCGAAGTTTGTAGCTCTTGAGACCCTAGTTCGTCCCGAAGAGATGTTCGGACAAGAAAGTGCATTTGTCGAATGGCCCTATCGCGAGGGGCTGCGGCTTGATGAAGCGATGCACCCGCTGACCATCCTTGCGACCGGCCTTTACGGAGACGATCTGCCAAAACAGAACGGCGCACCAATCCGACTGGTGGTGCCGTGGAAATACGGGTTCAAGTCGATCAAGTCGATCGTGCGGATCAGCCTGACTGACACCATGCCGCTAACGACCTGGAACATGCTGCAGCCATCCGAATACGGCTTCTATTCCAACGTGAACCCGTTGGTGGACCATCCGCGCTGGAGCCAGGCCTCGGAACGCCGTATCGGAGCGGGCCTATTTGATGGTCGTCAGGACACGCTGATGTTCAACGGCTATGAGCCCGAGGTCGCCTCGCTTTATGCCGGTATGGATCTGGCGGCGAACTACTGATGCTGGACCGGGTCAATCAAACGCTCCGCCGCGTGCCGGTCTGGACGATCTATCTCTTGGGGCTGATTCCGGCCGGGCTGGTTACCTGGGAGGCGATCCACGCCATCGATCCGGTGCGGGCCATCGAATGGGGGCTTGGCCTTTGGGCCGTGCGGCTGCTGATCGCCACGCTTTTCGTGACGCCTCTGCGTTGGGCTGGACTTAACCTGCTGCGGTTCCGCCGTCAGTTGGGTCTGGTCGCTTTCGCCTATGTCGTCCTGCATTTCGCCAGCTGGTTGACGATAGATATGGGCCTGCGCTGGGGGCAGATCCTGCCTGACCTGATCAAGCGCTGGTACATCGTCGTGGGGATGTCTGCTTTCCTGATGCTGATTCCCCTCGCCGTCACTTCGAACAGCCGGTCAATCCGTCGGTTGGGCGCGCAACGCTGGAACCGCCTGCATAGGCTGACCTATCCCATAGTGATTCTGGCGGTCCTGCATTTCATGATGGTAGGCAAGGTCTATACAACCGAAGTCCTGATCTACGCCGCCGTGCTTGCGGGTCTTCTAGCAGCTCGGGCCTGGCGCAATGGGCCGAGGAGCCTGATCTGGGCCTGAACCGCAGGTGATTCACCGTGACCCCCGGCGCCATCTGGTGTCGGGTGTCATGTCATTTTCAGCCAGAACCGCGCCAAACTCGCGATTTTACAGAAAAATCCACTGAATCGAAAAAAAAGCTTCAACATGCATTTTTCCCTCTTGCGGGTTCCGGCGTGCCTCCGTAAATACCGCCTCACCGAAACGGAAACGCGACGGTGACGAACGGACGCGACGGTAACACAAAGCAAACGTTCGGAAAATCTGAAGACAAGGCGCGAAGGGATACGCCAAGAAGTTGGCGCATCGCACGATTTTTGTCTGACGATGGCTCTTTGAAGTTATTTGGTTAATGAAGGGATATGCGGGCGGTTTGGGCGCATCGGCGTCTGATCGCAGCATATCGGCCTAGTAGGGTGAGCAATCATCCGATGATCTAGGTGTCAGCTTCACTACTTGTGGGTCACGTTGTTCGCAAG
>CANNIA010000034.1 GCA_947504705.1 Paracoccaceae bacterium
GTCACAAGATCGAGAACATGTTCGGCAAGCTGAAGGATTGGCGGCGTATCCACACCCGCTACGACCGCTGCGCCCACACCTTCATGTCCGCCATCGCTATCGCTGCCATCGTCATCTTCTGGATATGATCAATGAGTCCTGAGCCTAGCCCGCCATTCAGCCGCTATTAGGATCATCAGACCTTGAACCCGGCCTCGGCCATCAGGCGGTTGGAGTTGGCCTCGATCACCTCCTCAAGCTGGTCCATGAAAGGCTGAACCCGCAGTCCGGGGGCGATGGGCGGCAGGAATTCAACCACGGCAACACCCGGTTTGCGCAGGATGCCGCGCTTTGGCCAGAAGAGGCCGACGTTGGTGGCAACCGGAGTGCAGGGCTGGCCAAGCTGGGCGTAAAGCAGGCCGGTGCCGATCTTGTAGGGCAGATAGGCACCGGGGGCGACGCGGGTGCCCTGAGGGTAGATGATCAGTTGACCGGGGGTCGAGGTTCCGCCGGCGACATCGGCCTTCATCTTGGCGACTGCCGCACCGCGTTTGCCGCGGTTGACCGGAATGCAGCCGATCCGCAGTGCGTACTGGCCAAGGAAGGGGGCGTAAATCAGCTCGCGCTTCATGACGAACTTGGGCTTGGGGCAGGCGTTGCAAAGCACGATGATGTCAAGGAAGCTTTGGTGCTTGGAGGCGATGACCGCCTCGATGGCGGGAACGCTGCCGCGCAGTTCGACGCGCAGCCCGCACAGGATGCGCAGGCTGAAGAGCACCCAGCCGCTGAAGGCCTTGACGGCGGCATGGGCGCCCCGGCGCGAGAAGAGCGCCCAGGGGGCGAAGAGGATCGCGACCACGGCCAGGGACAGATACATCTGGAGGATGAACACAAGGGACAGAAGCCAGCGGATCAGGGTCATGTCAGCTCTTTCAGTTTCTGGAAGGCGGCGCGGCGGGTGGCGAAGAAGGCCACGATTGCGGCGATGGGGGGAAGGGCGGCGGGCCAGAACCAGCTGAGGCCGGTAAAGCCAAGGCCGGTCAGGAAGCCGCCGGCAGCATCGGCTGCGGGAAGGGCGAAGACACCGGCAAGGCCTGCTACCGCGCCGATGGTGGCCCCACTGAAGGCACGCAGGGTAAAACGGCGGACGAAGGCGCGGGCGATGTAGCTGTCCTTGGCGCCGACAAGGCGCAGGACACGGATCACTTCGGCATTGGTGGCAAGGGCGGCGCGGGCGGCAAGGGTGATCATTGCGGCCATGGTCGCGCCGATCAGAGCGATGGACAGAAGGCCCAGAAGGCGAATGCGCGCGGCGGCTTCGGCCAAGGGGCGACGCCAGCGGGTGTGATCATCCAAGACCGCACCGGGGGCTTCGGCAGTCAGGCGCTGGCGCAGGCCTTCGGAATCGTAGCCGGGGACATCTTCGATGACTTCGAACAGCTTGGGGATCGGCAGGTCTTCGATCGGAAGGTCGGGGCCGAACCAAGGTTCAAGAAGGGCGCGGGTTTCGGCGTCATCAATGGCGCGGAAGCTTTTGATGCCGGGGGTGCTGGCAAGGGTGGCCAGGATCGCCTCGGTCTGCAGCGCAACCTGTTCGGCGGGGGCGGAAAGCCGGATTGTCGCGGTTCGGGCAAGCGCCTCGGACCAGCGGTTGGCCAGGCGGTCCGAGGCGAGCGAGAGGGAAAGCGCGAAGACGCAAAGGAAGGTCATCGCCGCTGCGGTGAAGCTGGTCAGCCATGCGGTCGGGCCAGAGGGGGGCACGACGCGGATGGCGCGGGTGCGGGGGGTGGCAGGTTTGGCGGCGGGCGGTTTCACAGATCGGCCCCTGCAAGTTGGACCCGGCGCTTGGCAATGCGCAGCACCCGGGCGGGGACCTGTGCCTTGGCCTGGCGGATCAGGTTCAGATCGTGGGTGGCGACGACGATGGTCTTGCCCATCCGGTTCAGCTCGACCAGCAAGGTCAGGATCCGCAGCGACATTTCCCAGTCGACGTTGCCAGTGGGTTCATCCGCCATGATCACATCGGGGTCGACGATGACGGCCCTGGCAAGTGCTGCCCGTTGACGTTCGCCGCCGGAAAGCTGGGGCGGCAGGGAATCGGCAAGATGGCGCAGGCCGACCCAGGACAATAGTTCATCAAGATCGCGGGGGTCGCTTTCGCGGTCCGAGACCGTGAAGGGCAGTGCCATGTTGGCGGAAAGCGACAGGTGATCAAGGAACTTGCAATCCTGATGCACGATCCCGATCCGGCGGCGGGTGCGGGCGATGTCGTCGCGCGTGAGGCTGGTCACGTCTCGGTCGAACAGGGTGACGCGTCCAGAGGTCGGGCGCAGTTCGGCGTAGGCAAGTTTGAGGAAGGTCGATTTGCCCGAACCCGACGGCCCGGTCAGGAAATGAAACGAGCCCGGTGCCAGATGCAGCGAGACATCCGAGAGCAATTCTCCGCCGCTGTAACTGTAGGCCACGTTTTCGAAGGCGATCACGAATTTCCCCTTAGTTGACGGATGCCGCACGCGGTGGTTGTGCCGCCAAATGGCGAAACAGGTACACCTTCCATCGCATGAGGAGAAAGCCTTGCACAAGCCTGTGCTACAAACCCTTGGAGTAACAGGAATTTGGGTTTACAAAGCTTAGCGAAGAGCCGTGGAACAGGCTTTGAGGGACAAGAATGCGGTTGGTTTGCCCGAAATGTGAGGCGAAGTACGAAGTACCGGACGACGCGATCCCGGATACGGGGCGGGACGTGCAGTGTGCCAACTGCAGTCACGCCTGGTTTCAGGTGCGGACCCGGACGACGCCGGTCGCCCCTCCTGCCCCGGTGGCACCGGCGGCTACGGAAAAGCCTGCAGCAAAGGTATCGGCGAGTGTGCCCATCCCGCCGGCGGCAGTGCCCGTGGCTTCGGACAAGCAGTTCGACGCCTGGCCTGAGGCGAATGCTGCAGGCACAGACGACGGTGAAGCGGCCGGTGTCGCTGTTCCGGTTCACGTTGAGAAGGTTCTGACCATCCTGCGGGAAGAGGCCGCGCGAGAAGCGAAGGCCCGTCGCGAAAAGACCCGGCCCTTGGGGTATCAATCCGATCTGGGGGTGGAACAAGCGGCCGAACCGCGCACCCAAGCCGCGGCCAAGGTGAAGGAGCCGGAACCCGCACCGCCTCGCGCGGCAGAACCTGTCCGTGCGCCGGAACCTGCGCGACCGCCCGAGCCCGAACGGTTGCCGGAACCGGAACCCGAAATCGAGCTGAAAGTGGCGGCACGGCGTGACCTCCTTCCGGATGTTGAAGAGATCAAGTCGACTTTGCAGCCGTCAGAAACGCCCGAACCCGAGTTTGCAGCGGGTGCATATGCAGATAGCGATGGGCATGAAGAGCGGGGGGCATTCCGGTCGGGTTTCCTTTTGGTCATCACGGTCGCGATTCTCGGGGCGTCGGTCTACAGTACGGCCCCTTGGCTGGCGGCAAAGGTTCCTGCCCTTTCTGGCCCGTTGTCGGTCTATGTCGCCGGAGTTGACACGGTCAGGCTGAAGCTTGACGAGTTGATGCGATCAGCGACCCTTCTAATCGCCGGGGACAAGGGCTAAGCGCTGCCAATTCGGCTTGCCCCTTGCCGGGCAGGCCTTTATCCCTGCAGGCCACGCCATTGCCCGCAAGGAGCCGTCATGTCCACCAACCAGCGTTTCGACAAATCCAAGCTTCCCAGCCGTCATGTGACCGAGGGCGCGGCCCGCGCGCCGCACCGGTCGTATTTCTATGCGATGGGCATCACGGAAGAAGAAATTCACCAGCCCTGGGTTGGCGTCGCGACCTGCTGGAACGAAGCGGCCCCCTGCAACATCGCGCTGAACCGGCAGGCACAGATCGTGAAGCATGGGGTGAAAAAGGGCGGCGGGACCCCGCGTGAGTTCACGACGATCACTGTCACCGACGGGATCGCGATGGGACATGAGGGGATGCGGTCCTCGCTGGCATCCCGTGATGCGATTGCGGATACGGTCGAGCTGACGATGCGTGGGCATTGCTATGACGCCATCGTGGGCCTTGCCGGTTGCGACAAGTCGCTGCCGGGGATGATGATGGCGATGGTTCGCCTGAACGTGCCTTCGGTCTTTATTTATGGCGGATCGATCCTGCCGGGCCGCTACAAGGGCCAGGATATCACCGTGCAGGACATGTTCGAAGCCGTCGGCAAGCACCAGGCCGGGAACCTTTCCGACGCGGAACTTGAGATCATGGAGCGGGTGGCTTGCCCGTCCTCGGGTGCCTGCGGGGCGCAGTATACCGCGAACACGATGGCCTGCGTGTCAGAGGCCATCGGGCTGGCGCTGCTGAATTCTTCGTCGGCCCCCGCACCCTATGAAAGCCGCGACCAGTATGGCGAGGCTTCGGGTGTGGCGGTCATGCACCTGATCGAAAAGAACATCCGTGCGCGGGATATCGTGACGCTCAAATCGCTTGAAAATGCTGCCCGGGTTGTTGGCTGCACCGGTGGCTCCACTAACGCGGCGCTGCATCTGCCGGCGCTGGCGAACGAGGCGGGGATCGACTTCGACCTCTTCGACGTGGCGGCCTGCATGAAGGACACGCCCTATTTCGTCGACCTGCGGCCGGGTGGCAAATATGTCGCCAAGGACCTGCATGAGGTTGGCGGTGTGGCCGTGGTGATGAAGGAACTGGCCAAGGAAGGCCTGCTGCATCTGGATTGCATCACCGCCAGCGGCAAGACGTTGGGCGAAAGCCTTGAGGAAATCCGCGGTGAGGCGGACGGGCGGGTGATCTATCACATCGGTTCTCCCATTACCAAGACCGGTGGCGTGGTCAGCCTGAAGGGAAACCTTGCCCCCGATGGGGCCATTGTGAAGGTCGCGGGGATGAGCGAGGCCGAGCAGGTGTTCAGCGGCCCGGCGCGAGTGTTCGAGTGTGAAGAAGATGCATTCGCGGCAGTGAAGGCGCGCGAATACAAGGAAGGCGAAGTCATCGTCATCCGCAACGAAGGCCCCGCTGGTGGGCCGGGGATGCGCGAGATGCTGTCCACGACGGCGGCGCTTAGCGGTCAGGGCATGGGCAAGAAGGTGGCGCTGATCACTGACGGGCGCTTTTCGGGTGCTACACGCGGGTTCTGTGTGGGTCATGTCGGGCCGGAAGCGGCGCATGGCGGGCCGATTGCGCTGCTGAAGACCGGCGATGTCATCACGCTGAACGCGCTGACGGGCGAGATCTCGGTGGCGGTGTCGGACGAGGAGCTGGCCGCCCGCAAGGCCAATTGGAAAGGCCCGCGCAAGACGCAATACACCAGCGGGGCCATTTACAAGTTCACGAAACTGGTTGGCGGTGCGCGTTGGGGTGCGGTAACGCATCCGGGCGCGAAGGGCGAAAGCCACGTCTACATGGACCAGTAAGGGGCAATGGCAGGGCGCTTCACCGAGTTTCTGGACCGCTGGCACCTGCGTAAGGTGCAGGAGCGGTGGGCTGCGGCGCGGGATGCCCTGGCCCCTCTGGAAGCGTTCCAGTTGCACGCCTTCCGGACCGAAGCGCGCAGTCTGCGGCGGCGGATCGACCGGGTGATCCATGCTGCCGATCAGCGACTGGCGCAGCCGCTCCTTGGGGTCGGGTTGCCGCGCGCGCCCCTAGGCACTGATTGGACCTGGCGTGCCGATGTTTGGCGCGGGCCGATTTCCGTGCCGGGATCGGTTGCCGAGGACAAGCGGACCCAGATCAGCGAAGACTTGGCGCTTTATCACGACTGCCCGCTGGGCGAAATCGCGCTGCGTCAGTTGCGCAACGGCCTTGAAGCCGACCGCGCGCCCTTTGGTCTGGCGATGGAGATTTTTGGCTTCAAGGGCAGTTTCCTGTCACTTGCCATCAATCTGCCTGCCGAGGCGGTCACCGGCCTGAAGGCGCGGCATCTGATCCGTCTGGACGCAGTTATCGACGCGGACCGCCCGCTGAAGGCCTTTGCCCGGTTGAACATCAAGCACGGGCCCAACGTGGCGCAACTGGTGCAGGAACTGCCGCAGGACGGGCGGGCCAAGCTGGTGGAGTTTGACCTAGCCTATGCCAAGATCGACGAAAGCCGGATTGAGCGGGCCTGGCTGGACGTGATCTTCAACGATGCGGCGATGACCCGCATCCTCTTGCGCGATGTGGTGCTCAGCCGCCGCTCGCGCGCCGAAGCCTGAGGGACCCATGGCCAAGAAACCGGCGCTAACCCTGACCCAGACCCGCATCGCCGAAGGCTGGTGGGAAGGCGTGCTGAATGACGCGCAGGCCAATGCTTCGGTCGAGGCCTGGCATCAGGACCGCCGGATCGGGGGGGTCGAGGTCACGAAGCTTGCCGGGAAATCCGGGCAGGCGGTCAGGGTTCCGATTGCCGGGTCGGTTCTGAGCGAGGGGGTTCAGACGGTTCTGCTGAAGGTCGGGGAGGAGGTTCTGGCCTCATTCACCATCGTCGCGGGCGTGCCGCTGGAAGAAGACCTGCGCGCCGAGATCAGTTTGCTGCGAGCCGAGCTGGACCTGTTGAAGCGGGCGTTCCGTCGGCATTGCGCGGAAACGGCCAGCTAAGGGTAAAATTTTTTAAGGAATTTGGCCCTTAGCCAGCGTTCAGCCCCAGGTTGGGTGGAACTTGCCCGCGGGCGAGAGGGTAAATATCTCGCAGCCCGTTGCCGTAACGCCCACCGAATGTTCGAACTGTGCCGAAAGCGACTTGTCGCGGGTCACGGCAGTCCAGTCATCGGCCAGCACTTTGGTTTCGGGGCGGCCAAGGTTCACCATTGGCTCGATCGTGAAGAACATGCCCTCTTCCAGCGTCGGGCCAGACCCCGCGCGGCCATAGTGGAGCACGTTCGGCGGCGCGTGGAACACGCGGCCAAGGCCATGCCCGCAGAAATCGCGGACGACGCTCATCCGGTTCGCCTCGACATAGGATTGGATCGCGAAACCGATGTCGCCGAAGGTGTTGCCGGGTTTTACCGCCGCAATACCGCGCATCAGGCCTTCGTGCGTGACCTCGATCAGCCGTTCGGCCTTGCGGGCCAGCGCGCCTGCGACATACATCCGGCTGGTATCGCCGAACCAGCCATCGACGATCACCGTCACGTCGATGTTGAGGATATCCCCATCCATCAGCACCTTCGGCCCCGGAATCCCGTGGCAGACGACATGGTTCACCGAAATGCACGAGGCATGCTGGTAGCCCTTGTAGCCGATGGTGGCCGAGGTGACCCCCCGGCGCGTTATCTGGGTCGTGATGAAGTCGTCGATGGCTGCCGTGGTGACCCCGGTCTGCACCAAGGGGGCGACGTCATCCAGAATCTCGGCGGCAATCCGGCCAGCAAGGCGCATGCCGGCGAAATCTGCATCTTCATAGATGCGGATGCCATCTTTGGTGATGCGGGCGCGCTGTTCGTCCATGGCCGTCTCCTTGGCCCCTACATAGGGTGACCTTTTGGAATTGGCCAGAGGCGGGGTTTGTAAGCCGTCCCTTGCGCGGCTATATCCTTGGTGACGGCAGGAGCGCGTAACATGACCAATCCGACTTCGGCAATGCTGGTGATCGGCGACGAAATCCTTTCGGGCCGGACCCGGGATTCGAACCTTTACCATCTGGCGCAAGAGCTGACGCGTATCGGGATCACCCTGCGGGAGGCGCGGGTTGTGGCGGATGTGCATTCCGACATCGTTGCGGCGGTGCGCGCCTTGGCGGCCGGTCATACGCACGTCTTTACCAGCGGCGGGATCGGACCCACGCATGACGACATTACCGCCGATGCCGTGGCCGAAGCGATGGGCGCAAGCATCAGCCACCGGGCCGATGCGACGGCGCTGTTGCAGGCGCATTACGACCGGGCGGGGCTGCCCTTCAATGAGGCCCGCCAGCGCATGGCACGAATTCCGGACGGGGCCATGCTGATCGACAACCCGATTTCAACCGCCCCCGGCTTTACGCTGGGCAATGTGCATGTGATGGCCGGGGTGCCTAACATCTTTGAAGCGATGCTTGCAGGGCTCTTGCCCCGTTTGTCTGGCGGACCGCCGCTTCTTAGCCAGTCCTTGCGCGTGATGCGGGGCGAGGGCGAGATTGCGACGGCGTTCGGCGCACTGGCCGCTGAATACCCCGACCTGTCGATGGGGTCCTACCCGTTCAACCAGCAGGGCGCGCATGGCACGAACTTGGTGATTCGAGGGCAAGACCCCGCCCGACTGGACGAAGCGATGGTCCGGCTGACCCGGCTGTTCGGATGACGCCGGAAGTGCTTGCTCAGGTGATGGAGGCGACCTGGCCCCCCGCGCGGGCCTGGCGCGACGGTGCCTTCACCTTGCGCGACGGGGATGGCGGCGGCAAGCGCGTCTCGGCGGCAAGCTGTGACGGCGATTTTGGCGCGCAGGATCTGGAGCGGATGGAGGCTTCGATGGCCGAACCCTTGGTGCTGATCCGATCAGGCGAAGAGGCACTGGATCAGGCGCTTGCCGAACGGGGTTGGCGCGTGGTCGATCCGGTTATGGCCTATGTCGCACCGGTTTCGGCGCTGGTGGCCGACCTGCCCCCACTTGCCGCCTTTCCGCATTGGCCGCCTTTGCAGATTGCTGCCTCGATCTGGGAAGAGGGCGGAATCGGTCCAGCCCGGATAAAGGTGATGGAGCGGGTTGCGACATCGAAATGCGCGCTGCTGGCCCGGACAGGCGACCGTCCCGCGGGGGCTGCCTTTGTCGCAACCCTTGGCGATCATGTCATGTTGCACGCGCTTGAGGTCCGCCCGCATTTGCGTAGGCAGGGGGTGGGCGCGGTCATTTTGCGCGCAGCGGCGAACTGGGCGGCCGAGCAGGGGGCACAGAACCTTTCGCTGGTGGTGACAGAGCGGAATGCCGCCGCCCGCGCGCTTTATGATCGCCTTGGAATGGCCGTCGTGGGACGCTATCATTACCGAATGAAATGAACGCGGAAAGCGCCTCGGGCCGTGCGGAAATGCCTTTTACCCTTTGTCTTCGTTGGCACCAGCTTTGCAGCGGGGGCAGCGCTGGCACTTACACTGGACTTCCCGGTAGAAATCCTGCGCGAGGAAACGCGGAGCGAGGCTTTGGCCAGCTATGCGCTGCCGATTGCGGCGTTTGACGGGGTGATTGTTCCCTCGCGCACCGTAGAAGGGGCGCTGGAGCAACGCGCCTTTCAGCTTGATGCGCCGGGCATGACCACACTTGAAATCCTGGCACCGCTTCGTGAGCAGATCGTGGCGGCAGGTTTCACGGTTGTTTTCGAATGCGAGGCGCGGGCTTGTGGCGGTTTCGATTTTCGCTTTGGCACCGAAGTTGTGCCTGAGCCCGATATGCATGTCGACCTGAGCGATTATCTGTTCCTGTCGGCCGAAAAGGAAGGCGAGGCGGTTTCGCTGCTGGTCAGCCGAACCACCTTTGCCGGCTTCGTCCAAGTCACGAAGGTGACCGAAGCGCCGCTTTTGCCAGCAAAACCGCCCAAGGCCATCGTTGATCTTGATGCCAATCCCGCGCCCCAAGACGTTGTCGCCGATGCGGGAACAGGCAGCGGGATCAAGGACACGCTGGACAGCGACGGGCGCGCGCCGCTGGATGATCTGGTGTTCGATACCGGATCATCCGCGCTGACCGAGGGTGACTATGCCTCGCTTGCCGAAGTTGCGGCTTGGCTTGAGGCCAATCCCGAGGGCACCGTGGCGCTGGTCGGCCATACCGATGCGGCAGGAAGTCTGGCGGCGAATATCGCGCTGTCAGAAAGGCGGGCCGAAGCCGCGGCGCAGGCCCTGATCGAAGGCTTTGGCGCCGATCAAAGTCGGGTCGTGGCCAAGGGCGTAGGTTTCCTTGCCCCGCGCGCCACGAATGCCACCGAAGAGGGTCGGCAGAAAAACAGGCGGGTCGAAGTCGTGGTGACTTCGACCCGCTAGGGTTTTCGCCTTGAGGAGAGGGATCAAACTCTCAGGCGATCACCAATTGTCAGGACCCTTTTCCAAGTAACGCTTGGCCAGGAAGTCGATGAAGGCCCGCACCTTGGGCTGGGTGAACCGGCCCGGCGGATAGATCGCATAGATGCCAAGGGTTTCCACCGGCAGGCCCGGGACCGCCTCTTCCACCAGACCCTGACGCATGGCGTCGGCGTAAAGGAAGCTTGGGAGATAAGCGATGCCAAGGCCCGAGATTGAGGCATTCAGCAGGCTTTGGCCATCGTTCACCGTCAGCCAGCCGACCGAACGCACTTGGCGCTTTTCACCTGACGGCGCGGTGATCTTCCAGACGTTGCCGTTGGCCTGGTTCGAATAGTGCAGAAGCTTGTGATCGTTCAGATCGTCGATCTTCTGCGGGCGGCCGTACTTTTGAAAGTATGACGGCGCGCCGATCATGCGCTTGGTCGTTTCGGTCAGCTTGCGTGCGCGAAGCGAGCTGTCCTCGAGTTCCCCAACCCTTATAGCCATGTCAAAGCCTTCGCTGATCAACTCGACATAGCGGTTGTTCAGCACCATATTCACCGTGATCTCGGGGTATTCCAGCAGGAAATCCCCCAGGATCGGCGACAGAAGGTTCACGCCGAAATCAGTTGCGACCGAGACCCGCAACAGGCCAGAGGGCTCTGACTGCATCGATGTCACCAGTGCATCCGCCTCGCCCGCGTCGTTCAGCACGCGGCGGGCGCGGTCGTAATAGGCCAGCCCGATCTCGGTCGGCGAGACGCGGCGCGTGGTACGGTTCAGCAGACGGGCCCCCAGCCGGGCCTCAAGCGCGGACACGTGCTTTGAGACGGCGGATTTGGAAATCCCCATCTTCTTGGCCGCATCGGTAAAGCCGCCCTGGTCTACGACGGTGGCAAAAGCCTCCATCTCGGTCAGTCGATCCATTGTGTCCTCGTTGGAACATTCACGCCACTTTGACGGAGAGGATAGACGGCGAATTCGGGCAGGATGGGGGCGAATGCGCGTCCTATCCGGGGTATTGTCGGGGATCGTTCATGGCATAGAAACGGCGGTGTTGACGTTTTCGGCCGGGTAGCCCGCCACAATTGAACAAGATTAAACCTAGAGTTGCGAACCCAGCCGCGCGCCTTGATCTATGGCGCGTTTGGCGTCCAGTTCGATAGCCCGGTCTGCCCCACCAATGACATGATGCTTAATGCCAAGCTGATCCAGCTTTTCCGACAAGCTTCGATCCGGTTGCTGCCCCGCACAGATGACAACCGCATCGACGAGAAGCAATGCGGGGTCCTTACGGTCCGGACCGTGGCTTAGCAGGATGCCGTCGGCGGTGATCCGTTCGTAGTTCACCCCGCCCTGCATGCGGACCCCTTTCATCGCCAGATAGCTGCGGTGAATCCAGCCGGTGGTCTTGCCAAGCTTGCGCCCCGGCCTTTCCGCCTTGCGCTGCAGAAGGTGCACTTCACGGGCCGGGGGATGGGGGGCAGGTCCATTCGGGGAAAGCCCGCCCCGGTCGGTCCAGGGTGCAGTGACGCCCCATTCTATGCGCCAGAGTTCCGGGTCAAGCGCGGGGCTTTGGCCCTGATGCACCAGGGACTCGGCCACGTCAAAGCCGATGCCACCCGCGCCGATGATCGCGACCCGGCGGCCCGGATCAGCGCCGGTCAGGATGTCAGCATAACTGAAGACCCTTGCGCCGGGGTCGGTCGGAATATTTGGATCACGGGAGGTGACACCGGTGGCGAGGATGATTTCGTCAAAGCCCGCAAGGTCAATGGGCTGGACCTCTTGCCCCAGCCGCAGCGCGACCCCGGTCTTGCGCAGCATGGTGTCGAACCAGGTGACAAGGCCGTGAAATTCTTCTTTCCCCGGCACTCTTTTGGCAAGGTTGAGCTGGCCACCGGTTTCGGTCGCCTTGTCGTAGAGCACCACCTTGTGCCCCCGCTCTGCCACCACCATCGCTGCCATCATCCCGGCGGGTCCGGCGCCGACTACGGCCACCCGCCTCGGCGTGGAGGTCGGAGCGTAGGTCAACTCGGTTTCATGGCAAGCGCGGGGGTTCACGAGGCAGCTGGAAACCTTGCCCGAGAAGGTGTGGTCAAGGCAGGCCTGATTGCAGGCGATACAGGGCGCGATTTCGGCGGCGCGTCCGCTTGCGGCCTTGGCGATGAAATCGGCATCAGCAAGCCAAGGGCGGGCCATCGACACCATGTCGGCAGCGCCGTCGGCCAGAAGCCGCTCCGCCACGCCCGGTGCATTGATCCGGTTCGAGGTGATGACCGGGATCGTCACTTCCGGCCGCAACCGAGCCGTCAGATCGGCAAAGCCTGCACGGGGGACAGAGGAGGCAATCGTCGGCACCCGCGCCTCATGCCAGCCGATGCCTGCGTTCAGGACCGAGGCCCCCGCCGCTTCGATGGCTTGGGCAAGCTGGATCACCTCGTCCCAGTTGGACCCGTCCGGCACCAGATCGATCAGAGAAATCCGGTAGATCAGGATCGGTTTTACTCCGATGGCCGTGCGCACTCGCCGCACCACCTCGACGGGCAGGCGCATCCGGTTTTCATAGGACCCGCCCCAGCAATCCGTGCGGCGGTTGGTGTGGGTGACCAGAAACTGGTTCAGAAAATAGCCCTCGGACCCCATCACCTCCACCCCGTCATACCCTGCCTGAATGGCGCGGGCGGCGGCAGTGGCGATGTCGGCGATCTGTTTCTCGATCCCCGCTTCGTCCAATTGCTGCGGCGGAAAAGGCGAGATCGGCGACTTGATCGGCGAAGGCGCGACACAGTCCTTGCCATAGGCATAGCGCCCGGCATGCAGGATCTGCATTGCGATATGGCCACCGTCGGCATGGACGGCATCGGTCACCCGGAGGTGGTTGGCGATGTCGGTGTCGGTGAACAGCCCCGCCGCCCCCGGAAACACCCCACCTTCGTGGTTCGGGGCCATCCCGCCCGTCACGATCAACCCCGCCCCGCCCCGCGCGCGGGCGGCATAGAAGGCGGCGACACGGGACCAATCGCCGGTTTCCTCCAGCCCAGTATGCATCGACCCCATCAGGGCGCGGTTGCGAAGGGTGACCCCGGACAGGGTGATCGGGGCCAGAAGATGCGGATAGGGGGACATGGAACCTCGCGCGTTGGGGCCAGAATGCCCTGACAGCTCGGACCTGTCACCCAGGACGCGGCGTCATCCGCGCGGGCGCATCTGGTCGGGGGTCAGAAGGATCGGGAACCGGTCGCGAATTTGCGCGTCCAGCGCCGCCGAAATCGGGTTGGGGAAATGGCCGTCCAGCAGGCCTTTCGCCACCTGACGCGCCTTTTCCTCCATCGTCAGCGACCCCGCAGCGGCCCAGACTGCGGCCGAGTTGCGGTCGGCCTGCGCGGGATAGACAAACTCGGTCTCCATGCTTTTCAGCGTGTCGGAGGAGCCGAGGTAGTGCCCTTCCCCCAGCACCGCAGCTTTGATCGCCTCGACCGACAG
The DNA here is from genome assembly GCA_947504705.1 of Paracoccaceae bacterium. Taxonomy (GTDB): domain Bacteria; phylum Pseudomonadota; class Alphaproteobacteria; order Rhodobacterales; family Rhodobacteraceae; genus Tabrizicola. Next base: position 13,388 of record CANNIA010000034.1, read on the forward strand.
GGTTTCTTCGGTCACCTCGATCCCCCGGATCACCCTTTGCGCCATGCCCAGCATGTCGTTGTCGATCACCAAAGCCTCGAAGGACACGCCCATCAGGCTGGCCATCATGCCCGCTGACTCCAGAACGCGGTTTGCGCCCGCCAACCCTGCCGCCAGCGCGGTGATCCCTTTTTCATAGCCCATCTGCGCATCGGGCATCTTGGCATCGGTCATTGATGAGGCGACCGTCGTCGGCACATCATAGAACCGCCCGATCTGGGCAATCGCCGCCATCATCACGGCCACCTCTGCAGATCCGCCCGAGAAGGCTCCGGTGCGTAAATCCACGCTGAAGGGCCAGGCGGCAAAGGACATCGGTGTGCCGGGGCGGACCATGTTGACCACGCAGAGGCAGGCCAGCGTTTCGGCCACCACCTGTACCAAAGCGCCGGCCAGATAGGTCGGCGCGGTGGCCCCGGCCTGGGGTGCAACGGCGATGTCGCAGATCAGCCCCTCACGCGCCGTCGCGATCAGTACGTCCAGACTGTCCGCCGCGAACCGCAGGGGCGAGACGATGGGGCAGCCGCCAAAAGACACGAAGGGCCGCTCGCGGAACTTGTCGACCGAGCCGGCGATCATCCCGTAAAGCTCCAGAATGGGCGGCAGAGCGTCGGCAGCAGTCAGGGCGTGTTCCATCGGCTTGGTCGTGCCCGCAAGGATCGCGTAGGCCACGTTGATGTCCGCCTGAACCAGATCGACGATCTCGGTCGGCACCACCATCTGGCCGTATTGGTGGATGTTCGGCAGCGCATCGACGACCCGCGCGGTGTCATAGACATCGACCAGCTTGGAGGGGCGATAGCGCCGGGCCTCGATGTCCAGCACCGAGACCGCCTCGCCCGAGGTGGCATAGTGGACACGATTGCCGCCGACATGCAAATCGGCATGGGCCGGATCGCGGGAGTAGATGACATATTCCCGCGCGGCCTTGGTCAGGAGGTCCTCAACCAGCGAAGGGGGGAAGGTCAGGCGGCCATGGGCGTTCAGACGGCAGCCATGGGTGGCGGCGAGTTGGATCAGCTCCGGCGTTGCCTCACCGATGCCGACCGTGCCCAAAAGGTCCAGCGCGGCGCGGTGGATCGCCAGAAGGTCGGACTGCTGCAGGGGGTTGAACTGCCCGCCCGGCAGACCCGCCCAGACCGGCTTGCGGTCCGCCGTGGGGGCAGCCTCGCGCAAGGCAACCCGTGCCGCCCTTCCGCCCGAACGGGCGCGGCGGGACGGGGCGTCCATCAGATCGGCTTGTACTTCGCTCATCTTGGTGCCCCTTCGCCAGCTTCGCCGCAAGGCTAGAAATATCTGAGCGCTGAGTCAATTTATTATGAGCAACCACTCAATATTCTTGCATGGCGAACCTTGTCCATCTAGTCTGCGCGCATGGAAAGCGACGTCCTGAGCCCTTCTCCCACCAGCCGCCGCATGCAGGCGCGGATTGTCGATGCGGTGATCGACACGGTGGCGCAGCACGGGATATCGGGCACGACGCTGGCGCTGGTGGCGCAGGCGGCGGGGGTGTCGCAGGGGGTGTTGATCTTTCACTTTCGCAGCAAGGATGGGCTTCTGGCCGCCACCCTGCGCAGCCAGAACGCCGCCTACCGACTGCATTGGCAGGCCTGCCTTGCCGGGGCCAGTCCGCTGCAACAAGTGCTTGGCCTGATCCGCGCCGATTTCAGCCCCACGGTCTGTTCGCAGAAGTCGCTGGCGATGTGGTTCGCCTTCTGGGGCGAGGCGTCGGCCCAGCCAGCCTTTCAGTCCCTGTGCGAAGACGCTGAACGGGACCGGGCCGAAGCCATGGTGCAGGCCTGTCGTGACCTAGTCGCTCAGAAGGGTGGGCCGGACCCGGAACTTCTGGCCCGGTCCATCGATTCCCTCACCGACGGGCTTTGGCTGCAGATGCATATCCACGGCGCGCGGATGGCAAGGGCCAAGGCGCTGCAACAGGCGATGGACCATCTGCGACTGATGCTGCCGGGGCTGGCCGGGGAAATCTGACCCTTCAGACCGGCGACAGAAGCGTCACCAAGGTATCGCCATAACGGCGCTGGTCAAGTTGGGTGAAACCCTCCGGCGGGGTCGGGGCGCTGCCTTCTTCCCAGACGATCATTGCCTCGGGGGCGATCCAGCCGCCCTGCTGCGCTACCGTCAGGGCGGCTTCGCCCATCGCCTTTCCATAGGGCGGATCAAGGAAGACCAAGGTGAAAGGCGCGCCGGAGTTCGGACCCAGCCGCGCTGCATCCTGCCGCAGGATGCGGGTTTCGCCCTCGGCCTTCATCTTCGCGATATTCGCCCGCAGAAGCGCCACCGCCTTGGCCCCGTCATCGACAAAGACCGCCTCCGCAGCGCCCCGGCTGAGCGCCTCTAGCCCCAGCGCACCCGTCCCGGCGAACAGGTCCAAGACCCGCGCGCCGGTGACCGGGTTGCCGTGGGCGTTGATCAAGAGATTGAAGATCGACTCGCGCACCCGGTCCGAGGTCGGGCGCAGATGCGCCGCCGCATCACCCTCGCCAACATCGGCAAGGCGCAGGCCCCGGCGGGTGCCGCCGATGATCCTCATGCCTTGAGCAGCTCTTTCAGGTCGGGTGTGGTGGCGATGATCTCGGGCATCGGGCTTTTGCCCGCTTCGATCAGCCGCTTGCCCACCATATAGGCGCGGGCATCGTTCATCGCGTCCACCGCCAGCAGCTTGTCGCCAATGTAGTACCAGAAGCTGACCGCAGCACCCTCGCCGTGCCGGGTGATGATCCGGTCATATCCGGTGTTCAAGCCCGCAATCTGCAGTTTCAGATCGAACTGATCCGACCAGAACCAGGGCTTGGCCACATAGGGCGTATTGGCCCCCAGCATGTTCGCCGCCACTGCTTCGGCCTGATCAATCGCGTTGCCGACCGATTCCAACCTGATCCGCCCGCCATTCCGGGGAAACGAGGCGCAGTCGCCTGCGGACCAGATCGAAGCGTCCGAGGTGCGCCCCATCTCATCCGTCGCGATGCCGTTGTCGATGGTCAGGCCCGCCGCTTCGGCCAGATGCGCGTTCGGGGTGATCCCCACCCCGACGATCACGAAATCCGCCGGAAGCTGGCGTCCATCCTTCAAAAGGGCGACGGCGACGCGGTCAGTGCCGACCAGACGGTCAAGCCCGGTCTCCTCCAGGATCGTCACGCCATGCGACTGGTGCAAGGCCCGGACGTGGTCCGAGGTCTCAAGGCTGGCTACCCGCTGCAGGATGCGCGGGGCCATTTCCAGAACCGTCACCTCTAGCCCCAGCTTGGACGCAACCGCCGCCGCCTCCAGCCCGATATAGCCGCCGCCGACGATGATCGCGCGGCGGCCCGGCTGGAATTCCGCCCGCATCGCGTCGACATCAGCCAGACTGCGTACGGTATAGACCCCCGCCAGATCGCCCCCGACGGAAGCCGAAAGCCTGCGCGGGGTGGATCCCGTGGTCAGGGCAAGCTGGTCGTACTCCAGCGCTTCACCACCGACCGTCACGGTCTTCGCCGTCGGGTCAATTCCGTTGACCGACTGCCCAAGGCGCAGGTCGATCTTGTTCTCGGCCCAAAAATCAGGCGCGCGCAGCCAGAGCCGGTCTTCGCCAATATCGCCCAGAAGATAGGCCTTTGACAAAGGCGGGCGCTGATAGGGGGGGGCCGGTTCATCGCCCAGCATAACGATCTCGCCCTGATGGCCCAAACCACGCAGCTTGGCCGCCAGCGCCGCCCCTGCCTGCCCTGCACCGATGATCACCACGCGCATCGCAACCCCCTCTGGACTGTTCCGCCGCAGACCCTATATCCCAAGGACAATCAAGTGCAACGTGTGGAGCGATCAATGTCGGGTAACGAAATCGCGGTCGGGGACAGACTGCCGGAGGCAACGCTGCTGAGCCTGCATGCGGATGATGGGAAGAAGGTGGCCCTGGCTGAAAAGCTGAAGGGCCGCAAAGTTGTGATCTTCGGGCTGCCCGGCGCCTTTACCAGCACCTGTTCAACTACGCATGTCCCCAGCTTCATGCGCACCGCCAAGGCACTGGCCGATAAGGGTGTCGACGAAATCATCTGCCTTTCCGTCAACGACCCCTTCGTGATGGATGCCTGGGGCAAGGCCACCGGAGCCATCGCCGCCGGAATCACCATGCTGGCCGATGCCGATGGGTCGTTCACCAAAGCCATTGGCAAGGCGTATGATTGGGTTCCGGATGGGTTTTATGGCCGGTCCAGACGCTATTCCATGCTGGTCGAAGACGGTGTCGTCACCCGCTACTTCCCCGAGGACAAGCCGGGCTGCAACATTTCGGCTGGCGAACACATGCTGTCGGAAATCTAAGCCTTCTTGGAGTGGATCTCGCATAGGCAGGTCACCGGTTCACCGTGATTCCGTTGAATCTCGGCGTCAGGGGCCAGCCGGTCCATGGCGCGGGCAAGGTCGATGTCCAGCTGCGTCAGGCCCTTTGTGGAATGGGTGGTCAGTGTAACGTCGACGGTGTTGAACTTGTTGGTCCATTCCGGGTGGTGGTTCAGCTTGTCGGCCACCAAGGCCGCGCGGGACATGAAGCCCCAGGCTTCGGAAAAGTTCCTGAACTTCCAGATCTTGCGAATGGCGTCCTGACCGCTGACGGCGGCCCAGCCGGTTTCGGCAAGAGGGGCCAGCGCGGCGGGGCGGTCTGTAGCGGGCAGAAGCGGGGTCATTCGTGGTCTCCTTGGCTGGGCGCGCCCCTGCGGAAGGGGCCATAGGCGGTCAGGACTTCGATCTCTTCGCCAACAGCACGGCGTTCAGCTTCAAGATAGCGCGCGATGGCCGTACGGAAAGAGGGATCGACGATCCAGTGTAGGGAATGGGTTTCCACCGGCAGATAGCCGCGCGCCAGCTTGTGTTCACCCTGCGCCCCGGCTTCGACCCTTTGCAAGCCATGGGCGATGGCCCAGTCGATGGCTTGATAGTAGCACAGTTCGAAATGCAGGCAGGGATGGTTTTCCACCGCCCCCCAGTAGCGTCCGTAAAGTGTATGGCGCCCGATGAAGTTCAATGCCCCCGCCACAGGCCGAGCGCCGTTGAAGGCAAGGACCAGCAGCATGTCCTGCCGCATGGTTTGGTGAAACAGGTCAAAGGCCGCGCGGGTCAGGTAGGGCGTGCCCCATTTCCGGCTGCCGGTATCCTGATAGAACTGCCAGAACGCCTCCCAATAACGGGGTTCGATCTCGTCCCCCGTCAGCGCGCGGATCGTCAGACTCGAGGCCATGGCCGTTTCACGTTCCTTGCGGATCATCTTGCGCTTGCGGCTGGCAAGGTCGTTCAGGAAGTCGTCAAAGCTGGCATAGCCCCGGTTTTCCCAATGAAACTGCTGGGTCACACGGTGCAGCGTGCCCTCGACTCCCGAAAGGGCCAGTGCCTCGTCCTCGGTACAAAAGGTCGCGTGCAGCGAGGAAAGCTGGTTCTGCGCCGTCACCGCAAGCGCCGCGCGCCAGAGCGCCTCGCGGTGCTCCACCGGCCCGAGAAACCGCCGCCCGGTCGCCGGGGTAAAGGGCACCGCAATCTGTAGCTTCGGGTAATAGCGCCCCCCAGCCCGTTCCAGCGCCTCTGCCCAGCCGTGGTCAAAGATGTATTCGCCCTGACTGTGGGTTTTCAAATACAAGGGCGTCGCGGCAACGACCCGTCCCCCTTGCTCAAGCACCAAGGGCTTCGACTGCCAACCGCTTCTGCCGCCAGTCGAACCCGAGCTTTCAAGCGCCGACAGAAAGCGGTGGGTGGTAAAGGGGTCAATGGGTCGCCCGGTGGTCTTATCGGGGGCGGCAAGGCTGTCCCATTCTTCAGCGGCAATCTCGGCAATGCTTGGCCGGAGGCTGGCGTCCATCGCGATGCTGACCTTCTGGCGGGTGCCGGGTTAAGCTTGTTCCGAAGGCCAGTCTACGCTGCCGGGAAGGCTGCCGGATAGCCTTCAAACGTGATGTTATGCACCACCTTGCGGGCTTCGGCCTCCATTTCCGGCGAGCGTACGGTCCAGCACAGGATCGCGGCACCCTGCGCCTTCAGGTTGGCCACACGCGTACGGCCAAGGTCGCTGACCTGATGCGAGATGAAGCTTGACTGGGTTCGGTCATAATCCGGGATCTCGCGCAGATAGGCACAGACATCGGCGGGGATCGGGGCGTTCAGGACCGGGTCATAGGCTTCGGTCGTCAATCCGCGCGGCACATCGGGGGCAAGCCGGGCCATGTGGGCGATGCAATGCGGATTGAACGCCATCACCGCAACCGGCCCCTTGTAACCCACCAAGGCCACGGCAACAGACTGCTCCAGAACACCGTCTGTATCCTCCATCGTGTTCCAGTTTTCCTTGATCTCGATCAGCAGGGGCACGCGGCCCGCCACAAGTGCCAGAACCTCTTTCAAGGTCGGGATCGTGTCATTGCTGCCGCACAAGGTCGTGCGGCCAAGTTCGGCAGCGGTATAATCCCGGAACGCGCCGATGACATCAGTCAGCCGATCCATGTCGTCATCGTGAAAGACGATGGCCACATCATCGGCGCTGCGCTGGACATCAAGTTCAATGCCATAGCCCGCCTCGACAGCGGCCCGGAACGCAGACAGCGAGTTTTCGATCACGCCCTTGGTCTTGTCGTGATAGCCGCGATGCGTCAGCGGCAGGAGCAGAAAGTCTGTCGGCAGGGGAACGCGGGTCATTTCAGCTCGAAGATCGCTTCGATTTCGACCGCGACACCCAACGGCAGCGACACCGCCGACACCGCCGAGCGCGCATGGCGTCCGGCATCGCCTAGCACAGCGACCAGGAAGTCCGACGCGCCGTTGATCACCTTCGGCTGATCGATGAATTCCGAGGTCGAATTGACAAAACCCACCAGCTTCACCGCCCGCGAGAACCGGTTGAAATCACCGCCGCAAGCCTTCTTCAGCTGCGCCAAAAGTGAGATCGCACAGCGTTTCGCGGCAGCCGCCCCCTGCTCGACGGCCAGATCTTCGCCCAGACGGCCCTTGATCAGGCCATGTTCATCCTGGCTGATCTGACCCGAGATATGCACCAGATTGCCCACCACCACGAAGGGCACATAGTTCGCGGCCGGAGCGGGCGCATCGGGAAGGATTACGCCAAGTTCGGCAAGGCGGGTCTCAATCGGGTGCATGGGGTGATCCTTTCGCTGGGTATGACTTGTTAACGCGCCGGGTGCGGGCGAGGCAAGGGCCGCGGACCTGAGACCTGTCTTTCCCATGGCGAAGGCGGCCAGCTTTCGCGCAGCGCGTGGTCAATAAGGCGCGTCATCGGCCGCGGAATATTGGCCAGAGTGTTGCGCGAACCGATAGCAAGTACGGCCTCGACCCGCATGCCGGCACGCAGGTTTCTTCCTTCCATTCGATCACCCTCGCCCGGTTCAGCGTCTGAGGCGTTTGGACGGATCGACACACCCGAACCCGATCAAAGGACTCCATCATGCAACCGGTCTCGTCAGCATCGCCCCTCGCCAAGACTAGACTCGCCGCCGCCACATCCCAACGGCGGAACCATTCGCGGAGAGAGGGGGAGCAAGACGATAGGGAAGGCTCCCCCAGCATCTTCCCGCTAGAGGCGGGGCTTTCGCCGTTCTTCGGTGTTGTCATCGACACTTGGGCGACTTATGCCTAGCCCCCGGGGGAACGCTGGCCTGTCGGACGGCGCGCTTGTCTGGAATGTAGGATGTCGCTTCTAAAGATTTCATTGCCCGGTAACGGTTGGTTGCACACTGCGCTGCTTGTTGCAGGGCTTTCGCTGGTTTCAGCCTGTGGCGCCCCGAGCGGCCCGGACGGGATCAGCGATCCATTTGAAACAACAAACCGAAAGATTCATGCCTTCAACCGCGGCGTTGATCGCGCGCTTCTTGGGCCAGCTTCTAAGGGCTATGGCGGGATCATCCCGAAGCCGGTCTCGCAAGGCATCGGCAACCTGGCCGAGACGCTCGACCTGCCAGGGGATATCGCGAACGATCTGTTGCAGTTCCGAATCGGCGACGCGGTTCAGAACACGATGCGGCTTGGAACCAATGTGTTCTTTGGCCTTGGCGGCCTGATCGACACCTCGACCGCGCTTGGTCTGCAAGGCAAACCCACCGATTTCGGTGAAACCCTGCATGTCTGGGGCTTTGGCGAGGGACCCTATCTTGAAGTGCCGTTCTCTGGCCCTTCTACAGTGCGCGACGCGGCCGGTACCGTTGTCGACATCGCGATGAACCCGGTCCGACTGGCTGTTCCAAAGCGCGAAGCGACAGCGGCGATGGCGATCAAGCTGTTCTCACGCGTTGGTGACCGCGACCGGTTCTCGGAAACGATAGAATCGATCCTATATGACAGTGCGGACAGCTATGCTCAGGCGCGGCTTTTGTATCTGCAGAACCGGCGCTTTACCCTGAACCGGGGGGCAGATGCCACCAGTGAGGACGAGTACATTGACCCCTATGAGGACCCTTATGCCGAGTGAACCCATGGTATCGCGCCGCACCGTGCTGGCCAGCAGTGTCGGTGGTCTGGCCCTTCTCGCCCTGCCGCGCGCCGCTTTGGCAATGTCGGCCGATGAAGCAAAGGTTCTTGTCGACAACACGGTCGCCCAGATCAATGACATCATCAATTCTGGCAAGTCCGAACAGGCGATGTATGGCGACTTCGAGGATCTGTTCGCCCGCTATGCCGATGTGCCGACCATCGCACGCTCGGTGCTTGGCCCGGCGGCCAAAGCCGCCTCAAGCGGACAGATGTCCAGCTATACCAAGGCTTTCCAAGTCTATATCAGCCACAAATACGGCCGCCGCTTCCGCGAATTCATCGGTGGGCGGATCGAAGTGGCCGAAGCCAAAGCGGTGAAAAGCTTCTTCGAGGTGATCTCGACAGCGTACCTGCAGGGCGAGGCTCCGTTCGAAGTGCGCTGGCATGTGTCGGACAAATCCGGCAAGGGCCTGTTCTTCAACATCATCATCGAGGGCGTGAACATGCTGGCCTCCGAGCGCACCGAGATGGGCGCGCTTCTGGACCAGCGCGGCGGCGACCTTGATACCCTGATCACCGATCTGAAGACGCTTTAACCGGCGGGTGTCGGGCGCGGAATTTTCAAAAATTCCGGCCCGATTTCTTTGAAGAAATCGGTTCCCCCGGATCAGCGGGGGATCTTGATCCCCAGCTTTTCCAGCGCGGCAATCGCTTCGGCAGCCTCTGGGCCGGTTAGGTTCAGCGTCTGCCCACCTGCTTGCACAACTGGGCCGAACCAGGTGTTGATCGCATTGACCGTCCGCGCCGGACCTGGTCCGCTGGTCGAATAGGGCGTCAACGGTACAAGCCCGTTCTGATCGGAAAAATGCAGAACGGCCCGATAGGTATTTCCGCCCTCGCTTCCCCGGCTTCTGTCAAGCGACGCGCCCTGGAACGCGGCAAGGGGATAGGTCTTCTCGCTGCGCCCCAGCATGCCTTTGGCGTTGATCGTGATCATTTGCGCCGCGCGGTTGAAGGTCAAAAGCCGCGTCTTCAGCATGAAAACAGCGATGCCCAAGGGGATCACCGAGGAAAAGCCAAGGATGCTCATCCCCCAGCCCAATCCGCTGGGAATGAAATCGACGGCCATTGGAACACCCATCATTTTGACAATGAAGGGCAGAATGAAATGCATCCCGAAGCCAAGGCAGAAGAACAGAAGAAATAGTCCGATACAAAGCACCCAAAGCCATGTCGGGCGAAGCTCGATCATCAGGCGGTTCTTGTCGTTTTCAAGAATGCGCATCGCCGTTTCCCTTCCCGAACCCCGTAAGACATGACCCGAAGTCAACGGCAGCCAAGCTAGAACCGCCTTGGCAGGCGATCAAGTAGGGTTTCCCGTCAGTCAACCGGCCCGATCAGCGTCAAAACCCGGCCATCTTCAGTGATGATGGTCCCGGGGGGCAAAGGCTCGCCAGTTCCGGGCAGGGGCGCAGTATAGGCTTCGGGCAGGGGTTCAGGATAGAACCCTTCGTTGTAATCAGGCGCGTTCGGATCATCGAAGTAAGGCACATCCTCGGGCGCGATGGCCCCGTCGACCGTGCTCGGGTCGATCGGAATATAGCTCGAGTCGGGCACTTCGGTCAGCAACGGGCTGGGGTCGACACCCTCGTTGATCCGGGTCATCACCTCGTGCCAGATTTCGGCCGGCAAGCCCCCACCGGTGACGCCGGTCAGGGGGCTATTGTCGTCGTACCCCATCCAGACACCTACAACGTAGTCAGCAGTAAAGCCGATGAACCAGGCGTCCCGCGCAGAAGAGGTGGTGCCAGTCTTGCCCGCCGCCTCGCGATCATCCAGCCGGGCGCGGCCCCCGGTGCCAGAGTTCAGCACTTCGATCATCATGTAGGTCAGCGCCCGTGCGGCCTTTTCCGAAATGACCCTTTCGCCAATGCCACCGCCCTTGCCAAACAGGGGCTCGTCCATTCCTTTCAGCCGCAAGGCCTCCAGCCCATAAGGCGTGACCGACGAGCCGCCGTTCAGGATCCCGGCAAAGGCCCCGGTGATGTCGATCAGCTTTGATTCCGACACGCCCAACGCCAGCGACGGCCCGTCGCCAAAGGTCTCAGCGACGCCAAAATCCATCGCGACCTTCTTCACCAGATCGCGGCCAACCATCTCGCTGATCCACACGGCAGGGATATTGCGGCTTTCGGCCAAGGCTTGGGTAAGGGTGATCGGCCCCTTGAACTTGTGGTCATAATTCTGCGGGCACCAGTTGCCCGATCCGGCGGTATAGATGCACAGGGGGCTGTCATCGACGATATCGGTAGGGCTCATCCCAAGGTCCATCGCCACGGCATAGACAAAGGGCTTGAAGGTCGATCCGGTTTGCCGCAGCGCCTGCGTCGCGCGGTTGAAATCACCCGCGTTCGGAATATCGCGGCCACCGACCATGGCGCGCACCGCGCCATCCGCGCTCATCACCACGATTGCGGCCTGGGCTTTGGAGCCGTCCTTGAGCTTGTTTTCAAAGACCCAGGCCAGCGCCTCTTCGGCCTTCTTCTGCAGGTCCTGGTCCAGCGTCGTGTCGATGATCACGTCTTCGGTCGTGTCGCGGGCCAGATAATCCGGCGTGGTTTCCATTACCCAATCGGCGAAATAGCCGCCCGCCTTCGCCTTCGCCGCCTTGGACAGGACGGCGGGATGGGCGCGGGCCTCATCCGCATCGGCCTTGGTGATATAGCCCTGCGCTTCCATCAGACCCAGAACCACCTCGGCCCGTGCCCGTGCGCGGTCCATGCTGGAGGTGGGCGCATAGGTGGATGGGGCCTTCAGCAGCCCCGCCAGCATCGCCGCCTCGGCCAGGGTCACATCCTTTGCCGATTTGCCAAAATAGCGCTGCGCCGCCGCCTCGAACCCACGCGCACCTGCCCCCAGATAGGCGCGGTTGAAGTAGATCGTCAGGATCTGTTCCTTGGAATATTTCGCCTCCATCGCCATGGCGAAGGGCATTTCCTTCAGCTTGCGCCACATGCCGCCCGACCGGCAGTCCTTTTCGTACTCGGCCTCGGACTTCCATGCCGCAGGGTCGTATTTCACGCCAAGGCACAGCAGTTTGGCCGTTTGCTGCGTGATCGTAGAGCCCCCGTTGCCCTCCAGCGGCCCGCGCCCCTCCGAGAGGTTGATCTTGATTGCGCTGGCAATCCCGCGCGGCGAAATGCCAAGATGCCAAAAGAACCGCTTGTCCTCGGTCGCGACCACTGCGTCATGCAGATAGGGCGACACGCTTTCCGCCGTCACCATCCCGCCAAAGGTTTCGCCCCTCCAGGCGAAGACATCGCCGTTGCGGTCCAGCATCGTGACCGAGCCACGGGCGCGTCCGTCAACCAACTCGTCCATCGCCGGAAGCTGCGCGTAGTAGTACCAGACAAAGCCGCCAAGGACCAAAGCGCCGACAGCACTGACGCGCCAGGTGATGCCCCAGAAGATCCGCCACAGGAACAGAAAGCTGCCAAGCAGGAACCCGTGCTGCCGCCGAGGCCGTACGGTGCGGCGGCGCTTGGGGGGACTGGGCTTCTTCGGCGCCGGCTTCTTCGGCCCGCCACCCGAGCCACCACCACCCGAGGATTTCGCCGAATACCGCTTATCTGCGACAAGGGGGCCACGCCCCCGATTACCTGCTGCCATGCCTGCCTGCGCCACTCGTGACCCGGGGCCAGTTTCGGCCCGTTTGGGGCACAATAGACCGGATTCGCCAGAAAGCGAAGCCGGGCGAAGAAGGATTTGCGTCCCTTTGCCGCCCATCAATTGGGCATTCGTCATCCAAAGCGCAAAAATTATGCGCCGCCACGGGCCAGACCCCGGATTCTGATGCTCGATTCATTGTGCACTTGCAGCAATTCCGCCCTGCTAAGCCCCGAGGCCCCAAAGGTGGGTCGCTTTGGGAAAGGGGGAAACCTTGAAGCTGATCATTGCAGCCATCAAGCCATTCAAGCTTGAGGAAGTCCGCGAAGCGCTGACCGCCATTGGCGTTCGCGGCATGATGGTAACCGAGATCAAGGGGTTCGGCACCCAATCGGGCCATACCGAGATCTATCGTGGCGCGGAATACGCGGTGAACTTCGTGCCGAAAGTCCGGCTTGAGATCGTGGTTGCCGACGCGCTGGCCGACCAGGCCGTCGCCACGATCCAGAAGACGGCCAAGACCGACAAGATCGGCGACGGAAAGATTTTCGTCCTCGACGTTGAACACGCCGTGCGAGTCCGCACCGGTGAAACCGATGACGACGCGCTGTGACGGCGGGGAAAAGGGGGAACCTGAAATGAACATGCAACCGAAACTTGCAGGTCTGGGCGCGCTGTCAGCGACGCTTCTGGCTGGCCTGCCCGCCTTGGCCCAGGAAGGCCCGATCCTGAACCCAACCGTCGAACAGATGGCGGGCATGGTCGACAAGGGCGACACGACCTGGATGCTGATCTCATCCGCACTGGTCCTGATGATGGCAATTCCGGCGCTGGCCCTGTTCTACGGCGGGCTTGTCCGCACCAAGAACATGCTCAGCCTTCTGATGCAGGTCTTCATGATCGTCGCAATCGGCGCGGTGATGTGGATCGCGGTCGGCTACAGCCTCGCCTTCACCTCGGGCGGGCCTTACGTTGGCGGGCTATCCAAGGCGATGCTCGCGGGCGTTGGCACCGGCACCTTCGCCGCGACGTTCTCGAACAACGTCTACATCCCGGAATATGCTTTCGTGATCTTCCAGATGACCTTCGCTTGCATCACGCCTGCGCTGATCATCGGGGCCTTCGCCGAGCGTATCAAGTTCTGGCCGCTGATGCTGTTCTGCATCCTCTGGTCGCTGCTGGCCTACTATCCCATCGCGCATATGGTCTGGTTCTGGGCTGGCCCGGACTTCCTGTCCGTTCCCGAATTCGCCAATGACAAAGGCCTTCTCTGGGGCTGGGGCGCACTCGACTTTGCCGGAGGCACCGTTGTTCACATCAACGCCGGGATCGCGGGTTTGGTCGGCTGCATCGTCGTTGGCAAGCGGATCGGCTTGAACAAGGAACCGATGCCGCCACATAGCCTGACGATGACGATGATCGGTGCTTCGCTGCTGTGGGTCGGTTGGTTCGGCTTCAACGCTGGGTCGAACCTTGAAGCGAACGGTCTTGCCGCCCTTGCCTTCCTGAACACCTTCGTCGCCACCGCAGCCGCGACCCTGTCCTGGGTGCTGGTCGAACAGCTTCGCCATGGCCGCCCCTCGCTTTTGGGCGCGGTGACGGGCGCGGTTGCAGGCTTGGTCGCCGTAACCCCCGCCGCAGGTTTCGCCTCGCCAGGTGGAGCCCTGGTGCTGGGCCTCATCGTCTCGCCCGTCTGCTTTGTCTTCGTCTCGACGGTGAAAAAGCGGTTCGGCTATGACGACAGCCTGGATGTCTTCGGCGTCCACGGCATCGGCGGGATCCTTGGCGCCATCGGAACCGGCGTGCTGGCCGACCCGTCGCTTGGTGGTCAGGGTTGGTTCGACTACACTGTCTTCCCGGCGGTTCCGGGGGCCTATGACATGACCGCCCAAGTGATCACCCAGATCAAGGCTGTTGCCGTGACCGTGGCCTGGACCGGCTTCGTGTCGCTGCTTCTGTTCTCGCTGATCAAGCTGGTCTTCGGGTTGCGTCCGTCGACCGACGACGAACGTCAGGGCCTTGACCAGACCGCCCATGGCGAAAGCGCCTACAACATGTGAAGCCAGCGGCATGACAAAAGAAATCGGCCCGGGGAATATCCCTGGGCCGTCTTCATTTCAGACCGGGATCAATGCGCCAAGAAGACCGGGATCTCGGCACTTTCCAGCATATCGCGGGTGGCCCCTCCCAGGATCGATTCGCGGAAGCGCGAATGGCCATAGGCCCCCATGACCAGAAGACCCGCGTCAAAGTCCCGGGCTTGCCGCGCCAGAACCTCGGAGATCCGCGGCAGCGTCTTGGCCAGAACTGACACTTCCGCCTTGATTCCGTGGCGCACCAGAAGTTGGCACAGAAGCCCGCCGGGATCAGACCGCTCTGACCCATGGGTCGGCGGGTCGACAACCACGATCTGCACAGCCTCGGCCCGGCGCAGGAACGGCATGGCGCGTCGGGCCGCTACCAATGCTTCGCGGCTTTGGTTCCAGGCCAGCATGATGCGTTTCGGCTCGGCCGACTTCATCCCCGAGGATGGGACAACCAATACTGGGGCCATGCCTTCGAACAGGGCGGCTTCGGTGACGGCCTCGTCAATGACACTGCGGCCCGGTCCATAAGCCAAAGGCAGGATCACAAGGTCGGAGTACCGCGCCCGGGATCCCACAATATCGGTCAGCGTACCAAGCTGGGTCACCACCGTTTCGACCGACGACCGCAGGGTCGGTGGCTGCGCGACAATCGCTGCATTCAGGGACGCTTCGGCCTTCCGCGCCTCGTTCTCGGCGCGATCCATTGCCGCCGCGATCACGACAGCACCCGAGCCGACATAGGAATAGCCGACCTGCGTCTGATCCACCCCCAGCGCCAGCCCGTCCAGATGCGCATCCATCCGGTTCGCAATCTGGGCCGCAGCAGTGACGGTGGTCATCAGCCCCTCGGGCGAGGTGGCAACTGTCAGTAGGGATTTATAGGCCATGGTCAGCTCCTGTGATGTCAGTCCGCAAGACAGCTCTGGATCATGCGCCTTCCCGGCCCGCGCGCATTGACAAAGATCAATCCTGTCTCTCGGTGAAGTTGACGCAGATCAATGCGGCCAAAACCACCGCACGGCAGAAGTTCGCCAGTCGGAGTGTCCGACTTGGCCCCAATTCGTCCTTCGGGCCCGGTTGGACAGACAGGACGAAGGGACGCAAAATGTGGGACTACTTTAAACTGGCAGGGCTTGGCTTTGTCGCCGTCTGTGCGGCGATTGCGGCCAACTATGCCCATGACCTCGCCTATCAGGTCAATGCGCTGGAGGTGATGCTGGCAGCAGGCATTGCCTTTCTTTGGGTGCTGCGGACGGCGGGCGATCCAAAGCCCGACGTGCAGCATGAATACTTCGACTCAGTGATCCGGGCCGGGGCGATCGCCACCGCCTTCTGGGGCGTTGTGGGCTTTCTGGTCGGCGTGGTCATCGCCAGCCAGCTGGCCTTTCCTTGGCTGAACTTCGAGTTCCTGCAAGGCTTCGGCAACTTTGGCCGCCTGCGGCCCTTGCACACCAGCGCGGTGATCTTCGCCTTTGGCGGCAACGCGCTGATCATGTCGTCGTTCTACATCGTCCAGCGCACCAGTGCTGCACGGCTTTTCGGCGGCAGCCTTGGCTGGTTCGTGTTTTGGGGTTGGCAGCTGGTGATTGTGCTGGCGGCGAGCGGTTATGTTCTGGGCGCAACCCAAGCCAAGGAATATGCCGAGCCGGTCTGGTACGTCGACATCCTCATCACAGTGGTCTGGGTCGCCTTCCTGGTCACCTTCATGGGCACGCTTCTTAAGCGTAAGGAACCCCACATCTACGTGGCCAACTGGTTCCTGCTTTCGATGATCCTGACCGTGGCGATGCTGCATCTGGTGAACAACCTTGCGATCCCGGTTTCGATCTTCGGGTCCGAGCAGGTTCAGCTCTTCTCGGGCGTGCAGGATGCGATGGTGCAATGGTGGTATGGCCACAATGCTGTGGGCTTCTTCCTGACCGCAGGCTTTCTGGGGATGATGTACTATTTCGTCCCCAAGCAAATCGAACGCCCGATCTACAGCTACAAGCTGTCGATCATCCACTTCTGGGCGCTGATCTTCCTTTATATCTGGGCCGGTCCGCACCACCTGCACTATACCGCCCTTCCGGAATGGGCCTCGACCCTTGGCATGGTGTTCTCGATCATGCTGTGGATGCCCTCGTGGGGTGGCATGATCAACGGCCTGATGACGCTTTCGGGCGCATGGGACAAGCTGCGGACCGATCCGATCGTCCGGATGATGGTGGTGTCCATCGGCTTTTACGGCATGTCGACCTTTGAAGGCCCGATGATGTCGATCAAGGCGGTGAACAGTCTGTCGCACTATACCGACTGGACCATTGGCCACGTCCATTCCGGCGCCTTGGGCTGGAACGGGATGATCACCTTCGGGGTGCTTTACTATCTGGTTCCGCGTCTTTGGAACCGCGAGGGGCTTTACAGCCTGAAACTGGTCAGCTGGCACTTCTGGCTCGCCACCATCGGGATCGTTCTTTACGCGTCCTCGATGTGGGTCACGGGCATCATGGAAGGCCTGATGTGGCGTGAAGTGGATGCGAACGGGTTCCTTGTGAACGCCTTCGCCGACACGGTGGCCGCGAAATTCCCGATGTATGTGGTCCGCGCCTCCGGTGGAGCGCTGTTCCTTACCGGGGCGCTGATCATGTGTTGGAACCTCTGGATGACCGTGCGGGCCCAGCCTGCCAAGGCCAGCCAGAATTCCATGGTTCCGGCGGAATAAGGGGACAAAAAATGGCTTTCCTTGACAAACACAAGGCAATCGAAACCCACGCGACGCTTCTGATGGTGCTTAGCCTTCTGGTCGTCACCATCGGGGGAATCGTGCAGATCGCACCGCTCTTCTATCTTGAAAATACCATCGAGACAGTCGACGGGATGCGTCCCTACACACCGCTGGAACTGGCCGGCAAGGCGATCTTCCAGCGCGAGGGCTGCTATGGCTGCCACAGCCAGATGATCCGCCCGATGCGCGACGAAGTCGAACGCTATGGCCACTACAGCCTTGCGGCGGAATCGATGTACGACCATCCGTTCCAGTGGGGCTCCAAACGCACCGGGCCGGATCTGGCCCGGGTGGGCGGGCGCTATTCTGATGAATGGCACCAGGACCACTTCACGGATGCCAAATCCGTGGTGCCGGAATCGGTGATGCCGCCCTATGGCTTCCTTGCGGGCAACGTCATCGACGGGGAATACATCCAGGACCTTGTTGCAACAAACAAGCTGGTGGGCGTGCCCTATACCGACGCGATGGTCGAAAACGCGCTGGCCGATTTCCTGGCGCAGGCCGACCCGAACGCCGACTCCAGCGGTCTTGTCGACCGCTACACCTGGAAGGAAGAAAACGGCACCGTTGTGCAGAACTTCCCCAAGTCGATCAACGTCCGCAACTTTGACGGCCAACCCGAGCTGACCGAGATGGACGCCCTGATCGCCTATATCCAGGTGCTTGGCACAATGGTCGACTTCTCGACCTTCACTCCAGTCGCGAACCGGTAAGGGGGCAAAGATGGAAACCTATTCCGCACTCCGCCACCTCGCCGACAGCTGGTTCCTGCTGGCAATGACCCTTCTGTTCCTTGGCCTCTGCCTCTGGCCCTTCCGGCCCTGGGCGAAGGTCACCCATCAGGATGTCGCCGCCTCGATCTTCCGCAACGATGACCATCCTGCGGACGCAACCCCTGCCAACAAGGAGGCATAAGGCCATGTGCGCCAAGCCATTAAAGAAAGAACCCCGGCAGGTCGAAACAACCGGCCACCAGTGGGACGGCATTGAAGAGTGGAACAACCCTCTGCCCCGCTGGTGGGTCTGGGTGTTCGTAGCCACTGTTGTCTGGGGGATCGGCTATACCGTCGCCTATCCCGCCTGGCCGCTGCTGACCGAGGCCACACCGGGCCTGATCGGCGGCAACGAGCGGCTTGCTGTCGAGGCTGAAATCGCGGCGGCCGACCAGGCAAATGCCCCGATCAAGGCCAAGCTTGTTGCAGCCGATCTGACCGCCATCGGTACCGACCCCGAACTGGCGCAGTATGCCACGAACGCCGGTGCAGCGATCTTCCGTACCAACTGTGCCACGTGCCACGGCTCGGGTGCAGGGGGTGTCGAAGGCAAGGGCTATCCAAGCTTGCTGGATGACGACTGGCTGTGGGGTGGCACGATGGAAGATATCCATCTGACCATCACCCACGGCATCCGCAACACCACTGACCCCGACGCCCGTTACTCGGCAATGCCGCAGTTCGGCGTAGACGGCACCCTTGACGCTACCCAGATCGCCCAGGTCGCGGAACATGTGCTTGCCCTTTCAGGTCAGGAACACGACGCCACGTTGGCGGCGGCAGGGGCCACGATCTTCATGGACACCGGCTGCAACGGCTGCCATGGCGACACTGGCATCGGTGATCGCACCCTGGGCGCGCCGAACCTGACCGACGCGATCTGGCTTTATGGCGGCACGCGTGAGGCGATCATCAATACCGTCACCAATGCCCATTTCGGCGTCATGCCGAACTGGAATACCCGTCTCAGCGAAGACGAAATCCGCGCTGTGGCCTTCTTCGTCCACAGCCGTGGCGGTGGCGAGTGACCTTTGTGTGATAAGCTGCGGACGGTTCCCCTCTCCGGGCCGCAAGCACCAAACTGCCGCGATCCGAAAGGGTCGCGGCCTTTTCATTTTCTGACCGGCCGGCCCCAAACGCGCTTGACAGATTTTGCCGCTTTGACCCTTAGCCCACGACGAAGTGATGCCCCGGCGGCCTTCCATTGACACAGGTCAATGCCGCCGATGCGCGGATGGGGGATTGCAGAGCGGAAGACCAGAGTGCCCCCTGCCGGGGAAGGAGCAACCGTGAGCAGCCCTGAAACCGAACCCACCCTGTATGCCACACGCGAACCGATCTTCCCGCGCCGGGTGAAGGGCAATTTCCGGACGCTCAAGTGGTGGTTCATGGGGATTGCCCTCGGCATCTACTACATCACGCCTTGGCTGCGCTGGGACCGGGGGCCAAGCCTGCCAGATCAGGCGGTTCTCATCGACATGGCGAACCGCCGCTTCTTCTTCTTCATGATCGAAATCTGGCCGCATGAGTTTTATTTCATCGCGGGTCTTCTGATCATGGCGGGGCTTGGCCTGTTCCTGTTCACCTCGGCGGCGGGCCGGGTCTGGTGTGGCTATGCCTGCCCGCAGACCGTCTGGACCGACCTTTTCATTCTGGTCGAGCGCTGGGTCGAAGGCGACCGCAACGCCCGCATTCGCCTTTTCCGCCAGAAATGGGACGGCGAGAAAATCCGCAAGCGCGCGATCAAATGGACGATCTGGTTCCTGATCGGGCTCGCCACTGGCGGTGCCTGGATCTTCTACTTCACCGACGCCCCCACCCTCCTGCGCAACCTTGTGACCCTGCAGGCCCATCCGATCGCCTACACGACGATGCTGGTTCTGACGCTGACCACCTTCTTTTTCGGCGGCTTCGCGCGGGAACAGATTTGCATCTACGCTTGCCCCTGGCCGCGCATTCAGGCCGCGATGATGGACGAGGATACCCTGACGATCGGCTACCGCGACTGGCGGGGCGAACCGCGCGGCAAGCAGAGCGTGGCCGGAAACGGCGATTGCATCGACTGCCTCGCCTGCGTCAACGTTTGCCCGATGGGAATCGACATCCGCAACGGCCAGCAGCTCGCCTGCATCACCTGCGGCCTCTGCATCGACGCCTGCAATGACGTGATGGACAAGATCGGCAAACCCCGCGACCTGATCGGCTATCTGGCCCTGACCGATGAGACCCGCGAACGCGCCGGCCTGCCGCGAAAATCGGTCTGGGCGCATGTCTTCCGCCTGCGGACCATGGTTTACACTGCCCTTTGGTCGGCGGTCGGCATCGGCCTGATCGTTGCCCTCTTCCTGCGCTCGCCCATCGACGTGAACGTGACGCCCGTGCGGAACCCGACCTATGTGACGCTCTCCGACGGCAGCATCCGCAACGCCTATGATCTGAGGCTGCGCAACATGCATGGCGCGGATGCCCGCTTTACCATCACCGTCACCTCGGACGCCAACTTGACGATGGCCCTTGAAGGGGCCGAAGGCCTGACCGTGACCGTACCCGCCAACGAGACCATGTCGCAGCGCGTCTACCTGACCGCAGCCCCCGACAGCCCGGCTGCAGTCGAAGACAAGACCGACCTCCGCATCTGGGTCGAGGAGTTGGGCACCACCAACCGCGTGCATCACGATACGATCTTCAACGGCACTGACACAGAGGAAGACGATGATGACTGAACTGACCGGACGCCATGTCTTTGCCATCACCACCGGTGCCTTTGCGATCATCATCGGGGTCAACATGCTGCTGGCCTGGAAGGCGGTCAGCACCTTTCCGGGACTGGAGGTGGAGAACTCCTATGTCGCGGGCCAGGACTTCAACGAACGTAAAGCCGCGCAGGATGCCCTTGGCTGGGTGATGACCCCAACCTACAACGGCGGACGGATCGAACTCGCCTTCACCGACCATCAAGGCAACCCGGTGATGGTGCAGAACCTCAAGGTTCTGGTCGGCCGCACCACCGAAGCCAGCGACGATGTCTGGCCCGACTTTGCCCAATCCGACGGGATCTATGCCGCCGATGTGCCCCTTGCCCACGGCAAATGGATGCTCCACGTCACCGCCGCCGCCGCCGACGGCACCGTTTTCGAACAACGCTCAGACCTTTTCGTGCAAGGCTGACCCATGAGTATCGCCGAAGACTTCGGACGCGCGCCCACCTCCGCCTGCCCGGCCTGCGCCGTCGTGCCTGCTGCCGAACGGATTGCGGCGATGCGCGCCGCACGCGACGGGAAGATCATCCTCTCCCTGCCCGGTGCCGAAGACGCCCTGTCGATCTCCACCATCGAAACCGCCCTGCAAGCCGTGCCCGGTGTCCGATCCGCCCGCGTCAACCTGACCCTGAAACGTGCCAGCGTGGAAACCAGCCCCGAGGTCACCGCCTTGGCCCTTGTCACAGCCCTTGCAGCTATCGGACAGGAAGCGCACGAGCTTGACCCCGGCCTCCTCTCCTCCACCGAAACCGACCGTCAGGGGCGTGAGCTTTTGATGCGCGTCGGCGTCGCCTTCTTCTCGATGATGAACGTCATGCTCCTTTCCGTAGCCGTCTGGTCGGGGGCCGAGGATGCAACGCGCGACATGTTCCACTGGATTTCCGCCGCCATTGCCCTGCCAACGGTGATCTTCTGCGGCCAACCCTTCTTCAAGTCCGCTTGGGCATCGCTTCGTCAAGGCAAGCTTGGCATGGACGTGCCGATCAGCCTTGCCTTGATCCTCGCCTCATCCATCTCGGTCTATGAAACCTGGCATTCCGGCCACCATGCCTATTTCGACGCCGCCGTGATGCTGGCCTTCTTCCTGCTGATCGGTCGCTACCTTGACCACCGCACCCGCGCCGTGGCCCGCTCGGCTGCCGAAGAGCTTGCCGCACTGGAAGTGCCCCGCGCCATCGTGCTGGAAGACGGCGTTGAGGCCGAACGCCCGATCGCCATGGTCGCCGTTGGTGACTTTGTCCTCGTCCGCCCCGGCGCCCGGATGCCGGTCGATGGCATCGTGACCCACGGCGCCTCCGAAATCGACCGCAGCCTCTTGACCGGTGAAAGCCTGCCCGTCCCGGCCCATCCTGGCACCGTTGTCTGCGCGGGTGAGGTCAACCTGACCGGCCCCCTGACTGTCCGCGTCACGGCAGCAGGCAAGGACAGCTCCCTCCACCGCATGGCCGACCTTGTCGCCGTCGCCGAAGGGGCCAAGACCCGCTATACCAGCCTCGCCGACCGCGCCTCCCGCCTCTACTCGCCCTTGGTCCACATTCTGTCGTTCAGCGCCTTTGGCTACTGGATGTGGGTCACCGGCGGCGACGTGCGCTATGCCATCAACATCTCTGCCGCCGTCCTGATCATCACCTGCCCCTGCGCCCTTGGCCTTGCTGTGCCCGCCGTCATCACCTCGGCCAGCGGCAAACTCTTCCGCAAAGGTCTCCTCATCAAACACGGCACCGCGCTCGAACGGCTTGCCGAAGTCGACACCGTTGTCTTCGACAAGACCGGCACCCTGACCCTTGGCAGACCCGAATCACAGGCCCTTGATGCCCACCCGACCGAGGTTCTGACCATCGCCGCCGCCCTCGCCGCCGGATCGTCGCATCCCTTGGCCCGGGCCTTGGCAGACGGGGTCCGCGCGAAGGGCATCGCCCCCGCAACCGTCGAAGACATCCTCGAAGTCCCCGGCCACGGCATCGAAGGCCACTGGCAAGGCAAACGCGTCCGCCTTGGCCGCGCCGACTGGTGCGGTGCTGCCCCCCTCGCGGCCACCGCAACCTACCTGTCGCTGGGCGGCCAGTCCCATGCCTTCGCCTTCACCGACCGCCCGCGCCCCGGCGCAGCCGAGGCCGTCACCGCCCTGCAAGCGGCAGGCCTGACGGTCGAACTCCTCTCCGGCGACACCGAAGCCCCGGTGCGTGAGCTTGCCCAGCGCCTTGGCATCGCCAATTGGCGGGCCGGAGTCCTCCCCGCCGAAAAAGCCGCCCGCGTGGCCGAACTGTCATCCCTTGGCCACAAGGTCCTGATGGTCGGCGACGGGCTGAACGACACGGCGGCGCTGGCCGCCGCCCATGTCTCGATCTCCCCTGCCACCGCGCTTGACGCCGCCCGCACCGCCTCGGACATCGTGCTTCTGGGCCAGGACATCGCCCCCATCGCCGACGCGCTCAGGATCGGCAAACAATCCGCCCGCCGGATGGTCGAGAACTTCCTGATCTCCGGCGGCTATAACGTAATCGCCGTGCCGCTGGCATTGGTCGGGGCCGCCACCCCCCTCGCCGCTGCCTTGGCGATGTCGCTTTCCTCAATTACCGTCTCGCTGAACGCAATGCGGTTGAAATAGATGGAAATCCTGGCGATCCTGATCCCGGTCTCGCTCTTTCTAGGCGGCATCGGGCTGGCTGCCTTCTTCTGGGCCATGCGCACGCGCCAGTTCGACGACCCCAAGGGCGACGCAAGCCGCATCCTGACCAAGGAATGGGACGACCGGCCACGGCCCTGAGGCCGGAACCCCTCAGAAGCCGCCAGAGTTTCTCAACCGAATTTGCGCGTTAGATCGCAGCCGAATGCTTGGCTTTGGCACTATCATAGGCGTCGAAAGCACGCGCGATCATCCGGGTCAAAGGCCGGGCACGTTCTGGGATCACAAAGCCATCGTCAGTAACCTGAACCATGTCTCCGAATGCGGCTCGGGCCACCCGGAACAGGGTGTCGACCCGCGAACCAGTGGTGTCATAACCCGCCAAAAGCTCTGCCCGCGACACACGGAAATCGCACATCAGCGCCTCGATGATACGCCCGCGCAGTTTGTCTTCTCCACCAAAGCGATGCCCGCGATGGGTGGAAAACGCGCCCGCCCTAATCGCCTTGGTATGCTCTGCCGTGGTCGAGGCATTCTGAGCATAGCCTTGCGGAAAACGGCTGATCGATGACGCCCCCATTCCGATCAGCACCGGAGCGGTGTCTTCGGTATAGCCTTGGAAGTTCCGGCGCAGCGTGCCCGCCTTCAGGGCCTTGGCCATTCCGTCCTCGGGCTTGGCGAAGTGGTCGATCCCGACCTCGACATATCCATCCCAAAGGAACAGCTGTCGTGCGGTCTCGAACAGCGACAGGCGTTCCTCGGGCGTCGGCATCGTGTCCGTGGGGATCATCTGCTGCCGACGGCTCATCCAGGGCACATGGGCATAGCCGTAAAGCGCCACCCGGTCGGGCGAGAGGGTCAGTAGTTTCTGCACCGAATCAGCAATGCGCGGCCCGGTCTGGTGCGGCAGGCCGTAGAGGATATCGGCGTTCAGGCTGGTGATGCCGCGGGCACGAATCTTTTCGGCGACATCACGGGTCAGGGCATAGCTTTGCTCACGCCCGATGGTCTTTTGGATCAGAGGGTCAAAGTCCTGCACCCCAATCGACGCGCGGTTCATCCCCGCGGCGGCCAAGGCATCCAGCCGGGCATCGTCAACTTCGTTCGGATCAATCTCGACCGAGAATTCGCCGCCATCGGCCATCGGGGCCACAGCAAAGACTGCCTCTGCCAGCCCTTGGATCAACGGCGCGGATAGCAGCGTCGGCGTCCCGCCGCCCCAGTGCAGGCGGCTTAGCCGCACACCGCGGGGCAGATGGCGCTTCAGAAGCTGAAGCTCGGCCTTAAGGGTTTCGACATAGGCGATGACCGGATCGTCACTTGTCGTGCCCTGCGTCCGGCAGGCGCAAAACCAGCACAGGCGACGGCAGAACGGGACGTGCAGATACAACGAAACTTCGCTATGCTCCGGCACGGCCTCGATCCAAGCTGTGAATTCGCCCGGCCCGACCTCGGCCCCGAAGTGGGGCGCTGTCGGGTAGGATGTGTAGCGGGGCACGCGTGTGTCGAAAAGACCAAGGCGGGCGAGTTGCGGGTCGTGTGTCATGCGACTAAGTTAGAAACTAGGTCGAAGGTACTCCTTGACCCAGATCAATCGACAGGAAATGCGGATGAACGATCACTCCGTCCATGTTCAGTGCGGTGAATGCCCGATCCGGCATCGGGCGGTCTGCGCGCGCTGCGAGACGGATGAATTGGCCAAGCTAGAGCAGATCAAATACTACCGCAGCTTTCAGGCCGGGCAGACGATCATCTGGTCGGGCGACCGGATGGAATTCGTCGGCTCGGTCGTCACGGGCATCGCGACCCTGACCCAGACGATGGAGGACGGGCGGCGGCAGATGGTGGGGCTGCTTCTGCCATCAGATTTCGTCGGGCGTCCCGGCCGGGCGACGGCGGCTTTCGATGTGACCGCGACCACCGATCTGGTGATGTGTTGCTTTCGGAAAAAGCCGTTCGAGGACCTGATGGCCACCACCCCCCACGTCGCCCAGCGTCTGCTTGAAATGACGCTGGACGAGCTGGATGCGGCGCGGGAATGGATGCTTCTGCTGGGTCGCAAGACTGCGCGGGAGAAGATCGCCTCGCTGATCTCGATCATCGCGCGGCGGGATGCTGCGCTGCATCTGAAACGCGCCTCGGGGAAGCTTTCGGTCGTCCTGCCGCTGACCCGAGAGGAGATGGCGGATTATCTGGGATTGACGCTGGAAACCGTCAGCCGCCAGATTTCGGCGCTGAAAAAGGAAGGGGTGATCAGCCTGGAAGGCAACCGGCATGTCCAGATCCCCGATCTTGACCGGCTGCTGGAAGAGGCGGGGGATGACAGCGACGGGGGCATGCTGGTCTGAACTGTCCACGGTGGACACTTTTGGCTTTTGTTACTTAAATCAAAAGCTTACATGTGGGCGTTTACCTTTTGGCAAGGATTGCACAGCAATGAAATTGGAC
>CANNIA010000035.1 GCA_947504705.1 Paracoccaceae bacterium
CCTTGGCCAGCACAATCTGGAGGCCAGCATGAGCTGCCGAGGGAACTGCCGAGGGAACTGCCGAGGGAACTGCCATGACAATGCGGTGGCCGAAAGCTTCTTCCAACTCTTGAAGCGGGAACGCATCCGACGCCGCACCTACCTGACCCGCGAAGCAGCAAGGCAGGACATGTTCGACTACATCGAGATGTTCTACAACCCGAAGCGCAAGCACACAAACAACGGCATGCTGTCGCCCGTTGACTTCGAAACCAGGCAGCAGAAACTGAACGAGGCAGGTGTCTGGGAAACTAGGGGCACCTCAGACCCCGACCCACCCTTGGGACTTTGATCCCGTGCGGTAGCTTGGGGCTCGTCTGCCGACCGACCAATGAACCTGAACAGTTGCATGGGAGGACCGCACCACCGGTCGATCCCGCAGATCAAGGACAGGCCCCATGACCTTGCCACAAGAAACCTTCGGCGTCGATATCGCCAAGGACTGGATCGACGTTTTCCATCTCTCGACCTCAAGGCACGAGCGGATAGCCACGACAAAACAGGCGCTTGCGCGGTTCTCCAAGGCGGCGAAAGGCGCGCTGGTCGTCCTGGAAGCCTCGGGCGGCTATGAACGTCCCGTGACGGAGGCCCTAGCGAAGGCGGGCAGCTGCGCCAGACCAAAGGCGATGAAATAGGCCACGATGGTCCACTGCACCGCCTGCATCTCGGTCTGAAGATCGGCGCCAATCGCCGGCATCGCGGGCAGGTACATGTCGATGGCAAAGGGCCCGACAGCCGCAACCATCCCCAGAATGATCGAGGTGGTGGTCAGCGAAATCTTCCGCGTCATGACAAGTCTTTCCAAAGCGGGGCGAAAGCCGCCTTGCTATGTCGGTTCGCAACCCTTGGAAATGGGCCGACAGATCATCCGCGCCCGCCAACCAACCGCGCCACATCCACGGGCCGGTTCTCCAGCAAGGCCTCCATCGCAAAGACCCCCGTCACCGTGTCGAAATCAAACCCGGTGATCAGCTTTTGGTAACAGGCGTCATAGCCCGCCATCCCCCTCGCTACGACCTTCAGCAGATAGTCCCACTCCCCGCCGATCCGAAAGCAATCCACCACTTCCGGGATCGTCGCCACATGCCGGGCAAAGCTTTCCAGCCAGTCGCGCGAATGGTGCCGGGTCTTGATCATCACAAAGACCGTCAGGTCCAGCCCCAGCGCCCGAAGGTCCACCGTCACCCGGCTGCCCATCACCACGCCGGAGGCTTGCAACCCCTGCATCCGCCGCCAAAGCGCGTTCTGCGAAAGCCCGATCGCCTCGGCCAGATCGCGCTGCGTCAGGCTGCCATCTTTTTGCAGCATGGTCAGGATTCTCAGATCAATGCTATCGAATTTGGCCGCCATGGCGATCACCTGACACAAGTTATCACCAGTAATGCAAGAAATAGGGAATGATCACAACAGGCCTTTCGTCTATCTTCCGTAGCAGCGAACAGGAGACGATAATGCCCCAGACCCCCCGCTTTCCCGGCCAGATGCAAAGCTTCCGCGATAGTCTTGGCGGCGTGGAAAACATCGCGCAGGGCCTGATCGGCAAAGGCGTGGAATTCGACACGCCGTTCGGCAAGCGCAAGCTCGTCTATGCCGACTACGTCGCCTCCGGTCGGGCTTTGGCCCAGATCGAAAGCTTCATCCTGACCGAGGTCCTCCCGTTCTACGCCAACAGCCATACCGAATCCTCGCATTGCGGTGCCCATGTTACCCGCCTTCGGCGTGAGGCACGCGAAGCCATTGCCATGGCCTGCGGGGCAGGGGCGGATCACGCGGTGATCTTCGCCGGGTCAGGGGCCACAGCGGGGTTGAACCGGCTGGTCGCTCTGTTGGGCGCTGGCTCCGGCACCCGCGTCGTGATCGGCCCCTATGAACATCATTCCAACATCCTGCCATGGCGCGAAAGCGGGGCAGAGGTGGTTGAACTGGGTGAAGCTCCGACAGGCGGGCCGGACCTGACGGAGCTTGCCCGCGCCCTGACCTTCAAGGGCCGGGTGATCGTCACACTCTCCGCCGCCTCGAACGTCACCGGGATCCTCACCGACATCGAAGCCGTCACCCGTATCGTCAAGGCCGCTGGCGCGGTCATGGTCTGGGATTATGCCGGTGGCGGCCCTTACCTGCCCATCGCCATGACCCCAGCCCCCGATGCCGCCATCGACGCCATCGTGACTTCACCGCACAAATTCCCCGGTGGCCCCGGCGCTTCAGGCGTGATGATCCTGCGCCAAGACGCCGTGGTCACCACCCGACCGACCTGGCCCGGTGGTGGCACGGTCCGCTATGTCTCCGCCGAAGGGCACGACTATCTGGAAAGCCTTGAGGCGCGGGAAGAGGCCGGAACCCCGAACGTTATCGGCGACATCCGCGCGGGTCTGACCTTCGTGGTCAAGGACGCCATCGGGCTTGTCCATCAAGTCGCCCGCAACACGGCCCTCGCCGCCCAAGGTCTTGCCGCCCTGACCGCTATTCGGGGGGTTCAGGCTTTAGGCTCCCTCACCGCCCCCCGCCTCCCAATCTTTTCGATCCGCATCCAGATGGGGGACGACCATCTCAACCCCCAACTCGCCGCCCGCATGCTGTCCGACCATTTCGGCATCCAGGCCCGCGGCGGCTGCGCCTGTGCCGGTCCCTACGGCCACCGGCTTCTGGGCGTGACCGATGAGGAAAGTGCTGCGTTGCGCGCCCAGATTCTGGCGGGCAACGACAGCGTGAAACCGGGTTTCCTCCGGTTCAACCTCAGCGTTCTGATGAGCGAGGCCGAGGTCGCCTTCATTCTCGAAAGCCTCGCCCAACTGGCCAAGAATGCCGAAAGCCTTGCCGCTGGCTATGCCCTCGACCGGGATACCGCGCTATATCAGGCAAAGGCGGCGTGAAAGACAAGTTGCCGAAACCGCGTCTGACCAATTTCCAAACGCGCGCTCCAAAGACGATGTTCCTCCGCTTTCCTCTTGGAGAAATACTCTCTGGGCATGCTGTTGGGTTCGCCACTGGTTCGAGAAACCAACGGCATGGGGGGCAAAGCGCCCCCAACGACTGAGGCGGTTGGTCCGCAGGCAAAGCCGAAGGACCAGAGACTAGACAAGAAGCTTGCGCCCGGAAGGGCGCGCCGGTCACTAACCGCCCCAACCCAAGATGACGGTAGGCATTAAAAATCCGTTACCGTCCACGCACAACTCCCTAAAATCAAAGGGAAACGCTGATTTGTCCACCGTGGACAGAGCCGAACCCCTTGCGGCCCAGCACCCCAGAAGGCAAAGTCCGGCCATCAGAAAGGCCGCGACATGCCCGATCCCTCCACCCTCCTCCCCATGCTCGCTGTCCTCCTGATCATCGGAGCCTTCGCCGGCTTGATCGGGGGCCTGCTCGGGGTCGGCGGCGGGATCGTCCTGGTTCCGGCCTTCTTCTACGCCTTCTCCCACCTCGGCCTCGGCGGCAGCCATGTGATGCAGGTCTGCGTGGCGACCTCGATGGCGACCATCGTCGTCACCTCGCTGCGGTCCGTCTCGGCCCACAACAAGAAGGGCGCCGTCGACTGGGAGGTCCTGAAAAGCTGGGGCCCGACCCTTGCGGTCTCTGCCGCCCTCGGCACCTTTGTCGCCTCGCGCGTCCCTTCGGCTGCCCTGCAGGCCGTGTTCGGAACCCTTGCCGGGCTTGCTGGCCTCTGGATGGCCTTCGGTCGGGATCAGTGGCGGCTGGGTGAGGCGATGCCCGCTCAACCCACCCGCAGCGCCCTTGCGGGGGCAGTCGGCTTCTTCTCCGCCATGATGGGCATCGGCGGCGGCACTTTCGGTGTGCCCCTGATGACGCTTTACGGGGTGCCGATCCACCGCGCCGTCGCCACCGCCTCGGGCTTCGGGGTGGTGATCGCTGTCCCCTCCGTGATCGGCTTCCTCCTCCTCCCCGTCGCCGAGGCCCCGCCCTGGACCGTCGGCGCGGTCAACCTCCCCGCCTTCCTTGTCGTGATTGGAACCACCCTTCTGACCACCCCGTTTGGCGTCCGCTTGGCCCATTCGATGAACCCCAAACCCCTCAAGCGCGCCTTCGCGGTTTTCCTAACGTTGGTGGCACTGAACATGCTGCGGAAGGTTCTGGGATGGTAGACGGGATGAGAGATCGGGGCTGGCAAAAGATCGGCCCCGACCCAGAGATCCTTGCTTGGGCAAGGGCTGCCCGCCAGTCTGCCCTTCACATCCTCGCAACCTCAACCGAGGAATGGCGCTGCGGCGGCACCTGGTTTGTCGGCGTCGATGCCCTGCCAAACCAGCCAGACGGCGCTATCAATGGGACGCCCTTCCCATGGAAGGCGCTGCCCCTGACCCCCGAACCCCTGCACCGCGCGCAGCTTTCGGTGATCGGCCAAGGCTACCCGCAACCCTCACCGCAGGAGACGCCCGCCGCCTTCGCCTTTCGCCGCGACCGCGATGCGGCCCATCTGGATGGCCTGCTTGCCGTCGGTCCCGAAAAGGCCCGCATGGTCAAGGAACCCCATGCCTGGATCCTTGGCCTGCCGCTGAACGACACTCCCGCTTCTCCATTGACGGTGTGGGAGGGCAGCCATAAAATCCTCCGTGCCGCCCTACTCAAGGCGCTTGCCGCCCATCCGCTCGAAAGCTGGGGCGATATTGACCTGACCCAACCCTACCAGTCCGCCCGTCGCGACATCTTTGCCACCTGCCGCCGCGTAGAATTGCCCGCAAGGCCCGGTGAGGCGACGCTAATCCACCGCCTCACCTTGCACGGTGTCGCACCATGGAAACCCCAAGACCATGCCCCGCCCGAAGGCCGGATGATCGCCTATCTTCGCCCGCAATTTGCGACGGTTCATCAGTGGCTGACTGCCCCCTGATTTCTCTTCCCCATCATCCGAGGAGGCGGCGAAGCCCGACGACGAGAAAAGGAGCTTGCGCCCAGCGGGCGTTCAATTTGAAAACCGTCCGAAGAGACTAGCGCTGTTCCAGCCGGGCCATCCGGCCACCGCGGCGTTTGGCAAGCGTGGGTGCGCGGGCGGGCAGTTCGGAGATTACACGGGTACGATCTTCATGGCTCATCCGCGACCAGCCGGATATTTCGTCGATGGACCGGTAGCAGCCAACGCAGATCCGGGCTTCGGGATGCACGACGCACAGCTTGACGCAAGGCGAAGCGATCTCGTCCCGTTTCCAGACTTCGTCTGTCACCTGCTTGGCCTCGTCTTCAGTTCCGGGCAAGATATGCCATCCGGTCCAGCGCGCCTTGCAGGATAAAGCCTGCGGCCACCTGATCGATGACCTCTTTGCGACGCTTTCGCGACGTATCCGCCTCCAGCAGTGCCCTTTCGGCGGCGACGGTCGACAAACGTTCGTCCCAATAGCAGATCGGCATGGCCGTCAGCTTTTCAAGATTGCGGGCGAAGGCATGCGTCGATTGCACCCTTGGGCCGCTGGAACCGTCCATATTCAACGGCAGGCCCAGCACGATGCCAGCAGCCCCACGTTGCTCAAGCAGGGCCAGAAGTCGGGCCGCATCCAGGGTGAACTTCTCGCGCCGGATGACCTCGATCGGGGTGGCGATCTGGCGGCGCGTGTCCGAGATGGCGACCCCGATGGTCATCGTTCCAAGATCTAGCCCGGCGACGGCCCGGTTGGCTGGCAAGGCGGCGAAAAAACTTTCGATGTCGGTACAGATCACGGGGCAAGTCCTGCTGTCTTGGCCGCCTCAGCAAGGGCGGCAAGCTCGGCGGCGCGGCCCTCGAACTTGGTCTTGGCTTCGGTATAGATCGCTTTCGCCTCATCGGCCCGGCCAAGCACACCAAGCGAGGTGATCAGCCGCGACCAGTCTTCGACAGGACCGCCTTCGCTTGCCAACCGGTCGGATAGCTGGCCAACCATGCCTTCGATCATTGTCTGGCGTTCTTCCGGGGTCATGTCTGCCGCATTCGCCATGTCGGCATCGGTCGGCCCGGGACTGGCCGTTTCGGGCAAGGCATATTGGATGCCGGCGGCTTCAGCCACGGCGTCGATCCTGTCGCGGATCGAGGCGACCCAGGGGGCTGCGGGATTGCCTGTCTCGGCAATCGGGCGCCAGAACTCGAAGGCTTTGTCAAAGCGCCCGCCTTGCAGGAACATCTCGCCCACCAGATAGCGGGCAAGTTCGTTCGACATGTCGCGGGTCAGGGTTTCGCGCAGCTGAGCCTCGGCCTCGGGCGAGACATAGCCTTGGGCCTCGACGACCAGCGCCAAGGCAAGGTTGGCGTGATCGGCGGCATTGGTGTTCGCCCCCAAAAGCGCGATCAGCCGTTCCTGGGTGCGGACCGCTGCCTGCATCTCTCCCGCTTCCAGCCGCTGGCGGAAAAGATCGCGCAGGGCGGTGGGGTCGGTCACTGCGGCAAGTTCTGGTGCAAGGCGGGTATCAAGGGCTGCATCCCGCTTGGTGCCAAGCTTTTCGAGTTCGGCGTCCTGTCTTGGTCGGTTGGCAATCCCGTCTTCAAGCGCCTGCAGCCGAGGCGCTAGCGCCATGTCGGAATAGCCCGGCGCGCCAAGGACCCAATAGCTAGCCAATGCACCGGGCAAGGCAAGGGCAAGGATCAGAAGTGGTGGCGCCAGCCGGATTGGAAGCACCGCCTGCGGCCGCGGTGGCGACTGCTGCATCCGGTCGGCTTCAAGCACCCGGCGGCCGACTTCAGCGCGCAGGCGTTCGGCCTCGTCGGGGCGGATCGTGCCCCGGGCAAGGTCGCGGGTGATGTCGGCAAGCTGGTCCTTGTAGACCGCGAGGTCTGCGCCGCCTTCAGGCTTGGCCCCACTTGCGCGGACCAGCGCCCGGATCAGCACGAGGGCTGTTCCAACCCCAAGGCACAGGGCCACAACCCAGAATTCCCAGCCCGTCATGCCTGTCTGCCCACTTTCGGATATGCTGCACCGATGTAGTCCTTTAGCCTGACCCAAGAAAGGGGCATTCCGCCGCAACCCGCTCTTGCGGCCTCTGCAGCCCGGGTCGGCTGGGCTGGTCGGAAATGGGCGCGCGCTATGTCGCATTTTTCCCGATTGTGCCGTTCCGGGTTGCGGCCTAAACCCTGATCCGATCCATGTGACAAGTGCCGGTGATTTCGGCACGACCCCTCCGACATGAGGCCCCGATGAAACGCTATTCGGTCTTTGCCATCGCCCGCGAGGCGCTGCGGTACCACACGGGATGGGAGAGGGCCTGGCGTTCGCCTGAACCCAAGGCGTCTTATGACGCGATTGTGGTGGGGGCAGGGGGCCATGGTCTGGCCACGGCCTATTACCTTGGCAAGAACTACGGCATCACCAATGTCGCGATCATCGAGAAGGGTTGGCTGGGCGGTGGCAACACGGGCCGGAACACCACAATCATCCGGTCGAACTATCTGCAGGACTCCTCTGCCGCGATCTATGAAAAGGCGCGGTCCTTGTATGAGACCATGAGCCAGGACCTGAACTACAACGTCATGTTCTCGCCCCGTGGCGTGATGATGCTGGCGCAGACCCATCATGAGGTGCGGGGCTATCTGCGCACCGCACATGCCAATGCGTTGCAAGGCATCGTCACCGAATTCATCACCCCGCAGCGGGTCAAGGAGCTGTGCCCGATCCTGAACATCGACGGCCCGCGCTATCCGGTCCTTGGCGCGCTGTGGCAGCCGCGTGGCGGCACCGGGCGGCATGATGCGGTGGCCTGGGGCTATGCGCGGGCTTGCAGCGCGATGGGGATGGACATCATCCAGAACTGCGAAGTCAAAGGCGTGCGGTCGGAAAACGGCGTTGTCACCGGCGTTGATACGACCAAGGGCTTCATCGGCACCAAAAAGCTGGGCATGGTCGTCGCTGGCCATTCCGGTCAACTGGCCGAGATGGCCGGGTTCCGCCTGCCCATCGAAGCGGTGGCCTTGCAGGCGCTGGTATCCGAACCGATCAAGCCCTGCATGGATGTGGTCGTGATGGCCAACACCGTTCACGGCTATATGTCGCAATCCGACAAGGGCGAGATGGTGATCGGCGGCGGCACCGACGGCTTCAACAACTATACCCAGCGAGGGAGCTTCCATCATATCGAGGAAACCCTGAGGGCGCTGGTCGAAACCTTCCCGATGATCAGCCGCCTGAAGATGCTGCGCCAGTGGGGCGGGATTGTCGACATGACCGGCGACCGCTCGCCGCTGATCTCGAAGACGCCCTTGGGCAACTGTTTCATCAACTGCGGCTGGGGGACGGGCGGCTTCAAGGCCATTCCCGGCTCGGGCTGGGCGATGGCCGAGCTGATGGCCAAGGGCGAGCCCGGCCCGCTGGCCGAGGCCTTCAACATGTGGCGCTTCAAGGAAGGCCAGTTCATCGACGAAAGCGTCGCGGCGGGGGTGGCGCATTGATAGACTGGCTGGCATCCGCGTTTGGTCGGGCGACGACAGCGTTGGTTCGCATCCTCCTGCGGGCGATAGCTTGGCCTCTCAAGAAGCTTGGTCTTGCGCGCTCACTGGGCGCTGGGATCGCAGGCGTGGCTGGAGCTTTGTACGGCACTACCGTTGGAATTGCAGCGGGAGGAACGGCGATTGCGGGAACACTAGTATTCGGCCCGCTCTTTGCGGTCATCGGTCTGCTAATCGTGTCAATTTTCATTCTTTGGGTGCGCCATCGGCCCAAAGCGAAGAAGGAAAAGGGGAAACCACATGCTAACCCTTGAATGCCCCTACTGCGGCCTCATGGCCGATGAAACCGAGCTTTCTCCCGGCTATGAGGCGCATCTGAAGCGCTTTGGCCCCGCCTCCTCGCCCGAGGAGTTCGAGGCCTATATGTTCGCCCGCAAGAACCCCAAGGGCGTGCATTTCGAACGCTGGCGGCACTCTTATGGCTGCGGCAAGTGGTTCCTTGCGGCCCGCTGCACCGCCACGCTGGAGGTGTTCGGGACCTATCCTGCGCAGGTCGGGGAACCGCCCGCCGACATCATCGCCAAGATCCAGGCCCGCCGCCCCGAATGGAAAGCTGGCTGGCAGCCTGACGGGAAAGACACCAAATGAGCACGCGTCTTGCAAAGGGTGGTCGTCTGATCGACCGGACCGCCGCTGTGGAATTCACCTTCAACGGCAAGCGGATGAAGGGTTTTGCGGGCGATAGTCTTGCCGCTGGCTTGTTGGCAAATGACCAGATGCTGGTCGGCCGCAGCTTCAAGTATCACCGCCCGCGCGGCATTGTCGCCTCCGGCCCCGAAGAGCCGAACGCCTTGGTCAACCTTGGGCGCGAGGCGCGGCTGGAGCCGAACCAGCGCACCACCACGACCGAGCTTTTCGACGGATTGGAAGCGACCAGCCAGAACCACTGGCCGTCGCTGGAGTTCGACGTGGGTGTGATCAACAACTATGCCGCGCGCTTCATGCCGGCAGGGTTTTACTACAAGACCTTCATCCACCCGCGCCCGTTCTGGAAGCACGTCTTCGAGCCGATCATCCGCCGTGCCGCAGGTCTGGGCAAGGCCCCGACCCAAGGCGACGCCGACCGCTATGAACATGCCTATGCCTTCTGCGACGTGCTGGTCGTGGGGGCAGGGGTTGCCGGTCTGCTGGCCGCGAAGGCTGCTGCCGATACTGGTGCCCGCGTGATCCTTTTGGAGCAGGCCCCGGTGCTTGGTGGCCGTGCTCCGGTCGATGACGCGCAGGTTCAGGGCAAACCGGTCGAGGCTTGGCTGTCGGCGATGGAAGCCGACCTTGCCGCCCGCGACAACGTGACGGTCCGTCTGCGCACCTGTGCCGCTGGGGTCTATGACCACGGCTATGTGCTGGCCGATGAGCGGGTTGCCGACCACACCCCCGGCGATGGCCGCCCGAAGCATCGGTTGTGGCGCATTCGCACGGCCAAGGTGATCACCGCGACCGGGGCCATCGAGCGGCCCTTGTCCTTCGCGGGCAACGACATCCCCGGCGTGATGCTGGCCGGTGCCGTGCGCGACTTTGCGGTGAACTTTGCCGTCTCGCCCGGTGACCGCACGGTTGTCGTGACGAACAACGATTCTGCCTATCAGACCGCGCTGGTCTTGAAGGCGGCGGGGCTGGAAGTCCCGGCGATCCTTGACGCCCGCGACGTGGTGACCGGTGCCCTGCCCGAAGCCGCCCGCAAGGCGGGGATCCGGGTTCTGACCGGCCATGCCATTGCATCGGTCAAGGGCGGCAAGCGGGTGACCGGTGTCTCCGTCTGCCTGCAAGCGGGCGAAGGGGCTGTGACCGAGGAGATCGCTTGCGAGGCGGTCGCCATGTCGGGCGGTTGGTCTCCGGTCGTGCATCTTTACAGCCATTGCGGTGGCAAGCTGAACTGGGACAACGGCATTTCCGCCTTCGTCCCCGATCCGATGCGTCCGCCCCTGAACCATGATGGCTCGGCGATGGTGGAATGCGTTGGGGCTGCGAACGGCGATCTGGACCTTTCCGGCACCGCGCCAGCGATCCCACCGGTCTGGGTGATGCCGCAGGGCGCGCCGATCAAGCTGCGCTTGAAAATGTGGCTGGATTACCAGAACGACGTGAAAGTCTCGGACGTCCAGCTTGCGGCCCGCGAAGGGTACATGAGCGTGGAGCATACCAAGCGCTATACGACGCTGGGCATGGCGACCGATCAGGGGAAACTGTCCAACATCAACGGCTTGGCCATTCTGGCCGATGCCTTGGGGTCGGAAATTCCGCAGGTCGGGACCACCACCTTCCGCCCGCCCTATACGCCGGTGACCATCGGGGCCTTGGCGGGGGAAAGCCGGGGGGACATCTTCCAGCCTCTGCGTCGCACGCCGATGCATGAGGCGCATGAGAGGGCCGGGGCCTACTTTGAACCCGTCGGCCTGTGGCGCCGCCCCTATACCTTCCCGCGCGCCGGGGAGACGCATGAGCAGGCCGTGCACCGCGAGGTGGTGAACACCCGCACGAATGTGGGCCTGCTGGATGCCTCCACCCTCGGCAAGATCGTGGTCAAGGGCCCGGATGCGGGGCGGTTCCTGGACATGCTTTACACCGGCGTGATGTCGACGCTGCCGGTGGGCAAGTGCCGCTATGGGCTGATGTGCAACGAACAGGGCTTCCTGTCGGATGACGGCGTCGTCGCGCGGATTGATGAGGATACTTGGCTTTGCCACACCACCTCGAGCGGGGCGGACCGGATCCACGGTTGGATGGAAGACTGGCTGCAGTGCGAATGGTGGGACTGGCAGGTCTTTACCGCCAACGTGACCGAGCAATATGCTCAGGTCGCGGTGGTTGGGCCGAATGCGCGGAAACTTCTGGAAACCCTTGGTGGGATGGATGTGTCCAAGGAAACGCTGCCCTTCATGCAATGGGCGGATGGCACGCTGGGCGGGTTCCCTTGCCGGGTCTACCGGATCAGCTTTTCGGGTGAGTTGTCCTACGAAATCGCGGTTCCGGCGAGCCACGGAGCGGCCTTCTGGGCGGCTTGCACTCAGGCAGGAAAAGCATTCGGAGCAATGCCTTATGGCACCGAAGGCCTGCACGTTCTGCGCGCCGAAAAGGGCTTTATCATGATCGGCGACGAAACCGATGGCACGGTGATCCCGCAAGATTTGGGCCTCGACTGGGCAATTTCCAAGAAGAAGGCGGATTATCTGGGCAAGCGCGGTCAGGAGCGCAGCTATCTGGCCAGCCCCGACCGCTGGAAGCTGGTGGGGTTCGAGACGCTGGATGGGTCGGTCGTCCCGGATGGTGCCTATATCATCGCCGACGGGACCAATGCCAATGGCCAGCGGAATACCCAAGGGCGGGTGACCTCGACCTATTATTCGCCCACGCTCAAGCGCGGGATTGCGATGGGGCTGTTGAAGCACGGACCAACCCGGATGGGTGACGTGGTGGAGTTCAACACGGTCCAAGGCGGCACAGTGAAGGCCCGCGTGCGCGACACGATGTTCTACGACAAGGATGGGGAGAAGCAGAATGTCTGATCCGGTATCGGCCCTGAACGGGGCCAGCTTCACAGGCTTTGCCACCATCCGCGAAATCGGCCCGCTTGGCATGATCTCGCTGCGCCACAAGGGCGGTGCGGCCCTGACCAAGGCCATCAAGGCGGCGGTCGGGACCAAGGTTCCGGCGCAGCGCCGGATCGAGATCAAAGGCGAAATGGCCTGCGGCTGGATGAGCCCGGACGAATACCTTCTGATCCTGCCCTATGCCAAAGTGGGTGCCACGATGGCGGCGTTGGCGAAAGCGCTGGCGGGGGAGCACCATCTAGCGGCCGATGTCTCGGACGCCCGCGCGGTGTTTCGGGTGGAAGGTGCGAAGGCGGCGGAGGTTCTTGCCAAGCTCTCGCCGGTGGATTTCGCCAAGCTGGAACGGGGCGAGCTGCGCCGGAGCCGTGCAGCCCAGGTCGCGGCGGCGATGTGGGCGCAGGATGGCGGGTTCACCGTGGTCTGCTTCCGGTCGGTCGCGGGGTATGTGATGGGGCTACTGATCCATTCGGCACAGCCGGGAAGTGAGTTGGCCTGATCCCGGCAGCGGTGGTCGCGATATTCTGCACAAGCCAAGCAATTTCTGCTTGAAATCTTGACCGGCCTACGCCAACCTTTGGTTGTGGGCTGGTCGCTTTATTGCCAGTGAGATTGAAGCACAGAAGAATTGAAAGGGGAATGGAATTGCGTTCAGCAATTATGGGATCGGCAATGATCCTTGCCACGGGGCTGGTTTGCGCGTTCGCGACGGCTGCTGCAGCGCGGACGATCTATGAGTGCTCATTCGAAGATATGGCGGTCAACAGGAACTGGCTTCCGACGACGGTCATCATTGGCTATGAGGCTGGCTCGGACGTGGCCGAGGTCAACGACAATATCATTCAATCGGTGAACGAAGGCCCGATGTCGATCGCCATCAAGCGGGATACCGACGCCCAACTGGGCCTGAACTGGGAGCTCGACCTCGAGTCAACCATGGGGCGCTCTTTGGTTATGCGGTATGATTTCACCTATCTGAAATTGCAAGGCTTTGCCAAGATCAAGGGCACCGTGCACGGGGGCTCAACCAGGGGCTTTGTTGCGCAGGGCGATTGTAAGGTATCGAAAGGCTAGTGAATTGAAAATGAATAGATTTTATGGTCGATTGTCTGGGCTGGCCCGTGGTTTGCTTATTTCGGCCGCAGCTTTTTCCGGTCTTGGCGCGACGACAGCCGCGTTCGCCAATCAAGGCGACAGTTACCTCTGCGAGGTCGACACGACTGGCCCATTTGAAGGATCCGTCCCAGAAGTCGTTGCCTTTCTTGTTGGCACCGACGAAGGCGGGTCATTGGATCTTCGATCCGTACATCAACCACTACTATAAAGAACCGATTGAGGCAGAGCTTCTGGTCGACAACGACACAAAGGTTGCGATCCGCTGGACCATCAAATTCGTTGCGGACGGCACGGTCTCCAGCGCAAAACTTCAGTACGATCTGACCTATTTTAAAGCTCGGAAGACGGCACGACTGCGGGCCAAGCAGCCTTATGGGGATTCCAAGGAACCGACCTTCCCAGCGGTATGCAAGCATGAGCGATGGGAATAGCTGCTGCTCTTCCGTTCGCAGATTGCGTGCTGCGCGGCTAAGGATTGAAGCGGCGGTTTTCGGTGCCGGCTATGTTGGTGAATGTAACTTGGTGTTCGATCTGGCCGAGCCAAAACTCATTGCGGACAATGGGCGGGCGTGTCGATCCCTGGGGGCGTAAAGTTCATTTTCTCGGATGCCAGCAAGGGCCGAAAGTTCGAGTAACATTTCACTTTGATGAAGGGGCCGATGTCGGCGAGGCTGGCTGCAAAGCCGTCAGAGTGGGGAATGCTCGAGCCTTCAGTGCCAAGCAGTTGCGTGTGCCAGAACTGGCAGTAGGGCAAGCGGATCCCGCAACAAGCGCACCCGGGCCGTAGCGCCAGTGCTGCGAGGAAGCCAAATGTTTCTTTGCGGACCAAGCGCAGACTGACTGAGGGCTAGTGTGCGTGCGGAGTCATTTGGGTCGGGGATCACTGAAAAGCAGTTGTCCGGCGTGGACCCGCCTTTGTGCGCTGCCTGAAGGCCAAGCGGGGTTGACCTTCGCGCGCTGAAGGCCCTTATTCGCGACAGCCAATTTCACAATCAGGAGCGACCGCTATGGCCTTCACTCTTCCCGATCTTCCCTATGCCCATGACGCGCTGGTGGCGGTTGGCATGTCGAAAGAGACCCTAGAATACCACCATGACCTGCACCACAAGGCCTATGTCGACAACGGCAACAAGTTGATTGCCGGGACCGAATGGGAAACGAAGTCGCTGGAAGACATCGTCCGCGGCACCTATCAGGCCGGGGCGGTGGCGCAGAATGGCATCTTCAACAATGCCAGCCAGCACTGGAACCACAACATGTTCTGGGGCTGGATGGCCCCGGGCGAAAGCAAGAAGATGCCGGGCAATCTGGAAAAGGCGCTGACCGAAAGCTTCGGCTCGGTTCAGGCGTTCAAGGATGCCTTCGCGGCGGCAGGTGCGGGTCAGTTCGGCGCGGGTTGGGCTTGGCTGGTCAAGGACAGGCACGGCAGCCTCAAGGTCACCAAGACCGAAAACGGCGTGAACCCGCTGTGCTTTG
Organism: Paracoccaceae bacterium; assembly: GCA_947504705.1. Classification (GTDB taxonomy): domain Bacteria; phylum Pseudomonadota; class Alphaproteobacteria; order Rhodobacterales; family Rhodobacteraceae; genus Tabrizicola. Next base: position 14,593 of record CANNIA010000035.1, read on the forward strand.
GGCAGAAAGCCCTTCTGGGCTGCGACGTGTGGGAGCATTCCTATTACATCGATTTCCGCAACAAGCGCCCGGCCTACCTGACCAACTTCATGGAAAAGCTGGTGAACTGGGAAGCCGTCGCCGCGGGTCTTTGATCGAGACGACAGAAATCCGGCCGCTCTCTGCGAAGGGGGCGGCCTTTTGCATTTCTGGTCCGGCCCAACCGTCGCATCTGACAAGTGCGGAACCTGCTAGCCGCCCGATCAGCGTTCACATTTCTTTGCTTGTTAACAATCGCACATTGCCTGTGCGGTGGGTCAGGGGGCACGGAGATTGACGCAAGCTGCCTCTCTGGCCAACAACCGGCGTGTCGATGATCACCGCGCCGCTTGGGTGCAGAAGAGGACTACTGAACATGCAAAACACCCCCAACACGGATTATGCGGCCTTGCTCTTGCGGCTGGCCAGCGGCGTTGCGTTTCTGGCGCATGCCGGGCTGAAGGTCTTTGCCTTCGGCTTTGAGGGAACCGTCGGCTATTTCCAGTCGCTTGGGCTGCCCGGCCCTTTCGCCTATGTCATCATCCTGCTTGAGGTTGTTGGCGCCACCGCGCTGATCCTTGGTGTGCAGACCCGGATTGTCGCCGCCGTGCTGGGGCTGGAGCTTCTGGGCGTCGCCTGGGTTGGCCATGGGGCCAATGGCTGGATGTTCGCCAATGAGGGCGGCGGCTGGGAATATCCGGTCTATTGGGCGGTTTCGATGTTCGCCTTGGCTCTGCTTGGCGGGGGGGCCTTCGCCCTTGGCCAACGTCGCTCGGTCGTCGTCTGATAGCGCCTTTCGCGCCGCTGCCCGGAAGGGGTGGCGGCGCGTCTTCCATATGTCTTCCAGGCGTCTTGCCGGTCCGGCTGTTTTTGCTTCAGCCAAAGTCGGACAAAAGCGCCCGCTCCAGCATCGGGATATCCGGCACAGACTTGAACTGACCGCGCAAGCTGGCATCGGCAAAGCCTTCGGCGATCACATGGTCGATCAGCGCCAGAAGTGGCTGCCAATAGCCGTCCACATCGATCAGGAAGATCGGCTTTCGGTGCAGCCCGATCTGCGCCCAGGTCAGCACCTCAAAGAATTCGTCCAGCGATCCAGCCCCGCCTGGCAAGACGGCAATGGCGTCGGAATTCATGAACATGACCTTCTTGCGCTCATGCATGTTTTCGGTGACGACCATGGTTTCGCCGGAACGCTCTTTGGCCTCTTGGCCCAGAAGATGCACCGGGATTACCCCCAGACGCGCGGCCCCCGCATCGGCTGCTGCCCGGGCCACTTCGCCCATCATGCCCACATCGCCTGCGCCATAGACCAGCCGCCAGCCGTTCCGGGCGATGGTCCGTCCAAGCTCGGCTGCGGCACTGGAGTAGCCGGGCTTTGCCCCAATGCGTGCCCCGCAGAAGACACAGAGTGAGATCATGGGACAAGTCCTTGCGAAAAGGGGTTGCTTTGCGCGCTGATATCAAGATTCCTCACCATGAGGGAAGCAGGTGTTTCGGGGTCCTACCCCGGGACCCAAAGGCGGGAAGGGAACGACATGTCGCTCTGGCACGAGTTGAACACGCCGACGCAGGTGGTGATCCTGACAACGGCAACGGCCCTTGTGCTGGGGGCAGGCTATTTCGGCTATCAGGCGATGCATCCAGGTTCAACGGAACCAGCGGCAATCATTGAGCCGGTGGCCACAGGTGAAGGGTCGGTGGCAGAAACAACCCCAGAACTCGAGGCAGCGGCCGGGCTTCCCAAGATCGACACTTGGCGCGTGTCGCAGGATGGTGAGGCGGTGGTTGCAGGTCTGGCGACGCCGGGTGCCAAGGTCGAGATCCTGATCGACGGCAATCCAGTTGCTTCGGGGATCGCGGATGCCAAAGGCGAATTCGCGATCCTGTTCACGCTTCCACCAACTGACGGGCCAAGCCTGATGTGGCTGACGATGACAGCCCCGGACGAGGCGACCATGGTATCGGATGAGCGCATCGCGCTGGGTCCGATCAAGGGACCTGAACCTGTGGCAACTGAGCCTGCGGCGACAGAGACGGCCGCGACTGAAACCGTGGCCGAGCAAGAGGCTCCGGTCGCGCTGTTGCTGAATGACGAGGGTGCGGTTGTGTTGCAAGGCAACGAACCTGATCCGGTGATCGCCGCCAACGTGACGATCGAGACCATCGCCTATACGCCCGAGGGCGATGTGCAGGTCGGTGGGCGCGGGCAGGCAGGCGCTCCGCTGCGGCTTTACCTCGACAATGGTGAAGCCGGGACGATCGACGTGCCGGAAAACGGCACTTGGCTGATCACCTTGGCCGATGCCGCGCCGGGGATCTACACGTTGCGGGTCGATCAGTTGGACAAGGACGGCAAGGTCACCTCACGGTTCGAGACTCCGTTCAAGCGCGAGTCGCGTGCGGCGCTGGCCGCGTTAACCGAAAAGCTGGCCGAGACTGCAGTTGCGCCGGATGCCGCGTCAACCCCGCCTTCTGCCGCCACGCTTGTGCCTGATCCAGAGCCGGTAGCAGCCGAACCAGCTCCAGAACCCGAAGCTGTGGTCCCAGTCGAGCCTGCACCCGAACCTGCACCAGAGCCTGCGCCCGAACCCGAAGCCGTGGCCGTAGCCGAGCCGGAACCTGCGGCCCCTGTCGTGGAACCCGAGCCCACAGTCGCGGTAACCGAAGCCGCACCGGCAGTCGCTGAGCCCGAGCCGACGGTCGAGGTGGCCGAGGCTGCGCCAACGCCCGCACCCGCACCCCAGCCGACAGCCGCGCCTGCCATTACGGTCACGGTGCAGCCGGGCTTCACCCTCTGGGGGATTGCCGAGGATAATTACGGCGATGGCGTCCTTTATGTGCAGCTTTTCAAGGCCAACAAAGACCAGATCAAGGATCCCGACCTGATCTATCCGGGTCAGGTCTTCGCAGTGCCTGAGGAGGCCACCCCCTGACCGCAGCCATCGCTACTGGCCGCGCTGCCTCTTGTACAGGCGGCCAGGATCGCGGGGTCTTCGCAGCAGCAGTCGTTCAGAAGATAGCTGATCGTGCCGCCAAGGCCGTTTGGATCGACACTGTAGATCACGTTCCGCGCCACCCGGCGGGCCGACAAAAGCCCCGCCTGCTCCAGCGCCGACAGGTGAAACGACAAGCGCGGTGCCGCCAGCCCGAGGGCTTGCGCAATCTGCCCGGCAGGCATACCTGCATCGCCCAGCGGCACCAGCAGGCGGATCAGATCCAGCCGGGTTTCATGCGCCAGGGCCGAGAGGGCTGCGAGGACTTTACTTTGATTCATGGTTCAACTATTCAAGAAAAGTTGAAATAACCATAGCCCATTCGCTGCGATCCTGCAACCGTGGCTCTTTGACCAGGAACTGACAATGCGCCGGACGACTTCGACTGCGACATCCTCCGACAATCACGAAAGCGGCGCTTCGGCGGGCCAGACCCTGCGTCGGGTGGCGCCATACCTTTGGCCCAAGGGTCAGGGTTGGGTAAAGCGCCGGGTGGTTATGTCTCTGGCCTTTCTGGTCCTGTCCAAGGTGGTCTCTGTCACGACGCCCTGGATCTACAAGTTTGCTGTTGACCGGCTTGACGGAGACAGCCCCGATGCGGGCCTGACCCTTGGTCTGGGCGCGGTCGGGCTGGTGGTGGCCTATGGGCTTGCCCGGTTCGGCTCGGTCCTTTTTGGCGAGATGCGGGACGCGGTCTTTGTCCGCGTCGGGCAGCGTGCGCTGCGCCGTTTGGCGATCGAGACCTTTACCCATATCCACGAGCTTTCGCTGCGCTATCACATCACTCGCAAGACCGGCGGGCTTTCAAGGATCATCGAACGCGGGGTCAAGGGCGTCGACTTCCTTCTGCGCTTCATGCTGTTTTCCATCGGGCCATTGATCCTTGAACTCAGTATGGTGTCGGTGATCTTTGCTTTGGTCTTCGGTTGGCAATATGCGGTCGTGGTGCTGGTCACGATCGGGCTTTACGTCGCGTTCACCTTCAAGGTCACCGAATGGCGCGTGAAGCTGCGCCGCGAGATGAACGATCAGGACAATGACGCGAACCAAAAGGCGATCGACAGTCTGTTGAACTTTGAAACCGTCAAGTATTTCAACGCCGAAGCCCGCGAGGCTGACCGTTATGACAATGCGATGCGCCAGTATGAAACAGCAGCCGTCAAGACTGGCCTTTCGCTTTCGTTCCTGAACGCGGGCCAGTCCTTTCTGATCACCACCGGCCTTGTGATCGTCATGGCGATGAGCGCGCGGGGCGTCAGCGCAGGCATCCTGTCGGTTGGCGATTTTGTCATGGTCAACGCCTACATGATCCAGATCACTATGCCCTTGAACTTCCTTGGCACCGTCTACCGCGAGATCCGGCAGGCGCTGGTCGATATGGGCCAGATGTTCGCGCTTCTGGGTCAACCGGCCGAAGTGACAGACAAGCCCGGTGCCAAGCCGCTGGTCGTCAGCGCGGGCGAGATCACTTTTAACAAGGTCAGCTTCGCCTATGAGCCTGACCGGCAGATCCTGCGCGATGTCTCGTTCACGCTGAAGCCGGGGCAGAAGATCGCGCTTGTCGGGCATTCGGGCAGCGGCAAGTCGACCATCGGGCGGCTTTTGTTCCGGTTCTACGATGTGACCGAAGGCACGATCCGGATCGACGGGCAGGATATCAACGATGTCACCCAAGGCTCGTTGCACGGGCTGATCGGGGTGGTGCCGCAGGACACCGTGCTGTTCAACGACACGATCCGCTACAACATCGCCTACGGCAAGGACAACGCGACCGAGGCTGAAATCGTCGCCGCTGCCAAGGCCGCGCGGATACATGACTTCATCGCCCAGCTTCCTGACGGCTATGAATCGAAGGTCGGTGAACGGGGGTTAAAGCTTTCCGGCGGTGAAAAGCAGCGCGTGGGGATCGCCCGCACACTGCTCAAGAACCCGCCGATCCTGATTCTGGACGAGGCGACTTCGGCGCTGGACAGCCAGACCGAAGGCTCGATCCAGGAAAGCCTGGCCGAGATGGGGCAGGGCCGTTCTGTCATCACCATCGCGCACCGGCTTTCCACCATCGCCGATGCCGACCAGATTTTGGTGATGGCTGAGGGGCGGATCATCGAGCGCGGCACGCATGACGAACTGTTGCAGCAAAACGGCACCTATGCCGCCATGTGGATGCGTCAAGTTATGGAGGGTGACGAAACTTCGCCTTCCCAAGCTGCGGCTGAGTAAGCAAGGCTGGCCAATGCCTTGGGCCCGCCGATTCCCTGACCGGCCTGCCCTCGAAGGTCCCGCAGGCCAAAGCCTCCGGGTGACAGCTTTTTTCCTTTGACCCTTTGTTCAGGCTTGACCAGAGTGTGACCGGGTCTCCTACGGGCAAGGCAATGCTTCGGCGGGTTTTTCTGGCGGTTCTGGTTGTGCTCGGTCTCGCCCTTCCGGCGCTGGCCGAAAAACGCGTGGCCTTGGTCATCGCGGCTGAAGACTATGACAACCTGCGCAAGCTGACCAACCCCGCCAATGATGCGCGGGCGATGGAAGACCTGCTCGAGAAGCTGGACTTCAAGGTCTATGTCGAAACGAACCGTGACCTGCGGCGGATGCGCCGGGCGCTGGAGGATTTCAAGGATGACGCCGCCGGGGCGGATGTGGCGCTGCTGTTCTTTGCCGGGCACGGCGTGGCGCTGGACGGGGTTAACTATCTTCTGCCGACTGATGCCGATGCATCTTCGGCTGAAGCGCTGGCCGCGACGGCGCTACCCCTGTCCGAGGCGCAAGAGGCGCTGAAAGCGGTCGCTCCCATCGCCGTCGTGCTTCTGGACGCCTGCCGCGACGATCCCTTCATGACTGGCGCCACCGGGTCCGAGGACGGGCGCAGTGCGGGGTCGCTGGATGGTGCCGCGCCGGAACCGCCGAAGGGCAAACCGGCCCCCGGTCTGGGCCGGATCGGGCGGGCGGATGGGGTGCTGTTTGCCTTTTCCGCTGCACCGAACGAAACCGCGTCGGATGGCGACGGCGAGAATTCTCCGTTCGCGGCAGCGTTGGTCCGGCATTTCGGCACGGCTGGGGTGGAATTGCGCACCGCGCTGACGCTGGTGCAGCAGGATGTCTATGACCGCAGCCGCGGCAAGCAGCTGCCCTATATCGAAAGCGGATTGCCCGAGTTGATCTTCATTTCCGGGCAGGGCGTGCTGCCGGAACGCGACCAGCTTTTGATGGCCATGGCAGACCTCACGCCCGAGCTGCGCGCCGAAGTCGAGACGCTGGCGGCTGAGAGGAACATGCCGCTTGCGCCCCTGTACGCCGCCCTTCTGTCGGCGGATCTGGAAAACCAGACCCCGGAAGACCGCGCCCGGCTTCTTGAGGAGGCAGCGGTTGGCTATGAACAGTTCCAGACCGAATTGCAGCGGTTTCAGTCGGATGACCCGCGTGTGGCCGATCTGCGGTCGCAGGCCGAGGAACAGCTTTCCCTTGGTGCCTTCGACGCCGCCCGCGACCTTTTGACCAAGGCTGCCGAGATTGACGCCTCGGCCCGCACCTCGATGCGCGAAACCTTCATCTCGCGCACACTCTCCGAAGCGGCGACCCATCTTCTGAACGCCAATGCCGCCTGGACCGACCTGCGCTATGATCTGGCGATTTCCGATCTGTCGAAAGTCACCGACCTTTTCGCTGAGGTTGAACCGGACCTTCTGGACCGAGAGACCCAGTTCACCTTCATGAACGCCCTTCGCGACCTTGGCGATCTGCAGCTTGTGGCCGGCAATTCCGAAGCGGCGTTGAATGCCTATACCCGCCGCAGTCACTTTGCCCAAGCGCGGGTCGAAGCCGACCCGACCGATGTAGATTGGGTGCGCGAGCTGATCTGGTCCTTGACCAGCGTCGGCAATGTGCTGCAGCAGCAAGGCTATCTGAACGAGGCCGAGACCGCCTATTCCAGCGCGCTGGAGTTCTCCAGCTGGCAGGCCGAACAAATGCCCGACAATGCCGAGTTGATCCGCGACCGGCAGGTGGCGCATAACAAGCTGGGCGAGATCAGGCTGGCGCGCAACGATCTGGCCGGGGCATTGGAAGCCCACCGCGAGGCGCTGTCCCTGACAGAAGCCCTGCTGGCGCAGGACCCCATGAACCCGACCTACCGTCGCGACATGTCCTATACCCAGGAACGGCTCGGCGATGCCCTGCTTGCCAGCGGTGACCGCGAAGGCGCGCGGGCGGCCTATGCGGAATCGCAGCGGATCACCGAAGAGCTGCTGGCTGAATCCCCCGACGATGACGACATCCGCCGCGATCTGTCGGTTGGATACGAACGTCTGGGCGACATGCTGGTCGGCGATAACGATTATGACGGGGGCCTTGCCGCCTATGGCGAAGCGATTGGGATCCGCGAGGAACTGGCCGCGCTTGACCCTAACAATACGCTGCGCCAGCGCGACCTTGCCGTGGTCTATGAACGTATCGGTGACATCAATGGCCTGCTGGATGACGGCGAATCCTCGCTTCTGGCGCTGCAGGCAGCGCTTGCGATCCGTGAACGGCTTTCCGCGCTGGACCCGACAAACATGCTTTGGCAGCGCGATCTTTCGGTCACGTTAGAGCGGCTCGGGGATTTCTATCAGAACGAAAGCGATCTGGTTGCCGCCTTGGATGCCCACGACCGCTCACGCCTTTTGCGCGAGGGGATCGTGTCGCTTGACCCCGAAAACCTGCCCCGACAGCGCGACCTTGGGGTGGCGATCGAACGGGTTGGCGATGTCAAGCTTGCCATGGGCGACACGACAGGCGCGCGCGAGATGTATGAAACGGCGCTGAACCTGCGCAAATCGCTGGTCGCGGCGGCCCCGTCGGTTGCGGAATACCAGTTGGACGCGAGTTTTTCGTATCTCGAGCTTGCCGATCTTCTGCGCGGTGAAAGCGAAATTGAGGCCGCTGAACCCCTGATTGCTGAAGCGTCTTACCTGCGCAGCCAGCTTGCGGGGGCAAATCCAAATGACATTACCTCGTTGCGCTACCTGCTGATTGCCCAGAATTCCCATTCTGCTGTGCTGCTGGAGCTTGGCCGTTCCGTCGATGCGCTGACCGCAAGCCAAGAGGCACTGTCGACGGCAGATCGGCTGCTGCAAATTGCCCCGGATGTACCGGAATACCTGCACGACCACCTGATTACCCTGAACCGCATGGGCGATGCTCAGGCGGCCTTGAACGATTATGCTGCGGCAGTGGTCAGCTATCGTGCGATGGCAACCGATGGCTCAAGCCTTCTGGACATTGACGATTACAATACCGGCTGGGCCAGCGATCTGGGTGTGGCACTGGAACGGCTGGGCGATGCGCAGGACCAGTCTGGCGATACGGCCGGAGCCTTGAAAAGCCAGCGCGACGGGCTTGCCTTGCGGGAATGGCTGGTCGGGCAGGATAGCTCCAACGCCAGCTGGTATCGCGATCTTGCGATTTCCTATCAGCGGGTCGGCTCGATTCTGGCCAAGTCCGGCGACATGGATCAGGCGCTTGAGCAGCAAGAGCAAAGCCTGTCGATCATACGCGACCTTGCCGCCGCCTATCCCGATGATCCATGGTATCAGCTTGATGTCGTGCAGGCGCTGGATTTGCGCGCGGTGCTGCTTGCTGATCCAACCGCCTCCAACCAGGAAGCGCTGGCGATCCTTGAGGACATGCAGGCCGCAGGCACCCTGCCCCCCGGATATGAGGAATGGATAGCGTCCTTCCGCCAGGTCCTGGGCCTTCAATAGGAATCTAGGGCCACGCAAGGCGGGGCAGGGCTTGGCAACCTTGGGCCTTTGCCTGTAAGACGGACAAAAGCGATCCAGAGGCAGACAAGTTGAGCAATCCCGACAGTTTCATCGAAGAGGTCACCGAAGAGGTCCGCCGCGATCGGCTGTTCCGGCTGTTTCGCAAATATGGCTGGATCGGGATCGTGGCCGTACTGGCTGTTGTCGGCGGCTCTGCCTGGAACGAATGGTCGAAATCTCGGGCAGAGGCGCGGGCTGAGGCTTTTGGCGACGCCATAGCCGATGCACTTGATCAAGGCACGCCGGAAGAACGCAGCGCTGCCTTGACCGCCATTCCCGCCGATGGTGGGCAGTCAGCGCTGATCGGCCTTGTCGTTTCCTCAGATGTGCAGGGTAACCGCGAGGAAAATCTTGCCGCCTTGGACAAGGTCGCTGCCGACACGGCGCTTTCCCCCGCCTACCGCGACCTTGCCGTATTGCGCCGGGTGCTTCTGGCCGGGACTGACAGCGCCTTGGGCGACCGCCGGTCGGCGTTGCAGGGGATTGCTGTGGCCGGGCGGCCCTATCGGACGCTGGCGGAAGAACAACTGGCCTATCTTCTGGTTGAAGAGGGCAAGACGGATGAAGCCATTGCTGCGATGATCACTCTCTTGCAAGATCAGGAAGCTTCGGGCGGGCTTCGCGCCCGGCTGACGCGGATGGTCAAGGTTCTGGGCGGTACGCTGCCAGACCAAGCCGCAGGCTGAGGCAGGCAATGGCGCAATGGAAAGGCTTTGGGTGGCAGGTATGACGATCCGGCAAAAGGCAGGCGGGTTTGTGGCAGGCGCAGGGATCCTTGCGCTGCTTGCCGCCTGTGCGCAAAAGGAAGTGATTCTAGGCGGCGAACGGTTCCCGGTCAGCGTCCCTCTGGAAGCCAGCCTTCCGGTCGAAGGCCAGCCGGACCCGACCGCACCTCCGGCCCAGGCGAATGCAAGCTTGCCAATCAGCCTTCCGGCCGCCACCTCTGGCGATTGGAGCCAGCGTGCGGGCAATGCCCGGCACCTGATGCCGCATGCTGCCCTAAGCGCCACCCCGGCGCTGGCTTGGACCGCGGCGATTGGCCAAGGCAGCAGCCGCAAGAACTTTATCGCTGCCGCACCCGTCGTTGCAGATGGGCGCGTCTTCACGATGGACGCTGGTACGCTGGTCACCGCAACTTCGACCGCTGGCGCGACTCTGTGGTCAGCCGACCTGACTGCCGATTTCGACAAGGGCGGCGGGCAGTCGGGTGGCGGCCTTGCTGCTGCGGGCGACAGCCTTTACGTGGCCACCGTCTACGGCGAGTTGGTGGCGCTTGAGGCAGCCTCGGGCATGGTGATCTGGCGGCAGCGGCTGAACGCTCCGGTGTCGGGCGCGCCTGCGGTCGATGCGGGCATCGTCTATGTCAGCGGCCACGACGGTTCGTCCTGGGCGGTGGATGCCAAGGATGGCAAGGTGATCTGGCAGGTGGCGGGCGTTCCGGGCCTGACCGGCTATGTCGGCACCGCAGCACCTACCGTGGGTGATCGTTCGGTCATCTTCCCCTCGTCTTCGGGCTTCCTGACATCGGTTCTCAAGATTGGCAGCGGCAGCAAGGTCTGGCAGATTTCGGTCGCGGGCAAACGCGTCGGTCGCGCCTATGCGATGACCTATGACGTGACCGGCGATGCCGTGATCAACGGCGACGTGGTCTATGCCGGAACCAGTTCGGGCCGCACGGTCGCGATGAAGGTGTCCTCGGGCGAAAAGCTCTGGTCCACGGGTGAGGGCGCCATGGGCCCGATCGCCGTTGCCGGGGGCTCGCTCTTCCTGGTGAACGACGAAGCCAAGCTTGTGCGTCTGGATGCCGAAACCGGTCAGGTGATCTGGTCGGTCGAGATGCCTTTTTACATGACCGACAAGGTCAAAAAGCGCAAAGGCGTCTACGCCCATTACGGGCCGGTGATTGCCGGGGGCCGGGTCATCGTGGCTTCGTCCGACGGGATCCTGCGCGTCTTTGATCCGACCGATGGCAGCCTGACCTTCAGCGCGGAAATCCCGGGCGGTGCGGCAGCGCAGCCTGCGGTGGCGGGAGGGACGCTCTATGTCGTCGGCGGCAAGGGCCAACTTCTGGCTTTCCGCTAGGCGTGAACCCGTGTATGGCAGCCGCTTCGCCATTGCCGGACTGATGACATGAGCTTTACCCTCGCCATCGTGGGGCGCCCGAATGTGGGCAAATCCACGCTTTTCAACCGCCTTGTCGGTCGCAAGCTTGCGCTTGTCGATGACCAGCCCGGCGTGACCCGCGATCTGCGGGAAGGCGACGCGCGTCTGTTCGACATGCGCTTTACGGTGATCGACACGGCGGGGCTTGAGGAAGTGACCGACGACAGCTTGCAAGGCCGGATGCGGCGTCTGACCGAACGCGCGGTGGAAATGGCGGATGCCTGCCTGTTCGTCATTGACGGGCGGGTTGGCGTCACCCCGACCGACGAGGTTTTCGCCGACATCCTGCGCAAGAAGAATGCCCGCGTCTTCCTGGCCGTGAACAAGGCCGAGGGCAAGGCTGGCGACGCCGGCGCGCTCGAGGCTTACTCGCTGGGTCTGGGTGAGCCGATCCGCATTTCCGCCGAACATGGCGAAGGCATGGACGACCTATACCACGAGCTGAAGCCGCTGGAAGGCGAGTTCGCGGAACGTGAGGCCGAGAACGCGCCGGAGGTCGATATCGATCTGTCCGAGGAAGAGGCCGAGCTTGAACCTGACGAGTTCGCGCATCATCCGACCGTCAAGAAGCCGCTGCAGATCGCAGTGATCGGGCGGCCGAATGCCGGGAAATCGACGCTGATCAACAAGATCCTTGGCTATGATCGCCTGCTCACCGGGCCTGAACCGGGTATCACTCGCGACGCCATTTCCGTCCGCGCCGAGTGGCAGGGCACCCAGATCCGCATCTTCGACACGGCTGGCATGCGGAAAAAGGCCCGAATTACCGAAAAGCTGGAAAAGCTGTCGGTGTCCGACGGCATCCGCGCCGTGCGCTTTGCCGAAGTGGTCGTGGTGCTCTTGGACGTGGAAATCCCGTTCGAGGTGCAGGACCTGCGCATCGCCGACTTTGCCGAGACCGAAGGCCGCGCCGTCGTGGTCGCCGTCAACAAATGGGACCTTGAGGACGAAAAGCAGGACAAGCTGGCCGAGTTGAAAGAGATGTTCGAACGCCTGCTGCCGCAGTTGCGCGGGGCACCGTTGATCACTGTTTCGGCCAAGACCGGCCGGGGACTGGACCGGCTACACGACGCTATCCGCAAGGCGCATGACGTCTGGAACCGCCGCATTGCCACGGCCAAGCTGAACACCTGGCTGGGGGCGATGACCGAGGCGCATCCGCCACCCGCCCCCGGCGGCCACCGGATCAAGCTGCGTTACATGACCCAGGCGAAGACCCGCCCGCCGGGCTTCATGATCAAATGCTCGCGCCCCGATGAGCTGCCGGACAGCTACAAGCGCTATTTGGTCAACGGATTGCGCGACCATTTCGACATGCCGGGGACGCCAATCCGGTTGTTCCTGCGCTCACAAGGCAGTGAAAATCCGTGGAAGGAACGCAAGTTCCACACGCCAAGCCGGTTGCGCAAGCACAAGGAAAAGAACACCGGGCAGTAGTGTCGGGGGCCAAGAATTTTTAGGAAAATCCTTGTCAAATTCCTTCCTTAAGGAATTTGGCCCCGATCACTGCCCTCGCGTGGTGACCTTCAACGCGGCCAACGCCAGAATCAGGATCGCCGCAGCGGCAATCACACTGACGGTCAGGTTGCTTTGCCCATTGGCCACGATAATCGCCACCGCAGCCCAGATCACCGTCAGCCCATATTCCGGCGCGCGCTGCAGGCGCAATTGCACCAGAACCGCCATCACCAGCACAATACCAAGCATCAGGATTGCCGCCGCCGTGTCAGGCAGCCAGCCGTATCCGCTAAGCAAGACGCCAATTGACACCCCGGTCGCCGCCGTCAGCCACCCGGCATAGATCGCCAACGGGGCCAGCAACAACCACCGGTCCGGCCGCGCAGGCGCTTTGAACAGCGCCACCAATGCCAAGAGCAGCATCACCGCGATCAGCACGCTGGCCATGACGGGCGAGCGCACCGCCACCGCCAGCCAGATCGCTCCAAGGGCAAGCGACCCGCTCAGGGCCGGACGCGTTGCACCCCATGTCGTGTCATCCGGGCGCTGCAACAAGCCAAACAGGCCATGCAGGATCAGCCAAAGATAGATCAGCCCCCAGATCGCAAAGGCATAGCCCGCCGGAAGGATTGCCGGTTGCGCCACCATCAGCGGAAACTGGGTCGGATCATAGCCGCCAAAACCCGGCGTAAGGGCCGGAGAAACCGCGAAGGCGATGGCCAGAACCAACACAATCGCTGCGGGCAGACGTCCGGTCATGGTCATGTTGGTCCCCTGATGGCGCGCCCCGAAGTTAAGAATTCCTGAACGGCAGAGACTAACGCATTGATTCCGAAAAGGTTGCAAATCTGTCCACGGTGGTCAGACCAGCGCGCCCTCAGCCGTGATCCGGGTCTTTCCACCAAGATAGGGTGCCAATGCCGCAGGCAAGGTCACCGAGCCATCATTTTCCTGCCCATTCTCCAGCACCGCAATCAGGCAGCGCCCCACCGCCAGACCGGACCCGTTCAGCGTGGCCACGAACTCAGGTTTCCCCCCCGCAGGCCGATACCGCGCGTTCATCCGTCGGGCCTGGAACTGGCCGCAGGTCGAGCAGGAAGAAATCTCGCGATAGGTGTTCTGGCCGGGCAGCCAGACCTCCAAGTCATGCGTCTTCTGGCTGCCGAACCCCATGTCGCCGGTGCACAGCACGATGGTCCGATAGGGCAGGCCCAGCCGTTCCAGCACCGCTTCGGCGCATTTCGTCATCCGGTCGTGTTCGGCCAACGCGGTTTCCGGGGTGCAGATCGTCACCATCTCGACCTTCTCGAACTGGTGCTGGCGCAGCATGCCGGTGGTGTCCTTGCCCGCCGACCCGGCCTCGGACCGGAAGCAATGGGTATGCGCGGTCAGGCGCAGGGGCAGGGTGGCCTCGTCCAGAATGTCGCCCGCGACCGAGTTGGTCAGCGTGACCTCGGAGGTCGGGATCAGCCACCAGCCATTGGTGGTCTGATAGCTGTCCTCGGCGAATTTCGGCAGCTGGTTGGTGCCGTACATCGCCTCTTCCTTGACCAGAACCGGGGTCCAGGTCTCGGCCAGATCATGTTCGTTGGTGTGCAAGTCCAGCATAAGCTGCGCCAGCGCGCGGTGGACGCGGGCGACGGCCCCGCGCAGGACGACAAAGCGGCTGCCGGAGAGTTTGGCGGCGGTTTGGAAGTCGAGGCCACCCTTGGCCCCCGGAATGTCGAAATGTTCCAAGGGCTTGAAGTCCATCACGCGCGGCGTGCCCCAGCGGCGGATTTCGACGTTGCCGGACTCATCGGGGCCATCGGGCACTTGGTCGAGGGGCAGGTTCGGGATGCGGGACAGCGCATCGCGAAGTTCGCGATCTTTCTTCTCCGCTAGTTCCACATTGGCGGCCATGAATTGCTTGGTGAAGGCTACCTTTTCTTGGAGCTGCTCGAATTCAGATTGGTTGCCCTGAGCTTTGGCATTTCCTGCGGCCTTAGAAGCCGTGTTGATCACCGCCTTGGAATCCTCAGCGAGCTTGATATTCGCCCGCCTTTCTTCATCCACAACCAGCAGCGAAGCCGACATCGGTTCCAGCCCGCGACGGGAAAGGGCCGCGTCGAAGGCAGCGGGATTTTCGCGGATGAAGCGGATGTCGTGCATGGGCAGGCCCTTCTGAAAAGCTATGCCGGGGCTTATGCCCGATTATCCACGCCTCGGAAAGGTGCTGGCCAAGCCGGAATCGCGCGCGCCCTCTGGCAAACCGCTTTGAAAGGCCTTACATGAGCCCGCAAGCCGCAAGAGGCAGCCGCCAGACGGGTGCCCGCCACGCAGGAGAGGAAGTCCATGTTCGTCACCCCCGCCTTTGCCCAAGCCGCAGGCTCTTCGGGCGTCGCCGCCTTCGGAAGCTTGATGCCCATCGTCCTGATCTTCATCATCTTCTACTTCCTCCTGATCCGGCCGCAGCAGAAGAAGATGAAAGACCTGAAAGCCATGGTCGAAGCCCTGCGCCGTGGCGATCAGGTGGTCACCGCTGGCGGGATCGTCGGCAAGGTGGTCAAGGTTCAGGATGACGGCATGGTCGAGTTGGAAATCGCCGAAGGCGTCAAGGTGAAGGTCATCAAGCACACCATCACCCATGTCCTGAACAAGACCGAACCCGCAGCTAGCTGAGATCTGACCCATGGAACCGATGGCGCTGTGGAAGCGAATCCTGATCGTGCTTGCCTGTGTCTGGGGCGTGATGGGCGCGCTGCCGAACATGTTCTACTCACAGGTCGAGCGTCACAATGACGCCGCCCTGGCAATCGAGGCTGCGGGTGGCACTGCCACGCTCGATCAGGCAGCAGCGCTTGCCGAATGGCCGGGCTATCTGCCGTCGTCGCTGATGAACCTTGGTCTTGACCTGCGCGGCGGCGCACATCTCCTGGCCGAAGTCCGCGTTACCGACGTTTACAAAAGCCGGATGGACGCGCTTTGGCCCGAGGCGCGTGACGCGCTGAAGGATATCCGCGATCAGGTAGGCACGGTCCGCAAGCTTAAGGACGCTGACGGCGTGCTCCGTATCTCAATCGAAAAGCCCGAGGGGCTGGCCGCCGCTGTCGAGGCGATTCAGGGCCTTGGTGGCAGCGTGATGTCGTTGACCGGCGTCGGGCAGAATACGCTGGCGGTGACAACGGATGGTCAGGATATTGTCGTCCAGTTGTCGGATGCCGAAAAACTGGCAACCGATCAGCGCACCATGCAGCAGTCGCTGGAAATCATCCGCCGCCGGGTCGACGAAGCGGGCACCCGCGAGCCGACGATCCAGCGCGAAGGCACCGACCGGATCCTGATCCAGGTGCCGGGCATCGGCTCGGCGGATGAGCTGAAAAAGCTGATCGGCAAGACCGCGAAGCTGACCTTCAATACCGTCATTCGCACGACCACGGATGCCGAAACCCGCCCCGGACCGGGCAATGTGCTTTTGCCTGCGGCGGATGAAGAGGGCGTTTTCTACATCATCGAGGAAAGCCCGGTGGTTTCGGGCGATGACCTTGTCGACTCGCAACCCTCGTTCGACCAGAACAGCACCCCGGCGGTCAGCTTCCGCTTTGACACGACCGGCGCGCGCAAGTTCGGCGATTATACCGCCGGTCATATCGGCGCGCCCTTCGCCATCGTGCTGGACGGCGAGGTGATTTCGGCCCCGGTCATCCAAAGTCACATTCCGGGCGGGTCGGGCATCATCACCGGAAGCTTCTCGGTCGAGGAATCGACGCGGCTTGCGGTTCTGTTGCGGGCAGGTGCTTTGCCTGCAGAAATGACTTTCCTGGAAGAACGCACGATTGGTCCGGAACTTGGTCAGGATTCGATCGATGCCGGCAAGACCGCCGCGATTGTCGGCATGGTGGCGGTCAGCATCTACATGATCGCCAGCTATGGCCTGTTCGGGATATTCGCGAACATCGCGCTGGCCTTCAACATGGCACTGATCTTTGCCGTGCTCTCGGCCCTCGGCGCAACCCTGACCTTGCCCGGCATAGGTGGAATCGTGCTGACCATCGGCATGGCGGTCGACGCCAACGTTCTGGTCTATGAACGCATCCGCGAGGAATTGCGGCAGGCCAAGACCCCCGGCCGCGCGATCGAGCTTGGCTATGAGCGTGCCCTTTCAGCGATCATCGACGCGAACCTTACCACCTTCATCACGGCGGTGGTGCTGTTCCTGATGGGCTCGGGCACGGTCAAAGGCTTTGCCGTTACTCTGGGCATCGGTGTCATCACCTCGGTCTTCACCGCAATCTACATCACGCGACTGATCGTCGAGGTCTGGATGCGCCGGACCAATCCCAAGACCATCACGGTGTAAGGAGAAGCACTATGGCCTGGCGTCTGCGGCTTGCCCCGGAAAAGACCAATATCGACTTCTTCAGGCTCCAATGGATCACCTTTGGTGGCTCGATGGCGCTGATGATTCTGGCCTTCATCTTCTGGGGCTTCATGGGTCTGAACTTCGGCATTGACTTCAAGGGCGGCACCACCTTGCGCACCGAAAGCGTGAATGCGGTCGATGTTGGGGCCTATCGTGCCGCGCTTGAGGGCCTGCCGATTGGCGATGCGGCGATCACAGAGGTCTTTGACCCGAACTTCCGCCCCGATCAGCATGTGGCGATGATCCGCGTGTCGTCTGCTGAAAAGGGCGAGGCGGTTTCGCCCGAGGCTTTGGCTGCCGTCAAGGCGGCGCTGGTCAAAGAGGACCCGGACCTGAAGGTCGTGGCCGAGGAAACCGTAGGCCCCAAGGTTTCTGGTGAGCTTGTGCAAACTTCAATCATCGCGGTCGCGGTCACCTCGCTTGCGATCATGGCCTATATCTGGATGCGGTTTGAATGGCAGATGGCGCTGGGGGGCGTGTTGGCCCTTTTGCATGACGTGTTCATCACCGTCGGCATCTTTGCTTTTTTCCAGCTGAAGTTCGACCTGACGATCATCGCGGCCCTGCTGACCATCCTTGGCTATTCGATCAACGACACTGTCGTCGTGTTCGACCGGCTTCGCGAAAACCTGCAGAAATACAAAACCATGCCGCTGCGCGAGGTCATGAACCTTTCGGTCAATGAAACCCTCAGCCGGACGCTGATGACCTCGATCACCACGCTGATTGCGGTGGGCTCGCTTCTGGTCCTTGGTGGCGACGTGATCCGGGGCTTTGCCTTCGCAATCTTCATGGGTGTGCTTTTGGGGACCTATTCTTCGGTCTATGTCGCCAAGAACCTGGTGCTGTTCATCGGGTTGGACCGTAGCGACAAGCCCAAGAACACCGACAAGAGCGAATTCGCCAATATCGACGCCTAAGGCCCCAGTCCAATGCGCCTGACCGAGGTCACCTACGGCACAGCCAAGGCGATTGAGGGCTACGGCCCCGACTTTTTCCGTGTCGCAGGCCATGTGCTGCGCGGGGCGTGCCTGATCACGCCATGGGACGCAGGCCTGTGGGGCGGCTATGGAGACACGACGACGCCGCTGTCGCTGGTGGGCAAGATTGACGTGCTTTTTGTCGGCACGGGCAGCGGGATTTCCCATGTTCCCAAAGCTTTCCGGGACACGTTGGAGCAACAGGGGATCGGGGTCGAAGCCATGGCCTCGCCCACGGCCTGCCGGACCTACAACGTGCTTTTGGGCGAGGGGCGGCGGGTTGCCGTGGCGCTATTGCCCGTGACGTGAGGTGCCAAGAGTTTTCGAAAACTCTTTCAAATTCCTTCGAAGGAATTTGGCCCCAGCCACGCCGTTCAGCGAACCCCAAGCCCCGCCCGCATCAGCACCTGCCTCACCGGCCGCGCCGAATACAGTGCATCCAGCGCCTTGGCGCGCAAGTCACGCAAGACTGGCGTCCCGGCCATCGAGGCGCGGTTGAGAAGGTCGATGCCGGTGACGCGGCCCTGCACCTCCAGATGCCGGGCGCGGTGGTAGGCCTCGGTCACTGCCGCCTTGCCCGGATCGTCACGGTGGCTTTCCGCCAGACCCATCAGGCAGGTCAGGTCAGCCAGGCTCATGTTCAGCCCCTGCGCCCCGATCGGCGGCACCACATGGGCGGCCTCGGCCATCAAGACCGTACGGGGGCCAGACATCCGGGCCGCGATCTGGCTGATGATCGGCCAGACCGACCGGCGTGAGACCAACCGAAGCGGTCCAAGCACACCCGTCGACCGAGCGGTCATCGCGGCCTCGAACTCCGCCACCGGCAGGGCTGCCAGCCGCGCGACTTCGGCCCCGGTTTCCATCCAGACTATGGCCGAAGCGGGCCTGCCGTCGCGATCCGGCAGGGGGACCAGCGTGAAAGGCCCGCCCTTGCGATGCACTTCGGTCGAGACGCTGCCGTGCGGCACGTCGTGGGTCACCGCAAAGGCCAGCGCCTTCTGGCCATAGCGCAAGGTCTTGACGGCGATCCCAAGTGCCTCACGTACCGGGGAATTCCGTCCATCTGCGCCGATCACCAACCGCGCCGAAACCTGCGCGCCATCCGTCAGGCTGACCAAGGCTTCGCTTTCGCGCGCCAGCATGCGGGCGAAGCCGATGCCGGGGCGGAAGCTGACATTCGGCAGTTCGGCAAGCCGTGCCACCATTTCGCGGCGCAAAAGCCAATTGGGCAGGTTCCAGCCAAAGGGGGCGTCGGAAATCTCACTCGCATCGAAATCCTTGACCAGCCGCGCCATCGGCTCGGCCCCGCCTGCATCGATGATCCGCATGATCTGCAATGGGGCCGCATGGGGCAAAAGGCGGGACCAAAGGCCAGCCCGCTCTAGAACGCCCACCGAAGGTTGCAGGAAGGCCGTGGTGCGCAGGTCGGCACCCTCGGCTTCGGCCTCGGTCACCGGGGCGGTGGGATCGACGCAGATCACCCGAAACCCGGCCGAGCCGAGTGCCGTCGCCGCCGTCAGGCCCGCAACACCACCGCCGGAAATCAGGATATCACTCGTCTCGCGCATCATTGGCCTCCGCGTCCCGACCATAGGCCGGGGCAGGGTGAAGGGCCAGAGGACAGGTTGCCCCAGGCCCTTGCCTTAAAGATACCAGTCGTATTCGCGCGGCAGGACTTCGGCCATGAAGGCCTCGAATTCCGACCGCTTGATTGCGGCATAGGCGGCGGGGTAGCGCAGCCCGAGATACTCTGCCATCAGCGCCGATCCCTCCAACCGGTCCAGCGCCGTCCAAAGCCGAAGCGGCATCTCGGGATCGGCCTGCTCTCCCGCGTTGCCGTCCGAGGGTGCGGTCGGTGTCAGTTTGTGCGTCAGCCCGTGGTGAAAGCCCGCCAGCATCGCGGCCATGACAAGGTAGGGGTTGGCGTCTGCCCCGGCGATCCGGTGTTCGATCCGCCGCGCGCGGCCTCCGCCCATTGGCACCCGGAACGAGACCGAGCGGTTGTTGATCCCCCAAGAGGTGTTCACCGGCACGAACTGGTTGGCGGCAAAGCGGCGATAGGCGTTGATGTTCGGGGCAAAGAATCCCATCGCATCATAGGTCGTGGCCTGCAGCCCGGCGATGGCATGGCCCAGCAGGCGGTCGCCCTCGGGCGTTGTCTCGTCAAAGACATTGCTGCCTTTGTCATCGACAAGGCTCGCGTGGACATGCAGGCCGGAACCGGATTGATCGGCAAAGGGTTTGGACATGAAGGTCGCCTCCAGCCCATGCTTGGCTGCAACCCCTTTGACGATCCGGCGCAGCATCAATGCGTGGTCGCAAGCCAGCACCGGGTCATCAAGGTGACCAAGGTTCACCTCGAACTGCGCCCCGCCATATTCCGCAGTCGCTGCCCCCGCAGGCACGCCTTGCGCCACGCAAGCCGCATCGATTTCGGCAAGCAGGCCCGCCCATTCATCCAGTTTGTCGAATGCCAGCACGCGCGGCGCTTCCGGCGCGCGGCCGGAACGCGCGGGCAGGGCAGGGGAAATCCGGCCCTTGTCGTCCCGTTTGGGGTCGACGAAGAAAAACTCCAACTCGTTGGCGACCACCGGCTTCAGTCCCAATTCGGCAAAACGCGCCACCACGTCGCCAAGAAGGGCGCGTGGGTCGAACCACCAATGCGGCGCACCTTCAGGTCGGGCGGGGGCGATCTGGACCTGCGCTGTCGGGGCCTCGGCCCAGGGCACCGGCACCAGCGTTCCGGGCAGGGGATAGCTGGTCGCATCCGGGTCGCCATCGGAAAAGCCGATCCCGTTCACGTCCCAGCAAGTGCCCAAAGCGTCCAGCGTGGTGATCCCGGCGCAGAACGCTACCCCCCCGGACCAAAGCTTGCCCGCATCGCGGACCGGCACCCGCTTGCCAATGGCCGTGCCGCAAAGGTCATAAAGGACCGCATCGACAAAACGGGTCTCGGGGTGCTTTTCCAGATAGGCGGCAAGTTCGGCAGGTTGGGTCACGGCGCATCTTTCCACTGGGGGTCTTGTCAAGGACCCGACATTTGCACTTTTCTGCGTAAGGTGAGAGGTCTTTTTCCGTCAACGCTTCAAGGCCCATTTCGCCCGTCCAAGGACCACCCCATGAGACAAACCCGCCGCAGCCATCTTGCCAGCCTTCTGGCGCTTGCCGTTGCGCCCTCAGCCCTAAAGGCCAAGACCGGGCGGCGCGTGATTGTCATCGGTGCGGGGCTGGCCGGCCTTGGCGCGGCGCGTGACCTGGTGACAGCCGGGGAAGAGGTCGTGGTGCTGGAGGCGCGCGAGCGAATCGGCGGGCGGATCTGGACTTCGCGCCATTGGGCCGACTTGCCGATTGATCTGGGGGCCAGCTGGATCCACGGGGTTGACGAGAACCCCCTGACCGAACTTGCCGATTTGGCGGGGATTGTGCGGGTCGAGACGAGCTATGACAGCGCTATGGCTTTGGATGCCGCGGGCGAGGTGGTCGACCTGACCGGTGCCTATGGAATGACCGAGGCGATGATCGACGAGGCGCGCGATCTGGCCGAAGAGGTCGAGACCGACCTGTCGCTGGCCGAAGCAATCGAGGAGGTCGGGGACTGGGACGACGCCGATGCAGCAACGCGCCGCTTGATCCGACATGTGGTGAATGGCTCGGTCGAGGCGGAATATGGCGGCAGTTGGTCCGAGGTGTCGGCTTGGTATTTCGATGAAGCGAAGGAGTTCGGCGGCGAGGATGCGCTGTTTCCCGGCGGTTATGACCAGATCGTCACGCATCTGGCCAAGGGGCTGGATATTCGAATCGGCCAGATCGTGACCGCGATTGCCCCGGTCGATGCGGGCGTTGCCGTGACCTTGGCGGATGGTTCGGTGATGACAGCCGACCATGCGGTGGTCACGGTTCCGCTTGGCGTGCTGAAGGCAGGTGACATCACCTTTGGCGCGGCGCTTGCCCCCGAAAGGGAGGCAGCGATTGAAACGCTGGGCATGGGGCTTTTGAACAAGTGCTGGCTGCGGTTCGACCAAGTGGCTTGGCCCGCTGACGTGGACTGGATTGAATGGCTGGGCCCCAAAGTCGGGTTCTGGTCGCAATGGCTCAGTCTGGCGCGGGCAACTGGTGCTCCTGTCCTGCTGGCCTTCCATGCCGGGGATCAGGCCCGCGCGATGGAGAAACTAACGGATGCCGAGATGGTTGCCTCGGCCCATGTCGCGCTGACGGCGATGTTCGGCCCGGATTTTCCCGCACCCATCGACACCCAGATCACTCGCTGGTCGCAGGACCCTTACACCCACGGCAGCTATTCCTTCAACGCCGTCGGCTGCACACCGGACACCCGCCGGGCGTTGGCGGGGGCGGACTGGGACGGTCGCCTCGTCTTCGCGGGCGAGGCGGCAGAGCCCGACTACTGGGGCACGGCGCATGGTGCGTTTTTGTCCGGGCGGGCAGCGGCCAAGGCTTTGGGCTAACCCGGCAACTCAGGCGTTCGCGGTGGGGCCTGCCGCCACTGGCCTGTCGCCTCGAAAGCTGAGGCCAGCGCCAGAAGTCGGCTGTCATCATAGGCCCGGCCCGCAAAGGTCAGGCCTGCGGGCACCCCTATGTCCGCCATCACACCCATCGGCACAGTCACGGTCGGCACCCCGCAATGCCGGATCGCCAGATTGCCATTGGCGACCCAAGTCCCATTGCGCCAAGCGATGTCCGCCGAGGCCGGGTTCACCTCGGCATCGGCAGGTCCGACATCGGCCACCGCCGGGAATATCACCGCATCAAGGCCAAGCTTGTCCATCCAGGCTTCAAGGTCCTGCTTGCGGGTTTCCTCCAGCCCTTTGAAGCCTGTTGCCATCTCGGGGATCGCGCGGAAATCCTCGCAAGGATGGGCGCGGGCATGGGCCGGGTAATCGGCGATGTCATCCTCAAAGCCCACATAGCGGTTGGGCAAGGCGCCGAGGGGGTGTGGCGAAATCCTTGCGCCATCCACATCTGCCAGACGGTTCAGCGCCGGGTCGCCATTCGCCTGCAGAAAATCATCCCAGGACCAGACCGAAAGGTCGATGATCTCCCGCCGCAGGTAAGCTGGGCTGACCAGCCCCCGCGTCGCGATCGTCGGCGCGCCGGGGCGGTCGCCCTCATAGTTCGAGACCAGCGGGAAGTCGGTGACCACCACTTCGGCCCCCGCCGCCTCCAAGGCTTCGCGGGCCTTTTCCCACAGCGCAAGGATCGACGCCCGCGTTTCAATGCGCTGCCCGGTCGGGCCACCGATTCCAGGGCTTTCCGCCGTTCCCGCCAAGGGATCGGCATTCAGATACATCGCGGGCACACCAAACCGCTTGCCGCGCAGGCTCTCCGCACCCTTCAGCGCGAGATAGCTTGCCGGTCGCACCTCTGACGCCTTCGGGATCGCCACCCAAGGCTGCCGCCGCCACAGATCACCCCGAGTCTGGGGGTCATCGGCGACGATCACCTCCAGAAGCTCCAGAATGTCCGCCATCGTCCGGGTATGCGGCACCACCACATCCATCGTCGGAACCAATGGCCAGTTGCCCCGGATCGAGATCACCCCACGCGAGGGCGTGTAGGCGCAAAGCCCGTTGTTGGCCGCAGGGGCGCGGCCCGAGGACCAGGTTTCCTCACCCAAGCCAAAGGCCGCGAAACTCGCCGCCGTCGCCGTGCCCGATCCGTTGGAACTGCCGGACCCGAAAGCCGCCGTCAGGTAATCGCCGTTATAGGGGCTTTCCGCCCGGCCATAGCAGCCGCGCTGCATGCCGCCATTGGCCATCGGGGGCATGTTCGTGAGGCCCAGAAGGACGGCACCCGCCGCCCGCAGGCGTTCGATCACGAAGGCATCCTTCTGCGCGATCAACGCCTCAAAGGCAGGTGACCCCGCACTGACCGGCAGACCCATGGCCGAATAGCTGGACTTGGCAGTATAGGGGATGCCATCCAGCGATCCCAGAACCTGCCCCGCCGCACGCCGCGCATCCGAAGCGCGGGCGTCGCCAAGTGCCATGGGGTTCATAACCGGCACCGCGTTCAGGCAGGGCCCGGCCCTGTCATAGGCGGCGATGCGCGCCAGATAACCTTCGGTCAGGCTGACCGAGGTCTCGATGCCCGCTTCCAGCGCTGCCCGCAGATCGGCGATCGAGGCTTCAACCAGCTTCATCCCCGCACCTTTGGCTGCTGCTGGGTGATGCAATGGATGCCACCGCCGCGCGCAAAGATTTCCCGTGCATCGACCGTCACAACACGGCGACCGGGATATGCGGCGGCCAGA
>CANNIA010000036.1 GCA_947504705.1 Paracoccaceae bacterium
CCGGATATCCTTCACAACCTGCTCGGCAGGCGCCTTCGTCATCACGGGTTTCTTCATCATCTTCAACTCCAACTGGGGTAAAGATGAGCCGCAAACCCTCCGCTACGCAATCACGCAAAACTGTTCCATGGGCGCTGACGTCAGACAGTATCGCCCCGCAAGCCGTAAATTTTCCCGTACAAGGGTTTTCGCCAGATGGCTCCACTCCTTATGGTTCCGCAGAAGTAGAAACAGTAGTCGTTCGCCAGCCGTTTCCGCTTTCCAAGGATCGCGGTCGGCTATGAACTCGATCATGAGAACCCCGGTTTGTTAGAGTGGATTTAAGGTCAATCGCGAAGGTCGTCGCAAGTATATATCCACCGTGAGCGAAACTCCAAGTCTTAAACATCGGCGGATTGGACCTTGCCCGAGGATCTTCGCTGATCGGGCCAGGGGGTGATGCCAGAGGAACTTTGGTTGCGGCGGGGCAGGTCGGACGGTGTTGTAAGAGGAACTTTGGTTGTCGCGGAGCAGGGATCCCGGCTAGGCTTCCGGGATGACCAAGCGCTCCCCTTTCTGCTCTTTCGAGACGAGGCCAGGTTGTTGTCAGAAGAACTTCGCTTGAGACGAGCGCGGCGCCTGGCCAGCCTCTTGGCATGGCAAAACGCTCTCCTTTCCGCTCCTTCAAGACGAGCCCCGAGATCATCCGCCTGGCGGTGATGCTCTTCATCCGCTTCCCGTTGTCGCTGCGCAATGTCGAGGACCTCTTCCACGAGCGCGGCATTGAGATCAGCCACGAGACGGTGCGATATTGGTGGAACAGGTTCGGCCCGATGTTCGCCGCCGAGATCAGGGGCAACCGGGTTGAGGCGATGCGCGCACATCGCCACTGGCAGTGGCACCTGAACGAGGTCTACCTGAAGATCAGCGGGGTGGCGCACCACCTTTGGCGCGCTGTCGATCACGAAGGCGAGGCGCTGTAAAACATGTGGCCCGGGCAAGGGGACGTAAGCACGCATCTTTGGAATACCGATCATTCGAAATATTCGCTGATGTCTAAATTGCTGACAGCAGCCATTTCCAACCTTCCCACTTGTCGTCATTTGAACGAAGGTGTGAGTACCGCTGGAGAGATTGCCATGAACGATGCCCCGAGACGGAGGCAACTTGCGGGATGGTACGGCCCATCTCGAAGAGGCGAGAAACTGCCTCGTGCCGAAGGTCGTGAAAGTGGAGGTCGTCTATGCCCAGAACCTTGCAGGCCCGTGTGAAGGCGGCTCCTATGGCATCTGTGGTATATGGGAAAATGCGCTTCTCTAGGCGCGGCATCGCGTCAATGATCTGCATCGCCTGAGACGGTAGCTCACACCATATGTCGTTGCCTGCCTTTTCCCCAGGGTGCTTCATGTCACGCACAAGGACACGCGCGTTGTGCGGCTCGTAGTCACTCCAGGTCAGCCTGGTGATTTCTTCCAGGCGTCGAGACGAGAACAGGGCGAAAGCGGCCACTTTGTGCATGGGTAGTGCTCCTCGCCGCTGTGTTCGGTCTTCGAAGTGGGACATCAACCTGTCCATCTCTACGACCGTGGGCCGCCTATCCCGCTTGGAGGACTTCGCCGTAAGTCTCAAACGCTTGCAGACAACCAGCGCCTCTTGCATTGCCGTTTGGTTCAGTTCGTAGCCCCACGCGGGTTTCGCAATCGCAAACACTGCAGAAAGGTGCGACATGTAGTTTGCCACGGTCTGTGGCTTTCGGTCCAAACTCAGGTCGCGGGCGAGATCAACTAAGTGTTTTGAGCCGATGTCTGAGCACTCTTTGCGAGTTACCTCATGCAAAAGAAGTGCCTGCAGAACTTGGGCCTTCGTCCTTCCGATCTGCGTCAGTTCGGCGATGTAGCGTTCGATTGCTTGTGCCAAGGTGACAGACCGCGTTCTTTCGAGCTTTGACAGTCCATCAGGCTTGCGGAGTTCCTCTTCCCGACGCTTGATCCAGTGCCGCGCTGCTGCCTCCCGGTCGAATGTTTGCGAAAGCTTGCGCCGCTTTCCATCCTTGCGCACCACGATCTCTGCCTTGTATGCGATAGTGCCATCGGCGCGTCTGCGCTCAAATATAGAACCCACTGTCCCCCATCCTCCTGTGTTGTCCCCCACCTGGGGAATATTCACTGTCTGACGGGGGTTTTCAAGGCCTTTCGAGGACAAATGACGCATGACGAGCTCTGAGAAAAATCTAGGAAAACAAGAGATTCCCTTGCCGTATGGCTCCCACCGCCTCTCTGTCGCCCCCATGATGGACTGGACCGACCGGCACTGCCGGATCTTTCACCGCCAGATGACCCGGCGGGCGATGCTGTATACCGAAATGGTCACCGCCCCCGCCATCGTCCACGGCCCGAAACCCCGCCTGCTGGATTATTCCCCGCAAGAACACCCCGTCGCCCTGCAACTTGGCGGCTCTGACCCGCGCGAGCTGGCCCAAGCCACCCGCATCGCGCAAGCCTGGCACTATGATGAGGTCAACCTCAACTGCGGCTGCCCCTCTGACCGCGTGCAATCGGGCTGTTTCGGTGCCGTCCTGATGGAACGCCCCGCGCTGGTGGCCGACTGTGTCCGCGCCATGCAAGCCGAAACCGATGCCCCCGTCACCGTGAAATGCCGGATCGGCGTTGATGATCAGGACCCCGAAACCGTCCTGCCGCATTTCATCGAAACCCT
Source organism: Paracoccaceae bacterium (assembly GCA_947504705.1). Lineage (GTDB taxonomy): Bacteria > Pseudomonadota > Alphaproteobacteria > Rhodobacterales > Rhodobacteraceae > Tabrizicola. Next base: position 2,695 of record CANNIA010000036.1, read on the forward strand.
GGCCGGGGCAGGGGTCCGCCACATCATCATCCACGCCCGCAAGGCCTGGCTGCAAGGCCTTAGCCCCAAGGAAAACCGCGAAATCCCCCCGCTTGACCACGCCCTCGTCGTGGCGATGAAACAGCGATTTCCGGACCTCACGATCTGCATCAACGGCGGCATCACCACCTTGGCCCAAGCCAAAACCCTGCTCGACCAAGGCCTTGACGGCGTGATGATCGGCCGCGCCGCCTATCACGACCCCGCCAATACCCTGATCGGGGCCGACGCATTGTGGGGCGACACCTTTGCCCCCGACCCCTTCGCCGTCATCGACGCCATGCGCCCCTATATCGCCGACCACTTGGCAACCGGGGGCCGCCTCCACCAGATCACCCGCCACATGCTGGGCCTGATCACCGGCAAACCGGGGGCAAGGGGCTGGCGTCGCGTCCTCTCCGAAAACGCCAGCCGAGACGGCGCAGGCCTGCACACCATCGACCGCGCGCTCGATGAACTCAGGGTGGCCGCAGCCTAAGCCCCGAACCGCCCGGCGGCCCGGTCCAAAGGGAATCCTTGGAATTGCTGCGAATCGCGGTAGCATCCCCTCAAGATCGGCGCTGCGGCCCGTGATGTGGCCCGTGGCGACCGGCTGAAATGACCCTTCGCCGTCATGCTCGGCGGGGTCGCAAGGGGGGAGAGTGCTGCCATGATCCTATATCCGACAATCGAACTGCAGAATGGTCGTTGTGTCAGCCTCGTCCGGGGCCGGATCGAAGAGCCGGAAATCTGGCACGTCGATCCCGTCGCCAAGACCAAGGAATTCGTCGCCCTCGGGGCCGAATGGATCCATGTGACCGACCTTGATGCCGTGAAAGGCCTGAATACCAACCGCGCGCTTCTGCAAAACATCCTCAAGGCCGCAGGCGACGTGCCGGTGCAACTGGGCGGCGGCTTTCGCTCGGCGGCACGGGTCGAGGATCGGTTCCAACAAGGGGCCAAACGCATCGTGATCGGCACGCTTGGGGTGCAGATGCCCTCGGTCGTCAAGGAACTGGTCACCCGCCATCCCGGACAGATCGCCTTGGCGGTCGATGTCTGGAAGGGCAAAGTGCTGGTCGACGGCTGGCGCACCTCCAGCACCTATACGCCGGAAACCTTGGTCGAGGCCTACGGCAACACCCCCTTCGCCGCCCTGATCGTGACCGATGTCGATGCCGACACCGCGGGGACCGAGGCCTCCTACTCCATGCTCGCCACCCTTGCCGACATGGTGAAGGTCCCGGTCATCGCCAGCGGCGCCGTCCGCACGATCGATGACGTCGCCCGCCTGAAATTCGCCAGCCACATCGCCGGGGCGCTGGTCGGTCGCGCCCTCTTCAACCGCACCATCGACCTCGCCGAAGCCCTGACCGAGGCGCGCGGCGATGCCGGTGCGACAGCGGCGTTCCTGTAGGGCCGGGTTGGTCTGGGCCGATCGCTGGGCGAGGCAAGGGTGGCCGCCGCGAAGGTTACGTTCGTAGGGTGCGCTACAGCGCACCGCTCCCCCCTCAAAGCAGAGACGCAGTCTCGTAGGGTGCATGATTTCACGCACCGGGGTTTTTTGATTGTCGCTGAGAGTGTTTCGGGGGACGGTGCGTGAAATCGCGCACCCTACAGGTCGCTATCCAGGATATGATATTGAGGTCAAATGACGGTTGATATGACGGAAAGTGAAGAAGGCTGGACAAGGCTTTCTGACACAAAAAAAATCGAGTTTCGCTGTGGCGTTACGTTGAAATTCAAGACAAACGACAGCGGGCCTGTTGGGCATTATCAATATGCCTTGGGCGTAATTCCTCCATTTAATGATCAGCTTATGTTTATATCCCTTGAGGGGCAATGCTGGGCGCATGGACCCTTTCCTCTTCCGCCGGAGTCAAACGCGGAAACGGCGCGATATACCGTGTCGGTGAGTTGGCTACGAAAAAACCTGAGCTACATTGCACACATTGAAGATCAGTCAGACGTATGGTTTGCACAATCTATCGACCCGATTCCTCAGCGTTTTGACGAGAATGAGGCATAGCGAGCCGTGGGGCACATGCTAACCCACCCCACGTTGCCCATAGCCTGAAAAACTCCCTAATGTTCATGCACAAGCCAATGATTTTGCGCGAAAAAGCCATTCCGTCCACCGTGGACAGCTTTAAGCCTCAAACCCCCACCTCCGGGCCGAAGCAGGGCATGGATTCGGTCGTTTCCTCGACCACGGCAGATTCGGTGCCGGGCGGGTCAGAGAGGTAGTGCGCCTCCATTCCGCTGCCCGACAGGCTGATCTCCCAGCAGGCAGGAGTCGGGTCGCCGAGATAGTCGTCTTCGTAAAGAAAGCAGATCGCGGTGCCTTCCTGATACCAGTGGCCAAGCTTGCAGTCGGTGCCAAGTTCGGTCCAGCGCACCTGATGGTCGGGCAGGTATTGTTCCACCCCGTAAACTTGGCCGAATTCGGCCCAGGTCATCGTGCGGCCAAGGGTGAGGGCGTCGAATTCCTCGGCGGTCAGCAGGGGTTCGGCCTGGGCAGAGGTGGCGAGAAGGGCAAGGAGGATGGCTGCACGAATCGTCATACTCCGACATCCGGGCCGGGGCAGTTGAGGGGGGTGTCGGACAGGGTCACGGCATAGGGCGTGCCCTCGGGGGCGTCGGTGGTCTTGGCGGTGACGGTGTCGCCGTCGCGCCAGAAGTTCCAACAGAAGGGGCCCTCGGCATCGTATTCAAAGCAGATCGCGCCGTCTTGCGGGGTCCATGATCCGTTGCGGCATTCGTTGTCGACTTGGTCCGTGGTCGCGTGGCCGGGGAAGTGCGCCTCGCTGCCCCAATAGGTGCCGTCGATGAAGTAATCGAGCGTGTGGCCGCTGGACCAGATATCGAAGTCTTCGGGCGTCATCAGTTCTTGTGCCGGGGCGGCAGTGGCGGTGAGGGCGAGGGCGCAGGCCAGGAGGGCGCGCATGTCAGACGCCCACATCCGGGCCGGGGCAGGGCAGGCCTTGGTCATTGGCATCGACCTCATGCAGTTCAGAGCCGGGCGCGGCATCGCTCTGCCGTGCGGTCAGGGTGGAGCCTTCCATCCAGAAGGTCCAGCAGGAGGGGTCGGGCGCGTCTTCATAGACAAAGCAGATGTCGTCGCCTTGCGGGTACCAGGTGCCGTATTGGCAGAGGTTGGGCGCGATGCTCCAGCGGACCATGCGGTGGTCGAGATATTCCTCGATCCCGTAGACCCCGGCGCTGTCGGCGTAGGTCACGGTCTTGCCAAGGACGTGGGATTCGAATTCCGCGGCGGTCAGCGGGGTGTCGGCAAGGGCTTGCAGGGGCAGCAAGGCCAGGATCAGGGCAAGGGGACTCATCAAGTCAGACACCCACATCGGGGCCTGCACAGGGCAGGGGGCCGCCATCGCGTGAGGCTTCAAGGATATCCCAGCCGCCGCCTTGGCCCATGTAGACGCCCCGGATCCGGCCATTTTCCAGGAAGTAGTGCCAGCAGGCCGGTTCGGGATCGTTTTCATAGTCAAAGCAGATCTGGTCGCCCTTTTGGTACCAGGTGCCGTAGAGGCAAAGATCGCCCTCGAAGGCCCAGCGGACCATGTGGCCGTCAAGGTATTCTTCGGTGCCGAAGACGCCGTCGCCATAGTCATAGGTGATGGTGGCACCCTTGGTGGCGGCGTCGAATTCATCGGCAGTCAGGGGGGCGCCGGCAAGGCAGGGGGTGGCGACAAGGATCAGGCTTAGGGCTAGGGCACGCATCTGGGGCTCCGTTGAAATTGGGGGGAGAGTGCCAGAGTCGGGATGGCTTGGCCAGTCAAGGTGGCGTGTCTTGCTTTTCGTTTTGGAGGGCGCGCAGGCGGGTGAGATGCGGGCGAATCAGGCGGCGCCAGAGGGGCGGGACAAGGGCAATCATGCAGGCCAAAGGGAGGGGCCAGGGCAGGCAGGGGGCTTCATCTGGAAGGCGCAGCGCGGGGAAGGGGCGGGAGGGGTTCAGGTGGTGGTCGGAATGGCGCGGCGCGTTCAGAAGGACGGCGGAGGTCAGCCAGTGCGGGGTGTTCCAGCTGTGCTGAAGGGCGACGGGTTCGGGTTTGCCGTCGGGCCGGGTGGCGCGGGTCAGGCCGTAATGCTGGACATAGTCGGAGAGCAGGATCTGGCTTTGGGCGTGAAAGGCGAGGCCAGCCCAGATCAGAAGGCCGGGAAGCCCTCCGATCAGGGTGGCGAGGATGAGGGCGAGGGCTGCCCCGGCCAGACAGAAGGCATACGGGTGGAGGCCGCGCTTTTGTGAACGAAGGGCGGTTTCGGCCTGTAGCCCCTTGATAAAGCTGCCTGCCCAGGCGCGGAGGAGGAAACGGTAGTAGCTTTCTCCCCTGCGGGCGGTGTTGGGGTCGTCGGTGGTGGCGACACGGGCATGATGCACGAGGCGGTGGGCGCTGGCGTGGTGGCCGAAGAGAAGGGCTACGTAGACAAGGGTGCCAAGGCGGAAAAGGGCGCGGGTGGGGCGGTGGATCAGCTCATGTGCCGCCGGATGGGAGACCTGGCCAAGCCAAAAGCCGGTGGTCAGGAAGAGGGCGATCTGTTCGGGCGTGTTCAGCGCGGCGTGGGTCAGGGCCCAGGTGGTGAGGGGGAGGGCGAGGAGGGCTCCAATAGCAACGCCGACCAGAAGGGCATCGGCGGCGGGGAAGTCTTCGCCTTCGGGGGTGGCGGCGGTCAGCGGGATCATCTCGTCGATCAGGATGGTGAGGAGAGCCATGTAGAGGAAGGCAGCCCAAAGCGCGGGGCCTCCCATGGTGGCACCAAGGGTGAGGAGCGGCAGCGGAAGAAGTGCTGCCACCGCGAAGGCGGCGACGGGCAGGGGGGGGATGGTGCGGATGGGGCGAGGCATGGGCTGAGCCTAGCAGTTTTGCCCGGCACCGCCAGCCCGTGAGCTTGAGGCGGGGTGAGCGATTGGGGGCGGGACTGACAGGGTTTCCCACGGCGGACCCGGACCGGCACGCTCGCGGCGTCGGTTGGGCGCGTGACCTGCTGTTGGTCGATTCGCCCGACACCGCCAGCCCGTGAGATTGAGGCGGGACTTACATCACGGCGCAGAAGCGATTAGGTGTGGCCGGGACCAAGGGAGCCTAAACCATGTCGTTCTTCAAGAAGCTCAAGGACCGGATGTTCCGGTCGTCCGACAAGATCGGCGAGGGGCTTGAGGCCTTGGTGGGCGACGGTGAGGCGGCCGCAGCAGAGCCGGTGGCCGAGGCGAAGCCGGGGCTTCTGGGGCGTCTGCTCGGCCGGGGGGATGAACCGCGCCGGGTGTTGGATGACGCCATGCTGGAAAGCCTGGAGGAAGTGTTGATCCAGGCCGACATGGGTGTGGAAACGGCAGTCCGGGTGACGGCGAACATTGCCGAGGGGCGGTTCGGGCGGAAGGTCTCGACGGCTGAGCTGCGCGACGCCTTGGCCGCCGAAGTGGCGCGGATCATGGGACCGGTGGCGCGGCCGATGCCGATTTACCCGAAGAAACCTCAGGTCGTGCTGGTGGTCGGCGTCAATGGCTCGGGCAAGACGACGACGATTGGCAAGTTGGCCAGCCAGTTCAAGGCGGCGGGCAAGTCGGTGGTGATCGCGGCGGGCGATACGTTTCGGGCGGCAGCGGTGGAACAGTTGCAGATATGGGGGCAACGCGCCGGGGTGCCGGTGTTGACGGCGCCTGAAGGATCGGACCCGGCCAGTCTGGCGTTTGATGCGCTGACCAAGGCCGAGGAAAGCGGGGCGGACTTGCTGATGATCGATACGGCGGGGCGGTTGCAGAACCGGCAGGACCTGATGGAGGAACTGGCCAAGATCGTCCGCGTCATCCGCAAGAAGGACCCGACCGCGCCGCATAACACTTTGCTGGTGCTGGACGCGACCACGGGCCAGAACGCGATCAATCAGGTGGAGATCTTCCGCAAGATTGCGGATGTATCCGGTCTGGTGATGACCAAGCTGGACGGCACCGCCAAGGGCGGGGTGCTGGTGGCCCTCGCCGACAAGTTCGGCCTGCCGATCCATGCGATCGGGGTGGGCGAGCAGATCGACGATCTGGCCCCGTTTGACCCCGACGACTTTGCCAAGGCGCTGGTGGGGGTCGCGGGGTGATCCGCGCGGCGCTTCTCTCGCTGATCCTGACGGCACCTGCGGGGGCCGAGGGTTTGGCGGGGCAGGCGTTGTGTGAGGCGGTCTGGGACGGCTTCCGCGAGGCAGTGGGCGCAGACTGGCTTACTGGCCGGATGCGTTGGTACAATGACGGATGGTGCGTAGTCGAAGACGTGGTTTACGCGAGCGATGGTGGACTTGACCCTGAGGCCCACATCGACCGCCTCCGCTATCAGGGACCTGCTTTCGCATGGGCATTGGACGACAAGACTTCCCCTGACTGGTTGAGGCTGGAGATCGAGGGGCTGCGATTGTTCGCGCGGACGGGTGACCCCCGTATGGACTGGTTGTTGGCTGCTCAGGCGAAGCCGAATCGGATTGATGCCCGTCTGGCGATGTCTTGGGACGCAGAAGACAAGGAACTGCGAACTGAGCGGCTTTCAGTAGATTTCCCTGGAGACAGCTTTGTTGAGTTCTCTGCGCTGGTTACTGGCGTGGAGCTTCTTCCTGTAGATACCTTTCTTGATCGCGTTGACAAAATCGCCGTGCGAGAGTCCGAATTGACGCTGCGGACCCACGGGCTTTTCGAAGACTATCTGCTCACGACGCTCGGGCCTTTCGTCCTGCCCGAGGACGGCGACATGGAGTTCGCGGCAAAGCAGTTGCGTCGCAAGCTCATCGAGCAGGCAGATGAGTTGGATCGGAAGAACCTGCCGGACACGAGCAAAGCCGCGCTTGTAGCCTTTGTTACTGAATTGCCGAATCCTTCGGGCACTTTGCGGGTAAGTCTGCAAGGTAACCTCGGGTTCAATCCCTACTTGGCGTTCTTCTCTTGGGCGTGGGGGATGGATGCTAGCGTTGTTCTAACTACCGGCCTCCAAGATACCATTGTCGAGATCGGATGGACCAATGTGGACGCACTTTAAGCTTGCCGTTCTTGGTCTGGCACTTGCCGCCCCGGCTCTTTCTGAACCGGTGCCCGCCGATTGTGCGGCGCTTGTGGCTTTGGTGCGGGATTTCACTGGGTACGAGGTGACGGCTCCTCCTGCCGGGGCGGTGGAGGGGTGGTGCGTGCTGGATGGGGCGCGGTTGGTCTCGGGCCGGGCGGACCAGCCGGATCTGAAGGTGGACGGGCTGCGGCTGAAGGGGGAGGCCGAGGGGGCTGTCGTTACGTCGGTCGAGGTCGAAGCGACGGGGCTTCGGCTGGTGCAGGGATTGGGGGCCAAGCAGCTGGACGAACGATTGCAGGCGATGCTCCGGCTGCAGGGTGGCGATCTTCGCTTTGCCGCCGGGCTGAACCCGGAGGCGGGGCGGTTGGAGGTTCGGGGCTTTGCATTGGTGCTGAGTGGGGGAACCGAGATTTCACTTTCGGCTGATCTTGCGGGCGCGGGTCTGTCGCCCCTTGGCGTTGCGGCGGGGCGATTGACGGGGCTGGAGTTGCAGTGGAACGCCGACGGACGGCTGATGCGGGGGGTGATGGAGGCCGCCGGGGTCGGGATCGACGGCAGTCTTGCCGGGGCCGAGGCGATCACAGCGGCGCGGGATGGGCTGCAGGGGGTGATCGAGGTGCTGCCTGGGTCGCTGGTCGACAAGGACAGTCGGCATGAGTTGGACGGGATGACGGCGTCGCTACCCGAGGGGCGGGGCGTGTTGCAGCTGTCGTTCCGCAGCGACGAGGGCATTGGGGCGGCGGATCTGCTGGTCGCTGGGCTTGGCAAGGCCCCGTTGGAGGAGACGCTGGCCACCCTGTTCGCCGGCAGCAGCTTGCAGGCGGACTGGAGCCAGGGTTTGCAACACTGACACCTGTCGGGCTTGATCCCGCCGGGATTTCGCGCCAGATGGATTGGGCCGGGCAAATGGCGCGGACGGGTCAAGGGAACCGGTGGAACATGGCGGAAAAGACGATCAACCCGGTGTTGAAGCAGGTGCTGGAACTGGGACCGACTCTGGTCTTCTTTGTCCTTTATACCCGGATTAAAGATGACATTTTTGTGATCGCCGGGACCCCCTACTCCGGCTTCATTGTGGCGGCGATTGCGCTGATCCCGCTACTTTTGGCCGCAATTGCGACACTGTGGTATCTGACCGGCAAGCTGAGCCGGTTGCAGATCTTTACCGCCTTCATGGTTCTGTTTTTCGGCGGGCTGACCGCCTGGTTCAATGACGAGCGGTTTTTCAAGATCAAGACGACCATCGTCTGGGGCTGTCTGTCGGCGATCCTGACCCTGGGGTTGCTGCGTGGAAGAAGCTTTCTGGAATGGGCGATTGGTGACAATATCCCCATGAAATCCGAAGGTTGGATGATCTTTACCCGCAACCTTGCGGTGATGTTCGCGGCCATGGCCATTGCCAACGAAGTGATCTGGCGCACCCAGACGACCGAGCTTTGGGTAACGCTGGAAACATTCGCGCTGCCGGGGGCCTTGATGGTGTTCATGTTCGTGCAACTCATGTTCTTGCAGAAGTATCTGATCGAGCCGCCCGAGGACGACAAAGCCTGACAACTTGCACGGTATTGCCGCCCTTGTGTCGGCTTCCGGCCAAAGGCCCGCCTTCTTCGGAAGACATATTTAATGGTGAGCCTTTGGGGGTTACCATGCAGCGCAGCCTGTTCGACATCTTCCGCCTGTTCCTGAGCCTGTTTCAGGACCTGCCGCCGATGTCGCGTGCGCTTTATGTGCCGGGGGCGGTTCTGCTGCTTGGCTATCCGGTTCTGGTGGTGCTTTTGGGCGCGGACAGCCAGGGTCAGGCCTTTGTGATCGCCTTCATGCTGGCGCTGTCGGTTCGGATGGCGCTGGGCTTTGAAGGCATGGTGCGGCGGATGCTGTCACGCTATTCGCGGGGCGAGACGGTGCTTTTGGCGTTGGCTTTCGCGGTGCTGCCGCTGGCCCTGTTGTCCTTTGCGGCGGATCCGCTGTCCTGCCAGCGGTTGCAAAGCGCCTTTTACTTGGTGATCAGTGCGGTCTTCCTGTCGGACGTAATGAAGAACCGGGTGACGACAGCCGCAGGTTTCTGGCCTGATGTCGAAATGCGCGCCCATCTGCCGAACCTGACGCGGGTGATGGTGATCTATAACTTCGGCTTTCTCTTGCTGAACGAAACGCTGATCCGCACCTTGGCGGCCTCGCACTGGTTGCTCTTCTGGGCGGTGCTGCCGATCATCGGCCATGCGATCCTGCGGGCGCTCGTGCTGACGGTGGTCAATCTGGAAGACAGCCAGCCGGTCTGAGGCCGGGCTGATCTTCCTTGGGCCTTAGTTAGCCGAAAACAGGCAGGCGGTTTTCTTTACATCCAGACAGCGACCAAGGGCGGTCATCACCCCTTCGGGCGCATTGGACAGGGGCAGGAAGCCCAGACCGGACAGCTTTTTGGCATAGGTCTTCGACAGGCTTGGGTCGATGTTGAGTGCTTCCTGATAATTGGCATAGGAATCGTCGAACCGGCCAAGCGCTACGTCGATCTGGGCCAGCGTGTCCAGATAGATCGCCTGCATCGGCAGCCCGTCCGGGTTTTGCCGCAGTTTGGCGGTCAGCTTATCCGCCTCGGCCGCCTTGGCATCGGCCAGAAGTGCGCGGGCCTTGATGTTGATCGCGGCAAAGCTTTCGGGATAACGGGCGATCAGGGCATCGGATTCCTTGGCGAGTTCGGCGGGTGTGGCATAGGTGGCCAGCGCCATCAGGCGGCGGGACAGGATGTCTTCCTCGATCGCGGGGCTTGGGTTCGGCACGGTGCCGGGGGCAAGGGCAATGTCGGCGACGGCCACAACCTCCTCATACCGGCCAAGCTTGGCCAGGGCGGCCATCTTGTTGCGATAGGCGTTCTGGTAATCGGGGGCGATGGAAAGGGCGGTGTCGAAATAGCTGATCGCTTCGTCCGAGCGGTCAAGCTCGGTCAGGCAGCGGCCCATGACTTCGTTGGCATAGGCGAATTGCGGGTCAAGGCGGAGCGCCTCGCCTGCGTCGCTGACGCAGCTGTCATCCATGCGGAATTCCCACCACGCCTCGGCCCGGTTAGCCCAGGCGTCGGCATAGTCTTCAACCGCAAGGGCGGCGGAATAATGCGCAAGGGCCCCGGCTATATCGCCCTGATCATAGCGGACGTTGCCAAGTTCTACCCAGACCCAGGCGTTGGCGGGGGTGACCTGCAGCGCGTGTTGAAGGGTTTCGGCGGCCCCTTCGTAATCGCCCAACATCCGCTGGGCCTCGCCTTTCATGGCAAGGGCAAGCGCGGCGGCATCGGCGTCCTGTGCCATCTCGAAAGATTGGTCGCAAAGCTCGATCCGCCGGGCATAATCATCGCTGCGATCTTCGCAGGTTTCGGCCAACGCCGGTGCCACAAGGGCACTGGAGGCGAGAAGGAGCGCAAGTGCGGTTTGGCGAAGGGTCATGGGAGCCTGCCTGCAATCAAGGGATTTGGCGGCAGCGTTTCCTACCTTGGTGCGAAAATCAAGCCTGACGCTGTGGCACGGGCAGGCTGGCCGCCGTGACGGGGCTCAAGCGGCCTGCGCCGAAAAACAGGCGCGACCAGCGGCGGCCGGGGCGGTATTCTGGCAGGGCAGAGGCAAGCAGTTGATCCCGGATCAAGGCGCGGTAAAGCGCGATGGTGCCGGGGCGCAGATAGGGCGACCAGTGGCATATCCGGCGCTGCGAGTGTTCCAAGGGGTGGCCGAGCGCTTGGAGTGCGGCAAGCGTTCTGGTTTGATCGATGCAGAGATCGTGCCAGCCTTCGCGTCGTTGCCCCAGACCCTGCCCGATCGAGGTGCGCAGGCCAAGCTGGATGCCCCATTCGAAACAGGCGTCGAACAGGTCGTTCTCACGCGTGGTGACGTTGATCACCTCGACCGCGCGGCCTGCGGGGGTGGCAAGGGCCGCCAGCGCGCGTTTCCGGGTTTCGGCGGCGGCCAGAAGGATCATCCGGCTGATCTGGCCGGGACGGGTCAGGGGCAGGGCGGCAAGGGCAACGCGCGCGCCCATGGAATGCGCGATGATCTGGATCGGGCGGCCAGAGAGGTCACCCACCAGCTGGGCGATCTCGGCCAAGGCAGCACCAGTCCAACCCGCCCGCAGATGCGCGCGCCAGGGATCACACTTTGCGTTCCATCCCAGTGCGATCCCAAGGCCAGTGAAGCCGTCAAGGCCAAGGTGGCGCGGCCAGCTGATGGCGCGGGTATCCTCGGGTGGCGGGTCGAGCGACAGGATCGAGCCATGCGGGCAGTCGCGGGCAAAGCCGGGGGCATAGCGCCAGCCGTGGATCATCACCACGACCGGGGCGCCGGGCGGCAGAGTGTCAAGTTTGCGGGCAAGCCGGTCGCGGTCAAGCTGAAGCTTGTCACCAAGGGCATCGGCACGGATCGGACGGGGATCGTCGGTCATGGCCTGCAACTGCTGCTTCTTTGGCTGCAGACTGCGCGCGGGCAGCGACGGGGAAATGACAGGTCGATGAAGGATCAGTAACGCGGGGTGTTTCGGAGGCGGTTGACCGCGGCTTGGACCGCGCGTATTCAGGCGGCGTGGCGCTTTGTAACCCTGATTGCGGGCCACGTTAAATAAACCGCTAAAGAGGTGAAGGGCATTGGCCCCGGCACCTTTGGTTTGCCGGGGTTTTTTGTTGGCCCGTTTTCTTTAAGGCCGGGGGGGGCCTTGCGATGACGAAAGACTGGAAGACGCGCACGCAACTGGTACATGAGGGCAGCCGCCGCAGTCAGTATGGCGAGATGGCCGAGGCGATCTTTCTGACGCAGGGCTTCGTCTATCCAACGGCCGAGGCCGCCGAGGCACGGTTTGTGAAAGCGGGCGAGGATGAGTTCATCTATGCCCGCTATGGCAACCCCACGACCCGGATGTTCGAGGAACGGATTGCGGCGCTGGAAGGCACGGAAGACGCCTTTGCGACGGCGTCTGGTATGGCGGCGGTGTCCGGTGCGCTGACGGCGTGCCTTCGGGCGGGGGATCATGTCGTCAGCGCACGGGCGCTGTTCGGGTCTTGTCTTTATGTGTTGGAAGAGGTGCTGCAGCGGTTCGGCGTCAAGGTTACCTTTGTGGACGGGGCTGATCTGGATCAGTGGCGCGCGGCGGTGGTGCCGGGGACGAAGGCTGTCTTCTTCGAAAGCATGTCGAACCCGACGCTGGAGCTGGTGGATATCCGGTCAGTCTCGGAGATTGCCCACAAGGCGGGGGCGATTGTCATTTGTGACAACGTCTTTGCCACGCCGATCTTTTCCCGCGCAGTCGAGCAGGGCGCGGATGTGGTGGTCTACTCGACGACCAAGCATGTCGATGGTCAGGGCCGCGCCTTGGGCGGGGTGATCTGCAGCACGAAGGAGTTTATCCGCAAGACGGTCGAGCCCTATATGAAACACACCGGCGGCTCGATGTCGCCGTTTACGGCATGGATGCATCTGAATGGCATGGCGACCTTGGACCTGCGCTGCCGGGCGATGGCAGACACGGCGCTGACTGTGGCGAAGGCGCTGGAGGGCGAGGGCAAGGTTGCCAAGGTGATCTTCCCGGGCCTGCCCAGCCACCCCCAGCACGCGCTGGCGATGGCGCAGATGGGGTCTGGGGGGACGCTGGTGACGTTTGAGGTCAAGGGCGGCAAGGAAGCGGCGTTCCGCTTTGCGAATGCGCTGGAGATCATCAAGATTTCCAACAACCTTGGCGACGCAAAAACCATCGCGACCCATCCCGCGACGACGACGCACCAGCGCCTGCCGCAGGACCAGAAGGATCTGCTGGGGATCACGCCCGGCTTGATCCGGCTGTCCTTGGGGCTGGAAGATGCGGGCGATCTGATCGACGACCTGCGGCAGGCGCTGGCGGGGGCCTGAGGGTTACATCCGCAGCGTCAGCGAAATCGCGACCGACACCGAAAGCAGGGGGTCAGTCGTCAAGCCCAGCAGGTTGTCGGCGGGAAGGACTTGATTGCAATGGATACGATCGATGCAAGTGGGGAATGGAAAATCCATGTCGATCCTTGGCTGGGCAGATCAGAGGTCGGCGCGCATCGTGCCGCCAAGGCTAAGCCGTTTCGACAAGGGATATTCGATCCCGACAGAGGCCTGCGCCCGTGCACCGTTGAAGCTTTTGTACTGGATGCCGTCGGCGGGCCGGGAACCTTCCATAAAGGTAAGGCCGGTCGCCGTCATATGATATCCGCCCAGGCCCAGCCCCAAGGTCAGCGTTGCACCCGAGGGCAGCACGCTTTCCCGCTGCAATGCCAGCAATAGCCCGGTCGCATCGGCCCCAACTTCGGTTATGACCGCAGACGGTTCGAGGCCGTACGGCAAGACAGCGCTGCCGGTGACTTCGTCCAGCCGCCCGGAAAATCCCTGCAGCCCGATCCAGGTCGTCCCCCCGTCGCCCTGACCGGTGCCCAGCAGGACTTGCGGCATCTCTTCGCGATAGGCGCGGTCGAGACTGCCGAAGAAGGTGCCACAGGCCTGTGGCAGACCGTCCAGGACAGGGCAAAGGACGCTTCTGCTCTTCATGTCAAAGCGTTCGCCAGTCGCATCGTATCTCACCCCCAAATCGGTCCAGCTATAGACCGGGGTCTCCTCGCTATGTTTGCCGTCAAACCTGGAGCCGATGAGACCAAACAACAGCGTCTTGCCAGAGGAAAGGGCAAGGTCTCAGGCAGGCTCGCCGCGATACGAAGGCGTTTACGGCCCTCGGCGCATTCCGTGGATGCGGGTGCCGAACTCGGTGTCAGACGGCGGTATGCCGGTTTCCAGGATGAGAAGGCCGGTGTCATTGAAGCCGATGATTCCGCGACCGCCTTCCAGCTTGAAAGTCAGGCCATCGGCCTGACCTGTGGCCGGAAGGATCGAGCAGGCAAGGGCCATCAGGGCAGCACAGCAAAAGCGCATGAAGATCCGCTCCTGTTTCATGGTATCCAGTCGAGTTTACATCCTGATGGTCAGCGACACCCCGAAGGTCAGCGACAGCAGGGGATCGGTGGTCAGGTTGAAGTTGCCAGTTCCCGTTGGCGGTTCGCAGATCGTCGGGCTGCAGGGCGGCTCGGACCAGTCCATCTGGATCCGGGGCTGGTCGGACCAATAGTCGGCCCGCACGGATGCGCCAAGGCTCATGCCCTTGCGGATCGGCTTTTCGATGCCGACCGACAACTGCGCCCGAGTGCCGTCGAAGGACCCGGAAACCGGTTTGGCTGAAAGGGAGACGGCCGGGTCGACAGAAAGGCCAGTCGCGTCGCCATTGTAACGGCCCAGACCTGCGCCGAGGAGAAGGGTCATGCCAGAGGCGAGCGGGCGTTCCTGCTGGACGGCCAGCATCAGGCCGGTCACATCGGCGTCAAGTTCCGTAAGCGTGGCCCGGTCGAAGATGTAATTGGCATCGGGAAAATTGTAGCCCCGGTTCGAGGTGTTCTCTGAAAGTGTGCCAGAAAACCCCTGCAGCCCGATCCAGGTCATCGTCCCACCCGCGCCGTCGCGGCCGAACATCAGTTCAGGCATCACTTCGCGGTACGAGCGGGAAAGTTCCCCTTCGAAGATCGCGCAGGGATCAGGAAAGGAACAGACGCGGATTTCCGCCTCGGGCTTTTCCGGTTCGGGTCCGCCGGGCCTTGCCATGATGATGTAATAGACGGGCGTCGTTTCGTTCGAGGTTCCCTGCTGGCCGGACAGGATACCGCCAAGCCGCATGTGGGTGCCGTTGCCAAGCACGACGTCCCAGTTGCCTTCGGCACGGTAGCTGAACGAGAGCGGGCCGCGGGGCATGCCACCCGAATAGTCGAGCTGCGAGGTCGCGCTATCGGGCGGGGTGCGGACCAAGGAAAAGATGCCGACATTTTCGCCGCGGTTGAAGGCAAGCCCGCCTTCCAGTTTCAGCGTCAGGCCATCAGCCATGACCGGAGACGCCAAGCAGAGCCCAAGAAGGGTTGCTCCAAGCCGTTTCGACACGTTCATCAGCGTTCCCCTTGGTTCCCGGTGATTGCGGTCAACCACCCCACTTCACCGCAGGTTAGCGCGGCAATGATCGTTCTGCCAGAAGCTTCCTATAGTCGGATGCGAATTCGTTTGGGGGCATGCGTCGGGCCTGACGCCGCGCGTGCTGGCGCGGATGCCGGATTTGTGCGAAACTTCTGTAACGAGGCCTTTAAGCTGACCCGGCCCGTGCCTATCTGCCTAACCCTGCTGACATTGACGGCGGAGCTACGTTCCGCCTGAACCGAAAGGATCCCCGATGAACGCCCATAGCCCCGATATGGAGCCTGTGCCCTCGCGCGACGAGGCTGAGGCCGCTTTGGCACTGGTGCGCAAATGGGCGCAGGGGGCGAGCCGGGAGGATATCGTCAGCCTTGAGGCCGATCACAACTGGACGGGGCGGAATTCCGACCACTCGGCCCTGTCGCGGGCATATCCTGAGGATTTTCGCCCCGATCAGGCCTATCGCGCCACTTTGCCCGATCTGCAGAACGGCCCGGCCAGCCTGATCCGGGGGGCCAGGGCGCGGATCCAGCATGTGGGGATTTCCAACTTTCGCCTGCCGATCCGTTATGCCACCCGCGACGGCGGGGCGATCCATCTGGAAACCTCGGTCACTGGCACGGTCAGCCTTGAGGCCGAGCAGAAGGGCATCAACATGAGCCGGATCATGCGGTCCTTCTATGCCCATGCCGAGAAGAAATTCTCCTTGGGCGTGATTGCGGCGGCGCTGAACGATTACAAGGCCGACCTTGGCAGTTTCGACGCCCGTATCCAGATGCGGCTGTCTTATCCGATGCAGTTGCCGTCGCTGCGCTCAGGCCTGTCGGGTTGGCAGTATTACGACATCGCGCTGGAACTGATCGAACAGGCGGGGGTCAGGAAGCGTATTTTGCACCTCGATTACGTCTATTCCTCGACCTGCCCCTGTTCGTTGGAACTGGCCGAGCATGCCCGGGCGGAACGTGGCCAGATGGCGACGCCGCACGCCCAGCGGTCGGTGGCGCGGCTGTCGGTGGTGCTGGCCAAGGACGCGCAGGAGATGTGGTTTGAGGACCTCATCGAACTTGCCCGCCGCGCGGTGGTCACCGAGACGCAGGTCATGGTCAAGCGCGAGGATGAGCAGGCCTTTGCCGAGTTGAACGCCGCCAACCCGATCTTCGTGGAAGACGCGGCACGGCTGTTCTGCGAGGCTTTGCGGGCGGACCCAAGGATCGGCGATTTCAGGGTGGTGGCCAGCCATCAAGAGGCTTTGCACAGCCACGACGCGATCAGTCTTCTGACCGAGGGCGAGACCTTCACGGCCGAAAGTCTGGATCCGAAGCTGTTCTCCAGCCTGATCCACGTCGGCTGAAGCTTATCGGATGGCTCCGGGCCTCAGGCCCGAAGCTGACCCGATTTCTGCACCCTCAATCCCAGCAGGAGACAAGCGCGGTCATGCCGGTCGCCATGTCGGTCATGTCGCTGGGCAACAGCGTTTCGGTGGCCCTGGCCGGGGTCGGGATGATCCCAGCGGGCTCGATCAGTTTGGCAATCGCAGCGGCGCCAAGGGCGAAAGTCACGCCGGGCGGGAGTTGCTTGCCGGCCGGGGCGGCGGCGGGAAGCAGCATGCCGATCAGTGCGCCGGTGCCATCCAGAACCGGGCCACCCACATCGCCCGGAAGGGCGGGAAGGGCCAGACGGCGCAGGTCGGCTTCGCCAGCAAGGCCGGTCAGTTCTTCCAGCGTGCCGAAGGTGAGGACCGGGGCGGGCAGGCGATCTTCGTAGGAATAGCCCGCAAGCGTGACCTCGCTGCCCGGACGGCCGGCGCTGGAGGGAAAAGTGGCAAAGCTGCGCGGGGCAAGGGCTGCATTCGGGGTCAGAAGGGCAAGGCCGGACGTTGCGTCTTTCAGCGTGACGGTGGCGTCAGTCGCGTGGTCGATGGTGACGCGGGTGCAGCCCTCGACCGCCTCGACCGTGGTCAAGACTGCGCCTTCCGCCGAGATGAAGAAGCCCGAGCGGCTAA
Source organism: Paracoccaceae bacterium (assembly GCA_947504705.1). GTDB lineage: Bacteria > Pseudomonadota > Alphaproteobacteria > Rhodobacterales > Rhodobacteraceae > Tabrizicola. The sequence continues at coordinate 19,758 of CANNIA010000036.1, forward strand.
GGCGGGGGGTGCGTACTTCTAGGCCCGCGATCATACCTGCCTTGGCCTCGGACGTCATCGGCACCATGCCGGGGTCAAGGGCGGCCTCGCTGGAGGAGGTGAAGCTTGATTGCAGAAGCTGCAGGATGCGGGCGTCGCGGTCGGCATTGCCGGGGGTAGAAATCAGCATCCAGCCCTTGATCAGCCCGCCGTCCAGCTGAACCTGAACCGTGGTCGCGGTATCAGAGGAGAGGCCGGTGATATGAAAGCCCTTTTCGCCCCTCTCTCGCTCGCCTTCCATGGGAACGGATTTCAGCGATTGCAGGATGTCGTAAAGCCCGTACAGCGCCGCCTGATCGCCCGGCTGCGAGATCAGCACGATCTGCGGGGCATCGGGGGTCTTGGGTTTGTAATGGGCGAACGGCGGTTCATAGCGGTCGAATTCGACAAGGCTCGTCGGCAGCGTGACAGTGATCCCGGCCTTGTCATCGGTGACGCTGGCAAAGCCGTAGCTCTCGATTTCGCCATAATAGGCGCCAAACAGGGCGACGCGTTGGCGCGTGGTCAGGACGCCGGTTGGGTCGACACCCTGATATTCCTGCCAGGCCGACATCGACTTGCGGGAGCCGGGGCCGAAATCGCCGTCAATCGCGCCAGCGTAAAAGCCGAACCACTGCAGAGCGGTCTGCAACGCCATCCGGTCTTCCGGCAGCAAGAGCGCCTCGCTGTCGCGGGCTTCCTGTTTGCTTTCGTCCGGTTCAGTACCAAGGTCGAGCCGGAACCCACCGTTGGTGTCTTGAGCAAACACGGCCTGAGGCTGGGCAAGAAGCGGAAGGGCGGCAAGAACAAGGGCAAGACGGGAAACAGAGGTGAACATGCGGTATTCCTGAACTGGGACAGGGAAAAGCGGACTTCGGCGCAGATTAGCCATGCCGCCGGGTTGGGCAAGTCCGAAACCCCGTTTTCTGCGGGTTCTTTCCGGAATTGACCCCCATGGCCCCAATGGATAGGGAGAGGCGAGCTTTCTGCTCCGCAAATGACGCCCAAAGAGACTCCCATGTCCGATGCACTGACGACGCCAAGAAGCTTTCAGGAAATCATCCTTCGCTTGCAGGCTTACTGGGCCTCGAAAGGCTGCGCGGTGTTGCAGCCCTATGACATGGAAGTGGGGGCAGGCACCTTCCACCCAGCCACGACGCTGCGGTCCTTGGGGTCAAAGCCCTGGGCTGCGGCCTATGTGCAGCCCTCGCGCCGGCCGACCGACGGGCGCTATGGCGAGAACCCGAACCGGCTGCAGCACTATTACCAGTATCAGGTCATCATCAAACCCTCGCCGCCCGACCTGCAGGCGTTGTATCTGGGGTCCTTGGCGGCCATCGGCATCGACCTTCGCCTGCATGACATCCGCTTTGTCGAGGATGACTGGGAAAGCCCGACACTGGGCGCCTGGGGTCTGGGCTGGGAGGTCTGGTGCGACGGGATGGAGGTGAGCCAGTTCACCTATTTCCAGCAGGTCGGCGGGCATGATTGCAAGCCGGTCAGTGGCGAGCTGACCTATGGGCTGGAACGGCTGGCGATGTATGTGATGGGCGTCGACCATGTGATGGAGATGCCCTTCAACGACCCCGACAGCCCGACCCCGATGAAATACGGCGATATCTTTCGGCAGACCGAAGAGGAATATTCACGCCACAACTTCGACGGCGCTTCGACCGAGATGCTGTTTCAGCATTTCAAGGATGCCGAGGCGGAATGCGAACGTTTGCTGGCCTTTGACCCGGTCGATCCAAAGAACGGCAAACGGATCATCATGGTGCATCCGGCTTACGACCAGACGATCAAGGCGAGCCACCTGTTCAACCTTCTTGACGCGCGCGGAGTGATTTCGGTGACCGAACGGCAGGCCTATATCGGGCGGGTCCGCGCGCTGGCCAAGAAATGCGCCGATGCATTCCGGATGACCGACGCTGGACAGGATACGGTGGGCTGAGCTGATGCCCTATTACCAGCCGCAGTCAGCCTGGGAGACCGCGCTTGCCACCGTCAGCGAGATGGGCGGGCGCGCAGGGCGGAATGCAGGTCGCTGGCTGCGGGGTCGCTATGTCAATCGCTGCATGGCCGACTTTGATCGGCGTCTGGCCATTCTTGGCCCCGGTTCGGTCTGTCTGGATCTCGGGGCCAATGTCGGCACGATGACCCTTCGCATGGCGACGACGGGGGCGTTGGTGCATGCCTATGAGCCTGATCCCTTTGCTTTCGGCGAGCTGCAGCGGAATGTTGGCCATCTGCCGAATGTGGTGCTGCATCAGGCCGCCGTTGCGGCGGTCGGCGGGGCGGGGGTTCTGCAACGGCTCAATGACTTCGCCGACGATCCCTTTGCAAAGTCGACCATGTCCTCGTTGATCCCGATCTATCCAAGCATCTATGAAGGCGGTGAGGCGATCCCGGTGGAAACCCGGGCGTTCCGGGATGTGCTGGACGGCATCGGCGGTCCGGTTGCGATGCTCAAGATGGATATCGAAGGCTCCGAGTTCAAGATTCTGCGCGCGATCTTTGCCGATCCTGCGGCTTTCGACATCGACGCGATCTTCTGTGAAACGCATGAATATGCCTTTATCGAGCAAAAACCCGAGGTCGAGCGGATGCGGCGGGTCTCGGAGGCTCTGGCGCGGCCTTACATCAACCTCTATTGGCCGTGAGCATCATGGGAAAAATCATTGTAGGGCTTATCGTGATCTTTGCCGCCGTTGCCGGCGTTGCGCTGTGGTACACGGCGGAGCGTGCGTTTTATGCGCCTGTCAGCTTTTCGAAGGGCGAGGAAATCCGCCTGGTCTCGGTGGCATCGAGCCAGCCGGAACCCATTCTTGTCGAAGGGATCGAAGGGGTGGATGCAGACAGCTCTCCCATCAAGTTCCGCGCGTGTTTCACGACGTCGATGTCGTTGGCTACGTTGACCGAGACCTATGAGGTTTATGACAAGGCCGAACCGCTGTTCGCGCCGTCGAACTTTCCCTGTTTCGATGCCGTCGCGATTGGCGGGGCGCTTGAGAAGGGCGAGGCGGTTGCCTTTCTGTCGGAGCCCGAAATCCACCCAGGTGTCGACCGCGTGGTTGCCGTCTTTCCCGATGGCCGCGCTTTTGCCTGGCACCAGTTGAACGACGATTACAAGGACTGATCATGGCCGACCTTCTGATCGAGCTTTTCTCGGAAGAAATCCCCGCCCGGATGCAAACGCGCGCGCGCGAGGATCTGAAGAAGCTGATGACCGATGGTCTGGTCGAGGCCGGGCTGACCTATGCCTCGGCAGGGGCGTTTTCGACGCCACGGCGGCTGGTGCTGTCGGTCGATGGGTTGACCGCTGAGAGTCGCTCGGTGCGGGAGGAGCGCAAGGGGCCATCCGTTTCCGCGCCTGCGCAGGCGGTGGAGGGGTTCCTGCGGTCAACGGGTCTGACTCTGGACCAGCTGGAACGCCGGGCCGACAAGAAGGGCGAAACCTACTATGCCGTGGTGGAAAAGCCCGGTCGTGCTGCGGCGGTGATCGTAGCGGAGGTTCTGGAAACCACGATCCGCAGTTTCCCTTGGCCCAAGTCGATGCGCTGGGGCGCTGGGACGCTGCGTTGGGTGCGGCCTTTGCAGGGGATCATCTGCCTTTTGACGGACGAAACCGGCGCGCATGTGGTGCCGATGTCGGTCGATGGGATCGAGGCGGGCAATGTCACCGAAGGCCACCGCTTCATGGGCAACGGGCGGTTCACCGTGTCGGGCTTTGACGACTATGTGGTCAAGCTGAAGCGCGCCAAGGTCGTGCTGGATACCGCCGAACGTGAGGCCGCGATCTGGCAAGGCGCGCAGAACCTGGCCTTTGCGGCGGGGATGGAAGTGGTCGCCGATCCGGGGTTGCTGGCCGAGGTCGCGGGGCTTGTCGAATGGCCGGTGCCGCTGATGGGGCGGATCGCGCCCACGTTTCTGGACTTGCCGCCCGAGGTTTTGCAGACCTCGATGAAGGAACACCAGAAGTTCTTCTCGGTCCGGAACCCGAAGACCGGGCGGATCGAGGGCTTTGTGACGGTCGCCAACATCGAGGCGGCGGATGGCGGCGAGGTGATCCTGAAGGGCAACCAGAAGGTTCTCGCGGCGCGCCTGTCGGACGCGAAGTTCTTCTGGGAGAATGACTTGCGGGTGGCGAAGGCCGGGATGGGCGAGTGGGCGGAGGGGCTGAAGGCGGTCAGCTTCCACAACAAGCTCGGGAGCCAGGCCGACCGGATCGACCGGATTGCCGCCTTGGCGCGGGAGATTGCGCCCTTGGTTGGTTCTGATCCAGCCGACGCCGAACGCGCGGCGCGGCTGGCGAAGCTGGACCTGCGCTCGGCGATGGTGGGTGAGTTCCCCGAGCTGCAGGGCGTGATGGGCAGGTATTACGCGCTGGAGGCGGGGGAGAAGGCTTCCGTCGCCGATGCCGCGCGGGATCACTGGCGGCCAAAGGGGGAGAGCGACTCGGTTCCCTCGGAGCCGGTGTCGGTGGCCGTGGCGCTGGCGGACAAAATCGACACGCTGACGGGGTTCTGGGCGATTGACGAGAAGCCGACGGGCTCGAAGGACCCGTTTGCGCTGCGGCGGGCGGCGTTGGGGGTGGTTCGGTTGGTGTTGGGGAATGGGGTGCGGGCGCTTTCGCTCAAAGTAATTCTCAAGAGCTTAGTGATAAGATTCAAAAGTAGTCACAATCGGTTTTTTGATTACTCGGCGTCGCGAGAATTCGACCCGGCGGTCCATACAGAAATATTGAGTGGCAAAACCAGAACCGACGTTTCTGAGTATTTCTTGCTCCGCAACGTAGACGCTAACGCTGCCCATTGGATCGACATTTGGGCGGAGCGGTTCGACTGGAGAGGTAGCAGCACGTCAATCAAACCTCCGGAGTCGCTCGAGGTTTGGGCGGATCAAGGCTTGTTCACTGGTCCAGAGGAAGCGTCCAAGACTTTTTCTGCGGTGTGTGATTTCATTGAGCGGAACGATGAACTGCAAGAATTCTTCAAGGGAACGCTTGGGCCTGATGGGCATGGAAAAGTTGGCGAGAGTCTGAACAGTCACCTTACTGGGATATCCGCCGACCTCCTCGCCTTCTTCCACGACCGCCTCAAGGTCACGCTTCGCGATCAGGGTGTCTCGCACGACATCATCGACGCCTGCCTTGCGATGCCGGGGAATGATGACCTGACGCTGCTCGTCAAGCGGGCCACCGCCCTGAGCGAAACCCTCAGGACCGAAGACGGCGCGAACCTGCTGCAAGGGTTCAAGCGGGCGAACAACATTCTGTCTCAGGCCGAGGCGAAGGATGGGGTGGAGTATTCCTTTGGGGCAGAGCTGAAGTTTGCCGAGACGGAGGAGGAACGCGCCCTGTTCGCTGCACTCGACAAGGCCGAGGCGGCGATTGGTCCTGCCATGAAGGCTGAGGATTTCGGAACCGCGATGGCGGCGATGGCAGCCTTGCGGGGGCCGATTGATGCGTTCTTTACTGCCGTGCAGGTCAACAGCGACAACGGGGTCGTGCGGCGGAACCGGTTGAACCTTCTGCACCGCATCCGCGCCATCTGTTCCGGTGTCGCTGATTTGACACGCATCGAGGGCTGAAACTGCCCTAATAATCGTCACAAAGCTGACATGTTACGCTTGCGTGGTGGGTCTTTCGGTCTATGCTGCACTTGAACAATAGGTGCTGCATTGCAGAAACACGACCCCATCGCCGAGTTTTCCGAGATCACGGCTTCGGCCCAGATCGCGACGGCAAACCATGGCTGGCGGGCGAAATGCCTGCAGCGGCTGGTGCGGCTTGACCTGCCGGTGCCGAAATCGGTGTCGCTTCCTGCCAGCACCGTACGTTCCATCGCCGCCGGGCATGGAGTGGATGCCAGAGGCATTCTGGACTGCTTTGGCGATGGCCCGCTGATTTCGGTGCGCCCCTCGCCTGCCAATCCTGATTGGGGCGGGCCGGGGACCATTCTGAACATCGGTTTGAACGCCAAGCGCCACGCGCGGCTGGCCGAAACCCATGGCGAGGCGGCGGCGGATGCGCTGTATCTGCGCTTCGTGCAGTCCTATGCGATCCACGTAGCGCGGCTGGACCCCGAGGTGTTCGACGCCTTGAAGCCGGGGCCGGGGGCGCTGCGCGACGCCCTGCGGGAATATGAGCTGGAGACCGAGGAGCCGTTCCCGCAAGAGGCGTCAAAGCAGCTGTCGGAAGTGCTGCGGTCAATGGCGCGGGCTTGGGAGGGGACTTCGGCCCGGCTTTTGCGCCAAGCCAAGGGCGCACCGGAACAAGCGGCTTTGGGCCTTGTCGTGCAGGAAATGGCGCAAGGGATCGGGCAGGGGATTTCCGGGTCGGGGGTGATCCAATTTGTCGATCCCGTGACGGGCTTACGGCAGATCACCGGGCGGTATCTGGGGCAATCCCAAGGTCGCGATGCGTTGAAGACGACCGAGGCGCTGTATCTGACCCGCGACCCGCGCGGGCCGTCGCTGGCGGATGTGGCGCCCGAAGTCTTTGCCACATTGGTCGAGCATGGTGCCACCTGCCGCGCCCGGTTGCGAGAGGAGATGCAGATCGAGTTTACCGTCGAGGATGGCCGTCTGGCGGTTCTGGATGCGGTGAAGGTCCAACGTTCGGCCCGCGCCGGTTTGCATATCGCGGTGGCCTTGGCCGAAGAGGGGATCATCGAGCGCAATGAGGCGGTGCTGCGGGTCGAGCCGCACGCGTTGTCGGAGCTTCTGCACCACCAGGTCGATCCGCGCGGGGCGCGTGACGTGATCGCGCGGGGGATTGCGGCCTCGCCCGGGGCGGCGACGGGTAAGCTGGTGTTCTCCTCCTCCGCCGCGCAGGCAAGTGCGGCGAAGGGCGAGCCTTGCATTCTGGTGCGGCGTGAAACCTCTCCCGAGGATATCCGGGGCATGCATTCCTCGGTCGCGGTGCTGACCGAACGCGGCGGCATGACCAGCCACGCGGCGGTGATTGCGCGGGGCTTGGGGTTGCCTTGCGTGGTCGGTGCGTCCGACATGCGGCTGGATGGGCGTGACAAGAAGCTGACCTCGGCCGATGGGCGCGTCTTCCGTGAGGGGGATGTTGTCACGCTGGATGGGTCGAAGGGCGAGGCGCTGGCGGGATCGGCAGAGATGCTGCCACCGGCGCTGGACGACAGCTTCCGCAGGCTGCTGGCCTGGGCGGATGAGGTGCGCGACATTGGGGTCAGGGCGAATGCCGACACCCCGGCTGATGCCGAAACCGCGCGGAAGTTCGAGGCGGAAGGGATCGGACTGTGCCGGACCGAACACATGTTCTTTGAAGAAGACCGCCTTGTCGCCATGCGCGAGATGATCTTTGCCGATACGTCCGAGGACCGGGCCGGGGCGCTGGCGCGGATCTTGCCGATGCAGCGGGCGGATTTCGTGCAGCTGTTCGAGATCATGCAGGGTCTGCCGGTCTGTATTCGCCTGTTTGACCCGCCCTTGCACGAATTCCTGCCGCAGGACCGTGAAGGCCTGCGAGATCTGGCCGAGGCTTTGGATCGGCCTCTGTCGGAAGTCACCCGGAGGGCCGAGGCGCTGACCGAGGTCAACCCGATGCTGGGGATGCGGGGAGTGCGGCTGGGGGTCGTGCTGCCGGAAATCTATGACATGCAGGCGCAGGCGATCTTTGAAGCAACGCTGGAAAGCGCGCGTCGGGGCGCGCCGGTCGTGCCGGAAATCATGATCCCGCTGGTTTCCGCGCGGCGTGAGGTGGAACTGGTCAAGACCCGGATCGACGCGCTGGCGGCGATGGTGCGGACCAAGGCCGGGGCCGATTTCGACTATAAGCTTGGGGTGATGGTGGAAACCCCGCGCGCGGCCTTGCGGGCGGGCGAGATTGCCCAGCATGCGGCATTTTTGTCGTTTGGTACCAATGACTTGACGCAGATGACCTATGGTTTGAGCCGTGACGATGCCGGGCGGTTCATGAACACCTATGTCCGGCAAGGTGTCTTCCCAGAGGACCCGTTCCACATTCTGGATATCGACGGGGTCGGCGAGCTTTTGCTGATCGGGGCGGAACGCGGTCGGCGGACCCGGCCTGATCTCACCTTGTCGATCTGCGGCGAGCATGGTGGCAACCCGGAATCCATCGCCTTTTGCCGACAGGCGGGGTTCGATTACGTCTCATGCTCGCCCTACCGGGTGCCGATGGCGCGGCTTGCGGCGGCGCATCTGGCGCTTAATGATCGTAAATAACTCTTTAAAAACAATCTAATAGCCGAAAAATTGCTGCAATGCAGCGGATTTTCGCCGAGATTTTCTCTATTTCCGTGTCATTTTGGCAACAGTGATAGACCCCAATCTGTTGCTCCCCTACCTCCCCCCTGACTTGCAAGGCGGGGGTACTTCCGCCGGTACAGAAACAACGACGGAAGAGCGGTATGATATCTTTGATGGTGGTGCGGGCGACCGCACTTGCGCTGGCGATCGGGCCGGCGACGGTGGAATCGTCTCATTCTTGGGATGGAGCTATCGCAAGCCTTGCGGCGATTTCGATGGCCCCGGAACTGGTGGTCCTGCCTTCACCGGACCTGTCGCTGATCCTTCCGGCCTCGGAACAGGTCGGCGGGTTGTCGGAAGCCTGGCTGATGGCACAGGCTGCGCCGACGGGCGATGCCGATTGGGAATGCTTGACCCAGGTGATCTATTTCGAAGCGCGCGGTGAAAGCCTTGAGGGGCAGATTGGCGTGGCCGAAGTGGTGCTGAACCGGCGAGACAGCCAGCTTTACCCGCGTACGGTCTGCGGCGTGGTCAAGCAGCGCGGCGGCGGCGGGTGCCAGTTTTCCTATGTCTGCGACGGCACCCCGGACCGGATGCACGAAAAGGCGGCTGCCGATCTGGCGGGGCGGATTGCCCGGGCGATGCTGGATGGCGCGCCTCGGGTGCTGACCGAAGGGGCCACGCATTTCCATGTGGCGGGACTTCATCCCGACTGGTCACGCCGCTTTGCCAAGACGGCACAGATTGGCGCGCATGTGTTCTATCGCCAACCAGGTGCCAAGGGCTGATGTCGCCCCCGCCGCGTGGGATGCCGCGCGCGCTGGTCTGACGGGCTTGCCCCATGCTAGAAAGTCCGCGCCGGATGCGCGAGGAGCAACCCGATGAGCGATATCGAGCTTGCCTTTGCCCATCCCGAGGCGCGGGCCGAGGCGTCGGGCCTTGGCGATCCGCGCGACCGGATTTCCTTGCGCGACCATGTGGTCGAGGCGGATATCGGTGCTTTCCAGAAGGAACGCGGCCACAAGCAACGCCTGCGTTTCAACGTGGTCGTCGAGGTGCGCCCGGTGACCGAGCCTTTGGAGGATGATGTCGACCGCATCCTGTCTTATGACAAGATCACTGAAGCGATTGCGGCGGAACTTTCGGCGGAACGGCTGAACCTTCTGGAGACTTTGGCCGAACGCGTGGCCGAAAGGGTTCTGGCGGAACCTGCGGCGATGCGGGTCTTTGTGCGGATCGAAAAGCTAGACATTGGGCCCTATGCTTTGGGGGTCGAGATTGTCCGCTCCCGCGCGGAACACCCGGTGCAGAGCAGCGGGCAGGATGGGCTGGAAGCGGTGCAACCGCTTGTGGTGTTCCTAGACAACGCTGCAATCCATGATGCGGGCCTTTCGGCGCGGTTGGATGCGCTGTTGGCCGAAGGTCTGCCGTTGATCCTAGCCGTTGGGCTGCCAGATTTCCCGCGCACGGTAACCGGCCACAAGCCTACCCAGAGGCGGATCGACCTTCTGGCGATCGAGGAGAACGCCTGGACTCTTGCCGCGCGTGACCCGCGCTGCGTTGTGGTGGCGACACGGACGGAAATCGACTGGGCGATGAAGCGCGGGCAAAGTCTGGTCTGGGCGCCGTCGAAGCTGGTCCTGGATGCAGTGGACGGGCCAAAGGGCTCAGACCCGGTGGCGCTGGCGCTTTGGCTGGCCGAGACGCTTGTCGCGACGGCTTTGGTCGTTCACGGCGATGTTGCGGTCCCGGCGGGAAGCCGCGTGCCGGTTCGGCGGGGCTGATCGCTTCCCCCTTGCCAAGCGTGGCCGGTTCGGCCAATTCCGAAGCCATGGACTATTTCCGCCCCATTGCGATGACGGATCCTGCCCGTCCGTCCGGCGCTTTGCCACTTGCGGGCGGCTGGTGCTGGTTTGACCGGGTCGAAGTTCTGTCGCGCGGGCGGGCTCCGCATGTCATGGCGGCAGCAGACCTGCCGCAAGGCATCCACCTACGCCTGACCGATGCGCGGGCTGATTTTGCGGGCCTGACGATGGATCGCCCGCGGATCATGGGCATCCTGAACGTGACGCCTGACAGCTTTTCCGATGGTGGCAAGTTTCTGGACCCAAAGCGCGCAGTGACGGCTGGCCGCCGGATCGCCAAGGCGGGGGACATTCTGGACATCGGTGGCGAAAGCACCCGCCCCGGAGCCGCAGAGGTTCATCTGGACGAAGAGATTGCGCGCACTGCGCCTGTGATCGAGGCGCTGCGGAAGGGGCGGATCATGCGGCCGATTTCCATCGACACGCGGAAAGCCCCTGTTGCCGCAGCGGCATTGCAGGCAGGGGCGAGCCTCGTAAACGATGTCTCGGCCTTCAGCTTTGACCCTGGCCTTGGGGCGTTGGTGGCAAAGACGGGCGCACCGGTGGTCTTGATGCATGCGCAGGGCCTGCCCGAGACGATGCAGAACGACCCCCGCTATGGTGCTGTACTGCTGGACATCTACGACGCGCTTTCCGCGCGGATCGTGGCGGCGGAGGCTCTGGGCATCGAACGGGCGCGGATTGCAATTGACCCCGGCATCGGCTTTGGCAAGACACAGGCGCATAACCTCGCGCTGCTGCGTGGGCTGTCGCTGTTCCACGGGCTTGGCTGCCCGATCCTGCTGGGCACCTCGCGCAAACGGTTCATCGGCGTGATCGGTCAGGCAGAGCCCCCAAGGGCGCGAATGCCGGGGTCGGTTGTGACCGCGCTTGCCGGGATTGCTCAGGGGGTGCAGATTGTACGCGTCCATGACGTGATTGAGACCCGCCAGGCCCTTCGGCTGTGGCAGGCGATGAACACCGACCATCTGGAGGGCCAAGCATGAGCCGCAAGATTTTCGGCACCGACGGCGTGCGGGGCAGGGCCAACCAGTGGCCGATGACGGTGGATCTGGTGCAAAAGCTGGGTGCCGCCGCCGGGCGCTATTTCCGCCGCGATGGGAGTCCTGCGCATCGGGTGGTGATCGGCAAGGATACGCGGCTTTCGGGCTATATGCTGGAAAACGCGCTGACGGCAGGGTTCACCTCGACGGGTATGAACGTGCTGCTTCTGGGGCCGGTGCCGACCCCGGCGGTAGGCTATCTTACCCGCTCGATGCGGGCGGATGTCGGGGTGATGATCTCGGCCAGCCACAACCCGCATCAGGACAACGGGATCAAGTTCTTTGGCCCCGACGGGTTCAAGCTGTCGGATGAGGCCGAGTTCGAGATCGAGGCCTTGCTCGAGAGCGAGATCGCGCCCGCCATGCCCGAAGACATCGGTCGCGCCAAGCGGATCGAGGACGGGCGGGGACGGTATCAGGAATTCGTTAAGACGAGTTTCCCGTCGGGGCTGCGCCTGGAAGGGCTGAAAGTGGTGATCGACTGCGCCAATGGTGCCGCCTATCGTTGCGCGCCCGAGGTGCTGTGGGAGCTGGGGGCCGAGGTGATCCCGGTGGGGGTCAGCCCGAACGGCACCAATATCAACGAACGCTGTGGGTCGACCCATACCGATACGGCGGCCGAGGCGGTTGTGGCCCATGGCGCGCATGTGGGCATCAGTCTGGATGGCGACGCCGACCGGCTGATGATCCTGGACGAAACGGGCCGGGTGGCCGATGGCGACCAGATCATGGCGCTGATGGCGGCACGCTGGGCAGAAGAGGGCCGCTTGCGCGGTGGGGCGCTAGTGGCGACGGTGATGTCAAACCTTGGCCTTGAACGGTTTTTGGCCGCACGAGGGATCGGGCTTGAACGCACCTCGGTCGGTGACCGATATGTGGTGGAGCGGATGCGTGCCGGCGGCTTCAACCTTGGAGGCGAACAGTCGGGCCATATCGTGATGACCGATTACGCCACCACTGGCGATGGGCTGATCGCCGGCCTGCAGTTTCTGGCCGAGATGGTGCGGACAGGGCAGCCCGCATCGGCCCTGACGCAGTGCTTCCCGACCGTGCCGCAGATGCTGAAGAACGTGCGCTACACGGCAGGCCTTGCACCGCTTGAGGCCGAGGCCGTCAAGGCAGCGATCGCGGTGAGTGAGGGTCGCATCAAGGGCACAGGCCGTATTCTGATCCGCAAATCGGGGACCGAGCCCTTGATCCGGGTGATGGCGGAATGCGAAGACCCAGCGCTGTTGCGGGCCATTGTCGACGAAATCGTTCGCGCGGTCGAAGCCGCAGTCTAAGGGCTGCTCGCCCTTGTCAAAGGGCCATTTCACCGAATTGTCGGCCCGGTGCCTCAGTTTCGGCGGGATCGCTTGGCTTGCTTGGCCAAGTGAATGGTGCGGGCGGTTGGCATGCAAACGGGTGGCGCGGCTCTACAGGGGCGGATTGTCTGGATCGATATGGTCCGGGGCATCGTGATCTGCCTTGTCGTCATGCTGCACGCCATTTTCGCCCTTGTGACATGGTTTCCGGCTGTCGATGGTGCCGGGCCAATGGTTTCGGTAATCAAACTTACCTTGGTCCTGGATCATGTAAGGATGCCCGCCCTATTCTTTTGCGCGGGCCTGGTCTTCGCATTTTCGAACGGGCGGGGATGGGATTGGTTCCTTCGGCATCGACTGCGCGTATTCCTCTGGATCATTGTGGTCTGGACGCTGTTGGCTGCAGCGCTCGAGGCGCTTGGCCTGCATCTGAACCCGGATGGGCCAAGCCCTATGGTGCCTCTCAGGCAGTTGTTCCTGGTCCCCTATGGCAACCTGTGGTTCGTCTACGCTTTGATGGTTGTGTCGACATTGGCCATGCTGCTGCGCCCGCTGCCGATGGTTGAGCGTCACTTGGTTGTCGTTGCGCTTTATGTTCCGGCTTCGCTGATCTGGCGCCACTATGCGTTGCCTGCGGGAGCGGATGATCTTGTGCAGGGTCTTGTCTACGACGCCCTGGTGTTCTTCATGCTGGGTCTGTGGTGGGGACCGGCGATCATGCGGTTGTTTGACAACCGTCGGATTGCCCTTGCGGTCGAGGTCATGCTTTTCGGCTTCGGGATGTTTCTCCTAAGCCGCATTGCCCCAGAAAACCCCTTGTTTCCGCTCATGGTCCGGCTGCCGCTGACCGGCGGGTTCTTGGCCATGATCCGGATTCTGGCATCCTGGGAGCCGGTGGCCCGTCTGTTCGAAATGATCGGTCGCGCGTCGCTGGAGATCTTCTTGCTAAATCAATTCCTGCTCGCCGGGCTTTACGTCGTTCTGCAAGGATTTGCGCCGGGGATAGGCCCGGTCGCTGTCCTGCTGTTGTTGTGGTGCCTGCCACTGGCCGGGTCATTGTTGATCGCACGGATCTTGCTCCGGTGGAGCGGCTGCCCGTTGATTCGCGCTCCGGACTGGCTGGTCTGGCCCGACCGGCCGCAGCGCGCTGATCTGGCCGATTGGCGCTGACATCGGATCTTTCGGCAATGGCTTCGGCCCCTGTTGTCTGAAGGACAGGGTCAAACCGTCGCGTGGCGTTGACGAAGGCGTCTTCGCAGTGGCAAGCTGGTCCAAGGGCCCGACAATGGGCCGAATTCGATCGAAAGGGCCCCCTATGTCGCTCATCAAGACTGCCGGGCTGGCTTTGATCGCCCTCGGGCCGGGATTGGCCGTGGCCGATGAGACGCTGACAGTCGCGGGCCATGAGATCGTGATCTCGGGCGAAGTGATGGAGGCGCAGACCCTGACGGTTGACGGGGTGGTCGTGCAAAAAAATGGCCTGATCTTTCTTGACCCTGATCTGCAGGACCTGGGCGGGCTGACCGTGGTGACCGGCGCTGCCGGGGCGGGTGGCAATGCCTGCAACGCGGCCCCTTTTGTCATCGCTCTGCCCGAAGGTGCTGCGGCGGAATTCGACGGGCCGATCGACAGCTGCGCCTATCTTCTGCCCGTCGTCGAGGCAGAGACGCTGGTCTTCAAATCCGACCCCCTGCCAGGCTATCCGGGCGAGATTTGGATTTGGACCCCGGGAAAGAGCTTCGCACCAGGCGCGGCCGTGAGTTTTACCGCCAGCAAGGGCTGGGAGGATTTTGACAGTCTGGCCGAGGCGCATCCAGCGGACGCGCTGGCCATCGCTCCGGTTCTTGAGGCGCTGGAAGCAGGGCTTGGGGCGGATTACCCGGCCTTCGCCGAACGGATTTCGGACCTAGGGTCGGGCGATCTGACGACTGAGGGCTATCTGGGCCAGGCCTGCCTCAAAGCCACTTGCGACGCAGACTGGGCACTTCTGTATCTGGCGCGGGACAGCCAGCAGGTCTTTGCCGCCTGGCAATCCACTGGTGAGACCGAGCCGCATCTCTGGCCCGCCGACCGCGCGCTTTGGCGGGTGGAGGCGCTGGCGGCGTTGCCGGTTCCGGCGACGGAATAGCTCCCCCTCAAGCGGCTCTAGCCCTCCTACCCTGCCGCCTTCGGGGGGCGCTAGCGGCTAGGCCGGGCTTGGGACCGGTTCCGGGCGCATCGCCAGCACCATCAGTGCAAGAAGACTTGCCCCGAACAAAAGCCATAGCGAGCTTAGCCAGAGCATCTCGAACGAACCCGTCGAGTCCAGAAGATAGCCGCCAAGATAGGCCGCCGCCGCACTGCCAAGGGCGTGTCCGGCCGAGATCATCCCCATGGTCTGACCCATGACCCTGATGCCGATGTGGCTGGCGGCAAGGCTGGCGGTGACCGGGACGGTCGAATAGTCCACCACGCCAAAGAAGATGGCGAACATGAACAGCACCTCGATCCCGGTTCCGGGCAGATTGATCAGGATCAGGTAGGTCAGGGCGCGCAAGGCATAGATCGCCGCAAGCAAAGTCGGGCGGTTCACCCGGTCTGTCAGCCAGCCCGCGCCGATCATGCCGAACAGGTTGACCAGCGACAGCACGCCGTAAGCGGTAGCGCTTTGCAACGGCGGAAAGCCGCAGAAATCGGCGAAGGGCAGGAAATGGGTCTCGATCGCGCCGCTTGAGGTGAAACCGCAGATGAGAAAGCTCCAGAACAGGGCATGGAAGGCCGGGCGGCGGACGATAAAGCCAAAGTCCTGGGCAAAACTCGACCCGTCCTTGCCGCGTCTGGCGGTGTCGGCGGCCGAAGCCCCCGGCATCATCGCGCGGATGCAGGGGATCAGCGCCAGACTTGCCAGTGACAGAGCGCCAAAACACCAGCGCCAGCTGGCAAAGGACAGCAGAACCGCGATCAGTGGCACGATCACGAACTGCCCACCGGTTGCACCGGACGTGGCCGCCCCTACCGCCACTCCTGGCTTGTGGGAAACGCTGCGCGTGACAGCGGTTGCCACAACATGGCTTGCGACCACGCCGAAACCCAGCGCGCAAAAGCCGCCGTAGCCGATGACGAACATCGCCTTGCCGTTCATCAACGCCACGATGCCGCAGCCGATGCCCAGAAGCCCGAGCCCTAGATTAAGCGTGAACCTTGGCCCCATGCGGTCGACCAATCGTCCGGCAAACGGGGCGACGATTGCGATGACCACAAGCGCCGCAGCACCAACCCCCGAGATATAGCTGCTGGTCCAGCCGAACTCGCGCTGCCAGACCGGCATCAGGAGGCTGAGCGTGGCGCGGCCCGATGACGCTATCGCCAGCGCAAGAAAGCCGAATGCCACAATGGCCCAGGGCTGGGGCGCGCGGGTCGTGTTGATTGCTGGGGACGGGGTCATGACACGCTTTCAATTTTTGAAACCGTTGCACAGCGCGCCAAGCCCGGCAAGAAAAAAGGCCGAGCTGGGCCGTGCATTCAAAATAGCGCCCGAAGGCGCCGGTTTCAGTGCTGCAAGCCTGGCTTGCTTCCGGGCGATCTGGCCCGCAGAAGGTCTTGCGGCGCTTTCGGTCCCGGTATCCAACTAATGGCGCGGCAAGGGGCAATTTCCGCGGTCACTGGTCGAGCCTATTGCCGGGCTGCGTTGGTGCGCAGGCTGATTTGCTGCAGCATGACCACAAGGTCCCGGGCATCAACGCTTTCGCCACGCGCCGCCGGGCATTGCAGATCTGCGGTCGGAAACCGCAGTTCAAGGTCGATCACTTGGTCGACCGGCAGTCCGTCCAGCGGAACCACCAGCGCCGATCCCGCACCGAGCGAACCCTGTGCGAGTTTTCGGTCGCCGACCCAGACCTCGATTGGCGCCACATCAACCGCATAGGCGATGCCCGAAAGGACAATTTCTGGCTGCCCTGCGGCTGCCTCTAGCCTTACCAGAAGATGCGCTACATCATTTCCCGCCCAACGGCCAAACGGTTCGGCGGGCCACCATCCCTGGCCGAAGCCCAGAAGGCGATTTTCGTCGCGCGCTACACTAATCGTCCCGCCGCGGGGCAATGAGGCAGGGGGAGCCGTCACCTCTGCCGCCGGTGCGACGACACAGTCGGCGACCATGGCCGGACCTGCGTCAAGCCGAATGGATTGCAGCACGATGGAAAGATTGCGTGGATCAAGCTGTCCAAGGGACAGCGGGCAGCTTGGGCCAGAGGCGACCGAAACCTGCAGAACCAACGGGATCCCGCGGGGAAGGCCGTTTACGTCGAACCGCACAAGACCCGCCGCATCGGGAGCCGCCGTCGCAGTCCAGCCGTCCGGCCCCTTGAGCGTCAGGTCGGAAGATTTGCCAAGGACTGCGATCCCGATTTGCAGTTCAAGATTTCCGTTGCCAGATGGCAGACGGAGCGCGACTTCGCCCGTTTGCGCGCCAAGCCACCGCCCTGCTTCTTCCGCAGGCCACCAGCCTCGTCCGAATGCAAGGACTGCAGGAGGGGTGGAAAGTCCGGTCGGTATCGGCTGTCCCGTGGCAAGATCAGCTGTTGGCTCGGCAAGAGTGATCGCCGCGGGATCTTGGCATTGGGGGATGGCTGGGGCCAATGGCGACGCAACGGAGACCGTTTCCATGGGCTGTGCCGCAGGCAGAAATGGCGAGGAACCTTGTGCCGGCGGCAGCTTGTTGGGTGTGACCTTGGCGTCAGAGTCTGCCTTTGGCGCCGCCGCGTAGCTCTGTTGCACAAATTGATTGAGAGGAGGACTTCGCCTTTCCCCGGACAGACTCATCCTACGACTTCAGTGACGGGAATGCCGAGCGCGGTGAAGCCGTTCAGGACGGCGACACGGATCTGGAACTCGGCAACCTGACGGTCGAA
>CANNIA010000037.1 GCA_947504705.1 Paracoccaceae bacterium
AAGAACGGCGATATTCGCGCCATTTGGTCTTCGGAAAGCAAGAACATTTCGCTCATAGCAGCACCCCCTTGGTGCCGCCAATGAATCAATGAGTTGCCGTGCCCGCAAGCAATTTAATGGGTCCAGAGCCTAGAGTTGAACCTGCGGATCAAATCCCGCAAGCGGTTGAAGCGCGACAAACCCGACGCCCTGGCCGTGCCGGAGGCGCCAAACATGACCTGGTCGATGGACTTCATGGCGGATCGTCTCGGTGATGGCCGTGCGTTTCGGCTGCTGAACGTGCTGGATGATTTCAACCGCGAAGGGCTGGGCATCGAGGTGGACTTTTCCCTGCCTGCCGAACGAGCCATTCGCAGTCTGGACAGGATCATCGAATGGCGCGGAAAACCCGGGACGATAAGGGTAGACAACGGCCCGGAATACATCAGTGGCAAGCTGCTGATCTGGGCCGAGAAACGGGGCATCACGATCCAGCACATCCAACCCGGCCAGCCTCAACAGAACGCCTACATCGAGCGCTACAACCGCACGGTCCGGCACGAATGGCTCGACCAATATATCATCGAAACTATCGAGGAGGCCCAAGATCACGCCACGCAATGGCTATGGACTTACAACAACGACCGCCTGAACATGGGCATCGGCGGCATCACACCCGCCCAGAAACTGAAAATGGCCGCGTAAGTTCTACGAATGCACCCCGTCAGAAATGGGGGGACTACCATCGCACGACACGATGAAGTAGACGATTGCCAATAAATGCGGCGCAAGCGCTAAATGTTGAACCGGCACTCGCTATGATGGCGGTGCAACGGGACAGCAGAAGCATATCCATGAACGCATCTTCAATAGCCGCACTTTCGCTGCGCATGAATGATCGTTTCTGGTAGATTTTCACGCGATCTCCGTAGCGATCACGAAAGGCCGATTCTTCCGCCGTGTCATCCGTACTAAGAAAGAAACACTCTTCTTTAGGGCGCGCATCCAGAAGGGAAAAATAATCTTCTGTCTTGCTGGCCTCAATTGCATGTTTGTGATCTGTCCGCCTGACATGCACGCCAAGGCAACCATCAACTAAATGCATATTCTCTGTTACTTTTGCTATAACTTCGGCAGTTGGATTAAGACATGTATCACCGTACTTTCGCGCATAAAAGCGATGATATCCCTTGATAAAAACTCGATCCATAGGGTCGAAGCTGAAATCGTTCCAGAACGAGGCACCCGGTTTGTTTGCGCCGAAGAATTCATTGTCGAGAACACGCGTTGCGCCAAACCCGTCAATGTGGCTTCGCTGGTCGACCCAACGATCTACCTGCACCAGATCTACACCTTCCGGAACCTCGAACAACCGGTCAAACGGACAATTGAGCTGCTCATTTATCGGCCAGAGTATCTGGAGTTCACAGTTCAGTTTTCTCGATAACCCAATGCACGAGTCTATGCACTGCATTCGATTTCCGAGACCCGAATTTGGCACGGCAAGAATTTTCAAGCTTAACTCTCTTCATCCCGAAGCGCCGCAACCTGCAAAATCCGTAAGACTGCGCAAGGCCGCTGGCACCTTCAGGCGGTTACGATACAGGCAATTGATCCGACATTCCCCAAGTGGCATGCTGGCTGACGTGAAGATCGCCTGATTTTGCTCGCTGCACAAGCATCTTTCGCTCTGAGCGCCGTGTGCGGTCGCGCAAACGCCTGGAACTGGACGGATCAGACCGCGAAGCCGCCGTGTTCTGGCCCGGCGGCGACGTTTTTCAGCGCAGCGGACAGACCTGTCCTGCCGCTTTCGTTCAGTTTGGGCGTGGATCGCGGTCATGCGCATAGCGGTGGCGCTCGCAATCGGTGGATCGCGGCGAGGTTGGCGCGTACCATCGGGCCGGTGACGGCCACCTCGGCCAGTTGGAAGGTGATGGCGCGGGCGTGACGGATGACGCGCGCCCCGATCTTGATCATGCGGCTGAATGCGCGGCAAAAGGCTACAATCGCCCTGAGGTCGGCCACCTTCACCAGCGCACAGCCTTCGAAGTCCAGACAGCAGTTTGCCAGCCGCTCGGCCATCGCCGGGGCGTCACGTTTCAGGGCGCGGCGGGCGCTTCGGTTCATTGCGCTGCCCTCCCCGATACGGGCGCGGCTCGCCCGCTCTTGTCGAGGAAGGCTAGCCCAGCCGCCCGAAGCCGTGCCTCGGCTCGCCATGCCCGCGTTGCACCCCAGCCCAGCGCGACAGCCGTCGCGCCATAGGTGGATGGGCCTTTGCCGCGAAGGTAAGCGAGATAGGATTCAGGATCGGATGCGCTAAGCTTAGTATCCAGCCCTTGCGGTCGGGGGGCTGCACCCCTTGCGGCGCTTGCGACAATGTGCGGCGGGTCCCCGTCTATACCCCTCTCCGACAAAACCGACTTTACCGACTTAACCCCCATAGGGTTGTCGATATCGCTCAGCGCCACAACCGCAGCGTGGGTTTTGTCGGTTAAATTGGTTTTGGCGGCGGCCATAGGGGCCTGCCTTGCGGCTTCCAACCAGCGGCTCATTTCGAGACCCATAGCGCCGGGTTCACGCCGAACTGGCGCGCGGGCCTGCCGCCTTGCGGCTTTGCAGGCTCAGGGATTGCGCGGATGATGTGGGCATCTTCAAGCAGACCAAGAGCCGGGTCCAGATCGGCTTTAGCGGAAAGCCCGGCGCGCTCCATCCTGAAAACATCGCGCGTCGTGAAGCTCTGCCACCTTTGCTCCTGAATGATTGAAACCAGCCTCCGCGCGGCCCGCTCGGCCTTGGGCGTTGACCCATCGGCATAGGCCCGCCGCGCCATTGGCAAAACATAGGTTTCGACAAAGTGCGCCGCGCGCCCGAAGTGAACCTGCGAGATTTCGCGCGGCATTTCGGTTTCGCCCCCGGCCCAATCGAGATAGGCTAGAATAAGGGAAAGGCGGATTGTCAGCCCCGGCAACTTGCCCGCGAAGGAAAGCAGCAAACCCTCCGCCCCGGGTTCCCAGCCTCTGGCTGTCTGCCGAAACTCATCCAGCAAACATCGCGCATCTTCGCTGAATTGAACGAACCACGGGCGCTTGATCCCGGTTTCATCATCGTGCATGTCCAGAGAAAGCAGGCGTTCGAAGGCCGATTGCAGAAAGCCGTCATCGCTGCCCGTATCCGGACGCTTGATCGGCGCAGCCTCGGGCCAGACCGGCAGGAAGCGAGCCAGAAGCCCGTCATCATCGGACTTGAACAAGAGGGTTTTCAGCTTGTCGGGCTGGATACCGCCCAGCACACCCAGAGTGAGCCGGTCAATGTAAACCGGGTCGCGCCCCATCCGCTCCACGGAATAGCCCCGCCCGCCGTAGGCCTCCAACCAGAACGGGCGGTCAGAGCCGCCGCCTGAGTAGCGGGTCATCCCCATCAGCCAGCCCGACAATTCATCGCGGGCAAGCATGGCCCCGCGCGGCTGGCCCGCGAGAATGACCCCGATCTTTTCAACCGTGGCATCGGTCAGGGCAAAGCGCGGCAACACTGGCTCGGGGCCGGGGCATGCCGCGTCGGGCCTTGCGGGCATGGCCTCATCGGCCTTTAGCGCCGATTTCACCGCCTCTTTCCATGTTTGCTCTGCCAGCTTGGCAATCTCGGCTTTGCCCCGCCATTCCGACAAACCCGTTTCAACCTTCGCGCGTGCCGCGCGCTCCATCTCCTTAAGCGGGGTCAAGACAGCATCAAGGCCGGGGCTTTTGTTCATCGAAGGCGAACCGATAGCCATGGCCCAAATCACGGGCGGCTCGGCCCATCCATCCCACGGCGACGCCCAGCGCGTATTCCCGATCAACGCCCCGGCCACCGATAACAAGGCGACCGCGACATAGTCCGGGGGCGCGGCCTTGCTCTGGGCAGCTTGCCGGATCCACTGCGCCCAGCGCGCGCCTAGCACATCCTCCAGGGGGATTACCGGGGGTTTGGGCAATTCAGGGCGAAGGAAGCGCGCCTCGGGGTCAAGCCAAGCCGCCTTGAACGGGACAGGCTCGGGCACTTCATGCGCGGATGACGCAGAAGGTTCATCGGAATAAGCCGACAGGGGTGCGAAGGGGCGCATTTCATCGGCCTCATTCGTGGCGGCCATATCGGCGGGAATTGGTTGGGTGATATTCACAAGGCACCCGCTTTCGAAATGAGAACATCATTCCAGTCTTGCCCTTCGGGGGCGGGCAACATCGACACTTGCCAGCCCAAGCAATTGGCGCGCTCGGCCAGAGCGGTTGCGGCCTCTCGGCCCGGTGCATCCCCATCGGCGGCGACGATAAGCGCGCCGGGATCGGCGGGGAGGTGCAGGACACGCATCCCTGATGTCGACAAAGCCGCCCAAACCGTCGCGGGCTGGCTCAGAAAACCGCTCAGGAGGCTTAGGCCGGTCTCTATGCCCTCGCACACCACGAGCGGCCCCTGCGCCACTGACAGGACCGCAGCGCCCCCAGAGCAAGGCCCCTGCATCATCTTCGCGCTGCTGGTCAGTCGAGCGCCCGACTTTTCAAAGAAGGTTCGATGGATGCCTCCGGTGGACACATCGGCCACCATGGCCGAAAGCCAGCACCCGCATGGCCCGTGATAGGTGTCAGCCGCCCAGCGCAAGGAAGGCGGCAAGGGGCAGGTGATACCCCGGCCCCGCAAATAGGCTTCCCCCTTGGTGCCGCAGATTGGGTCGCAGGAACCCCATAGCTTGCGGGCCTTGGCCAGTTGCTCGGCTGCATAGGCTTCGCGCTGGGCATCAGCCTTGCGGGCTTCAACCGGGTCTTGGCGCAAGGTATCGGGCGGCAAGCCAGCGGCTCGCACAATGGCGCGGAAGTCGCACCCGGTCTTGTGACAGAAGACCAGAAGCTGACCCCCATCGGAACGGATGGACAGGCCGCGCTGATCGGGGCGGCGCTCGGTCTGGCAAACCGGGCACGGCGCGGTGCCATAATGTCCGTGCCAGCTGCCACCACAGGCAAGCGTAATCTGCTGTGCGTCGCTCACAGCGCTGCCCTCCAAAGAATGGCGGCCACTGCAGTCGCGGACATTGCGTTTAGAAAGACGCCAAGGCTGTCTGGTTGCAGATGTGCACGCAGATAGTCACTCAGGCTCCGATCGGGTGGAGGAAGCGGCGGGGTCGTAACTGGACCCCGCAGCTTTCCTGGAGGAGCAGGCTGGCGCGACCGGGTCATTTGCCCCTCCGTGCCTTGGCCTGTTCGATGACAGCCAAGATTTCCGATTCTGGCCACTTTGACAGGCCGCCGAGTTTCACCGGCTTGGGGACGGTTCCGTCGGCAACTCGGCGCCAGAATGTCGGCACGCTGATCTGGAGAACTTTGGAGCTCTCCCGCACCGTTAAGAGTGGGTCTGTGATTCTCATTGGTTCGCCTCACATCAAGTTGACATGAGGTGGATCTATTTGCGAACCACTCACCATGAGAAGCGCGGCTACCCGGTTAACGCATCGCCTACTAACAGAGAACGTTATCCACTTACTTGTAACATTTTGAATATAAAGATAATCTATCTATGCGGATGAAGGCGTCGTTTAT
This sequence comes from Paracoccaceae bacterium, assembly GCA_947504705.1. GTDB lineage: Bacteria > Pseudomonadota > Alphaproteobacteria > Rhodobacterales > Rhodobacteraceae > Tabrizicola. The sequence goes on from CANNIA010000037.1 coordinate 5,544, forward strand.
GTTGTCAAAGGCGTCGTCCCCGGTCGTGTAGTCTTGGGCCCCGAAACCGCTTCAGCCAGAAGCCGACACCATTTTAACAACTGCGCCGTTCTGGCCGGTGACATGCAATGCCCATCGCTCCATAATGACACGCCGTTGCTCAAGGTAGTCAGTCCGCCGGTATGCCCGTTCTACAGAGCCACCGACCGTGTGGCCGAGACAGGTCTCTGCGATGTCGTGGGGCGTGTCTGTGGTCTCAGCGATCCAGTCCCGAAGGCTTGAACGGAACCCATGCGGACGGGCCTTCATGCCCCGTCGTTCCATCAGTCTCGACATGGTCGCGTCAGACATCACGCCCTTGCGGACGCTTGGAAACATGACGCCACTGCGGGCAAGTCGCTTGACCTGATCGAGAACGGCCAATGCCTCGGTCGACAGTGGCACGCGAAAATCCAGAGTGGCGTCCCGTCGGCCTTTGATGCCTTCGCCTGGAATGGTCCAAACATCACCCTCGATCTGGTCAAGCCGCATGAAACGCAGTGGCCCAGAGCGCACGGCGGTCAGGATCACAAGGCGCAGGCCGAGATGCGCCGGCGTGCCCTCAGATAGGCTCGCGTAGAACTCCGGCACCTCGCTCCAATGGAGCGCAGGGATATTCTCTGCCTTGTGCCGTCGCCTGCCCAGCAAGGCCTCCGCCTTCGCCGTGGCTTGCAGATCGACGTCAAGGCCGAGTGCTGCCCCGTGCTTCAGGCAGATCCCGAGACGGTTCATCGCCTTACGGGCGGTTTCCGCCTTGGTGTGCCAGATCGGTGCCAGAACGTCCCGGATGTCATTTTGGTCAATCTCTGCGACAGGGACATTGCCCAGCTTTGGCAGCACGTGCAGCTTGAGGGGGCTGAACCAGCGGCCTGCCATCGCCCTTCAGTTCGGCCTTGCGGCTTTCGAAGGCGTCCTTGGCAATGTCCTTGAACAGATGCAGGTTCCGCGCCGCTTCCTTGCGTTCCCTCATCCGCTCCTTGATCGGGTCTTTCTCTGCCCGCACCAAAGCCCGCGCCCGTTCTGCATTTTCGCGCGCTTCCTTCAGGGAAACCTCGCCCGCCGATCCCAAGCCCATTTCCCGCCGCCGCCCATGAACCGTGACGCGCAACACCCATTGTGAACCGCCATCGGGCCGAACGTGCAGCCAAAGCCCGCCGCCGTCCGAGTGCTTTCCAGGCTTGGCTGATTTTACCGCCAGTGCGTTCAATCTGTTCAGCGTGCGGGCCATTTTTCAATCCACCTTTGTATCCACCTCTAGATTTAGTATGGCCTGATACAAATTGAAAGTGCCTGATCCTGATTTTGCTTGTATTTGTTAAATTTCTGCCGACCACCCGTTTCGGTTGATACTGCATGATGTGCCGATAGCGGGCCATTCAATGCCTCTTCTGGGCACCATTTACCAAGACCTCGCTTCAGAAATGAAGCGCGGCCTTTGGTTTTCTGGCCCTATACAGCCGCCCCGCTTTCCGCTACTGGCCCCCCACGGTCGAGATTCCGGGACTGTGGGCAAGAGAGGCCTTCAGCCAAGGGGACAGGGGCCGTTTGGCTTACCCGGGTGCTTGAGGCACCCCCCTTTGGAAAGACATCATGACGATTGAAAACGTGGCCGCGCCGCTGGCGCAGGCTTTGGCGTCTAAGGGCTATGAAAGCCTGACTGCCGTGCAAGATGCCGTGCTGGCAGAGGGTGTCGCCGGGCGCGACATTCTGGTTTCGGCGCAAACCGGATCGGGCAAGACGGTGGCATTTGGTCTTGCCGTCGCCCCCGAGATCCTTGGCGGGCAGGACCGCCTGCTTTACGCCGACGTGCCGTTGTCGCTGATCATTGCGCCGACCCGGGAACTGGCGCTGCAGGTCGCACGCGAGCTGGAATGGCTTTACGCTGGCGCTGGGGCCAAGATCGCCACTTGTGTTGGCGGCATGGACTACCGGACCGAAAAGCGCGCGCTGGAACGCGGGGCGCATATCGTCGTCGGCACTCCGGGCCGGTTGCGCGACCATATCGAACGCCGCAGTCTGGACCTGTCGGGTCTGAAAGCCGCCGTTCTGGATGAGGCCGACGAGATGCTTGACCTTGGTTTTTCCGAGGACCTGGAGTTCATCCTTGCTGCCGCCCCGGAAGAACGTCGGACCTTGATGTTCTCGGCCACCGTGCCGAAGGAAATCGAAAAGCTGGCTGCAACCTTCCAGAAAAACGCCCTTCGCATCGTGGCGCAAGGCGAGGCGCGCCAGCACGTCGACATCGAATACCGCGCGATCAGCGTTGCCGTGCGCGACCGCGAACATGCAATCTTCAACCTCCTGCGCTTTTATGAATCGCAGACCGCGATCGTCTTTTGCAAGACGCGGGTGAACGTGAGCCACCTGATGGCCCGGATGGGCAACCGGGGGTTTCAGGTTGTGGCGCTCTCGGGCGAGCTGAGCCAGCAGGAACGTACCCACGCCCTGCAAGCCCTGCGCGACGGGCGCGCGCGGGTGTGTATTGCAACCGACGTGGCGGCACGCGGCATCGATTTGCCCGGGTTGGAATTGGTGATCCATGCCGATCTGCCCTCGAATTCGGAAATCCTGCTGCACCGCTCGGGCCGCACCGGTCGCGCCGGGAAAAAGGGTGTCTCGGCGCTGATCGTGACGCCAGCCGAATACAAGAAGGCCCAGCGCCTGCTTGCAGGGGCCAAGGTTACCGCCGAATGGGCCGGTCCCCCCGGTGCCGACGACGTGCAGGCCAAGGATGACCTGCGCATTCTTGAACACCCCACTCTGACCATGCCGATCGGCGACGACGTTGGCATCGCCACCGATCTTCTGGAACAGTTCGGCCCCGAAGCCCTTGCTGCTGCGTTTGTCCGCCTCTGGCGCGAGGGCCGGTCCGCGCCCGAGGTCCTGTCGACCGACGGCCCCGCTCCGCCCCCCTCGGCTCCGCGCGAACGCGGCGAATTTGGTCCCTCGGTCTGGTTCCGCATTTCGGTTGGCCGTGCAGGCCGCGCCGAAGCCCGCTGGCTTTTGCCGAAGATCTGCGATGCAGGCAGCATTGCCAAGGACGGCATCGGTGCGATCCGGGTGCGCGAGGATGAAACCTTCGTCCAGATTGCAGCCGGTTCGGCAGATCGTTTCGGGGCCTCGGTCGAACTTGACCGCGATATCCTGATGACCCGGATCGAAGGTGAGCCCGATCTTGACCAACCGCGCAGTTTCGCACGACCGGAACGGGCGGAGCGCCCGGAACGCCGCGAGAAACCGGCCTACACGCCGAAGCCGCCGCGCATCGTAGAAGAGGGTGAAGACGCCCCGGCCCCGCGCAAGGCCTATGAGCCAAAGCCGAAGTCCGACGAAACCCCCCGCCCCAATTCGCGCCCGCCAAAGCCCGAGTGGAAAGCGGCTGCTGACGCGAACCCGGTTGAAAGCGACCGCCCGCGTCCCGCGTCGAAGCCCTATGCCGACCGCGCCCCTCGCAGCGACAGCGACAGCCCCAAGCCGCGCTGGTCCCCCGATCAGAAATCCGCGCCGCGTTCGACTGGCTTCAAAAGCCACGGCGGCAGCGCCGACCGCCCAGCCCGTGCTGAAGGTTACAAAAGCCACAGCGCCGGGGGGACCGGCTATAAGGGCAAGACCGAGGGCTACAAGCCGCGCGCCGAGGGCGACGTTCCGGCTCGCAAGCCCTATGCTGGGAAGTCCGAAGGCTACAAACCTCGCAGTGAAGGTTTCAAGCCGCGCGCCGAAGGCGAAGCCCCGGCTCGCAAGCCCTATGCCGCCAAGACCGAAGGCTACAAACCGCGCAGCGAAGGTTTCAAACCGCGTGAGGATGGTGAGCGTCCCGCCCGCAAGCCCTATGCTGCCAAAGCTGACGGCTTCAAACCGCGCGAGGATGGTGACCGTCCCAAGAAGACCTTCGCCCCCCGTGGCGATGACGCACGTCCCTTTGTAAAGCGCGAAGGTGCTGCCAAGCCCGGCGGGTTCAAGAGTTTTGCCGCAGGTGGGAAGAAGCCCTTCGACCGCAAACCGTCGGACGGACCGCGCCCTGAGCGGCCCAAGGTAGACGCCAAGGACACCTCCAAGCGGTTCGTGCCGCCGAAGGGGCCAAAGCGCTAAACCCAAAGGGGAAGCGATTTCCCAATGAATTAGGGCCGGAGCCACGGATGGCTCCGGCCCTAATCTATTGAAGGAAACTGCTTGCTAGGATCAGACCGCCCGACCGGTCAAGAGTTTCGGCAGATCGCCCGACAGCCCCGCCGCCTCGCGGATGAAGCGGCGGCGCAAGGACGGCATCTTGCCCACAAGGCTCATTCCCAGATCGCGGCCCATGCGCAGCACCCGGTTGTCAGTGGAAAAGACCCGGTTGACCGCATCCATGCCCAAAGCCAGCGCCGTGGAATCAAACCGCCGCCAGCGTTGGTATTCTTCCAGCGCGACCGCACTTCCCACATCCTCACCCCGACGGCGTGCAAGGATCAGCACCTCGGCCAAGGCCGCCACATCGCGCAGGCCAAGGTTCAGCCCTTGGCCCGCAATCGGATGCACCCCATGCGCCGCGTCGCCGACCAGTGCCAAGCGCGGGGCGATGAAGCGTTCGGCCAAGGACAGCGACAGCGGATAGGTGAAGCGCGCGCCTGCAAGGGCGATCTCGCCCAGCCGGTCGCCAAAGCGGGGGCGTAGGATGTCCAGATACTCCGCGTCCGGCAGCGCCTGGATCGCGGCGGCGGCAGTCTCGGTCTCGCTCCAGACGATGCTGGAATGATGGCCGCCTTTCAGCGGCAGGATGGCCAAGGGACCCGAGGGCATGAATATCTGGCTCGCCTCGCCCTCATGGTCCCGCTCATGCCGGATCGCAGTCACCAGCGCCGTCTGGCCATAACCCCAGCCAATCCGCCTGATCCCCGCCCGCAGGGCCACACCCGAACCGCGACCGTCGCAGCCGACCAGAAGCCCGGCCCGCAGCACCCGGCCCGAGGCCAGCGTCACCGTCACCCCGCCTGCATCCACCGCTTGTGCAACGACGGTTTCGCCTGACAGCAGCTTCACCCCCGGCGCTGCCTGCAGCGCAGAAAGGAAAGCCGCATAGAGGTGGCGGTCTTCCAGCATCTGGCCCATCGGGCCTTCCTCGATCTCGGCATGGTCGAAGTTCAAAAAGAACGGCACGTTGCCGCCGCCGGAATGGCCGTCGCCGGTGCGGATCTTCAGGATCGGTTGCGCCTTGTCGGCCACCTGCCCCCAGACCCCGATGGCCTGCAAAAGCCGCACCGAAGCAATCGCCAGCGCATAGGCGCGCCCGTCGAACCCGGCTTCAGCCCGGGCTGGCGCGGGGCGGGCATCAACAACTGTCACCCGGAACCCGCCCTGCGCAAGCGCCAAGGCCAAAGCTGGGCCGTTCAGCCCGCCGCCCGCGATCAGGATATCTGTGTCCCAAGTCATTTCTCTTACATGGCCCCGCAAAGCCCGATTGTCCATGCGTCGCCAAGCCGCTACCTTTCCGGAAAATGGGGGATGCGATGACCGGAACCTGGGCCAACATGACCGCCGCCGATTTGGGGCGTGAGATCGAGAAGGGGCGCATCCATCCGGTCGAACTGGCCGAGTTCTTTCTGGATCGCATTGAAACCCACCCGCTGGCCCCCCGGATCTATGCCCGCGCCACCCCCACCCGCGCGCGGGGCGAAGCGATGGCCGCCGCCGGCCGCGCCAAGTCGGGCTTGCGCAAGGGGCTTCTGGACGGGGTGCCGATCAGCTGGAAGGACCTGTTCGACACCGCAGGCGTGGCGACCGAGGCAGGATCGGCGCTGCTGAAAGGCCGGGTCCCCGCCCGCGATGCCGCCGTTCTGGAAACCGCGACGCTGCAAGGCCTCGTCTGCCTGGGCAAGACGCATATGTCGGAACTGGCGTTCTCGGGCCTGGGCCTGAACCCGGTGACCGCAACGCCGCCATGCCTGAACGATGAAAAAGCCGTGCCAGGGGGGTCTTCGTCAGGGGCGGCCACGTCGGTTGCCTTTGGTCTGGCCCCGGCGGCCATTGGGTCGGATACCGGCGGTTCCGTCCGCATTCCCGCCGCCTGGAACGACCTTGTCGGCCTTAAGACCACTGCGGGCATCTTGTCGCTGACAGGCACTGTGCCGCTCTGCGAGACCTTCGACACCATCGGCCCCCTTGCTCATTCGGTCGAGGATTGCGCCCACCTTCTGGCCGCCCTGCACGGCGAACGCCCGGCCGATCTGGGCGGAGCGACGCTGGCGGGCAAGCGGCTCGCGATACTGGAAACCGTGGCACTGGAAGACGTGCGCGACCGACCGGCGCAGGGGTTCGAGGATGCCGTGGCCCGCCTTGCCCGTCAGGGCGCGCGCATCGAACGGATCAAGGTCCCGGAAGTGGCCGAGGCGATGGGTCTGGCCCCAATCCTTTTTACCGCCGAGGCCTATGGCATCTGGCGCGACGTGATTGAAAAGGCGCCGGAAAAGATGTTCCCGCGCATTCTGGAACGCTTCCGGTCGGGCGCGAATTTCGCGGCGATAGACTATGTGGCCGGTTGGCGTCGGTTGCACGAAATTCGGGCGATCTGGGCGGACCGTGTGGCCGGTTTCGACGCAGTTCTTCTGCCGACCTCAGCCATCCTGCCGCCCGATGCCAACCGGTTGATGACGGATGACGCCTATTACGTGACTGAAAACCTTCTGGCGCTGCGCAACACGCGGATCGGCAATCTGATGGGGGTGGCGGCGATGACCCTGCCCACCTCGCAGCCCTCATGCGGGATCAGCCTGATGGTTCCAGCGGGTGGCGAACGCAGGCTGCTCCGACTGGGAAGTGCGGCGGAACAGGCGCTGCGTTAGTGACGCGACGTAAAGTGGGCAATATTGCTCACCCTACCGAGGTTCGGCAAAAAGGCCACATATCGTGCTTCAACCCTCTCAGCTTGAAGGGTTTTTCTGGACCTGCAACAAATCACTGGCTATCCTTGCCGCAATTGGGGCGCATAGACCCCGGACTTGAGGCAGCAATGGCGTTTCCTGAGCGGTTTTCGAACCTGCCGGATTATGCGTTTCCGCGTCTGCGGAAGCTTCTGGACGCGCATGCGCCGGGCGGCGAACCCATTGCCATGACCATCGGCGAGCCGCGCCATGCGATGCCGGATTTCGTCGGCCCCATCCTTGCAACGAACCTGTCTGGCTTCGGCGTCTATCCCCCGAACGACGGCACACCCGAGCTTCTGGCGGCGATTTCCGGCTGGATCACCCGGCGCTATGGCGTTGAGATCACTGAAGATCACCTGATGGTTCTGAATGGCACGCGGGAAGGTCTGTTCAACGCGGTCGTAGCACTTTGCCCCGAAACCAAGGGCGGCAAGAAGCCTGTCGTCCTGATGCCGAACCCGTTCTATCAGGTCTACGCCGTGGCCGCGCTGACCGTGGGGGCAGAGCCGGTCTATGTCCCCGCCACCGCCGCCACTGGATTCCTGCCCGACTATGGCAGCCTGCCCAAGGACATCCTTGACCGCACCGCGCTGGCCTTCATCTGCTCGCCCGCGAACCCGCAGGGGGCTGTCGCCTCAGTCGACTATCTTACCGATCTGCTGGCCCTGGCCGAGACGCACGACTTCCGCGTCCTTGCCGACGAATGCTATTCGGAAATCTGGCGCGATGCCCCGCCGCCCGGCCTTCTGCAGGTCACCAAGGCGCAGGGAGCCGACCCGGAACGCGCTTTGGTGTTCCATTCCCTGTCCAAACGGTCAAACCTGCCGGGCCTGCGCTCGGGCTTCGTGGCCGCAGGTCCGGAGTGCATGTCCCGCATCCGCAAGCTGCGCGCCTTTGCCGGTGCGCCCATTCCGCTGCCTCTGCAACGGGTGGCCGAGGCGGCTTGGGCGGATGAGGCACATGTCACCGCCAGCCGCGCGCTTTACCATCGGAAATTCGCCGATGCCGACCGCATCTTCGCGGGGTTACAGGGCTATCAAGCCCCCGCCGGCGGGTTTTTCCTGTGGCTGCCGGTCGAAGACGGTGAACAGGCGACGATGAAATTGTGGCGCGAAACGGGGGTCCGGGTTCTGCCCGGCGCTTACCTGTCGCGCGATGTCGGGGGCGACAATCCCGGCAAAGGTTATATCCGCGTGGCGCTTGTTGCTACGCCAGAAGAAACGCAGCGCGGGCTGACTTTGCTGCGCGACTGCATTTACAGGTGAGGGCAGACATGGCTTCCTATCAGGCACGGCAGCGCGAACCGCTTCTGGACCGAGGCACGCAGGCAATGCTGGAACGCCGCGGGCGTGAGCTTCTGGGTCTGGCCCTTGGCCTTGCCGCCGCCAGCCTTGCCCTGATCTTGTATAGCTATTCGCCGGAAGACCCCGGCTGGATGGTCGTCTCGGACGAACCCACCCGTAACATCTTTGGCCAATTCGGCGCAGCCGTCGCCTCGACCCTGATGATCCTGATCGGGCTGGGGGCGTGGAGCATTCCGCTGATCATCGTTGCCTGGGCTGTGCGCTTTCTTTTCCACATCGGCGGCGAGCGTGCCCTTGGCCGTGTCGTCTTTGCCGTGATCGCGGTGGCCTTTGCTGCTGTCCATTGTGCAACCCTTGTGCCCGGTGACGCTTGGGCACAGACCTTCGGGCTGGGCGGGCTTTTCGGTGACACGGTGCTTGGATCGCTGATCGGGGTGATGCCGGGGTCTGCCGGGTTCGGGTTGAAGGTTCTGTCGGTCCTGACCCTGGGCGGGCTGATCCTGTTCCTTCTGTTCGTGACCGGCTTCAACGCCAACGAGCTGACCGCAACCCGTCGCTTCCTGATGCTCGGGGCGGTGCTTTCCTATGACGCTCTGCGTCGCGGCCTTGGCATTGGCGCGCGAGGGGCGGCACGTGGAGCGATTGCCCTACAGGAACGCGCCCGCAACCGTACGGCAGAGGCACCCGCGCAAGATTACGGCGTGGCCGCGCTGCGCCGGGTTGTGCCACCCGTTGTTGGTGGACAGCGGGCGATGACGCCCGAACCCCTGCAGGCCAATCCGCGCGCGATGTCGTCTGCGACCGCGCCCCGTTTGGCCTCTCCAATCGAGCCTCAACCCGCTTCTCCCGCTGCACGTGGGCCCGATACCCTGCGCGAGAAGATCGGTTTCCTGGCCCGCCTGCGCCGCTCTCCGGCACCCGAGCCTGAACCTGAACGCGAGTTGATCGAGCCAGAACCCGTGGCCTATTGGGATCCCTCGATGCCGCAGGAGGAACGGATCAAGGCACGGATTTCCGACGTGATCCGCAGCCGCGTGCGCCGGGGTGCGGAAACAATCGCAGCACCGCTTGGCCGGATGGAACCGCCAGTGATGCGCCCGCGGGTCGAGCCCCTGCTGTCCAGCCCGCGCCCGGCCGTTGCATCGGCTGTGGCACCTCTGGCACCTGCAGCCCCTTTGATCCAGGGCCCCCTGACCGCCACGATGTGGGAAGCCGACGATCTTGACGAGATGGAAGAAGATGGTTCGCTGGCCAGCATCCTTGACGCTGCAAGCTCGGACTTGGAAGAGGCCGAAGATTTCGGCGCCGACGACCGGGACTATGCCGAGCAGGCCAGGCTTCATGCCGGCTTGGCAGATCGCCGTGCTGTCGTTCAGCATGCGGTTAAGAAACCCGCGCCTTCCCGCCGGGCCTTGGCCGAAAGCCAGCCCACGTTGCGCTTTGAAGAGCCGGTGTCAACCTATGAACTGCCGCCGCTTAGCCTGCTGTCCACCCCCGTCGCCATCCAGCGCGGCCAGCTTTCGGATGAAGCGCTGGAGGAAAACGCCCGGATGCTGGAATCGGTGCTGGACGACTATGGAATCAAGGGCGAAGTGACCGCTGTCCGCCCCGGCCCGGTTGTCACCATGTATGAACTTGAACCGGCACCAGGCCTGAAGGCCAGCCGGGTGATCGGCCTTGCCGACGATATCGCGCGTAGCATGTCGGCGCTGTCGGCCCGTGTCTCCACCGTTCCGGGTCGGACGGTGATCGGCATCGAACTGCCCAACGCGTATCGCGAAAAGGTGGTCCTGCGCGAGATACTCTCTGCCCGCGATTTCGGCGACAGCCAGATGCGCCTGCCTTTGGCCCTAGGCAAGGATATCGGCGGCGAGGCGGTCGTGGCGAACCTTGCCAAGATGCCCCACCTGCTGATTGCCGGCACCACCGGTTCAGGCAAATCGGTTGCGATCAACACGATGATCCTGTCGCTGCTTTACAAGCTGACGCCGGAAGAGTGCCGGTTGATCATGATCGACCCCAAGATGCTGGAACTCTCCGTCTATGACGGCATTCCGCATCTCCTCTCCCCCGTCGTGACCGACCCGAAAAAGGCCGTCGTCGCACTGAAATGGGTCGTCTCCGAGATGGAGGAACGGTATCGCAAGATGTCCAAGATGGGCGTTCGTAACATCGAAGGCTATAACGGCCGCGTGCGCGAGGCGCTGGCCAAAGGCGAGATGTTCAAGCGCACCATCCAGACCGGGTTCGAAGATGAAACCGGCGATCCGATCTTTGAGACGGATGAGTTCCAGCCCGTCGCCATCCCCTATATCGTGGTGGTGGTGGACGAGATGGCCGACCTGATGATGGTCGCGGGCAAGGAAATCGAAGCCTGCATCCAGCGTCTTGCGCAAATGGCCCGTGCCAGCGGTATCCACCTGATCATGGCCACCCAGCGGCCTTCGGTTGACGTGATCACCGGCACGATCAAAGCCAACTTCCCGACCCGGATTTCGTTTCAGGTCACCAGTAAGATCGACAGCCGCACCATCCTGGGTGAACAGGGGGCCGAGCAGCTTTTGGGCATGGGCGACATGCTTTACATGGGCAACGGGGCGAAGATCACCCGGATCCACGGGCCGTTTGTGTCTGACGAGGAAGTTGAGGAAGTCGTCAACCACCTGAAATCTTTCGGCCCGCCGGTCTATATGTCGGGCGTCGTCGAAAGCCTGGATGACGAACGCGACAATGAAATCGACGCGGTTCTTGGCCTCAATTCCGAAGGCGACGACACGCTTTACGATCAGGCCGTGGCCATTGTGGCGCGCGACCGCAAGTGTTCCACCTCCTACATCCAGCGCAAACTGGGCATCGGCTATAACAAGGCCGCGCGTCTGGTTGAACAGATGGAAGACGAAAGCGTCGTCACCCGCGCCAACCATGTCGGCAAGCGCGAGATTTTGATCGAGGAGCGGTGAGGGTGCGGCCCATGCCAGCTAAGTCAGGTGAATTTCATGACGAAACTCGAACTAAAGCACGATCTGAGAGAAATTACTGACGACCACCTGATCGAAGATTTGCGCCGTGTTGCAACGGCCTTTTCCGATTCAATTCTTCGGCAGAGAGCCTACAAAGAACATGGCAATTTCGGCGTAACAACAGTCATTCGCCGGTTCGGGTCATGGAACAGCGCGATCAGATTGGCCGGACTCGATGTTACCGTCGAGAGAAACATCGACGACACGGAGCTCATGGAGAACCTGCGTAGGGTATGGGAACTGATGGGGCACCAACCAAAATATGGGGAAATGTCGCCACCAGCCTCAAGATATAACATTTCCACCTACGAGAGAAGGTTTGGGTCTTGGCGCAAAGCGCTTGAGCAATTTGTTCAATACGCGGAGGATCAAAGCATCAATTTGGTGGAACGCTCGGCGACCCTAGAGCAGACGTCAACGCGAGGGTCACGGAAGGTCGATCTGGCGATGCGGTTCAAAGTTCTGAAACGTGACGGTTATCGATGTGTAGTATGCGGTGCATCTCCAGCAATTTCACCCGGCGTGGAACTGCACGTTGATCACATCATCCCTTACTCTCGGGGCGGAGAGTCCAGTGTGACGAACCTACAAACACTAGGCTCCAACTGTAATCAGGGAAAGAGCAACCGAGACTGATAAGAACCACATTAGTTTGGGTGCCGAAGGCCAACCTCTACAAGGGCTCGTAGGCAAAGCATTCGAAGTTTAGGCGAACTTTCGTTCACCCGCGCCAAAAATATCGGCAATCGCGAGTTCCTGATCGAAGGCCGAGAGTGTCACGCCCCCTCACACAGACGCACATCCTTGCGAAGGTATGGAACCCCGGGGGTGCAACCGGCCCGGCGGCTTGCTATATCAGGGGCATGAACAGACGTTTCGCCCTTCTGGCCCCGCTTGCCCTGCTGCTGCCCTTTCCGGCGGCGGCCGATATCATTCCACTGTCGGACCTGTCGGATTACCTGAACGGGCTGACCACGCTGGAAACCGACTTCACCCAGGTGAATGCGGACGGCTCCATCTCGACCGGCAAGATCTTTATCCAGCGTCCGGGCCGGGTGCGGTTCGAATACGCTCCGCCCGATGCAAGTCTGGTCATCGCCGGGGCCGGGTCGGTCGGGATTTTCGACGCCAAGTCGAACCAGCCGCCAGAGCGTTACCCGCTGAAGAAGACGCCCTTGAACCTGATCCTGGCCGACGACATCAACCTTGGTCAGGCCGACATGGTGATCGGGCATATCGACGATGGCACCTCGACCCGGGTGCTGGCGCAGGACCCGGAATACCCCGAATATGGCACGATCGAACTGGTGTTCACCGCCGACCCTATCCAGCTTCGGCAATGGGTGATCACGGATGATCTTGGCACCCAGACCACGGTGATTCTGGGCGAGTTGACGGAGGGCGGAAAGCTTGACCCCTTCCTGTTCGACATCGCAGCCGAGACTGAAAAGCGGGCGAACTAGAGCGGTTCAAGTTCTCGTTGAAACACCAAGCATAAGAATTCAAACACTCTTGGTTTGAATTCTGATTCAACATGAACTTGAACCGCTTTAACGCCTTACCGGCAATAGGCCAGCTGCTGGCCGTACATCTCGGACCGCGCACCAACCTTGGTGGCAACTTCGACCAGCCAGGGCTTGTCGAGGTAGCTGCCGTCGGCATAACCCGAGCGCCCCTCGTGATAAGCCAGATACTGCGCTTCGGCGTCGGTTTTCGAGATTCCAAGCTTGGTGCTGGATTCGTCCATGTACCAGCCCATGAAATCGGTCGCGTCGCCAATGTCGTCACGCTTGGCGCGCCGCCCGCCTGCCGTCGCCTGATACTCCTCCCATGTGGCATTCAGTGCCTGGCTATAGCCATAGGCCGTGCTTTGCCGCCCCATCGGGATCACGCCCAGCACAAAGGAATAAGGCGTGCGCGCGTTGCCGATGAATTTCGATTCCTGATAGATCACCGCCATCTGCACGCTGACGGGAATGCCCCAGCGCCGCTCGGTCGCGGCCATCGCCCGCATGTACTGCGGACGTTCGCGGATGATCGCACAGGCGTCATCCATGTTACGGGGCGCCGCAAAATCGCCTCGCCCCCCGCAGGAGGCCAGAAACACCAACATCAGCGACGCACGGAGAAACCTGCTCATTTGCCCCTCGTGCCTTTTTTCATTTTCCAGGAAGCTACCGCATTCCGACGCCGCTGGGAATGGGGAAGTCCTTACCTTTGATCAGAAATCCGCGATGGCTGGACTGTCCAGATCGGAACACAAGACTGTTTCTTGTTCTGCCCGCCAGAATAATGGACAATATTTCCTGCCGCGCGTAATTGGAATCATGGAAACCGCCGCATGCTGACATCCCGCGCCAAATATCACCTGGGTCAGGTGCTTCGTCACAAGAAGCATCCGTTCCGTGGCGTGGTTTTCGATGTCGATGCCATGTTCTCGAACACCGACGAATGGTACGAGAACATCCCCGAGGACAGCCGTCCCCGCAAGGATCAGCCGTTCTACCACCTTCTGGCCGAGAATGACCAAAGCTACTATGTGGCCTATGTCTCGGAACAGAACCTCGTGCCCGATGAAACCGGTGAGCCGGTCGATCACCCCGACCTTGGCGATCTTTTCGGTGATTTCGAGGATGGCTTCTATCCGGTGACCTTCCAGCTGAATTGACGGTTACGGGTTGCTAACGCTTTGGCCTTAGCCTTCAGGCAAATCGCCAAGGAGGCCTCCATGCAATTGCAAACCCAGACCCGGCCAAAGCTGCTTTCGGTGCTGGTCATGAATGACCGGATTGATGCTGCCAGCGCCATTCAGTTCAAGGAACAGATGCGCGATCTGACCCAGAACGCCGAAAGCCGCGTCGTGCTGGATCTTGCCCGCGTCATGTTTCTGGATTCCAGCGGGCTTGGGGCCATCGTTGCGGTGAAAAAGCTTCTCGCCCCCGACCGGGTGCTGGAGCTTTCCGGCCTGACGCCGACCGTCGAAAAGGTGTTTCGCCTGACACGAATGGATTCGATCTTCACCATCCATCCGTCGCATGAAAAGGCGCTCGCCCATGGCACCGGTGGCTGATCTGGTGCGGGATCTGGCATTCAGCCTGACCCTTGCCGCGGATACTGTCGCGGTGCGCGAAGGTCTGGCCCGGATCGCGGCAAGCGCGCCCTTGGCGGCGCTGTCTGCAGTCCATCGCGCGACAGCCGAAATTGTCTTGGCCGAGGTTTTGAACAATGTCGCCGAACATGCCTATTTCGGCTTGCCCGGTGACATTTCGATCAACCTTATGGCCACAGCGGTTGGGCTTGAGTGCCGGATTGCCGACCATGGCCGCGAAATGCCGGGCGGCAGCCCCCCGGCCGGAACCTTGCCGCAGGAAGACTTCCCCGAAGGCGGCTTTGGCTGGCATCTGATCCGTTCGCTGACCCACGGCCTCGACTACCAGCGGAAGAACGGGCGAAACCTTTTGCGCTTTGTGATTCCGGCCTGACCTCTTGCCTCGAACCCCCATTCCGCCGGGCAATCCCGCCTACGCCTGCATCGTCAGTCCTCGAATGTCCGTCTGACCGGGTCACCTTCCCCTTGGCATTTCCCCGACCCCCATCATAGGGTTGCAGGATCGCCGCGACCCAGCGGCCCAGCCTGCAAGGACCTGCGATGCGCGACTTTCACCTGCCCGGACGTTCGGCCACCTATGCCCAGAACGGCATCTGCGCGACCTCGCATCCCCTTGGGGCGCAGGTGGCCATCGAGGTGCTGAAGGCTGGCGGCAATGCCGCCGATGCCGCTATCGCCGGTGCCTTGGTCCTGGGGATCGCCGAGCCGCAGATGACCGGGATCGGTGGCGATTGCTTTGTCCTTCTGAAACCCGCCGGGTCCGACGACATTCTTGCCATCAACGGCTCTGGCCGCTCACCCAAGGGTCTGGATGCCGCCGCCCTGCGCGCCCGTGGCCTGACCGAAATCCCGATCCAAGGGATCGACGCCGTCACCCTGCCCGGAGCAATCGACGCCTTCTGCCGCCTGAACGCCGACCACGGCCGCCTTCCGCTGGCCGATATCCTCGCCCCCGCGATCCACTATGCGACGGAGGGCGTCCCCGTCGCCCCCCGCGTCGCCTTCGACTGGGTCGATGACATCCCCGCCCTGCAAGGTGCCGCCCGCGATTTCTACACCTTCGGTGGCAAGGCCCCCAAACCCGGCCAGGTCTTCCGCGCCCCCGGTCAGGCCGAGGTCTTCCGCCGCATCGCCCGCGAAGGTCGCGACGGCTTCTACCAGGGCGAGGTGGCCGAGGACATGATCACCTCGCTGCGCGCCCTTGGCGGCACCCACACACTCGACGATCTGGCCGCCACTGCCTGCAATTACACGACCCCCGTCTCCGGCCCGTACCACGGCATCGAACTGGTCGAACATCCGCCAAACGGCCAGGGCGCAACCGCGATCCTGATGCTGAACATCCTGTCCCATTTCGACCTTGCGGCGATGGACCCGTTCGGAACCCAACGCGCCCATATCGAGGCTGAAGCCACAAAGCTCGCCTATGACGCCAGAAACCGCTTCATCGCCGACCCGACCATCAGACTTGACCATATGCTCAGCGCGGACACCGCGGCGAAACTCGCCAGCCTGATCGACCCCAAACGTGCGATGCCTGCCGCAAAACCCCTGACCGAAGTGATCCACAAGGACACGATCTACATCACCGTCGTCGACCGCGACCGGATGGCC
The DNA here is from genome assembly GCA_947504705.1 of Paracoccaceae bacterium. Lineage (GTDB taxonomy): Bacteria > Pseudomonadota > Alphaproteobacteria > Rhodobacterales > Rhodobacteraceae > Tabrizicola. Next base: position 21,508 of record CANNIA010000037.1, read on the forward strand.
GTGTCGCTGATCTATTCGGTCTTCTGGGGCTTTGGCGCTGGCCTCGCCTCATCGAAATTCGGCATCAACTTCCAGAACCGGGGGGCAGGCTTCACGCTGGAAGCAGGCCACCCGAACGAGGCAGGCCCCGCCAAACGCCCGATGCACACCATCATCCCCGGCATGCTGCGCAAGGACGGCAAAGTCATGATGCCCTTCGGCGTAATGGGCGGCGGCTATCAACCCTGCGGCCATGTGCGCCTTGTCACCAACCTCACCGACTACGGCATGGACCTGCAACAGGCCATCGACGCCCCGCGCAGCTTCTCCAGCCCAGAAGGGATGGAGGTTGAACGCGGCTATACTGACCAGACCCGCGCCGAACTGGCCGCACTGGGCCACAAGGTCACCATCCCCCACACCCCCCTTGGCGGCGCGCAGGCGATCATTCTGGACGGCGACGTCCTGATCGGCGGCTCTGACCCCAGAAAAGACGGTTGCGCCCTTGGCTACTGACCCCGCACCAGAACTGGACCGCTCCGCGATCACCGCCGCAATCCGCGCCCTGACACATGGAGAGACGGACACCGTCTCCCTCATGGCTACGGTGGTCTGCGAAATCCACCACGCTCACCCGCTGTCAGACTGGACCGGCTTTTACCGCGTCACCGGACCTCAGGTGCTCAAGATCGGCCCCTATCAGGGCGGCCACGGCTGCCTGGTGATCCCGTTCACCCGGGGAGTCTGCGGCGCCTGCGCCCGCACCGGCCAGATCCAGAACGTCCCCGACGTCGACGCCTTCCCCGACCACATCGCCTGCGCCTCCTCCACCCGCTCCGAACTCGTCCTCCCGGTCCGCAACGGCAACGGAGACCTCTTAGGCGTCCTCGACCTCGACAGCGACACCCCTGCCGCCTTCACCAAGGAGGATGAAGTCTGGCTCACCCCCCTCCTCGCAGAAGTCTTCCAGAAAGCGATCTGAGCAACTTTACTCAAATTGCGCTTTCTCTTCCCCAAATATCCCGGGCGGTTCGGGAGGCTGGCCCCCCGTCCGCAGCCAGCGTCAAGCGCAACGCCCGGGCCTCAGATCCTTCGGCTCGGCACGAAGGCATAGCCCGAAGGCGACAAGATCACCGCCTCGCGCAATGAGTGGCCCTTCTTGTCGGTCGGGACCTGCAAGACCACACCCCCGGCGGCCTCCGCCCGCTCCGCCGCCTGATCAGGGTCCGCCTCATGCAGCCGGATCTCCAACCCAGCTCCCCGCGCGCCCGCTTCGGGCAGCAGGCTGATCAGCGGATGCCCGGTAAACGCCCCATCCGAATGCAGCTGCAAGGGTTGCCCCGCGTGCAAGAGAATAGCGAAATCCCGCCCCGCCTGATGCGCGGTCATCCCGAAGACCTTGGTCAGGAACGCCACCTCGGCCATCACGTCCCGGCACAGAAGGTTGACTGAAATCGCCCGCAAGGCATGGCCAAGTTCCGGCCCCGAGACTTTGTCGTAGTCCATCCTGCACCTCCATCCCCACCAGACTGCCTCCCGACACCGCAAAGGTCAAACGACCTCTCTTGATCTTCTGCATCACCCATTGGAATGTCGCCCCCGGAAACAGGAGAACGAAATGGCGGACATCACCCTTCTTGACGGCGGCATGGGCCAGGAACTGGTCGCGCGTTCCGGCGACGAACCAACGCCGCTTTGGGCCACAAGGGTGATGCTTGACCACCCCGGCCTCGTCCGCGACATCCATGCCGATTACTTCGCCGCCGGGGCGACCATCGCCACCACCAACACCTATGCCATCCACCACGACCGGCTGAACCGCGTTGGCTTGGACAACATGTTCCATGCCCTGCACCTGCGCGCCCTGGCCGAGGCGCATGAAGCCGCCGCCGCCCATCCTGGCACCCACATCGCCGGTTCACTTGGCCCGCTGAACGCCAGCTACCGCCCCGATCTGACCGAACCGGTGGCCGAGGCCGCCCCCAAATTCGCCGAGATCGCCCGGATCCTTGGGGCCCATGTCGACATGATCCTGATCGAAACCTCCGCCTCGATCGAGGCCTCGGAAGGTGCCGTCATCGGCGCTCAGGCAGCAGGCAAACCGGTCTGGCTCTCGGTCTCGGTCGATGACCACGACGGCACCAAACTGCGGTCGGGCGAACCTGTGGCCGACCTCGCCCGCCTTTTGAAACACCCCATCGCCGCCGTCCTGGCCAACTGCTCGGTCCCCGAGGCGATGGAGGCCGCTCTGGCCTCCCTCAAGACCCTTGGGCTACCCTTCGGAGCCTATGCCAACGGCTTCACCCATATCTCGGGCAACTTCCTGAAGGACGCGCCCACGGTCAAGGAACTGACCCATCGCCACGACCTGACACCCGAGAAGTACGCTGATTTCGCAATGGCTTGGGTCGGGATGGGTGCCACCATCGTCGGCGGCTGCTGCGAGGTTGGCCCTGCCCATATCCGCCACCTCAAGGACCGGCTGATCGCCGCAGGCCACAGGATTGTCTAGCCCCTCTCTAATCCCGGATTTCGACTATTTCCCGCCAGATACGCCCCTGCAATTCCTGCATGAGGATGCGCAGATCCTTGTCCTCGACAAACCCGCCGGGTTGCTGACCGTGCCGGGCAAACTCGCCAACCGCGAGGATTGCCTGATCACCCGGTTGCAAGCCGCCCGCTGGGACGCGCTGACCGTGCACCGGCTGGATTGCGACACCAGCGGAGTGATCATCTTCGCCCGCACCAAACAGGCGCAGGGCCATCTGGGGCAGGAATTCGAACTGCGCCGGGCGCAGAAGACCTATGTCGCCCGCGTCCATGGCCGGATCGACGGCGACAGCGGCCATATCGACCTGTCCGTCGGCAGCGACTGGGACTATCGCCCGCGCCAGAAGGTCGACCTCGAAAAGGGCCGCCCTGCGCAAACCGACTGGCAGGTAATCGACCGGACCGACACCGAAACCCGCGTCCGCCTGACCCCGCATACGGGGCGCAGTCACCAACTGCGCGTCCACATGCTGGCACTGGGTCACCCGATCATCGGCGACCAGATCTATGCGCCCGAGACTTCCCGCGACTACCCCCGCCTGATGCTGCATGCCGAAACCCTGTCGTTGCACCACCCGGCAACCAAGGACCGGGTCACCTTCGCCGCGCCCGCCCCTTTCTGAAATCCGTTAACCAGATCGCAAATTCCGTGGTTAACATTGCCCCGAACCGAACCCGGGGGCCGGAATGCTGTCGACGATCTTCAACCTGCGTTACTGCCTGATCACCTGGCCTGCAATCCTGGTGCTTTTGGCCGGTCTTCTCATGGCTGTCTTCCCCGGCCAGACCTGGTGGCTTCTGCCCGCTGCCGCGCTCTGCCTTGCCTCGGTGCTGATCGGCATCCACGATCTGCGCCAGACCCGTCACGCCGTCCTGCGCAACTACCCCGTCGCCGCGCATCTGCGCTTCCTCTTGGAATCGATCCGGCCCGAGATGCGGCAGTATTTCTTCGAAGGTGACAAGGACGGTGCCCCCTTCCCACGCGACAAGCGCGCCATAGTCTATCAGCGCGCCAAGAAGGACCTCGACAAGCGCCCCTTCGGCACGATGTACGACGTTTACGAAGAGCAATATGAATGGCTGCACCATTCCATCGCGCCCCGACCCGCCATCGACAGTGCCGCCATGCGGACGCTGGTCGGCAGCACCTGCCCTCAAGCATATTCCGCCAGCCTGCTGAACATTTCAGCCATGAGCTACGGCTCGCTTTCCTCCAACGCGATCCGGTCGCTGAACCGCGGGGCCAAGGCCGGCGGCTTTTTTCATGACACGGGCGAAGGGGGCGTTTCCCCCTATCACCGCGAATTCGGCGGCGATCTGGTGTGGGAGCTTGGCTCGGGCTATTTCTGCGCCCGCACCGACGACGGTCGCTTTGACCCCGCGAAATTCGCCGATGTTTCCTCTGACCCCCAGATCAAGATGGTGGAACTAAAACTCTCCCAAGGCGCAAAACCGGGCCACGGCGGGGTGCTTCCCGCCGCGAAAGTGACCGAAGAAATCTCACGCATCCGTGGCGTGCCGATGGGGCAGGACTGCGTTTCCCCCGCCAGCCATTCGACCTTTTCCACGCCCACCGGCCTGTTGGAATTCGTGGCCAAAATGCGGGACCTGTCGGGCGGCAAACCCGCAGGCTTCAAGCTTTGCATCGGTCATACATGGGAATTCATGGCGATCTGCAAGGCGATGCTTGAAACCGGCATCACCCCCGATTTCATCGTCGTCGACGGGAAAGAGGGCGGCACCGGAGCCGCACCCCTGGAATTCATGGACCACGTCGGCATGCCGCTCCGCGACGGCCTTAGCTTGGTTCACAACGCGCTGGTCGGCATTGGAGTCCGCGACCGGGTGCGGATCGGGGCCTCGGGAAAAATCACCTCGGCCTTCGACATGGCCCGCGTGCTGGCCCTTGGGGCCGACTGGTGCAACGCCGCGCGCGGCTTCATGTTCGCCGTCGGCTGCATTCAGGCGCAGTCCTGCCACACCGGCGAATGTCCGACCGGGGTTGCCACCCAAGACCCATTGCGCAGCCGCGCCATCGTGGTGCCGGACAAGGCCGAACGCGTGGCAAGCTTCCATAGGAACACGCTCCACGCCCTTGCCGAACTTGTCGCCGCCGCAGGCCTTTCGCACCCCAGTGAGCTTAAGCCCCATCACTTCCTGCGCCGGGCCTCGTCCGACAAAGTGATCTCGCTGGCCGAGCAATACGAACAGCTTCGCCCCGGCCAACTCCTCGCCGACCCCGCCTCCTCCCCCCGCTTCGCTGAAGCTTGGGCACTATCAACCGCAGACAGCTTTGCCCGCGCAACGTAAGATGGACAATATTGCCCATCGTTCCGGATAACTCAGATCGCCATTCCGATCTTGCGGCCCTCATGAAACGCATAGGCGGCCAACCTTGGCGCGGCCGCATCGCCGACCCGGAGCAGCACCTTGCCCGGCACCGCCTCAGGGAATGGATCAAACGCCCGGTTCGTCGTCGCCATCACCAAGGCCGAGGCGGCAATCACCTCCTCCTCCCCAGTCAGGAATGACTTCACCGTCACTCCGTTTCCATGCCAGCGCACCAGCCGGTGTTCCGCCAGCATCCGAACACCCAAAGCCCCCAGCCGCCGCCGCACCACACCATCCGCCGCCGTCCGCGAAAGCTCGGCCCCGACAAAGGCCCCCGGCGTCACGATAGTCACCTTCTTCCCCGCCTCAGCCATCGCCCAGGCCGTCCCGACCCCGCGCCAGTTGCCGCCTTCGTCATAGATCACCACCGCATCGCCCAGCCGCGCCTCGCGCCGCAGCACCGCCTCGGGCGACCAGACGCCGCCCGTTTCAATCCCCGGCAGCGATGCCTCTTGCGGCACCCAACGCTGAAAGCCGCTTTCATCCGGCAGGGACCCAGTGGCCACCACCACGACCCCGGCCGGGTGATACGCCAGCTCCGCCTCGTCCAGAAAAGTGTTCAGCCGCAACCGCACGCCCAGTTTGTCGAACTGCCGCTCGTACCAATCCATCAACTCCAGAATTTGCCCCCGGCGCGGTTGCATCCCTGCCAGCCGGAACTGCCCGCCGATCACCGGCAAGGCCTCGACCACCTCCACCCGATGCCCACGTTCCGCTGCCACCCGCGCCGCCTCAAGCCCCGCCGGGCCTGCGCCCACGACCAGCACATCCTTCTGCTCGACCGAAGGGACAAACCGATCCCCACCCCACTCAAACTCCCGACCGACCGAGGGATTGATCAGACAGGAAATCCAATAGTCGCGCGACCGCCGTCCCCAGCACATCTGGTTGCAGGAGATGCAGCCCCGCACATCCTCCGCCCGCCCCTCGGCCACCTTGCGCGCCAGATGTGGGTCGGCAATCTGCCCCCGGACGATCGACACCAGATCGGCAAGGCCCGAAGCAATGATCGCCTCGCCATTCTCCGGCGTCCTGACCCCGGCTTCCGAGGTCACCACCGCATGTTTCAGCACCGATTTCAGCTGCGCTGTTAGCGGCGTGGTCAGCTTTTCGGCATGGGTAAAGGGCGGAATGATCGATTCGAATTCCAGATACGACCCCGCCCCCACCGTGACGTAATCCACATGCCCCGTCCGGTCATGGAGGTCGAGGATTTCGGTCAAGGCCTCCGCCCCCAAGGTCACCTCATAGGCCGTCGAGTAGCTGACCGCCAAACCCACGATGAAATCCTCACCACAGGCCCGCCGCACCCGTTCGATCAGCGCCCGAGAAAACCGCGTCCGACCCTTCAAGCCGCCGCCCCACTGGTCGGTGCGCTGGTTCGACCATGGCGTCCAGAACTGATCCAGAAGCGAGTGATAGGCCGCCCAGACCTCCACCCCCTGAAAACCGCAGGCCTTGGACCGCACCGCCGCCGCGACATGGGCCTCCAGCAACTCCTCGACCTCCGCCCCCGTCATCGCGTGGCTACCGTCGCTGTCATGGTAGGACGGCCCGCCCGAAGGTGACCAATGCGGCGCAAAACTCAGATCCGAATCGCCATGCGCGCCGATGTGGTAAAGCTGCTGCAGGATGACCGCGCCCGCATCCTTGACCTTGTCGGTGATCGCCCGAAAGCCGGGGATCACAGCATCGTCGGAATGCAGATAATTGCCGCGCGTCAGAACCCCCGTCCGGTGCACAGGCATCGGCTCCGCCACGATCATCGCCGCCCCACCCAAGGCACGCTCCAGCAAGTAGCCTTCAAAGCGCGGCCCCGGCAGGCCCTGATCCGACATGTTCGCCGTATGGGCACCAAAGACGATCCGATTGCGCAGGGTCTGGCCGCGCAAGCCAAGGGGAGACATCAGGCGGGGGTGCTGGGTCATGGGGGCCTCCATTCCGCCCAGACAGCCAAAACTTGACACATGTGTCAAGTTTCATCTCAGCGCAGCCAGACCCCCGGATTGCAACGCCGCCGCCATGGCCTGAACCGCCTTGCCAAGGTTCTCATCCACGACATGCAGATATTCCTGCCAGTCATGCAGGCCCGAAAGTTCCTGATCCCCATCCGAAATCCCCCGCAGGGCGATCAGCGGCACCGAAAACCCCTGACAGGCGCGCAAGACGGCGAAGGTCTCCATGTCAACCATATCCTCGGAAATGCCGGCATAAGCCGCCCCCGACACCACATTGCCGCCCGTCGACAGGCTGGCCAAGGGAACACCCGGAACGCGGAGGGGCAAAGGCAGCGTTGCAGGCTGGTCCAAGAACGGCGTAACGCCCTTCGGAAAGCCCAGCACAGACGCATCCATGTCGCGCCACGAAACGGACGAGGCCTGATAGACCTGCGTCTTCACCAGCCGTGCCGACCCGGCCGATCCCAGCGAGACCACAAGATCCAGTCGCCCCGGCCCCAGTTCCACCAGCGCCTTCGTCACCGCAATCGCCGATTCAACCGGCCCCACACCGCAAATCAGCGGGCGGAACAGGGCCTGCAGGTTCGGCCCATATTCGGGGGGTGCTGCCATCACGAACAGCACCCGCACCGGGCCGATCTGCACCAGTTCCATCGCCTTAGCCTTGCGTCGAATCCCAGGCCGAGATCGCCTTGACCTCAAGGAACTCTTCCAACCCCCAGTGCCCACCTTCCCGCGCGCGGCCCGAGGATTTGACCCCGCCAAAAGGCGACCCAGCACCACGACTTTTGCCGTTCATCTGGACCATGCCCGACTTCAGCGCCAAGGCCATCCGGTTGCGCTTGGCCCCATCCTGCGACTGGACATAGTTCGTCAGACCATAGGGCGTGTCGTTGGCGATCCGCACGGCATCGGCTTCGGTATCAAAGGGGATCATGCACAGGACCGGCCCGAAGATTTCTTCCTTCTCGATGGTCATGCCCGGCACGACATCGGCAAAGATCGTTGGCTTGATGTAAAAGCCCCGGTTAAAGCCCTCTGGCAGCCCCGGCCCGCCTGCGATCAGACGCGCGCCTTCGTCGATGCCCTTCTGGATATGGGCCTGAATCTGGTCCCACTGGCGCTTGTTCACCACCGGGCCGATATGCGGGCCTTCTTCCATCGCACTGCCGACCTTGATTTCACTGGCGACACGCGCCGCCGTTTCCACCGCACGGTCATAAACCCCACGCTGCACCAGCATGCGGCTGGGCGCGTTGCAGGACTGGCCGGTGTTGTCCATCATATGCTTGACGCCGCGTTCGATCGCTTTGTCGTCCGCATCGTCGAACACCACGTTGGCACCCTTGCCACCCAGCTCCAGCGTCACCCGCTTCAGCGTATCGGCAGCAGCCTTTGAAATCGCCATGCCGGCCCGGGTCGAGCCGGTGAACGAGATCATCGTAACATCCGGATGCGTGGTCAGCTGCGCGCCAACGCCCATGCCGTCGCCGTTCACCAGGTTGAAGACGCCCGCAGGCAGGCCCGCATCATGGCAGAACTCGGCAAAAATCATCGCGTTCAGGGGCGATTCTTCCGACGGCTTCAGCACACAGGTGCAGCCCGCCAGCATCGCCGGAATGGCCTTCAGCGCGATCTGGTTCAACGGCCAGTTCCACGGCGTGATCAGCCCGACAACCCCGATGGGTTCAAGCACGATCCGGTCGTTCGGGGCATGAGGGCCCAGCGGGCGGATCCACTCCAGCGTGTCAAACGCGGTCAGGAAGTTGTTGGTGTGCCACGGCAGGCAGGTAACCTGCTGCTCCAGGGCATGTTTCAGGGGCGAGCCCATCTCCATTGAAACGGCACGGGCAAGCTCTTCCTTGCGCGCCTCATATTGCTCAAGGATCTTCACCACATATTCGCGACGCGTGGCAGGTGGCGTGGCAGCCCAGGCCGGGAAAGCAGCCTTGGCGGCGGCAACAGCGGCATTGGTGTCAGCACCATCGCCAAGCGAGATCACCGCGCAGGGCTCTTCGTTTGAGGGGTTAATGACCAGACAGTCACGCGCCTTGGTCGGCGGAACCCATGCCCCGTTGATATAGAAATCACGCTTCTCGATCATGGTTCGGACTCCGCTGTGGAAATTTGATCATTTTCTGGCAGCATATCGGTGCCAGCGCAAGCAAGGCTCCAAGGCTGGTTACCTCAATCGCCCCTTGCCTCCAATGGGCGAACCATCGTGGTCGAGGAGGAAAAGCCGAAAAAATGCCGGACTAAGCCCAACTTTTCCGTCCGCGTCGCCATGAAGCCGTGACGTTCATACAGCGCCCGAGCGCGCCAGTTGTCGGCAATCACATCCAGCCGAACCGTCCGATAGCCTCGTTCCGCCGCTTCCCGGTACAGCGCCACCAAGAGCTTGCTGCCGATCCCCTCGCCGCGATGCGCCCGTGCGACACAAATCCCGTCAACAAGGAAGCGATCGTTGTCCACCTCGCGGGTCAGCGCCCAAAGGATCACTCCGCGCCAGCGCCCGCCCAAAGGCCCATAGATCGCCCGCAGATCGGCCCAGCTTCCACCTGCGAAACTTCCCGCAGGTGTCTTGAACCCGGCAATGCCCAGCAAGTTGCCACTTTCGTCCAAGGCCGCGATGCAGTGATCGGCGCGGATCACCCGTTCAAAGAACGCCCGCGCCCGCGCATCCGGGCCAAGCACCCGGCCCAGCTTTCCGCCGAACGCCTCCCAGTACAGGGCCGCCGCCTGATCGCCCATATTGTCGGGCAGGCCTGACTGGATCGTCACCCGCCCGGTCACGCCCATTTCAACGCCTCGGCCAGCAGGCGCGCATGACCCTCCCCAAGGATCCAGCCTTCCTCTTGCGCTTCCGAAGGGGCCTCGAACAGCGGCCCCAGACGATCCGCGCCCGAAAGCCGATACAACGCCTGCGACAACAGCCGCACCTGCGCCTGATCTGCTGTCAGCCCATCGGCATTGGCCAGAATCGCGACCTCTCCGGCCAGAAGTGAGGGATAGACCTCGGCAATTACCACCGGCGCGTCGGGTGCCTGAAAGGGCCAGACCGCCGTCCCCGGCATCTGTGCCAGCCTATGAACCATCGGCAGCCCCAACAGGCTTTGCGACCCGACCGAGCCGGGATTGAACAGCATCCATGGGCTTTTCGCCCGAGGCACCGCCAGTTCCGCCGCGCGCTTTTCGGCCAAGCCCAGAGCGGCGTAGTCGATCCCCACCCGCCGATAGGGCAGGCCCGGCCAGTGTTGCCCGGTCGGATGGCTCCAGAACGGCCCCGGCCCTTCGGGGAAGGCAGCGTTGATCTGCGTCGCCACCTCAAACCGGTTGTTCCGGTTTTCCGCGTCATCCCGGATCGCCCCGGCCAGCCATTCCCAGACCGCTGGAGCCTTGGCCACACCGGTCAACCTCGCGGCAAAGCCCGCCGGATAACCCATGGCAAAGTCGAACCCGATCAACAGCCGCAGCCCATCCGCCCGCGCGGTTTCGATCAGCGTCAAAAGCTGCGCCTCGGCACTGGCGCGGGTGCGGTGGTGCCATTCCTGCCCACCTTCGGCATCGTGGCACCCGACCCAGACCGCATTCGCCCGGCTTGTCGCACTGGTAGGCAGGTTCGCCGCCGACCAGTCGACTACGATCACCCGGTCAAACCGCAAGCCCGACCTCACGCAGGATGAAATCGGCAACCGCCTTGGTGTCGTTCAGGTCCAGGACTGGGACCGGCAGCACCAGTGCCGCATCCGTCGCCACCGCCCGCACCAAAGGATCGCCCGACTGGATCAGCGGGTGCCCCGTCGCCGCACGCCAGACCTCGACCTTCGGATGCGCGTCGCGCTTGTAGCCTTCGACCAGCACCAGATCGACCGGCGCCAGCCGTGACAGCACCGCCGAAAGCTCCGGCTCTGGCCCCCGGTGTTCCACCATCAGCGCAAAGCGCCCGGCCCCCGCCAGCACCACCTCCTGCGCGCCCGCGACCCGGTGCCGGTAGGTGTCCTTGCCCGGCTGGTCCAGATCGACATCGTGATGCACATGCTTGACGGTCGAGACGGAAAACGCTCGCCCGGTGATCTCGGCCACCAACCTCTCCATCAGGCTGGTCTTGCCCGAATTCTTCCAGCCGATGACCCCGTAAACCTTCATACCGCCCCCTTAACCCAAGCCTCGGCCTGCGCCAGATCTTCGGGAGTGTTCAGGTTCATAAACGCACGGGCATCGGAGAAACGCGCCGTCACCGCGCCATGCACCTTGGTAAAGCCGGTGACCTTGCCGCCCCCCGACGCCAGATATTCGGTCAAGGCACCCACCAGCCCCACCGGCCAGACCGCCGTCGCCGGATGGTCACGGCTGTCGTCCCGCGCCATCGCTAACCCCTCGGGCGCGGCTTCAGCGGCCAGCAACAACTGCGGCACCAGATCGCCGGGGATAAAGGGCGTGTCGACGGGGGTGGTCACCAGATGCGAAGCCCCCATCTCAGCCGCTCGCTTCAAGCAAGCCAACACCCCGGAAAGCGGCCCCTGCGGCCGATCATCCGGCACCACCGCAAAACCAAACGCCGCGAACCGCGCCGCGTCGCCATTTGCCGAGATCAGGACCTGATCCACTTGCGGCTCCAGCCGGTCCAGCACATGCGACATCAGGCTCCGCCCGGCAAAGACCACCAACGCCTTGTCGACGCCGCCCATGCGCCGGGCTTCTCCGCCTGCCAGAACTGCCCCGAAAATGCGCAAGAAGGTCCCCTTTCAACGCAACCGATGATCCAGGGGCCAAATTTATTAGGCAAGAAATTTGTCAAAATCCTTGCTTAAGGATTTCGGCCCCAGCGCCGGCAATCACTCCAGCGGATCGCCGTTCGCCTGAAGGATCAGCACGCCATGGTTGCTGTCATCGTCATCGTCGGTGATCAGCTTGGTGGTCACACCGGGCAGGGTGCCAAAGGCATCCGACAGCTTCTTCGGGAACCAGGTCGCAGGCATGTCTTCAAACCCCGGCGTTGCGCGCAGGATGGTCGAGGTGGCATTGGTGCACATCGATTTCGCAACCGCTCCATAGCCTTCGACCAGATGCAGCACATGCTCGGCCACTTGCGGCGAGACCAGGATCTTCTGTTCGATCACGTCATAGGTCTCGCGCGCGTGGTAGTCGATGTAGAAGGCGATGGCCTTGTCGGTCATGCCGAAATGCACATCGTTCCGGATCGGCAGCTTCGGGTGGTACCAGGTTCCCGCCGGGTCAAACATCACCCGCTCCGAACCATTGACCAAGATCGCCGAATGCGCGCCCGACCCGGAGCCCTTGTTGATCACGGTGTAAAGCGTGATGTAGGTCGGCTCGCCCTCGGGGCTAAAGCGCGCGGCCTGAACTTCGGCATCCGGGGCCCAAGTGGGATCGGCGCCGCAAGAGGCCAGACCAAGAACAGCCACAAGGCAAAGCATCAAGCGCAGCATCATGGCCCCCCGGGGTCGATTAAAGGATCAGGCGTTGGTCAGCGCCATGAAAATCAACACGCCAAATGAAATGCAGACCACCCAGATCGACATCCGGACAAAGCCCGCAAAGGTCTTTTCCTGCGCGCGTATATCCATCGAGCCATGCACATGCTCACTGTGGTGATGATCGGCCATGGTCGTCTTCCTCATGAATCAGCTTTTCCTGCCCATAGCCTATTCGGCCCGCCCTGTCACGACTCCCTGTCACGGGGTCGACAGGCGCTTTCACCCCGCCGAGCCGTCGCCCGACTCGCCGCCAATCCAACCCGGCTCAAGATTAAAGCCGATCCGGCGCGGCGGGTCCGACTCCACCTCTTTCGGCACCGCCCGCAGGGTGACGGACAATTGGCTATAATGCTGGATCAACTGAGCCCGCGCCCCATCTTCATCGCGCCCGTAAAAGGTGATCATGTCTGGATCGAAATAGCCAAGCCCCTCGATCCGCAACACACCCGCCTCATCCGCCGCCAGACCCAAAGCAATCTCGTGCTTGGCATCCAGTTGGCTTTCGAAATTGCGGATATAGATCACCAGCCGGTCATGCGCCCATTCGGCGGGGCTTTTCGGCTTGGCAGGTTTTGCAGGTTTCTTCGTCGCGGCCTTGGCCATTACCGTCGTTCCCATTCCCATGCACCATCCGTGCTCAAGGAACGTGAAACCAGCCCGCGCCGCAAGAGACAGTTGAGATGTGCCACCGCCTCGACCAGTGCCAACCCGTGCTCCGCCGGCCCGATCTCACGTTTGAACAGCGCCGGGAAACAGTCAACCGCCACGCGGGGCAGCGCAAGCAGATCAAGCAACCGGACAAGCGCGCTTTCGTGGTTTTCGATCATCTGCGGCAACCGGAACGGCAGGCCGGTGAAGGGCAGCTTGTGCCCCGGCAGGATCAGCTGATCGTCTCGGGCAAAGGCCTGAAACCGGCGGCAACTGTCCAGCCATTCGGTCAACGGGTCCGCATCAGGTTCGGTCGGATAGACCCCGATATTCGCCGATATCCCCGGTAGCAGCTGATCGCCGCCCAGCACCAGCCCATCCTCAGACCACAGCGTCGCATGGTCCGGCGCATGGCCATGCCCGATCCGCACCACCCAGTCGCGCCCACCCGCCCGCAGGGTCTGCCCTTCCTCCAGCCGGGTGAAACCCAGCGGCAAAGGATCGACCACATCGGCAAAGTTGAAGGGCCGCTCACCGGTGCGTTTGGCCAGTTCCGCTTCGGAAAGCCCCGCCCGACGATAGAAGGTCAGCGCCTCGGGGCTGGGCCGGTCCTGCACATCCAAAGTCAGCATCCGCGCATAAAGCCATGCCGTGCGCGTCGCCAGAAGCTCGGCCCCCATCGCCTGAAACCAGCCCGCAAGGCCGACATGGTCGGGATGGTGATGGGTCAGGATCACCCGTTTCACCGGCTTGCCCCGCAACGGACCAACCAACAAACGCTCCCAAATCGCCTTCGACCGTTTCGTCGACAGCCCGGCATCAACCAGAGTCCAGCCGTCGCCCTCATCCAGCGCGTAGATGTTCACATGGTCCAGCGCCATCGGCAGCGGCAGGCGTAGCCACAGCACGCCGGGCGCGACCTCCACCGCCTCGCCCTCGGCCGGTGGCGTCTGGAACGGATGCCTGATCCCCTCGCTCACCCGGCCAGCGCCTCGACTGAAACCGCATACAGCCCCTCGGCCCCGTCCCGCGCCGCCCGCAACAACGCCGCATGTTCCGGCAAAAGCCGCCGGATCATCACCCGCGCCAAAGGCAGACGGCCCACATCAGCCAGCGCCGCCTTCAGATGCGCCTGCCCGCCCAGCACCAGCGCAAAGCCGCGCAAATACGCCGCTGCCCCGGCAAAGCGGTCGTTCAGCGGCAGCGCCAGCAACGCTTCGGTCGCCTCACGCAAAGCCTCTGCCGCCCGCCAGACCTCGCCCGCCACATCGCGAAGCGAAGCGCGAGCAACCTCCGCGC